>JAVEXO010000031.1:0-31562 GCA_034003955.1 Spirochaetia bacterium | reverse complement strand
GCGTGGAGGGTTCATGGGCATCGTTACAAAGACAGGCGATGATGGCCTGACTGGTTTGTGGTCAGGAGAACGGGTGCGAAAGGATGATGCACGCGTTGAGGCTTACGGTACCGTTGACGAACTGGATTCAGTGCTGGGAGAAGCAAAGCACTGGCTCAAGAGGGAAGACGCACGGCGTATCGTGGAAGAGCTTCAGCTCGACCTGTATAGGATGGCGGGTCAGCTGGCTACCCGCTCAGGCTCGTTTTCAATGCCGATACTCGAGGCAGACGAGGCTCGTCTGGCTGCCTATGTTACGAGATTTGAGAAAGAGATACCATTGACGGGTTTTGTGGTGCCTGGTTCCAATCTGCAATCTGCCAAGCTTGATGTAGCCCGTACTGTCTGCAGAAGGGCAGAACGGCGCATTGTCACACTGGCTAGGGATTCTGATGTACCAAGACCGCTTCGCACGTATATAAACAGGCTTTCCGATCTGCTCTTCATGCTGGCCAGGGCGGAGGAAGCATCGGATGGAGGCGTTCGCTACGCCAAAGGGTGATCAATCTACGAGGTCGTCGTCGCCCTCCAGGACAAGATCTCCATCCTCCCACTTACGTTTGTAGAAGGCAATGAAGGCCTTGGTTGCCTTCTCTGCCTCGTCACGCCTGACTGTGCCCATGATGTCGTATTCCTCTAGAACCATGGTTCGTTTGCCTTGGGAGATGTTTGTTAGGACCTTGTCCCTGAAGGGCTGGCTCTTGCCTTTGAGCACCAAGGCTATGTCACGTTCAGAGAGGTCACGCAGGCCCTTCTGCATGTCACGGTTGGATACCCGCAGAAGATCCTCCGCGGTAAAAAGACGGTCACGAATATCCTTGGATAGCACTGGATTCTCTTCCTCAATGCCAGACAGAATGGTATCCTCGAGACCGCCATCTACGTGTTTGAGTATGCCAGCCAATACCGCAGCACCGTCTATGCGTTCCCCCGTATCTGTCCGCCCAATCCTTGCGGCTCTGTCTCTGAGTGCCGTCTCCACCCTTTCCATCACTTCTGGTGTGCTTCGCTCGAGGCGGGCTATACGCTGAATGACGTCGGAGCGAATGGCCTGGGGTAGTTCTGAGATGACGCCGCTAGCCAGCTTTGGATTAATATAGGGTAGAATCATCGCTATCATCTGCGGCGATTCGTCCTTGAAAAGTATCATGAGCTGTCTGGCCTCGAAGTCGTTGAGGAACACGAATGGTTTGCTGTATTCAGGAACCGCCTTACGGAAGACCTCCTTGGCCCGCTCTTCACCAAAGGCGGCCGCCAGCATGCTCTCGGCTATCTCCGGCCCGCCTTCAAGGTTGGCACCCTGGGTCTTTGCAAGCCACCCGAATTCGGTTAGAATTTCATTGGCTTCGTCTGTGTCTATCCTGTCTATCCTGGCAATCTCTCGCGATATCTTCTCTATTTCTGCAGGTTTGAGATGGCGGATGACGGTAGCCGCCTCATCCCTTCCAAGGAGCAGAAGGAATTTTGCGGCCTTTTCTATGCCAGGTATGCCAGTCTTTATGTAGTTTTCTGATGCGGCTACGGCCAAGGCTGTGCTCTTGCTCCCAGCCTTGCTTGCAGTGCTGTCGGCCCGTGACACGCCACTGCTACGGGGAGAGACAGGCCGTGGTGGCTTCGTCTCTGGGGCTGCCTTGCCGTTTCCTGCTGTGCTCTTGGCAGCCTTGTCATTGCCGACGCCGTATGCCTGGCCGAGTCTTCGCTTTATATCCATGGGGCTTTATACTACCCGGCGTTCGTCGCCCGGTCAATGTGATCTTGATCAACTCTATTGGCGTTATTGGTCAAGACTCGTATATTCTATACAAGAAGAGATTAAAGACAAGAAGTCTTCATCGGAGGATGCAGGTGCGTTTATATTCAAGAAAGCAATTGATAGTCTCTATCATCGTGTCTACAGGACTGGGCTTGCTTATTGCCCTGGGCATAGGATTTCTGCTCTTAGGAGCAAAGGCCGACGACCAGGCAGAGGCGATCATAACCGGGAATGCCTTGTCTCGCACGGAGGAACCCATGGAGGCGACTCCTGTTCTTAGTGATGTTGGTGCGGCGTATTCCCAGGATGAGAAGGAAAACATCTCTGTATACGAGCGCCTTAACTCAGGAGTCGTAAACATAACAACAGAGGTCGTGGCCATAAACTGGTTCCTGGAACCGGTCCCCAAGGAAGGCGGATCAGGCTCAGGATCTATAATAGACTCAAGGGGCTACGTCCTTACAAACAATCATGTCATCAAGGATGCGTACAAGGTCTTCATAAACCTGTCCGATGGCACCAGGCTTGAGGGCAAGGTCATAGGTGCAGACGCGGAGAACGATCTAGCCGTCATCAAATTCGAGCCGCCCAAGGGCATGAGCCTCGTCGTCATCAACTATGGGGACAGCGACGGGCTCAAGGTGGGGCAGAAGGTCTTGGCCATAGGCAATCCCTTTGGATTGGAGAGAACACTCACGAGGGGCATAGTCTCCGGTCTTGGCCGGCCGGTACAGCAGGATGCCAAGACGATAATAAGGGACATGATACAGACAGATGCGTCTATCAATCCGGGTAATTCGGGAGGCCCCCTGCTCAATGCCCAGGGCGAGATAATAGGCATCAATACGATGATATACTCTCCTTCTGGTGGCTCGGTGGGCGTCGGCTTTGCCGTGCCTGTCAACACCGCAAAGCGCATCGTGCCAGATCTTATTAAATTCGGCATGGTAAAGCGTGGCTGGATAGATGCCGAGTTTGTCCAGCTTTTTCCAGCCCTCGTAGAGTATATGAAGGAGAATGGTGGCACCATGGCCATAGAGAAAGGCTTGCTCGTATCATCGGCCAAGAAGAGTGGCAATGCCGATAGAGCCGGCATCCGTGGTGGAACAACACCGGTACGCTACTACCAGAGTGTCTTTAATGTCGGCGGTGACATCATCGTGGCCGTAGATGGCATGCCTATAGCCTCCTTGGCCGATCTATACTCGGCCCTCGAGGATAATAAGCCAGGAGACAGGGTCAAGGTGGAGTATTATCGTTCATCCAGGAAGATGAGCATAGAACTGCCGCTTTCAGACAGGGCGGATTACCTGGGCGGTAGATAGGACACACATGGGGTCAGGTTTTAGACTCTATAAGGACGACGAAACGCCTCTCTATGTACAGGCTGCCGATGCATTGCGTGCCAGCATCAGCGATGGTGTTTACCGCCATGGTGATCGGCTGCCATCGGTGAGGAGGCTGTCTGACGAACTTGGTGTTAACCCGGCGACAATAGTGGCCGCGTACCGCATCCTGACAAAGGAAGGCTTCATAGAGGCCAGGCCTGGATCAGGTGCATTCGTCTCCACGGAGGCTCCTGTAGACGAGCGCTCTTCCGCTGCCCAGCTGCGGCGTGGTCCAGATAGTCTGGCGTCAATCCCTGGCGGACCGGATACAGGGTCTGTACTGGAGCCTATAGACATGGCGGCTAATGCACCGCCTCTCGATATGTTCCCGCTTGAAGACATGAAACGCTTCATAGTCGAGGCAATCGATGCCGATGGAGGCAAGGCCTTTGCATATCAGGATACGGCCGGGTACCCCCCACTTAAAAAGGCAATAGCCGATCATCTGTCCCTGGGTTCGCACATCGTGCGTCAATCGATAGACCCCCAGGATGTCCATATCGTCTCTGGTGCCCAGCAGGGCATAGACCTGGTGGCGCGCATACTCCTGCGGCGCGGAGACGTGGCCGCCCTTGAGTCGCCTGGCTATAGAGGTGCACGGGATGCCTTCATAGCCGCCGGTGCCAGGATCGTACCATTGCCCGTGAATGGGGATGGTCTCGATCTACAGGCTCTTGAGCGACTGGCCTCTAGTCGTTCCCTTAGGCTTGTCCATGTAAATCCTAGCTTTCAGAATCCTACTGGGGTGCTGTACTCAGCCAATAATCGCTCCGAGCTTGCGAGCCTGGCCGAGCGGTACGGTTTCTATATTGTAGAGGACGACCTGTTCTCCGACCTGTCATGGGATTGTGCTCCTATCCCTTCCATACGATCGTTTGATGCCGCAGGTCGCGTGCTTTTTGTAAAGAGCTTCTCTAAATGCCTTATGCCCGGTTTGCGCATTGCATGTCTTGAGGCACCCGCCGCATTCCGCGAGCGCATAGAGGGTGTGAAACGCTCAATAGACATATCGTCAAACGGTCTCATGCAGAGGGTGCTCGAGCGTTTCTTGCTTAGCGGCCGATTCGACGAGCACCTTGTGTCGGCGCGAAGGCGTTATAAGCGGGCATTCCATGCCTTTGACAGCTCTCTTGATCGCTACCACAGTACCGGTCTCGAGTGGGGGCAAGCATCTGGAGGCATAAATTTGTGGATAACACTTCCTCCAGGAGTACAGGCCAGGGCCTTGAGCGCCGCGTGTCTGGGCAAGGCCTGCCTGGTAGCGGCCGAGTCGTCATTTAGATACGATCAAGCCGAGGGTGGCGATACAGATTCCCATATACGAGTCAGTTTTGGCTCGATTCCCATGAAAGATATTGAGCGCGGTGCCAGGGCTATAGGTGAGGCCACGCTATCATTATTAAGCACCAAGGAGCCGCGGGCATGAAAGAATTCAAGGTTGTCTCTCCATTCGAGCCCGCGGGAGACCAGCCAAAAGCGATAGAAGCCCTGGCCTCCGGCATCAAGGCCGGTGATCGCTTTCAGACACTCAAGGGCGTGACCGGTTCAGGCAAGACCTTCACCATGGCCAAGGTCATAGAGGCGGTGCAGAAGCCTACACTCATTGTCAGCCATAACAAGACCCTGTCTGCCCAGCTGTTCAGGGAGTTCAAGGATTTCTTTCCAGACAATGCCGTAGAATACTTCGTCTCCTATTATGACTATTACCAACCCGAGGCCTACGTCCCGACAAGGGACCTCTACATAGAGAAAGACGCCGATATAAACCAGGAGATAGAGCGGCACAGACTTTCTGCGACACGAAGCCTCATGGAGAGGCGAGACGTCATAATCGTGGCCACCGTCTCTTGTATCTATGGTCTGGCGACTCCTGAGGTGTATCGCGAGATGAAGGTCGATGCCATCGTAGGCGAGGATCTTGACCCTGAGGCCTTCAAGCGGGAGCTCATTTCACTGCAATATGAACGCAACGACGCAGTCCTCGATCGCGGCAGATTCCGGGTGCGTGGCGATGTCATAGAGGTATACCCAGCGTACGCCAAGGAGGCGTACAGGATAGAGCTTGATTACGACAGGGTCAGGCGTATACGGCGCTTCGACCCCGTTTCTGGTTCTATTCTGGAGGAACTCGACGCTGCCGTCATCTATCCGGCCAAGCAGTTCGTGATGCCGGAGACAATGGTGCAACGGGCTTTGCAAGGCATCAAAGACGAGCTGGCTGCCCGCTATGAGGAGTTGATGTCGGGCAAGAAACTTGTAGAGGCTCAGCGTCTCAAGACCCGGGTTGAATATGACATTGAGCTACTCGAGGAGATGGGATACTGTCCCGGCATAGAAAACTACTCAGGACCCTTGTCTGGTCGGGCTCGTGGACAACGACCCTCGGTGCTGCTTGACTATTTTCCTGACGATTTCTTGACATTCATAGACGAGTCGCACGTCAGCCTGCCACAGATAGGCGCCATGTACGCCGGAGACCGTTCGCGCAAGCAGAACCTGGTGGATTACGGCTTCAGGCTTCCATGTGCCATGGATAACCGCCCGCTCAGATTCGACGAGTTTGAATCATTGACCAAGCACGTCGTCTACGTTTCGGCCACTCCAGGCTTGGTGGAATCCAACAAGTCGGCTCGTATAGTAGAGCAGATGATACGCCCCACCGGCCTCGTAGACCCAGTGATAGCCGTTCGGCCCAGTGAAGGCCAGATGGAAGACATATACACCGAGATAAAGAAGCGCATAGCGCTTGGGGAACGAAGTCTCATTCTTACCCTTACAAAGCGTATGGCCGAGGAGTTGTCTGAATACCTGACGGCGCTGTCTCTCAAGGTCAGGTATATCCACAGCGAGGTTGAGACCATCGAACGTGTCGAGATACTCACCGCGCTACGCAGTGGTACCTACGATGTTCTCGTCGGCATTAACCTTCTGCGTGAAGGCATAGACCTGCCAGAAGTGTCGTTCATAGCCATACTCGACGCGGACAAGATTGGTTTCCTTCGCTCGGCTACGAGCCTCGTGCAGATTATTGGCAGAGCGGCCAGAAACGCCGCTGGCATAGTCGTGATGTATGCCGACAGGATGTCAGATGCCATGAGGATAGCCATAGACGAGACAGAACGACGTCGTGCCATACAGACGGCGTATAACCAGGCTCACGGCATTACTCCTACTACCGTCAAGAAGGCAGTCCACGACATACTCAAGCGTCACAAGGAAGAAAAAAGCGAGGCCATAGGCACGGAGCTTGAAACCCTCAAGGGGGCATATAACCTCCTCGTTCCTGAACAGAAGCACGCCCTCATAAAGAGGCTTGAACGGGAGATGCTGGAGAAGGCAAAGAATCTTGAATTCGAGGCAGCTGCCATGGTGCGCGATGAGATAGAACGTTTGAAGGGTGGTGAATCATGACAGTATGCCTGCCTATATTCTTTACAAGCAGCGTGGCGC
Source organism: Spirochaetia bacterium (assembly GCA_034003955.1). GTDB lineage: Bacteria > Spirochaetota > Spirochaetia > Treponematales > UBA12059 > SZUA-370. The sequence goes on along the minus strand of JAVEXO010000031.1, from coordinate 24,932 downwards.
TCTCGGCAAAGGAGAGGCTAGCGGTAGAGAGGCTCATCCGAGAATGCAAGATTGCCGACGCTTACGACCCCTGTCTTGAGTTTGATACCCATCTAAACGCGGACAGCTTCATGCCGGCCTGGCATCTTGCCTGGGCAGAGCCGGCCAAGGCTCTCCTTGAGCCTTTAGATGGCGGGGGAGTACATGACTCACGCATACTGGTAGCCGCTGCCAGCACCTTCGCACCGAGCAAGCAAGAAGCCGAGATAAGCGCCTGCGTATCACCGGTTTTCAGGCGACAGGGCATATTCATGGCTCTCTATGAAAGACAGCTTGCGGCACTAGGCGGACTCAGCGTCGGGTCTATGCAGATAGTTTGTGAGAACTCATCCCCCACAGGCGCCGCCTTGGCCAGCCGTCTCGGAGCCACGTTCGATCACGCTGAATTCCTCATGAGACTGCCTCCGGAAAGGCTCGATGGCATCAGAGCTCCAGAGGGTCTCAGGCTCGTTCCTGTATCTCTAGAGAATCTGGATGCATTCGCCGACCTGTCTGCAGAAGTCTTCGCAGAGCGAACCCGAGACGCTAAAACCTTTGCCAGCACCGTCTTAGCCGACCCAGCTCGAGAGCAGTTCATGGCTCGTGCCACCCAGGGAGAAATAGGCACGGTGGCCACATCGAGGTATCAGGATGGCTACATGATCCACGGCCTTGGCGTTGCCCCCAACAGCAGAAGCCAGGGGCTTGGAGCGGCCATACTGGACGCCGTACTCGTGGTTCTGCGAAATAGAGGCGCCAGGGATATTTCCCTGGAAGTAGACATGAACAACGGCTCAGCCCTGGCCCTCTATAGGTCCCGTGGTTTTGTACCTCATGGGCAGATAGACTATTGGAGGCTACCAGAGCCGGCTAGCAAGATTTGAACCCACTTTCGTGCATAGTGTTTTTACAATCAAAACAGTTGACAAGCTCTTGAACCGGTTTTATGCTCAGAATTGGTATTAGAATCCACACCAACACAAGGAGGAAGGCGCATGACAACATTAATAGCGCTTTTCGCGCTGGCTCTGTACTTGGTATTTTATTTCACGTTTGGCAAGACCCTGCGTGACAAGCTGCTCAAGAGCAACAAGGCCCCTGCGGCTCCGTCCGAGCGCCTAGGAGATGGTGTCGACTACATCCCCACCAACAAGTATGTGCTCTTCGGCCACCATTTCGCGTCTATCGCCGGAGCAGGACCGATCACCGGCCCTGCCATGGCGGTTGCTTGGGGCTGGCTCCCCGGCCTCCTGTGGATATGGTTCGGCAACGTCTTCCTTGGCGCCATCCACGACTACCTCGCACTCGCCGCGTCTGTTCGGTATGATGGACGCTCCGTGCAGTTCGTAGCCCAGGATCTCATGGGCAAGAAGGCTGGAAAGACATTCAGCTGGTTCATGCTCTTCCTCTGCATCCTCGTCGTTTCTGCCTTTGGTAGTATCGTCGCCGGTCAGTTCGCAGGAGACGGACGCGTTTTCTTCGCCTTCGTATTCTTTTGTGTGGCTGCTGTCATAGCCGGTTTCTTCATGTACAAGACGAAGCTGGGTCTCGGTGGTGGTACCATCATCGGTCTGGTTCTAGTAGGCGTAGCGTTCTTGCTCGGCAACATGCTCCCGGTAACGTGGAACAAGGATGTGTACTTCCTCATCATCTTTGTCTACATTGTGCTGGCATCCACCCTGCCTGTTAACCTGCTCCTGCAACCACGAGACTACTTGTCATCGTACTTCCTGTACTTTGGACTCCTGGCCGGTGGCATAGCGGCTGTGATTAGCTTTGCGCCTCTAGACTCCATCCCTGCCTTTACAAGCTTTAGCCCCAAGCTCATTGCAGGACAGCCAACGCCATTCTGGCCCGCTATCCCGCTTATAATAGCCTGTGGAGCGCTTTCGGGCTTCCATGCCCTCGTGGCTTCGGGCACGAGCGCCAAGCAGCTTAAGAAGGAGAGCGATGCTCTCTTCGTAGGCTATGGTGCCATGCTCGTAGAAGGCTTCCTTTCAACCCTCGTCATCGTCTCCATCGCCGGATTCGGCAAGTACGCACTCGGTGACAAGCTTATGTCTACCGGCGCCCTTCCCCGATTCGTTCAGTCATTCGCCATGATGGTCAGCATGAAGCTGCCCTTCCTGCCGATGAGCTTCATGACGCTCTTCGCCGCCGTATGGGTGTCCACCTTCGCTCTGACCACCCTCGACACGACGAACCGTCTGGGTCGTTATATCATCCAGGAGATGGCTCTTCCCTTGAAGGAAAAGAATCCTGGGGTGTATAAACTGTTCAGCAACAAGTGGATAGCCTCTTTGTCAATAGCCGTTGTGGGTATCTTCCTTGCCCGATCTGGTGGATACAATGTGTTGTGGCCGGCGTTCTCGGGTGCCAACCAGCTCCTGGCCTCAGTGGTCATGCTCACCGTAGCCGTCTGGGTCAAGAAGAAGCTTGATCCCAAGTACACCATGACCGTTCTTATTCCTGCCGTAATCCTCTGGGTTACGGTAACCGTAGCCCTCTTCTGGTACGAAATCGTCATCATACCGACCTTCTTCGTCGATATGAAAAACACGATGAACGTCATCACCGGCGGCGCCGTAGGTGCAATCACCCTGTTCATGCTCGTGCTCAACTTCATAATGATCGCCGCCTTCCTCAAGAACTGGAAGACAAACGAAGTAGCCGCTTAATTTTCGTTCGGCATCGTCGGCTTCTAGTACTAGAACGACGATGCCAAGTACACTAAGGGTCTTCAGGAAGGGCTTCGCTTGAAGCCCTTCCTTTTTTAGAGACTGCAAGCCATTGATACCGACGTTTCTTCACGGGAGACTACGATGGGCGCTCTGCTAGATAAGATTAAGGCCGGCTTTGGAATAATCGACCAGATTAACAGGGAGCGTGCCACGGGGATGCTCGAATTCGAGCTTAAAGAGCTCGAGAATATTTTTAGCCTACTCATAGTTGGCGGCTTTGTTGGCATGCCTTCTCCTCCCGCCCCCATAGCCATGGAAATTCTTCCGCTCTTGGAGAGGGAGATGGCCGTCATGTTGTCACGTTCAGACTTTGCCCATGACCCGCTAGGAGCCTTGATGGGTATCCTTGAAGTAGACTGAGAATAGGTAGGCGAACATGCTTTCCAATGCGTTTTTTCTTGGCAAAGGCGGCGTCGGCAAGACGACTGTCTCGGCAGCCTTTGCGCTGGCCCTGGCTCGCTCGGGCAAGCGGGTCCTCATTGCCTCACTTGACCCGGCCCACAATCTTGGCGACGTGTATGGCGTTACTCTTAAAGACAAACCAATCACGGTTGAACCAGGGCTCGACGCCCTCGAGGTGGACCTTGCTGCATGGGTAGATATCTACCTCGACGAGAGCCGATCCGAGATGAAGGCAACCTATGCCTACGCCGGTACGCTTAACCTGGAATCATTCTTCGATATAATGAAATACTCGCCGGGGACAGAGGAGTACGCGGTACTCTGGGCAATAGAACACATCCATTGTACACTTTCTCCAGACTACGATGTCGTCGTCTTCGACACGCCACCCACGGCCTTGTCACTCAGGTTTCTGGCCATGCCAACCATATCCAATCTGTGGATAGGAGAGCTTACGAAGTTACGTGAACGCATATTGTCAAAGCGTGAATCGATAAGCAGGGTAAATCCTGGATCGGCAGTGTCGGCGAGCTGCGTAGACAAAGACGACGACAGGATATACGGCAAACTAGGTTCCATACGACAGCGGCTTGCCATCCTCTCTTCACTGTTCAGCAAGGAGAGCTACGTTGCCGTGGTACTCAACCCCGATAAGCTGTCTGTTTCAGAGGCATTGCGCATCAAGAGTGAACTTAAAAAATTCGATATTCCCCTGTCTGGATTGTGTGTCAATAAGCGAGGCGTCTCGGCAGCCGCATGGAGCATCGATGAGAGGCTCCGTTCGTCGAGCACATTCGATATTAACTTCTTGCCCCAGGGCTTGCATGAGAGGGACGATCTATTGAATATAGAGACACAAGGACTCGTCGCACACTTCCTGGCTAACGATAGAAAAGGATGAACATGAACCCCTATGCATTAGTAGCGCTTGTACTGCTCGCCGTTGCGGCGACGGCACAGTATTACCTTGGAACCAAGAAGAATCGCTGGATAGTGTCCACTATGTCAGAAGGGCTTGAAGAAATATTAAAGCCTACTAACACCAATTATGTTAACATAGGCGGTACCATAGGCTATAATTTTGCCTATTCGCTGTCTGGAGACTGGACCAGGGCCAAGGGTACCTTTACCCTCAATGCCAGACACTCGTTACTCTACTTGCCTATTTCTTTATTGTTAGGCATCCGCGATCGTTTTTTTGTCAATATTTTTACTAAAAACAAGTTTAAGGGTGAGGCCCATGCTGTTGCAGCCTCCTATCTTGGCAAGGCTCATATCGATGGTGTCGATGCCATGCAGAGAAGGGATGTCAGGATAGGTGAACACACTTTTGCCCTCCTGTGGCGTGGACCCGATCAGTCCAAGGAACTGGAGACGCTTCTGGAGAGTTTAAGCGAACCGGGGCGGCTACGGCATTTTTGCTCCTACCCTGAGACAAAGACATTCTTCATTCACTATAGGCCAAAGAACGGAGCCATACGTGATGATCTCAAGGCCATATTCAAACGCTTACCCCACTTCTTGGAGAAAGGAACCCAATGAGCAAAGAACTCAGCATGGATATCAGGGAGAAATTCGATACCATCCTTGAAACGGTTAAGGAACCACAATCTGAGCTCAGCCTGGCAGAATTGGCCCTAGTCTCCAAGATCAGTTACTTTGATAAAGACAAGACAATAATAGCGTTTATGAATTTTTCAAAAAACAAGGAATGCCCTGCCTGTTTTGCAGTCAATGACCTTATAAAACAGACAGTAACCCGTGATCTGCGAGACGCACTCATAGATGCCTTTCCAGGCTGGAGCATAGAGATTCAGTAAGCGTTTCATTCTATCTACTTGAAACCCTGCAAGCGTGGAGGCTCAAGCCCACGTGATCCAGCAGGGGGCTGTCATGTTAGATGGTCGAGAACGCGCGTGCCCTATCTATGGGGCCTTGCTCTTACTGGCTCTCCTTGCAACGGGAGCCGTACTCCTTGTTTCATGTACCTTAAAGAACCAGTCGCTAGAAGCCTATTCAAAGGCACTGTCGGCCTACAAGGCTGGGCGTCTTGCAACGGCGGCTGATGGAGCCAGGGCTGCGCTGGCCTTCGATGATGGTTTTACACCCGCAATGATGTTGCTCGGAAAGACATCGTACTTCCTAGACCACGATGAGGCGGCTATCAAGGCCTTCAGGAAGGCCCTGGCCCATACCCCGCGCGCAGGGGAGGCCGCACTGTGGCTTGCCCGGTCATACCGTGCACGTGGCCAGAAGGACGATGCCCAATCAATCTGTGAACTACTCTTGTCATCCAATCCAGTAGACATAGCAGCCCTGCGTTTGGCGGCTCAGTTGGCCATCGACAAAAACGACTCGCGAGCAGCCAGGGCATTCCTGGATAGGGCCATAGAATCTGCGGCCGAGGCGGGCCTATCGTACATAGACCGCGCGGCGCTGCTGTGGGCCGCCAAGGACCGTGAGGCTGCCTTGGCAGACCTGCGCGCCGCATTGGTAACGCTTCCTTCTGGATCCATGGCCTTTAGCTCGGCTAGCTCACTTCTTGCAGAGCTTGAGGGTGTATCACCGTGAAGGCGCGAGCAGCATCCTTGGTGATGGTGTTTGGTTCTAGTTGCTACTACCTGTGTAGCTGTGTCGGATTCTATACGCAGATGCCAGCGGGTTCAACAGTTTTGCTTGAGACACACGGTCGTGATAAAGGCGCGCACGTCGTCATAGAGAGCCTGAGTGTCCAGGAAGCGGCTAGCCTGTCCATCAATAACAATATAGAACTCAAGGCGGAAGCCGACTCCATAGAACTCAGGGAAGTGGCCTGGCGACTCGGCTTTCGCTCCTACCTGCCGGGTTTAGACATTGATGCAAGCAGTGACGAGAGGCTGTCACTGTATGCCCCGGACTCTTTTAACAAGACAGTATCCCTATCATTGTCACAGGTTCTTTGGGATGGAGGCAGGTTGGCCACTGCTCGATCTCTCGAACACTCGGAGCTAGGCCTTCTCTATGCCGAGCATCAAAGAAAGATGAGAACGGCGGGAGAAGAGGCTGTCTCGGCCTACCGCTCTGTTGTGGCCGCTCGGGCCAGGCTTGATATAAAACACAGGTCTCTAGAAGCAGCCAGCGTTGAGCGCTCGATACTAAAGACAGAGATTGATCTTGGCCTAGCCAAGGCTATGGATATACTCATTGCCGACTTGAAACTATCGGGCATGGAGCTTGCGATTTCTGGTGCAGAACTAGAGCTGGTACAGGCAGAAGAAGTATTGGCCGAGGCTCTAGGACTGAGTATTCTACCAGCCCTGTCTGATGGGCTATCCCTTGGCAGGCAGCCTGTGTGTCTTGATACGACGAGGTTAGGAGATATAGCCATTGCACGTTCTCCTGTACTTGAACAGGCCAGACAAACACTGATCAGTCGTGGAGCAGAGTTACGTGCAGCCACCTTTTCATGGTTCCCTACCATTGGGCTCAAGGCCAAGGCTCAGGTCGCCGGTACTACCTTGCCACTGAATCGTTTCTCCTGGTCATTGGGTCTTAGCATTGACTTCATGAGCCCCTTTGTAAGTGGAGGGACAGGATTGAATAGAGGCTCACAGCCGCCATTCGATACGACTGCTAACAGTCATTCCGTTATAAAGACATGTAGCGATGTAGGGAAAGTGCTTGAGCAAAAGGCTGCCAGACTAGCGTTGGAGATCGAGGAGGAACGGTATAAGGCTCTCTCCTGCGATATTCGCCGCAAGGCAGAGGCAGCCGTGCTGGCATACGCCAATGCCGCGTTCAAACGGGATATTGCGCTGAAGGCGCTCAGCCTAGCCGAGTCTATGTCTGAGCTTGTTGCCACGCAGATACGCCTCGGTCAAGCACTTCGAAATGCCGCCATAGAGGCCGAACTGTCCAGATCGGAAAAAGAAATAGATCTCATAGACGCCGTAACTTTCCTGGCTACTGCCGAGAGAAACATAGAAAGTCTTTTGGACATTCTCCCTGGGTCATTGGCACTGTTTCTAGAGAACATGCCCACCAATAGCAGCGATGAAGACGCAGATTGTAAAAAAAATGGTATTGGAGCCGGCTCATGGTAAGGCCATGCTCGCTCTACCGTATAAGTATCAACGCCGCAATACTTATAATCATTCTGCTGGATTCATGCCATGAGGTTTCAGAACATGTCGATGGCTCCCTTAGGCCTGTAAAGGCTGTAGTCGTTACGACAGTTTCTGTGCCAAATGAAATCTCAGGCTTTGGTGTGCTTGCCTATTCCAGGAAGGTCGACATCTGCTCGTCACAGGAAGGCGTCTTGTCTCGACTCCCGTTCAGAGAAGGAGATGGTGTAGAACAAGGCTCGGTGTTGGCACTCTTGACTAGCCCTCAGCTAGAGCTGTCTGTAGGACGTGCCGCTAATGTCGTAGAACAGGCCAAGGCGGCTCTGTCTTTGGCCGAGGCTCGCCTGTTCGAGGGGCGATTGTCATGCGAATCCAGAAGCCTTGGCATAGAGAAGTCTCTCCTGGAACTACAACAGGCAGAACGTAGGCTTGCCGAGGCTGACAGGAAGCAGCTGGCTCAGGAAAGACTGTATGAGGCCGGGGGTGTTACCGAGGAGGCCATACGCTCTGGAAGATTCACCATAGAATCGGCCAGGGAAGAGCTAGAAGTGATAAAGAAGGATATTCAAATACGGCTCATAGGCCTAAGGGATGATGACCTGAGGGCCGGTGGTATGTCCGTTCCAACTGATCCTTCCGAGCGTCAGCGATCCTTGAACGATCTTTCTACTGCCAGCCAGAAGGCCGAGGCTTGTTCTGCTCTTGCCCGTTTGGATGCGGCGCTCAAGGAACAAGCCTCTGCCAAACTGGCCCTCTCCGAGTTGACAATCCTCTCTCCTATGAGCGGCGTCATCGGCGCGCGCTATCTAGAAGTTGGAGAGCGAGTAAGGCGAGAGGATAAGCTTTTTACTGTCATAGACTCATCATCGCTCTACGCCATCGCATCCATAGACGAGGCAGTGGCCATACGCCTAAACCGGGGAATGAAGGCCCAGGTCTTTGTCGACGCGGCTAACATGGGCCTCGAAGGAACGCTCGACTATATCTCTCCCATGGCAGACGCGAAGTCTGCCTCATTCTCCATTCGAGTAGCATGCAAGGATCCCACACTCATGGCAAGGCCTGGTATGTTCGCTCGCATAGTCGTAACGCAGGCTGCTCCCAGTGAGGTCCTCTTCATTCCCCGTACGGCCATACTTGATAGGCTGGGAAAACAAGGCAAGGTGTTTCTACTTGCTGGCGGCATAGTCGTGGAGCGCAGGCTTGGCTTGGGCGAGGAGATGGAAGAAGGAACATGTGTCTTGGAAGGATTGGAATGTGGGGACGTCATAATAGACAAGCCCGATCCTGGCATCAAGGAGGGTGATCGTGTGGAAGTATCAAGATAGGTCAGACAATACGCGTCTACATACCAGGTTTGTTATTGCCCTGCTCTGCACCATGGCAGTCTCGGCCTGTGGGCTAGGCTGTGGGCTTATCAATCTCAAACCAGTCATTGTTACTCTGAGCCCGGCGGAAGCACATGCCGTGTTAGCCACCAGGAATCAGGCACTGAGCGCAGATTTCTCTGCGGCACCAATAAGGATAGAGGCCGAACGTGCCTTCTCGGTGACAAGCCGGGGTGAGACTATTGAAGGAGACTGCTCTTGGATAGAAAACAAATTGCTCTGGACTCCTTTAGAAGATTTTGACCCAGGAAGGCAGTATGAGCTTTCTCTTGAAGGCGACATTGCCACCCTTGACGGTAGAGAAACACGACAGAACATATGCGTTCCATTTTACTCTGTACGCCGTGACGGCCAGACGCTCCTGACAGGGTACGAACCAGGCTCCGGTGTTTCCATAGATGTTGGCTCTGAGTCCACCGTAATACTACGCCTGGAATTCTCAGAACCTATGGACGGAACCAGTGTGCGCGATGCGTTTAGCCTTAGCCCGTCGGCCAGCATCAGCTTCTCCTGGAACGAAGACAAGAGGGTCGCATCGATCACATGCGATACAGCCTTGTCTCCTTGTCGCCTCTATAGCTGGAGCCTGTCTAGCGAGGCTCGTTCCATAGAAGGATCCCCTTTGATCCGTAGCGAGAAGGCCTGTTTCGTGACTGACATGGATACAGAGCCGCCTTGGGTCTCAAGGGTATATCCTGTCATACGGTCTGGGACCGTCTGGCTGGAGGCGGCCGCCGACATGACAGGCATAGATTACGGCCTGTCTATAGCAATAGAATTCTCGGAAGACCTGGACGAACGGGCTCCTTATTCTGGTATATGCGTAGAGCCCGCACTGTCTGGAAGCGTGGAACGCTGTTCTCCTGCGTTGTACGTATACACCCCAAACAACGCCTGGCCCCCTGGCGAGCACCTGACCCTCATCGTTCCCGCTGGCCTGCGTGATAAGGCGGGTCTTGGTATGCCACATGATTGGTCTCTTATGTTTACCCCTGTCTTTCCTTTCCTTCGAGTCTTGCGCGCCGAGAGCGGAAGTGCCGAAGTATTAAACCCGAGTGCCGATTCCGGCCTGCTCGCTGTGACTGTTGGAGAAGCGCCAGAAGGCCTGCTTACCCTGACCCTGTTTTTTTCTTCACCCTTCGATGCACCATTGATGATAGATGCCGTCCGCCGCTCATCACTGTCTGTTTTCTTTCCTACTGGACTTCCAAGGCCTAGCCTAAAGAGTGCCAGCTGGTATTCCCAGGATGCCATGACGCTCTGTTGGGAAGGCCTACGGAGAAGTGATGCTGGCTCTACCAATTACTATGCATTGCGGCTACCTGGTGGGCGGCAGGGCATACTCGCTTCAGGAGGGACGTATCTTGAAGATGATGTGACGCTACTCATAGAGGCTCTGCCTTGATTTCGCCTGGAGACGGTGGCCCCTTGCATACTCAGCTGAGCATTGTATCAATGATCGTTCTGGCTTTTCTCTTGCTATCGTGCGACATCCTCCGGACTGCTCCCTTTTCTATCATATCCTGGGCACCCGGAGAAGGCTTTCTTGGAGAGGACGACGATGTGACGCTTAGTGTAACATTCTCGGAGCCTCCTAGTATTGTAAGAACAGAACAAGCGTTTTCTTTGACTGAAAACGGAGTTCCTGTTCATGGTGAATTCAACTGGGATGGCAACACCATGATATTCATCCCTTTCTCGGCTCTTGGAAAGACGGCCGATTTCAGGCTGTCAGTAGGTTTGGGTGCCATGAGTCCTGCCGGTGTGTCGCTGGAAGAGGCGCTTGTTGGCAGATTCACAAACAGGGCTGAGTGTGTCCGCCCACATGTTGTGTCTACCGTACCAAAGCGTTCAGGGTTGCTCACAGGCGACATGGATAGCGTTCTTATAGAATTTTCAGAAGCCGTAGACAGTGAGCACTATCGTTCTTGCCTGTCTGTATCGCCTCCTGTTTGTGGTGTCTGGAGCCTGGATGAGCACGGTAGCAAGGCAGTGTTCAGCCCACTGGAGCCTTGGTCCTGGGCTGTCGAGTACACCATTACCGTATCCTCTGAGCTCTCCGACGTATCGGGAAACAGGATGGGTCGAGCGTATACATTCCGTTTTACGGTAGGTGAGGATACCTGCGCACCAAAGGTGATCGAGGCATGGGCCATAGACGAGACAGGCCTCCGTGTTGCCAGTCTGCTGCCCGAAGCTTACGACGAAGAGCCGCCCGTTGTTAACGATGCTTGGGAGCGGCCATGGCGTCTCTGTGTGCTATTCTCAGAACCTGTCTCAACACGAACAGCCAGCTCAAGAATAGTCGTAGATGGAGGCTCGGCTCTGGCATTAAAAACAAGCGAGGCATACGTGGATTTGTTATGCCTTGATTTCAGCGATCCTCCTATATGGGGAGAGCATCTGCGTGTATGCATACGCACAGGCATTGAGGACGCCTGCGGCAATGCAAGTGATGATGAAACATGCTTCAGGCTCCTGTGTGACGGAATCCATTCCAGACCACCGCGTTTCGCGGGCATACGGCTTGCCTTGTCTCCAGGGGCTCTTGTACCCGAGGATAGAGAGCTCACGGTTTTCTCGGTAGACAGTCCGTTTCAGACCCTTGCCATATCGCTTGGAGAGACGCAGTATCCTATAGGTCTGCCTGTTTCTGTATCCATAGAGCTGTATGTCGAACTGGCCACAGAAGCCTCGCTTGATCCCTTTTCAATAATGGAATCATTCGGTTTCTCTGCCAGCAATTCAGCCCTGGATTTTTATCCATCGAGGGTCGTGCTGGCCGGCCTTAGCTATGCCCAGCCATACGAACCATGGTCGTCCTATTCCATCGCGAGGCTGGATGGCACCATAACAAACAGGGTCAATTCGGGGGTACTGACGCTTAGCCTTGCAGCAGGATTCCATGATGCAAGCCATAACAGCTGCGCCTCAACCCAATCATTGCTGCTCCTTAAATGAAGATAAGATGAGAACTATCATAGGGTGCTGTGTAGGAAGGCCTGTGTCGATAGCCATGGCTCTCTGTGCTCTGCTTCTTCTTGGAGTCAAGGCATCCTTGAGCCTTCCTGTCAGAGCATATCCCGATGTCTCTGTGCCACGGGTGATGGTTGGCCTAAGCATGCCTGGCCTGCCTGCGAGTGATATCAGTGCCCTGGTCGTCTCTCCCCTCGAAGATGCCCTGGCTGCGGCCAAAGGGCTTGTAAGGACGGCCAGCATAGCACGAGACGGCCAGGCTCTTATAACGCTCGATTTTTCATGGGGAGATTCTCCTGCCCGGGCGTCGGCCAGGGTGAGGGAGATACTAGACGCTGCCTATCCTTCGCTTCCTGAAGGATTAGTAAGGCCTAGCGTTCTGTCATACAACCCTGATGATGTGCCCTTGGTGGTCATAGGCCTGGTATCCAGGCACGGAGATCCTTCGTTTGCAAGAAGAATGGCTGAGTACGAACTGAGCGCTCGCCTGAGGCGTCTGGAAGGCGCTGGAGCGGTGCAGCTCGTCGGAGGACGAGACAGAGAGCTTGTCGTGGCTGTTGATGCAGACAGGGCTGCGGCAAGAGGCATGAGCATAGCCGATGTGGCCATGGCCATAGCCTGTGAGAATACCGATATGCCGGCCGGCTCCCTCAGGGAAGGTGACAGGGAACTCGTTGCCATTGTAAAAGGCAGGGCGACGAGCATTGAAGAACTAGCAACCATGAAGGCCATGGGGCCTCATGGGATCTTCAGGCTATCAGATCTGGCTACTGTCCGCGAACGTGACGCCGACAGGAAGAGTCTGTTTGTTTCTCGCGGTGAAGAATGCGTAGCGCTTGAAGTCTATCTTCGCCCAGGTGCCGACCCCCTGGCCTGCGCTCGCAGGGTCAGAGCCGCAGCACTGGGGATGTCAAGGGATTTTAATGATACGCTTCTTGTGGATATTGTTAGTGATGGTTCAATGGTCGTGGCAGAGTCCCTCAAGAGCCTGGCCTATGCAGGGGCGATTGCTGCCCTTGCGGTCGCTCTTGTCTTGTTTGCGGTATTACGTGATATGGCTGCCGGGATCCTGGTCGCCCTCACCATACCGCTTTCAGTGGCCGCATCGCTGGCTACCCTGTCGGTCTTTGGTCGTTCCCTCAACGGCATGAGCCTTGGCGGCATGAGTCTGGCTATAGGCATGATTTCCGATCATGCGGTGCTTGTCACAGACTCACTGTCGTTACGATTCTCGGGAAAAACACGCAGGCCCTCCTGTGATGCTATAGCATCGGCCGTAGAGACAGTAGTCGCAGGAACCTTTGGCAGCATGGTTACGACGGCCGTGGTATTCATACCGGTATTTTTTATGCCCGGTGCCTTGGGTTCCTTGTTTGGAGACATGGCTTTAGCCCTCATATCCACCAGCGTAGCCGGGTGGATCATCGCCATACTGGCCTTGCCTTCGGCGTACAGGGTCTTCTGGAGGAAGACTGCCACACATGACTGCAGGATGCTGAGGAGGCTGTACCGCAAAGCCTTGTCTGCGGCCATGCGCAAGCCGGCTGTGTTTCTCCTGGGAGCGAGTCTTGCGACTCTGGCGGGCTTCGCCATAGTCGTCACGAGGCCTTTGAGTTTTCTACCGCCCGAGGCGGCTCGGGAGCTTAGGCTGATGGTTGAATTTTTACCAGGCAGTAATCTTGATGCCATAGCCGACTCGGCCAGGCCTCTATGCAAGGCTCTGTCTGCCTTGCCAGGCATAGGATCTGTCTATTCCTGGGCCGGAGCAGAAGACAACGATATATCGAGGCGATCTGCTTCCGGTTTTACAAACGAGAGTCTTTGCATCACCTGCAGCCTCGATGGCACAGCCACAGAGCATGAGCTTGGTGCCGCCATTCAATCTACGGCCGCGTCATTGCTGCCAGGAAGCGTAACATTCCTTTTAGAGGCACCAGTTGATCGGACCGCCAGCATACTTGGCCTGGATGGAAACTTCTCCATAGCAGTACGAGGCGCTGACCCTGTCGAACTAAGGCTCCTGGCCAGCAGGGTGGAAGCTACTCTGAAAAGCGAGGCTCTCGGTACGCTCGCCTCTCTAAGCAGAACCCCTGGCGGGACTAAACCAAGGCTATCCCTGAGGCCGTATCGTGAGGTACAGGCTGCCATGGGAATAAGCCTTGTTGACACGGCCCGCGTCGTGCAGGCCGCTAGCGAGGGTGTGGAACTGTCAAGCATGGCGATTGACGGAAGAGAGATTGGCATCAGGGTGCTTGCAGCAGCCTTTGAAAGGGATGAAGAGCCAGACATGCTAGCCCGCTCTGATGGATTAGCCCGCATAGAAGCCGTGCCACTGCAAACGTCTTCCGGGTTGCATGTGCCTGCTGCCGCCTTGGTGCAGTTTAGGCGCACCTACGATGAGGCTTCTGTGGCACGACTGGACAGGGCTTGCGTCATCTATCTGGAACCGAGGGCGGTGCCTGGCAAGGAGGATGAACTGGGGCTTGCCATTTCCAGGACACTCAAGATGCACCCGGAGGCCGTCATGTCTCATGGCTCAGCCTTCAATGAATATGGCATGGCTATGTTTTATTCTCTTGCGCTTGTCATTGTATTACTTTATCTGACACTCGGTTCACAATTCGAGTCATTTGTCCTGCCCATACTCATCATGGCTACCATACCCCTTGCGATGGCAGGTGTTGGTCCCGCCTTGGCACTGACAGGCATAGGACTCGATTCTGGTTCCATTCTTGGTCTCATCGTTCTTTTTGGAGTCGTCGTCAATAATGCCATCTTCCTTCATGAGGCTACGGTGGCTCACAGTACCCAGGGATTACGGCGCGTTGTCGCGGCCTATGCAGGAGCTTCTGAGCGTGTAAGACCCATCCTGGCTACGACACTGACGACGGTCGTAGCCCTCTTCCCAATCTGCCTTTCCAGGATTGGTTCCACACAACGATCGATGGCTGTGGCCATGATTGGTGGTTTGATTGCCTCTACGGCCTTAACCCTCTTGATTTCCCCTCTTGCCCTGGCCAGGTGTAGCAGGCTACCTGACAGGAAAGAGCCATGAGTCGCCGGGCATGGTTAGCGCGCCCCGTGGCTGCCTGTTCTCTGGTGTTGGCAGCGTGTGCAATCGCCCTGCTTATTCTGTCGAGGGCCGACTATGGCTCCCGTGAAGCCTCCTCGAAGGCGGCCATGGTCGTCACAGTACGGCATCATGGAGTCGATGCCCGCGACATGGAGAGGAGCATTGCCATCCCGCTTGAAGACGCGTTCGCCGCCATCCCCGATGTTGTTGAGACATCGACCTCAAGTGAATACGGCAAGGTCAGGGCCACCGTTGCCTTTGCGCCTGATAAAGACGCAGACGAGGCTAGTCTTGCACTCAGGGATGCCGTATGGCGAGTGTATGAGCGTTTGCCATCGAGCGTTCAAAGGCCAGAGATAGGCTCGAGTAGCGAGGGACGAGGCCCAGTCTGGATAGCGGCCCTGTCTTCAAGGAACTATAAGGCTGCCTCCTTGGGCCGAATCATAGAGCAGCTGGTAAAGCCCGCACTTGAAAAATTGCCAGGCGTCGGTGACATAGAACTGGCAGGCATAGGCATGCCAGAGCTAGTCGTAGAGATAGACGAGTCTATGGCGCTTGGCGTGGGTATAGGCATGGCCGAAGTAGTACATGCCATGGCACGTAACGATACCGTGTTGGCCTGCGGAGCCATTAAAGAGGGTGCGAACCTTACGAGCATGGTGGCCGATGGCAGATTCACGACACCTGAGAGCCTACAGGGATTGCTGGTAGCATCGGGAACGGCTGAGCCTATACGTCTTGGTTCGTTTGCCAGGATTAGCCTTCGGGACAGGAAGCCTGAAGCCCTCTCCAGGGTCGATGGCGAGGGCGTCGTGACCATAGCCGTAAGCCCCGGAGGCAGGGCCAATCTTGCGGCATTGTCACGTGATCTTGCACGGGAAACAAGCAAGCTCGCCGAGACATACGAACTGGATTTTACTATCCTCCATGATGCAGGCATAGAGATTTCAAGGTCTTTTCGTTCTACCCTTTTTGCGGCACTACAAGGAGCGGTAGCTGTAGCAATTGCCTCTGCCTTGCTCTTAGGCTCAGGCAGGCTTGTCGCCAATAAAATTAATCAGGGCAGGAGCAGGAACGCCAGACATGCCAGGTTGGTAGCCGCCGCTGCCGTGCCATTCATACTGCTTGTATCGGCTGCGAGCGTATCTTCTCTAGGCTACAGTCTTGATAAGCATGTGCTCGCTGGCCTGGCCATCGGGCTTGGCGCATCCGTGGACGCCGTAATTCTAGTAACGGAACGGCTGGGCGCTGTCTCCTCAATACAGGAGGGAGGACAGGCCATGGCGTCTGTCATTCCATCCCTGGCTTCAGGTTCGGCCACGACTATAGTCGTGCTTATACCACTAGGCATGCTTGACTTCCTGTCAGAGGGTGTCGCTCGTGTCGCCATGGCCATGGCGGCTGTATGCATCTGTTCATGCATGGTGACCCTTCTTGTCATTCCGCCACTCATCCTTCGTGGCTCCTGCCCTGTGAGCCTTGCAGAAACGTTGCATACACAGTATGTGAAGCCTAAGAAGATAGTGAGCCCTAGAATGGTAAGGCGTGCACTTGCCAGGCAAGCCATCTTCTGTGCTAGAAGACCCCTTGTATCCATACTGGCAGCCTTAGCCTTGAGTCTGCTTGGAGTGCTTGCCATAGCCTTTTCTCACCTAGATTTTGGGCCTGACGTTGATGAATCTTCTGTCTTTGCCAGGGTAGAATTTGAATCAGGCATGGCCATGGACAGTGTCGACGATAGCCTTGCTTCAGGACTAAGCGGGCTGGGGTCTTATGATGGCTGTGTCCAGACGACAGCACGACGCGGTTCTGCCTCCCTGTTTGTCACCTTCGATCAAAAAAAGACAAACAAGAACCGTGTTTCGGAATGCATACGGTCGCTGAAGATACCAGGAGGTTTCGTATGGTTACCTTCACCGTCATCCTCCGAACGGTTTTGGGAACTCGTCGTTTCAGGTGACGATGATGAGCTGTGTAGGAGCCTGGCTGAGGATGTAGCCAGCATCGTATCAGGCCTGCCCATGGTCATAGATTCTGTACTCAACTTCAAGGATGGCCCAGAAGACATGATCTTCTATCCAGACAGGGATAGATCGTTGGCTCTGGGCCTGGGGCTCGACAGGGTGGCTCTTGCCTTGCGTAGGAGCGTCTACGGACCCGTGGCATACAAGCGTATTGATGGGCACGGAGAAACCGATGTCAGACTAAGCGTTCTGCGAGAAGGAGAGCCATCCTTGCGTGATGCCTTATCCACCCTGGTTCAAACAGATGATGGAAGCGTGAGGCTCGATGCATTCATGCGGATGAGCAAGGCGCGTGAAACGGCAAGGATACAGAGAAGGAACAGGCGACGAGTAGCCGCTATTACCGTTCGAACTGTGCCCATAGATACTGAAAAAGCCAGGCTTTCTATAGAATCGTCACTTGCTACAATGACTATTCCTCCTGGATACACGATAGAATTTGATAAGGGTGCACTAGAGGCTGCTTCACGGCTTAAAGGAATAGCTGGCTCCTTCATCATGGCGGCCGCCCTGGTCTACATGGCCTGTGCCACGGCGAGTGAATCCTTTGGTTCTCCCCTGGCTATCATGTCTGCTCTGCTACCGTCTCTTGCCATCCCGGCCATCCTCCTGGCCATTGCGCGCATACCCCTAAGTCCATCCATGGCCTGTGCCTTCGTGGCAGTCTCTGGCGTTGTAGTCAATGCCTCCGTCCTGACAGTAGAAGCATGCCGCATGCATCTGGCTTCTGGCTCACCTTCTGTAGAGCATGCACTCTATAGAGCGATGAAGTCCAGGCTAGGAACACTGGTGGCAACCAGCGGAACAAGCATAGCCGGAGCATTGCCATTCCTACTTTTGAGTGGATCTGGCAATGCCATGGTGCGCTCTCTTGCCTTCGTGACGGCAACTGGAACGGCAGCCTCATTCATAGTGGCTCTTACCGTAGTCCCTGCGCTCGCATCCTTGGCTCCCGGTCTATTCCGGGGATTCGTCCTGTCTGATACGCATCAAAGAAAGGAAGCCTAGATGACAAATCCATACGCCACAGTTCTATTTCTGGTTTTCTCGGTACAGGTCGGCAGCTATGCCATAGGCTGGGGGTCGGAGGAAACACCTTTCCCTGGTTTTGATGGAACGATGTATGAGCAGACGTTTTCAAGGGCAGACAGGGCTCGTGATCCAGAGCGATGGATGCTTGATGCCAATGATGGTGTACAGGCCGCGATTGCAAACTGGGAGAGGAGTGCCGCCTTATACTACTCGGGTACTGCTAGCATTGAGGGCGCAAGATCGACTCTCCTGGCATGGACAGAAGAGGACATGGCCAGGCGCTTTTCAGTATGGTTGCGCGACCTGTTCTTTGGGCGTGAGGGCATTAGCCTGAGCGCCATGGTGGCAGACGCATCGGCACAGGCCAATCGTCGCCTCTTGTACCAAACCAATGCCGATGGTGAACGTATCTACGACGAGACAGGTAATCCGGTCTACCGTACTCGAGTGGAGGGTGTCTCTATTGCAGGTGATACGGCATCATGGTCACTTGAAGTCAGTGGCGCTACGAGCCGCGCCGTCTCCATCCTTGGAGCACGGCTCGAGGCCATCAGGAATAGACTGGTATCACTAGTACCCCTGAGGCAAAGAGATAGCTTCCTTGATTTGATTGCTCGCTCTGAGAGTGAAGCCACAAATACCATAACCTTAGAACTCGACGCTCTAGCAAAACGCGAAGAGCGTTTATTCGTCGCTCGTCGTAGCTCTGATATATTCAGTCTTAGACAGCGGAGTGAAAAGGAAACGGCCAGCGTCATGGCGGCTGAAATAGTTCGCTCTACAAGCCTGGCCTGCGAGCAGAGCCTGGAGGCATTGAATGTCAGAATAGAGGCGGCCAGGAGAGACAACTCAGAACTAAACATTGCGGGAGCGGATTGGCTGTCTGATTTCAAGATCCAGTTTGATAGAGGACTGTCTTCATGGAAGGCAGCCGAGGAACGCTTCATGGTTAGAAGGCTGGAGTGGGAACGGGACGCAGCGCGGGCCTTTTATGAGGGTAACGAGGCTTGGGCCCTGGCCTATGCAGGGCTAGAAAAGGAACAGAGAGCCTGGGAAAGCAAGGCATCCTTGCTCCTTCAGAAGGGAGAGGATACCTTTGCCAAGGCGAGCCTCGATCTAGAAGATGACATACGTCAGGCCAAGATAGAATTCCAGCGTGATGCATTGCAGAGGACGAGCGCGAGTGCCGACAGGGCGAGTGCCTGGGTGGATGTCTATCTTCAGGCAAGTGCTGCCGCAACTGGGTTCAAGGAAGCAGCCTCGTACTGGCTTGCTCTTTTGGGGCCAGAGTCACCCCTCCCGGATTCTGAAACCCTTGAGTCATGGCTTGCGGAGCGGGAGAATGCACCCGGTACGGATGACAAACAGGCGGGATACATTGCACAGGTCAGAGACTGTATGGCTTCCTATGCCTCCTATGTAACAAATGCCATGGATGCTCGAGAGAACGTGCTCCATGATTTTGACCTGGTGATGGGTTTCGAGGCTGGAGCCTTGCAGGATGTCCTGGCCGGCGACGCATCGAGCGAAGACTTTAATCTTGACGAGTTTCAGGTGGCTCTTCTGCGAGCCAAGGCCATAGAGGGCTATTGGACACGGCGCGTCTCCATAGCCAAAGCGGTGCTTGACTATGCCAATGATCTGAGTTCGGGGCGGGTCACAGAGGCAGAGCATATCCAAAGGCTTCGTGATGCCCAGGAAGCCTATGATGAGGGCTTGGAGACGTATGGGCAGGCCAGGGCTAGCCTTTCTGAGTCAGCTACCGACATAGCCGAAGGCAGGCTGTCTATGAATACGGCCGTCGCAAACCTTGAGACAGCGGGAGAGGCGCTTGAGAGTGTCAATGCAGAATACTCGATGCTTCTGGCCGCCTTGGCTTCTGGTGGAGATGGTGGTTTCATAGGGCAGGATATCTTTGAACGGTATCGCGATCTCTTAAGGATTGACGGCATAACGTCTGCTGATGCCATCGTTAACGAACAGGCCGGTTCCGTAGCCTTTCTTCTGGCTCGGTACATAGAGTCTGCCCGTGCGCTTGGCCATGCCCAGGATATAGAGAGAGCGGGGGAGGCCCTGCGCTTGGCTGTAAACGGTTCTGCAATGGAGCCGAGCCTCAAGGCTCTTGCCGCTACGCATGGAGCCATCAACGTTCCTTCTGATATATGGGCGGTCCCTCTCGATATCGATGCATACGGAATACAAAACGGCGATCCATCATACTCACTCCTAGAAGGGTTGATGGCCGAGATGACAGGGTGCTTGGCCGCCGCCGTTACACATGATGATGTGGCAACAATACGGAAAGCCTATGGAGGCATAATAATACGAGTAGCCGAAGGAGCACGAACAAGGGCGGCAACGGCCTTAACTACCAGGCTGGCCGGCATAGCACTCCTTGGCTCGAGGTCTGCAAAGGAGTGGTATGAAGGCCAGCGTGGCGAGGAACTACAGACAGAAGGATGCATGGATGCTCTTCTGCATGATGCCATGATGGCTGGCCGGAATCTACTTTTGGCCAGGGTTGAGCTTGAGTTGCAGGCCATAGGTATACTGTTAGGCACGATTGCTCCAGAGGAAGCACCAGGAGCCGGCTTGGATCTGGCATTAAACCCCTTTAGCTCCGTTGCTAAAATGGACGCCGAAAGCGCAGTGGAAGCCAGGGGCAGCCTTGAGGCCCTCCACGAATTAATTCTTGCTACTATGGATGCCGATGAGCCTGCCTTCAACTCGAGCCTTGAGGCCTTGGCCCGTGATGATGAGGCTATAGCCATGTTCGCTCGCGGCAGGGGTTTCTTTACGCTGGCCGGAGCCGACCTTGGAAGCCTTTTCCTTCCTGTTGAGTCAAGTGAGATTGACGGCACGATTGGTCTTCTCCATGCCTATGATCGCTATGGCCCATCGGCGATTGGGCTTGAAGAGCAACGATTAAACGCGTGCTACACCAGCCTCCTTTCAAGCTTTGCGAGTCTGGGCCTGGGAATAGAGGATGGAAACTGCCTGCCCAGCACCAGGGAGTTAGGCCAACGGCTTCTTGAACCAGGCGTAGATGCTGTCCATGCCATGATAGAAATAACACGAGCCGTGGAACAAAGCCGCACCAGCTCTCCGCCATGGGTATCAGCTGAATTGTATGCCTGGCGAGACTCGATAGTAGACTATGTGGCCAGGAGGACCATAGTCTATGGAAGCTTGAGCCCTGAGCCCAGTTTTGCATTGCAACAGGTTCTGGATGCAAACGATACGCAATGCGCTACCCTGGCTCGTATACTGCATGGTCTATCGGGAACAGGCGATACTATGATCCAGGCTCTGTGTCAGGCAGGTAGCGAGTTGGCATGGTCGTCTTCCGAGTCCAGTACCCTGCGGCATGAGACAGCAAGACTCATGTCGCAGGCTCTGATCGTCGATGCGGCTTGGCTCAATGAAACACCCGATTGGCAGGCCCTGGAAAACAGCATCACTGCTTCTGCGGAATCACGCTTCTCCTATGCCGACGATGTCCTGAGGAACATGGCTGTCTCACTGGCCATGGATACACTCAGGATCGATGATGCTCTTGGCATGGAGCGTGACCCATCGCTTTTAAGCGGAGCCGCACTAAAAACACGCCTTGAGTCGATATGGATGAACATTGAGCCACAGAGCATTGCCGAAGCCGCTTCGGTAGCCGTCAATACTATTGCTCGTACGGCCTATGCCATGCGTTCGCTTGTCTTTGATGCACTCTCCATGGATGGCCTTGATGTAGACCGGGATGATATCGCGTCTCTTCTTGAGCCAGGTCATGATGGTGAAGTGAGCTGGCTAGACACGTATTACCAGAGCGAGGGGGAGGAAGCTGGAAGCGTCATGGCCTTCCTTTTAGTGCAGGCGCTTGGTAGTGAGTCTGATCCATGGAGCCTTGAAATAGCAAAAAACAGGGTTGACTCGCTGGCCCTGGATTCTATCGATGGAGCGCTTTCGTGCAGGGATAGGCTTAGAGACGGCACAGGCTTAGCATCGATCCCTGCCGAGCGCCTCCTGGCCATGCGCATAGCCATGCTGTCACCAGACAATGACTATCTTGCCTGGGTGCTGGAGGCCATGGGTTTAAGAGGCAGGGAGGGAGTGCAAAGCCTTGTCTCAGAACCCAGCAACGATCCTGTAGCCGAAGCCTTTTTGGACTTAGGCGACTATCAGTATGCATTCGAGGCAGCATCATTTTTTTTAGCCTCCCAGGCTCTCGACGGGATCTTGCCAGCATCGGTGTATGAAAACCGATACCCTCTTGGTTCTTCATTACGTGCGGAGAGGCTTCAACACATACTAGAACAGACCGGTGATTTCGCCGGTACTTATTCTGGCGACACGCTAGGATGGGCCATGCGGAGATCTGCAGGCGACGATGACTTGGCTTTAGCCCTCGTTCGCTATCTTGAATTTGGAACGCTAGACGATGACATAGCGGATCTGTGCGGCTTCGGTCTTCATGGCTCAAGGCCTGGAGACGCGTTCGTGCGTTGGGTCGTGGGCAATGTCTCCATGTTGGCCGAGTCTAAAGTCCAAGATTCCAAAGGCATATCGGTAGCCATAGAATTCTCCAGGGCGTATGAGACTGCTCTTGCCAAGTCATCTGAGGGTGCCGCTCATGGAGCGCTTCACTGGAGGCAATACCTGTTGAGTGATGCAATAGCCATTGCCAATTCAGAGGCAGGAGCCTCTAGCTGCCTGCCTCTGCCAGGAACTCCAGGAGATCCGGAGACAGAGCCCTGCGGCGTCCCCTGTAGTGCAAGAAGCTGGTCAGAAGGTGCCTTGATCGATTCCTTTGAAGAGGCTCATAGATGCTGTAGCGTCTTTAATCAAACGATGGAGGCATGGAAGGCTTCAATAGCCGATAGAAACGACAGGGGTGATGGAGCCCGCCTGGCAAGTGCAGCCTACCGGGCATTCGAAACATTTTCTGCATTAGTTAGTCAGTATGGTTCATCTCCAGAAACCGCCTTTGATCCTGATAGCGTTACCTTGGTTCCTGTTGGCCTCTGCCTTGAGCATCAAAAGGCTGATGGCGACTATCGTGCATCAGGATATTCAAGGATAGCCGCACACGATGCCATAGCCAGGCTCGCTAAGGCCTACTCTCTAGTCAGCGATGTAGGAGCCATAGAGCAAAGACTATTAAGCATACAGGAAGAAATTGTGCTGGCCAGAGATGCCAACACCGATGCAATGCGTCTGTTCGCCGAAGCATCTGAAGCCTTCAGTCTGGCTGGAGCATCGTACGAAACGGCGCATGTCCTATACATGGAGCTCTATGAAAATTTGGAAGCAACGAGGCTGTTCCTGGAAAAAGAACGCGCCATAGAACGCTGGGCCAGCAGCGCCTATCTGTACGCAGGCGAGGAGACCGATAGTGCAGACCTGGCGTGTTCCTACAAGAGCCCTCAAGAAGAGTCTAGCTGTGCAGAGGAATGCCTTAGCAGAGCTCAAAAATCTCTTGAGATGCTAAAGCGTCTCTATGGCGATGATGTGTCTGGACGGCCATATGATAGTCCCGAACACGATGCCGCCCGGGAACTGTATAGACTCAATTTAGAGCGCGTTATGTTGTCGGCCAAGGCTCGTGATGCCTTGTCGACGGCACTTTCGAGCGAGTATCGATGCAATGAGGCTGCGTATACTGAATATCGTAAGTCAGTGTTTGGTGACTCCTGTGGGGCATACAAGATGGTTGCCAGACCCCTGGATTTTTCTGAATACACTATCCCCGTCTCAAACGAAGATGCTTCCTGGAAGGATTTTCTGCGATTAGGCTCCGATGGCCGTCTCGCCTTGGCACTCGATGGTGGCTACAGGCTCATAGCAGTGGATGGAGCTGTGGCCAAGCGCCTTGAAGAGTACTTTAATACCCCGTCCAAGCCAGTAGATGCTGTCGATGAGCATGAGTCAACGGCATATGAACGCGATGTCCGTACATGGAGTTCAAGAGTTCAGACATACATGGCCAAGGCTTCATCGTTTAACGATTGGGCCATGGCAAGGGACTATCTCGTAGGCCGGATCATATCGGCTAATCCGGAATTCACCGTGCTGCAAGGATCCATTACTCATGCCAGCCATCTATCGAACACCGTAGGTTCTCAGCATATACAAGGTTCATGCCTGGCAGATCAAATTGAAACCTACTCTAAGGATGCGATGCTTGTATCTCAGTTGAACGCCTTCAACAGGATGAGCGCTCAGGAACGGGCTGATCTTGAATTCTATGTCATACTAAGCCTGACTGGCGGCGCGAGATTATCTTCATCTGCCTTTGGCAAGGCGTCTGAGCTTGCGGAGTATGAATTTGTATACAAGGCGATAAATACAGAGATTGCCACTAAACAGAGTAATGCAAAAAACCTGAATATTGCGGGAGCAACGTTCTGGGGCCTTGGTATGCTGTTTTCATGGACTCCCATAGGGCCTGTGTATCTGTGCAGTGCCGGCGTGATGTTCGGCATGGCGATTATCGAGAATACCTGCGCCCAAACCCTTACGCGGCTCAATGCAAGCTATGTCGTGCCTGAACTCATGGTGACTAGGGCTACTCTTTCCAGTGGACGATCTATGCTGTCTTCCGAGCTAGCAGGAATCAACCATTCCTATGCCGAATATAAACAGTCATGTGGTCGTCTCGCAGTGCTCAAAGGCACAAACCCTGGAGTCGATCCGTCCGTAGCCATGAAATCAGCCCTGCAGCAACTGGAATGCCTTGATGCGGATGAGGTGATGGCCCTTCTCGATATGTTTGATGTCTGTAAAGCCGATGGAGCCGGAGTGTATACGAGCACTGCCGAAGCCCTTACATCACTGTCTAGATGGTCTGCTGCCAATAGAGACAGTGCTTTTCAGAATACGGAGCGTGTCTATGCTCGTGATGAAGCCACAAGGCTTGAGAATGAGAGGCGGTACAGGGAAGAGAATGAGCGTTTCATCTCCTTTGGCACAGGTGAAGCAAGTGTGGCTCAGGCTGCCTTTGCGGCGTACGGTCCTCAAGCTGCATCATGCAAGAAGCACCTCTATGATGTGGTAGATAGCACTAGAAAACTAGTATTGTCAGAAGAGCCAGGCATGGTTTCAAAGGAAAGCACTGATGCTGCCAGGCTCTATGTGCGGCTTATCGATAGGGCTGTGAACGCTCGGTATGCCGCAGAAAT
>JAVEXO010000030.1:0-31938 GCA_034003955.1 Spirochaetia bacterium | reverse complement strand
GGCTAACTTGCGAATGAGGATGATGCAGGCTATGGTCGCAGCACCGAGGGCCAGGGTCACCGGCTGCAGGCTGCCTATGTTCCCAGCCGACTCATAGAGGCGTGAGAAGAACTCGGTTGGGTACTGGGGTATGCTGAGGCCAAAGAAATCCTTTAACTGCCCGCCGGCAATGACGACGCCGATGCCTGTGGTAAATCCTATGGTAACAGGATACGGTATGAATTTTACAAGCTTGCCAAGGCCTGATATGCCCATGATGACGAGGAGTATGCCGGCCATGGCCGTGGCGGCTATGAGGCCTTCCATGCCGTGCTTGTCTATGACACCGGCTATGATGACGACGAAGGCACCGGTAGGACCGGCAACCTGGTACCTGGAACCGCCCAGGGCCGAGATGGCAAAACCCGCGATTATGGCTGTCCAGAGCCCTTGTGCCGGCGTGGCTCCCGCTCCAATGGCAAAGGCTATGGCCAGAGGCAGAGCTATGACGCCTACGGTAAGGCCCGCAAAGATATCCTTGCCAAGCATAGAAGCCGAGTATCCGGCCTTAAACACTTCTATGGTCTTTGGGACGAAGCCCTTCAAGGAGAAAAGAGGATTTTGTTTACTCATAATGCTAGAGACTATACGCTCGTGATCAATGCCGAATCAAGTGGGGTCAGTATGGAGGCAAAACCGAGTCTTCCCCAGGAACGAAGAAGACATAGTCACAATAGTCGCCGTTCTGATTCTTGGCGCCATATGGATGAGGTTCGTTGGCGTTGGAATGGCAACGCACACAGAAATCTCCTGTCATGATGTCTTCTTTTCCTGTCCCAAGATCCTTGACCACCCAAAGCCACCCGCCCCTCGCATCCGGGTCTGCTGGTGCCTTGACCATTGCCGTTACCATCATCGGTGCATCCGCTGGACCAGGATTGGAGACCGTAAAAATATCCTTGGCTATGATGGTGCCCACTGGGAAATCGAGTCTGTCGGGCTTGCTTCCCGTGCGGGTGAATTTGAAACCCACATCGTTCATGTGTATGACACGGAATTTATCCTCGTGCCCGGGTATAGGATAATCGAGCCTGACATTGGTCGTTGTAGGCCAGGAGCCATAGGCTTCCGGTATCAAGGCCGCCCGCACAGGCTTGGCGCATGAGCCTAGTAACAAAGCGACCAATATCACCGTCAGACCGGCATCGTCAGCTCTCACCATCAACCTCCTCTTTACCATTCCGTGCATCACTCCGAGAGGCTCTTCCCTCAAGCAAGTACAGCACCTGTGCTTCGGCCTTTCCCTTGAGCCTGGCCTTATACGGCCCGGACACCTTGAAGGCTCCTTTTGGGAGTCGCGCCATCGAGCAATCACAGACAAGAATCTGCCCACTCTTTGCTTTTGAACACAGCCTGGCCGCCACGTTGACGGCATCTCCTACCACGGTAAAGTCTGCCCGCAGGCTGGAACCGAGCATGCCATGGATAACCTGCCCTGAGGCTATACCGATACCTACCGTAAGCTTGTCGAAGTCGGCGGCCCCTGCAGCCACGGCCTCCATGATGTCTATGGCGGCCAGAGCGGCCCGCTGTGGCGCATCGTCGCCAGAGAACACGGCCACGACCTCATCACCTACAAACTTGTCTATGTCTCCTCCGTGAGATGTAACGATAGATGCCTGACGCTCAAGCATCCTGTTGAGCACGGTGACTATGGCCTCCGCACCGTGTAACTCTGTGTATGCCGTAAAGCCTCTAACATCGCTGAATAGCAGGGTGCGTTCTGCGCGCGTCGGGCCCTGGTCGGAGGCAAGGGAGGTAATTGTTCCAGCCGAGACATACTTGGTGAGTTCTGAACGCTCCCGCAAGCCTTCTACCATCTCATTGACGGTATCTGCCAAACCGCCTATCTCGTCCTTGCGATCGACATTGACCCTACCTGTAAAGTCTCCGCCGGTCACGTTCTGGCACAGGCGCCCTATTGCCAACACAGGCAAAACGACGACTGAGCGCAGGATTCTACCGATAATGGCAGCCAAGACTAGTGCCATGAGGGCAAATCCGCCGATAGAGGCGGCAACGGTAATGGCCTGCTCGCGTACAACATCGCTTAGGTCGGCTTGTATGTCTATGACACCGCGTATTGTATGGTCGCTACCGTGGCAGGTGGTGCACTTAGGGAGGTTGAGCAGTGGGCGGTATACCCTTTTGTATGTACGGCCTCCGGCCTCGATGGTGAAGAATACGCTTTCTGGCGGTATGGCAACGGCTCTATCGAAATAGTTCCTGTCAGGAGACATGGATGGCATGGACGATGGTCCCAGGCGCTGTGAAAATTTCTGCAATTGCAGATTGGCATTGACCTGAGTAATGGTAGCGTTATCGGAGAAGGCAGGCACTCCATTACGCCTGTACAAGGCCAGTTCAAAACCAGAACCGAGGCCAGAGACATCCTCGAAAAACATGGCCGCTATGGGCGCCTCGCCTGGCATCATAAAATTCTCTATTGATAGATAGAGAATGTCTGCCTCACGTTGGAGGTAGGTGTCAGAAAGGCTTTCCCTTGACTGTGCAAGGCTGGAGGCGAAGAGATACGCCACAAGCCCAAGCCCCAGGATGAGCGTTGATACGACTACAAGGTTGATCCTGCCAGCCAGCCTGAGCTCTCGACGCGTATGTACAATAGCCATAGTTCACTATAAATCCTGTGCCGCATAAAAACAAACACTATCAAGTAAGGGATATACGCTTTATTGAAAGACAACGCCCTCTCTCGTCAATTTCAAAGACGGCACCTGAAATGACAGAATCACCTTCTGCCACCTCCATTTTTATTGGCATCTGGCTCAGGTTGCGCTGCAGGCAGCCTTCCACCTTGACGCCTATGATTGAATCCACCGGGCCTGACATGCCAAGGTCGCCTATGTAGCCCGTGCCTCGTGGAAGAACGCGCTCATCGGCCGTCTGTACGTGGGTGTGCGTGCCTGCGAATGCCGAGACTCGTCCGTCAAGATACAATGAAAGCGCTTCCTTCTCCGAGAATGATTCGGCATGGAAATCGACGACAATCAGGGTTCCGGGGTCTATGGCTGCCAGGAGCTCATCGGCTCTTACAAAAGGAGAATCTATGGGGCTCATCCCTTCACGACCCTGCAGATTGATTACTGCCCAGCGTGTACCACCCTTGTTGACGAGGGCCAGGCCCTTGCCCGGAGCCATGGCAGGATAGTTGGCAGGCCTCAGTATGCGTGGCTCGCCATCGAGCAGCTCCGAGGCTCCCTTCTTCTCCCAGATGTGGTTTCCACTTGTTATGACATCAACGCCCGATGCAAACATCGACTCGGCACTCTCCCTCGTCAAGCCAAAACCACCGGAGGCGTTCTCTCCATTGGCAACGACCAGGATCGCTCCTTCATTACGGATGATTGCTGACAGCGACGTTGCAAGAGCCTTGAGCCCCGCCTCTCCAATAACGTCGCCAAGCATCAGCACCTTATACACCAAAGCCATATCGAAAACCACCTTCCTAAGCGAATGAAAAAGGCCACCCTGCGCAGGTGGCCCATATCAACGTGGTACGTTTTGCCGTAACAGGCACGACCCCCTTACAGGGTTACACGCGCCTGGACGACTAGCGCGCGTACTCCACTATCCGTGTCTCACGGATGATGGTTACCTTGATGCGTCCTGGATAGCGCATGTCGGTCTCTATCTTCTTGGCTATTGACTTGCACAACTCCTTGGCCTCGTCGTCTGACACCTTTTCGTTGTTGACGATGATGCGCAACTCGCGGCCAGCCTGTATGGCGTATGCCTTGTCTACACCTGAGAAGCTCTCGGCTATGCCTTCAAGGTTCTCAAGGCGCTTGACATAGTTATCGAGCGTCTCACGTCTGGCACCCGGTCTGGCTGCCGAGATGGCATCGGCTATCTGGCACAGCACGCTTTCAAGGCAGATGGGCTCGACGTCGGCATGGTGGGACCCTATGGCGTTGACCACACGTGGATCCTCACCCAACTTTCGCGCCAACTCCATACCAATCTCGGCATGGTTCTGGTCTGAATCAGACTCCACACCCTTGCCTATGTCATGGAGGAGTGCACCGCGTTTCGCCAGGTCCCTGTTGGCGCCTATCTCGGCGGCCAGCATGCCGGCTATGACGGCCACTTCCTTGGAGTGCGAGAGTACGTTCTGTCCGTAGCTGGTACGATAATGGAGGCGCCCTAGAGCCCGTATGAGTTCCGGGTTCATGTTATGGAGGCCTAGATCAAAGACCACCTTCTCGCCTTCCTCGAATATCTTCTGCGATATCTCGCGGCTGACCTTCTGGACGACTTCCTCTATGCGGGCCGGATGGATTCTACCATCGGCTATGAGCCGCTCGAGTGAAACCCGTGCTATTTCCCTGCGCACCGGGTCGAAGCATGATATGACGACCGCCTCGGGGGTATCGTCTATGATGACATCGACGCCTGTGAGCGTCTCGAGGGTACGTATATTCCTGCCCTCGCGCCCGATTATGCGACCCTTCATCTCATCTCCCGGTAAGGAGACGCTCGTCACGGTAACCTCGGCAGTCACGTCGGCAGCAAGACGCTGCATCGTGGTGACGAGTATGTCGCGGGTACGTTTCTCTGCCCCTGTCTGGGCTTCAAGCTCTATCTTGTTGAGCAAGACCTGAGCGTCGTGACGAGCCTCATTCTCGAGGCCCTGTATGATGAGGCGTTTGGCATCTTCCGAGCTCAGCCCGGAGATTCGTTCCAGTTCCTTTCGATACTGCTCTTCCTGCCCTGACAGGAACTCTTCTTTGGTAGCGATAACATTATTTCTTTCAGAAAGTGCTTCTTCCTGCTTCTCAAGCGTCTCTACCTTCTTGTCGAGATTCTCTTCTTTCTGGATTAACCTACGCTCATAACGCTGTATTTCTGCCCTTCGCTCACGAGTATCCCGCTCTTGCTGGTTTCTCTCCCTGATGAGCTGATCTTTAGCCTCAAGCAGAATTTCGCGCTTCTGCGCCTCGGCCTGTTTAACCGCTTCTTGCGTTATACGCGCCGCTTTCTGCTCAGCGGCCGTAAGTTGAAATCTGGCATAAAGCCAGCGGATCATCCATCCCAGAAGAATTCCGACAAGAGGAAGGGCTATGTACAGTATAGCCATCTTATCCTCCTGTTTAACTTCAATATCGACCTCATTATAGTGAACGGCGGCCCTTTGTCAAGAAAACATCAGCGAGACGGGCTTGCGAAAAGTACTAAACTAACGTTGACGCCCGGCTGGCCACATATTATAGTCGCTTTAGATCGTCGCAAGCCATACACTGCCCGCGACGAACCACGGTCCGCCTGTGCGGATCGTACAGCATCGGCAGCTAAGCCGTCGTACGGAGATTCTCACCATGTCTAAAAAAATCTATGTCGGCAATATGAATTATGCGACAACAGAGGACAGCCTCCGCGAGCTGTTCGGTCAGTTCGGTGGCGTTGAATCTGTCGCCGTCATAATGGATAGAGCCACAGGTAGGGCAAAGGGCTTTGGGTTCGTGGAGATGGACAGCGACCAAGCCGCCACAGCCGCCATACAAAAGCTCGACGGCCAGGAGTTCGAGGGGCGAAAACTACGCGTCAACGAGGCGCAAGAGAAACCCCGGGATTCAGAACCCCGGCGTTACTGATCTACCGCATCAGGAAAGGGGTCAAGGCCGAGAGTGCTTCCTACTTCAAGGAAGCGAACTGGCAAGGGAGCCCTGAAAACCGTCGCATCGACGGCTCCAGGCAGGCAAATTCGCAGTTCTCTGGCATGTAGCATCAGGCTTGCCATTGGGAAACGCCTATCGGGCTCGCCATAGACAGGATCGCCCAGTATGGGGCTCGCCAGGGCCTTGCAATGGACCCGCAGCTGATGCGTCCTGCCGGTGTGTAACGATAGGGCCAGCACGGCATATCCACCCGATTCAGCCAGTATTCTCCATTCACTTATTGCGCGCTTCCCATCGCCTTCGGCCGATAGGGCATAGCGCTTACGGTCACGAGGGTCACGTGCAAGCCAGTTGTCTATTATGCCTCCGGAACCTCTGGCTTTTGCGCCCACGCGATCACTGGCCTTGGGGCTACGCCTCGTTATAGCCATATAGGTCTTGACTGTCATTCTTTCTCTGAACTGTACTGCCAAGAATTCCTGGGCAGCGGCAGTCTTGCCCGCTATTATGACACCCGATGTATCCTTGTCCAGGCGATGCACGATGCCGGCTCGCGCCGGGGGCTCCAATGACGCGCCACCGGCAGACAGCCTCCCTAAGAGCGCGTTGGCCAGGGTGCCGCTCCAGTTGCCATGAGCCGGATGCACAACCATGCCCTGAGGCTTGTCTACAACAATGACACTGGCATCCTCGTACAGGACAGACAGGGGAATGTCTTCTGGGGTGGTAGCCATGGATCTATCGACATCGTCGAGCAGATGGAGACAGAACCTGTCCCCATTTTCTACCAGCCTGGACAGCTTGGCGTCTTTACCATCGACCGTGAGAGACACGAAACGTGTCTTGAGTTGGCTTCTGGAAAGGAGACCCAGGGTTTCAGCTATATATAGATCAAACCTGAGCCGTATGCCTGTCTCAACACTGCCTTCTATGTGTTCCATTATCCTTTTTCCGGGAAACCTTTACCCCTGGCGAATAAATTGCCTATACTTATAGTCTGTCCGTCCGATGCGCCGCGCGTACTCGTCAGTATACGGGGTACGGGCATTCAGCACAACAAACGCAAGAGAGGGAAGACTATGGCACTGTGGAGAAGCTGGGAACTGCCCAGGAACGAAGGCTCACGAATACACAAGCTGGGTGATGTACATATATGCGTCGCCGTACAACAAGCGGGCGAGGGAGACATTCTGGCTACCATGCCCATATACCCTGATCCATCACCATCGGACAAGAAACCAGCACGAACGAAGGCCTCGCTCAGCCTCCCATCCCTGTCTGATGCCGCCTGGACACGTTTCTTCATGGGTAAGGAGAATACCTACGATATAGTCCCGTCCTATCCTCCACTGCCCGTCTGCGTCCACCTGAAGGACCCCTTTTCCCTGCCGCCAGGCTCCACCCTGGAAGGATGGATATTCTCAAAGATAGAGGCCAGCATACATGTCAAGAATGTTACAGTAGCCTCCTACCCGCTTTCTCAACCGCACAAGACCCTCTACGGCACGCCTGATGCCGGAGTCGTCTGCAGATATGACGAGGCGGAATTCCTCGCTTCCTCAGAGCCCATCGTCTCCTCCTTCAACAAGGATCCGCGATACGTGGCACATCCTGTTAGGCTCAAGAACCTATCATCGGAACCCGTCATGGTCAGCGATCTGTGCATCTATGGTGAGCAGCTTTCAATCTACGAAGTAGACTCCAAGATGCAAAGCGAGAGGATTATTTTCATCTTTACGAGTGCCGGAGTGCGCATGAGCCTGGACTGGCAGTCACAGGTTCCCCCGGGAGCCATCACCATCGCAAAACCCGCAGTTTCAGGCGAGGAGCGACTCATTGAACGATCGTTTGCACTCTTTAAGACTATCACAAGGATTTAAGCATGGAACCAACTGACATCATAAGCAAAGCCGCTCCAGAAGCCGCCAAGACAAGCTCAAGGCTGTGGGACATCCTCCCTGACAGCACCCCGTTCGGGGAGCTCTTTTCAATTAATACTGTCATCCTGATAGCCAGGGTAGCCATATCGGTGGTACTGGGCCTTATACTCGTGGGCCTCGTCGTGTCCATCCTCAAAAAATTCACCAAAAAACGCCTCGATGCACGCAGCGGTGGTCTCGTGGTCAAGTTAGCTCAGTATCTTGGGTTTGCTTTCATCGCCATAAACGCCCTGGACGCCGCCAATGTCAATCTATCGGCCTTGCTTGGCGCCGCAGGTATAGCCGGAGTAGCGATTGGTTTTGCCGCCCAGACATCGGTTTCAAACTTCATAAGCGGCTTTTTCATCGTATCGGAGAAGACATTCGTGCTAGGCGACGTCATTAGCATAGATGGAACATCCGGCCTCGTGTATTCAATAGATGCCATGTCTGTAAAGCTCCGGACATTCGACAATCAGCTTATACGTATACCAAACGAGACGCTCATAAAGGCTAACGTCTCCAACATTACCCGCTTTCCTGTGCGTCGTCTCAACATGAACATTCTGTTCACCTATGACTGTGATCTTGAGAGGATAAAGACTGTCCTCATGGATATAGCCACCAAGAGCCCTAACGCCCTCAAGAACCCCGAGCCCGCCTTCATGGTTACCGGATTTAAGGATAGCGGTGTCGGTGTCTTCTTCGGCGTGTGGTACGCCACCAACGAATGGTTTGATGGCAATAATGACATGTACATAGCGGTCAAGAAGCGCCTTGACGCCGAAGGCATAGAATTCGCGTTCCCAACCATGACTATCTATCCCAAGCCCGTGACCGGTGATACCTCCACCAAGACAGCCAAGCCTAGATCGCGGCTGCTCGCAAAAAAAGTCTAGTGTTGACCGCTCAAGGATGCTGCCGTATCTTGTTTATGCGGCATGGAAAGCCATGTTCGCTAAAATGGAGGAACATAGATGGGCCATGAAAATGCACTCGCAAAGGTAAGCCTTTTTGCCAACCTTGATCAGAAAAACATCAAGGGTCTTGCACAGATAAGCACAGAACGCGATTTTGCCGCGGGCGATCACCTGATGAAGCAGGGAGAGGACGGCATAGGGCTATTCATAATACTTTCAGGCAAGGTCAAGATAGAGAAGGTAAATGCCGGGGGCGTCCAGGTAGAACTGGCCACCAACGGCCCAGGCGATGTGATGGGTGAGCTTGCTGTACTTGATGGTGCCAAAAGGACGGCTACCGTTACGGCCACCGAGCAGACCAAGTGCCTTGTGCTGGCTTCATGGGAATTTAATTCCTTCATGAAGGCTCATCCCGAGGTGGCCATAGCCATTCTACCCATACTCTTAAAGCGCTTCCGCGAGACAAATGATGCACTCATAGGCATCTCCGGCGTCAGGAACTAGGCTCCGCATCCCACAGGAAGGCAGATAGGATTGCCGCGGCATCCAGCGCCGCGGCTCCTCCCTTGACGACCAGGTCGGCAATCCTGAAACCCTCTTCAATCTCGCTGCCAGGAGCCGGGAGTGCCACGCATGCCATGCCGGCTGCCTTGGCCGCAGCCACGCCAAAATACGAGTCTTCCAGGACAAGACATGATTCAGGCCGTACGGCCAGGCGGCGAGCCGCCTCCAGGAATACATCAGGCGCGGGCTTGCCATGAGCCACCTCGACCGATGAAACCCTAACGCTAAACAATTTCTTCAGATCATGGGCCTGTATCATAAGCTCTATTATTTCAGGAGAAGAGCCGGACGCTATGGCCAGTGGTATGCCGGACTCGACTAGGGCTCGGGCCAGGGCTATGGTAGCAGGGAAGGGTTTGACCCTCGACGGGGCATAGCGAGTGTACGCCTCATCCTTGAGCCTGACGCTCTCTTCTATAGGCAAGGCGCAGAGCGGGCTATCAGGGAACATGGTGCATAGGATGCCCATCATCGCATGGGATCCCCTGCCGGTGAACATGGCATTCATCTCTTCGCTGTATGCTATGCCATAATCTGATAGAAAGACGCGATCTGATTCAAGATAGGCGGGTTCCGAATCGAGCAAGGTGCCGTCCATGTCGAACAGGACGGCACAGATGCGACGGAGGCTAGGCCTTGTGGTGTCAGTCTTCAGAATATTCTCCTTGAACAGGATCGATTCGGTATCTTCCCGACCTTGTAGGGGGATCATAGTACTCTACATTCCATAGGAAGAGGCCGCGGGATGGGGCCGTGGCACCTACCCGACTCCTGTCGCGAGAATCCAGGATATCGCGCATGGCCGAATCCGGCGCTCCGGAGGATTCCAGTTCAACGAGCGTCCCGACCAGTGAACGTACCATCCGCCACAAAAAGGCATTAGCCGCTATGTCAAAGACAATGGCCTCTCCTTCTACATAAAAAACCGCATGATGGATATAACGTGAGCGGTTCTTGCTAGGATCCTTGCTTGCCGCAAAGGCGTCACAATCGAGTTCCCCTCGCAGGCACGATGCCAGGCGGTTAAGCCTGACTATATCGGGACGCTTCCATATACGCCAGGCGTATCTATCGAGATGAGGTGTCTGAGTCGGGCCGTATCGAAGGTAGTACTTATAACGACGTAGCCTGGCATCGAAGCGGGCATGGAAGTCAGGATGGGCGTCAGATGCCCTGACAATCCTCACGTCCCTTGGCATGATTCGATTAAGGGCCGGTTCGAAACGCCCGGCTGGTATACTGGCTATGTCGCTGATGAAATGCGCCACCTGGCCAGAGGCGTGCACCCCTGAGTCTGTCCTGCCGGCACCGACTATACAGACCGGGTGCCCATGCATGGCGGCCAGAGCCTTTTCTATCTCTTCCTGAACCGTGCGGGAACCTGGCTGTCTCTGCCAACCACAGAAGTCTGTCCCATCGTAGGCGACGGTCATCCTGACGACGCGATCACTCATCCTCGTCGTCGCCCTCCTGAAGTTCGGCCTTGAGCCTTTCGTATAGATCCCTCGCCTTATCCAGGAGGGGCCCCGGCTTTGACTTGTTCTTCTTTCCAAAGCCAAACATCCTTGCCACCGACACCTTGGAAGCCGTCAGATGTTCCCGCCTCAGATCTGGATCATCGCTTGGGCCATACTTGAGTTCCAGGATGGCGGCCATATATAGCACGCCCTCGTGCCCATAGTTCTTATCGGTGTCAGGGCCAAGGTTTCGCTGGGTAGAGTATGGTTCCTTTCCAGTCAGCTCCAGCTCGAGGGCTGCCTTGTAGTAGAAACGCGCCTTGCGGTAGAAGATACCCGCCACGTAGTCCCAATTCTCATTTGATGCCTTGGCATGCAAGTCATTGCTTAGCCAGGCGGCACGCAGGGACGACAGGGCGCACTTGATGGTTGGCGCGAATTCCTTAGAAAAGGATTCATAGCATTGTAGAGCCAGGTAGTTGGCGGCCGCACCCGATACGAGGTTACGCGGCGTCTGATAATCAAGGGGTGAAAAAATTCTTTGAACTTCCTTGACCCTGGAATCTATGCCATCCCGTAACACAGACAGGAACTTAGTACCCGCAGGCTGAAAATCGGCCTTGAAGGCGGCGTAAAAGCATGAGGGACACACCACCATCTCGTATATAAGGGGGTGGACCTCACCAAAAGCGTGCAATGGTTTATAGGTCCTGTGAAGCTCATCGGTCATCTCATCGGCACTGACACGCCCGGAGAATAGTTCCTCGCGATGAAAGCTAGCGTCGCACACGGGACAGCGAGTAGCTTCCTTGGCGTAAAAGGAGACCTTGCGATCCTTCTCGGGCTTTTTAGGGGTTTGTATCCTCTGCACCTCAGGCCTCCAATACGACCATCGCGATGGCATTGTCGCTCTCGTGGGTAAGCGACAGGTGAATGGACGAACAACCAAGGGCCCTGAATTTCTCCAGTGCGCTTCCATACAGCCTCATGTCTGGTTTGCCGTTATGGTTGTTTATGACACAAATATCTGACAGCCTTACACCTCGCAGGCCCGTGCCGATTGACTTGCCAAAGGCTTCTTTTGCCGCAAAACGTGCCGCCAGGGAGAGAGCCACCCCACTCCCCCGTGAGAGGGCAGATGCCAGCTCGTCGGGATGGAAGAAGCGTTCGGGCAGCCCAGGAACCGAAAGCCAATGCGTTATACGCCTAACATGCACCACGTCTACGCCTATACCCAGTATCATGGCAGAAGCTCAGGCTTAACGCCGGCGCTGGCCTTGGTCACGGTAACGGTTGCCACCATGGGCAACCATGATTCAACATCGAAGCCAGCGGGAAAGCGAGGGACGACTGCCACAGTATATACACCCGGCTCCTCTATTTCCGACAGATCAACCTCGAGGCTACCAAGGGACGGAGAGAACGACTCTAGCTCAATGCTAGAAGCGGCTACCCTGGCGCTACCCAATGGTGGCGCCGAGTCAAGTGCCAAACCATCGCGGAGGCCTACAAGCAGAACTTCAAGATCCTGGTAGTTGCGATATACCAGAGCCTTCTTTACCTCGGCAGTAAACTCAAGGTCGCTCGATGAGAGAAGTGACACGAGTGGATCACGTACGAGCACCTTGGTGCCAACCGTAAAGTTGTCGTTGCGGCCGGTGAGCTCTATGGGTTCTGTAGACGTGTCTTCAATCTTGTCCATGGCGCTGGCTGGGCCGGCGACCTCCACCTTGGCAGGCATCAGCCTGAAACCCGACAGTTCATAGCCTGGCTCCAGGTAGCCACGGAAGCTTGGCACGACCTGTATCTCCTTTATGACACGCGGCTCTATCGATATTGCTATATCAGATGGATCGACGCTTATTTCAAGTGGATCGATGCCCAAGGCGCTACCACGCTTCTCCACCCTGACGGGCACGCGCCAGACGCCCGCTCCCGTGTAGCCGCGTAGATCGAGCGATGCCTGTAGATCACCCTCGAGCACGGCGTATATGGCGTTTGATTCACCTCGGAGCACGAGGCGGACGGTGCGGGGATACTGGCTAGCGGGTACAAAGTCGTCGTTTGAAATGACGGTCAAGGGTACCGACAGAGGCCGCTCTTCCAGCCTGTTGAGCTGATAGAAGAAGAAGAGGGCCACGGCACCGGCCAAGGATAGGATCTTGGCCGGCCAGTCTGCCAAGAGGCGTTCGAGGCGGGGCTTACTCATCATAGGCCCCCTCGTCGCTTAATGGTTTGCCAGAATACTCAAGGAGTTGATCCAGGCGTTTGCGCAATACAGGCAGACTCAGGTTGTAGTACAGGCGCGCATCATAGGCCAGGGATATGGCTCCCGATTCCTCGGAGACTACCAGCACAACGGCGTCTGCAGCCTCAGTCAGTCCGAGGGCTGCACGGTGCCTTGTGCCAAAGCTACGTTTGATGTCACGCTGTTCAGACAGAGGAAGGAAGCAGCCGGCGGCCACGATACGACCTTCCTTTATTATAAGCGCCCCGTCGTGGAGCGGGGTATCGTACTCGAAGATTGAAAGTATGAGGGCTGAGCTTAACTCACCATCGATCCTGGTGCCTCGCTCGACTATATCATCGAGACCTACATACCGGACGAAGACCATCAGGGCACCGCGTCGCTTCTCAGCCAGGAGTTCGGCTGCATGCAGGATGGCGTCTAGCTGGGTGGAACGTGGTCCGGTTCCTCGTTTGAAGATGCCTCCCTGGCCTAGCTTTATGAATATTTTGCGTAATTCTGGCTGGAATATGATGGCCAAGGCTATGACCAGTCCTGGTGCCAGGAGGTTTAAAACCCAGGATAGGGTGTCGAGACGAAGGAAGAAGGCTCCGGCATACACCACAACAAGGAGTCCCGCTCCCTTGGCCAGTTGTACGGCCTGTGTCTTTATAAGCAGCCTATAGGTGGCATATATGAGATACGCCAGTATAAGAATGTCGAGGGTCGGGCGAGCCCAATTGCTTAAGAAGCCGAGGAACGATTGTATACCCATCGATTCGGTCGTCCGCCTTCCGTCGTAGCCCTTACAATGCCTGGGAGATCGGTCTCCCGCATGCGGCATCGAATACGGCCAGTGCCTGAACCGTCTCGGCGACGTCGTGCACCCTGAATATAGAGGCTCCTTTAGCCCTGGCCGCACAGGCGGCCGCGAGACTTCCAGGCAGGCGCTCTTCCGCTCCGGCTCCGCTCAACGCAGCGATAAACGATTTCCTGGATACTCCCACCAGTACAGGATAGCCCGACGCCGCTATTTCATCAAGTCGAGCCAGAAGTTCCAGATTATCTTCCAGACGCTTGCCAAAGCCTATACCAGGGTCGAGTATGATGGCCTCTTGTGCTATACCCGCCGTCATGGCTCTCCTTGCCGCAGAGAGGAGATATGCGAGCACCTCCTCGAGGCAGAGCTCATACCATGGCTCGACCTGCATGCTCTGGGGTATGCCCTTCTTATGCATGAGGACAACGGGGACTCCCATGGAGGCGCATAGAGGAGCCATCTCGGGGTCATCAAACAGGGCAGACACATCATTGATGATATCGGCACCGGCCTCGAGGGCGGCCTGGGCAAGTCTTGCCTTTCGTGTATCTATAGAGATGGCTATATCCCAGCGTAATCGTATACGCTCGACGATGGGCAGAACCCTCGATAGCTCCTCGTCCAGACTCACGTAGGCCGATCCTGGCCTGGTACTCTCGCCGCCTATGTCTATGATGGCGGCACCTGCTTTAACCATGTCTGCTATAGCATCGATGCTGGAAGGGTCCAAGGCAGACAACCTGCTAGAGGCGTAGAATGAGTCGGGGGTGGCGTTTACGATGCCCATCACCAGAGCCGGGCCGTCTAGAGCCAGGGCTCGCCCGCGCGGTAGCGACAGGATACTTTCGCTCACGCTCCGCTACCCGCCACTCTATGAGGCTCCCGGTCTTTCGTGGCGCTGACATCTGCGGCGCGGATTATCGCGAGACTGCCGGAAGCAGCTATAGCGGTCATGGCAAGCCCTGCCGCCGTAAGCCCGGCGGATGCCAGGAGTTCCTCTCGTCGTGCCTGTGGGAGCGGTCTCTCGTCGAAGCCCAAGGCAAGGGCGGCTGTCTGGCCCGGCTTGGAGATGAGAGCGGCCAGATCCGCGGCCACACTTCCCGTCAACACACCTTCTTCGGCGATAAGCACCAGGTTATACGGCCGTGCTATATCTACTAGCCGGGATCTGTCCAGAGGCTTTAAAAATCTGAGGTTATAGACATCAGCGACGATGCCGGAGTCGGCGCAACGATCGGCCGCGCCTATGGCTTCCTCGACCAAGGCCCCGGACGCTATGAACAGAAGCGAGGGTTGAGTCTCGGCCTTCCTTACGAAGACGCCCTGGCCTGCCATAAAGGGTTCCGCCAGGGCTGGTCGCTCCGGGGGGCACGCCGACTTTGGGTACCGTATCATAGCCGGTCCGTCCTGGTTCAATGCCCAACGCAAGGCCAAGCCCATCTCTCCGGCACTCGCGGGAGCCATGATTGTCAGGCCTGGAACGGCGCGGTAGGCTTGTACGTCATAGATACCCTGGTGGGTCTCGCCGTCATCCGGCACGGCACCGGCGCGGTCTATGGCGAAAATAACAGGCAGGCCAGACATGGCAACGTCATGATGCACCTGGTCAAACACCCTTTGCATGAAGGTGGAGTACATGGCGACGACCGGGCGCATGCCACCGGCCGCGAGCCCTGCCGCAAAGGTGACGGCATGCTCCTCGGCTATGCCTACATCGAACAGCCTGGAGGGATGGCGTCGGCCAAATTCGGCTAGACCGGTACCGGCAGACATGGCGGCGGTAAGCGCTACGACCCGCTCGTCCGAGCCAAGATCGAGCATGGCCAGCCCGAAGGCCTCGGTAAATGTCTGCCGTATGGCAATGCTTGAGTCTGCGGGGTCTATGGGATCAGAAGAGCTTACAATCGAAGCACTCGTGCTTAGCGCTGCCGTGGGAACCACCTGAGCGGCAGCCTTGCTTTCTGGAGAGACACCATGGAAGGCAGCCGGGTTCTCCTCGGCAGGAACATAGCCCTTGCCCTTCTTTGTAACGACGTGGATGACGACAGGCTTCTGTATGTTGCGGGCCTCGATAAGGACTTCGCATAGCATGGGTATATTATGGCCATCGATGGGGCCTGCATACTCGAAGCCAAGATCGGCAAACAGGTTTTCTTTAAAGAACATGGCCTTGACCGCCCGCTTCATCCTAAGCACCAGCGGATGAAGAGTGTGACCAAAGAACGGTACGCCTAGTATTATTTTATCCAGTATGCGTCTGAGTCTTTGGTATCTGACGGTGGCAGAAAGCCGTGACAGATAACTGGATATTGCGCCTACATTCCTTGAAATAGACATTGCGTTGTCATTGAGCACCACTATGAGTGGCAGACCCAGCTGGCCCGCATGGCTCATGGCCTCGTAGACCATGCCCCCTGTCAGAGCACCGTCACCTATGACGGCTATCACGACGCCACTTCGTCTCATGGCCTTGTTAGCAGCCAGGATCCCAAGTGCTGCGGAAATAGACGTAGAGGCATGGCCGGCATTGAAGGCGTCATGAACGCTCTCTGAGCGCTTAGGAAATCCTGACAGGCCACCCGAACACCTGATTCGACCAAACTCCTTGTATCTCCCCGTTATTATCTTGTGGGTATAACACTGATGCCCAACGTCCCATACTATTGAATCCTCTGGCGTCGAGAATACACGGTGCAGGGCAAGGCTTAGTTCCACGACTCCAAGGTTGGATGCCAGATGGCCACCGTTGACGGTGATGGTATTGATGATGAGACTACGTATTTCTGAAGCCAGACCGTATAGCTCACCATTAGACAGGCGCTTTATATCATC
Organism: Spirochaetia bacterium; assembly: GCA_034003955.1. Classification (GTDB taxonomy): domain Bacteria; phylum Spirochaetota; class Spirochaetia; order Treponematales; family UBA12059; genus SZUA-370. Next base: position 15,524 of record JAVEXO010000030.1, on the reverse strand, counting down.
GGGTCCAGCTATGCTATCAAGAATCGACATATCATACATAGTTTATCACGATTAGCGCCGTCGGGACTATACCCAGGCGGCAAAATATTGCCATACTGGGTCCATGGATCTTCTTACCCTCAATCTACAAAAAGCCTTGGAATGGACCATTCAAGAGAACGGAACCGACGATATCCGTTCATTCGATGAGGCGCTCAATGCCATTGCTCTCGGAGATGAAGGCGATGAGATAGCCTTATTCTGGAATTGGGATTCGCTCATAGACGCCTCGGGTGACGATGGCCCCCACGCCATGCAAACCATTCCACCTCCCTTGAGGGTGGCCGTGTCGACTACCAGGCCCGGAGCAAGGCCTGCGACGGCTATCCGCCTGGAAACGGGACGCTACCTCTTTAGCCAGGCGCGCAAGCCTGCGCAAGAAACAGACGGCTTAACGGCGGACACGTGGCTATCCATGCGGCTGGAGTGGTTCGCGCGTGAGGCATGGTGGATACAGGCGAGCGGAACGGGTGAAATGATAGTCCGCCTCATCCACGAAGACGGCAAGGTTGCGGTGCAGAGCATACGTGCCATAGCCGACAACAACGCAAGCGACTAAGGCAAGAAAGGCAACATCGTGCTCGACATACGCGCTCGCAGCCCCCGGGCTCTTGTACTCATTGTAGTATTGTTTTCACTCTGTTCAACACTCGCCGCCGATGACGACCGGATACGGGACATGGATATAAGCCTCATAACCATCCTGCCAGGGAAGGCCCTCTATTCATCCTTCGGCCATACCTGTATACGCATACTAGACAACAGAACCGGTAGAGACATCCTGTACAACTACGGGTTGTCGGCTAATCCCTTCGACATCAAATTTGCACTTGGCATGCTACAGGGGCGCATGGAATTTCTTGTGGCGGCAGGCAAAACCGCCGATGTCCTACGCTTCTACCGAGAGGTAGAAAACAGAACAATCCTGGAACAGACCCTCAGACTCGACGAGCAGCAACGCCGTGCCCTGGAAGCCGCCCTTGCGCACGATGCCTTGCCGGAGAACAGGGTCTACAACTACCGCTACTTTTCAGACAACTGCACGACGCGCATAGCAGTGATGCTCGATGCAATAACCGGGGGTAATGGTTCTCCGGCGGCTGCCGAGGAACCCAAGACTATGCGAGCCTCCATAGCCGAGGTCCTCGATGGCCGCCCGTATCTGAGCCTAGCCCTGGGCACCCTGTTTGGCCCCTTGACCGACAAGAGGGCTAGCGGCACCGAGAGTATCTTCCTCCCCGAACAGCTGATGCGCTGGGCCGCTCAGGCCGAAAACCAGACGAGTGAAGGAAGCGGGAGCCTGGTTGGCGCCACCGGCACGCTCTACGAGGCAACCCTGGCAGAGACTCCAGCCATTACAGCCACTCCCTTAGCCATGAGCGTCATCATGGTGGGCCTGGCAATCCTCCTCGTAGTATTCAGAGGCAAGCCGAGGATCATGGCGGCTCTCTTTGATGCGCTCTTCTTCTCCATCATTGCAGTAACAGGACTGGCAATAGTGCTCTTCTGGGTGTTTGCAAGGTATCAGGAGGCCGCCTGGAACATAAACCTGCTATGGGCAGGCGTCCTACCAATCATGGGTCTAGGCCTGAGTAGCTGGAAACGTCTCGGGCAGGTCTCGCTCGTCTTATTCAGGATTGCGACGATCTCCGCGTGTGTCGTGGTATTTGCCGGAGGCTTTGGGCTACAGACCATACCCGCCGAGCTCAGGCTCCTGGCGGCCGCAACAGCCATACGCTGTGCGGCCAGAGGCAGACTTATTCCAGGACGGCTCGTATCCGCCGAACGCCGGCCGAGGAGCTCTGCTCCTTCTGAATGACGAATTTTCCTAAGGCGCCTATCTTCTCAACATGGGGGCCGCCACAGACCTCCTTGGAGAAGTCGCCTATGGCGTACACCTTGACCACGTCCTCATACTTCTCACCAAACAAGGCCATCGCCCCCGAGGCCTTGGCCTCTTCTAGCGGCATCATGGTCATGGTAACCGGCAGATCCCGGGCAATCTGCTCGTTGACTATGGCCTGAACCCTGGCTACCTCCTCTGAACTCATCGGTGCCGGATGGGAAAAGTCGAAGCGCAGGCGCTCGGTGGTTATGTTGGAGCCCTTCTGGGCCACATGCTCTCCTAGAACCATGCGCAGGGCCTTGTGCAGGAGGTGTGTGGCCGTGTGATACCGTGTCGTCTGCTCGGACTGGTCGGCCAGGCCGCCCTTGAATGTCTCCCCGGCTCCGGCCCGTGACAGCTCCTGGTGCTTCTTGAAGGCATCGTCGAACTCTTCCCTGTTGACCGTCATGCCGTTCTCGGAGGCCAGCTCTTCTGTCAGTTCGATAGGGAAGCCGTAGGTGTCATAGAGCTTGAAAGCCATGCGGCCAGACATGATGCGCTGTGGGTTTCGAAGGAGGTTAGGAAGCATCTTCTCAAACTCATGCTCACCCTTCACCAGTGTCTCAAGGAACTTGGCCTCCTCTCGTTCAAGCTCCGTAAGCACGCGAGCCCTGTTCTCTACAAGCTCAGGGTAGGGGCCTCCAAAACGCTCTATCACTATGATGGCCGGGCCAGACAGGAAGGATCCCTCAATGCCCAACTTGCGCCCATGGCGCACGGCTCGGCGTATGAGACGGCGGACCACGTAGCCAGCACCTACATTGGAGGGAGACACACCCTTTGGGTCGCCGATGATGAATGTGGCGGCCCGAATGTGGTCGGCTATGATACGGACCGAAGCATCCTTTGCAGGATCGCTCCCATAGACATAGTGGGACACGTACTCTATGGCGGCTATTATTGGCTGGAAAATCTCTGTCTGGTAGACACTCGTCTTGCCGTTGAGCACGGTAACGGTGCGTTCGAGGCCCATACCCGTATCAACGTTCTGGGCAGGCAGTTTGACAAGCGTCTTCTCATCGAGCCGATTAAATTCCATGAAGACATTGTTCCATATCTCCATCCAGTTTTCTGGATCACTACCCTTGTTTGAACCGGCAGGAGGCAGGCCTTCTCCAACCCAGTAGAATATCTCTGTATCAGGCCCGCAGGGGCCGCTTGAGCCTGCAGCCCACCAGTTGTCCTCTGCCGGCAGATAGGCGATCCTGTCTTCTGCTATGCCTACGGCCTTCCAGTGCCTGGCCGACTCCTCGTCCATAGGCGCGTTGTCGTCGCCTTTGAATACCGTCACAGACAACTTGCGGGGATCCAGGGCCAGCCAGTCCCCGGATGTAAGGAATTCCCAGGAGTAGGCTATCGCTTCTTTCTTGAAGTAATCGCCTAGAGACCAGTTGCCAAGCATCTCGAAACAGGTGAGGTGGGCGGCGTCGCCTACCTCGTCAATATCACCTGTTCTCACGCACTTCTGGTAGTCGACCAGCCGCTTGCCCGCCGGGTGTGGCTCGCCTAGAAGGTAGGGCACCAGGGGATGCATGCCTGCCGTCGTGAAGAGAACGGTTGGATCGTTCTCAGGCAGGAGGGACTTGCCCGAAATGACGGCATGCTGCTTTGATTGAAAGAACTCCAGATAGCTTGTTCGTAGTTGGTCGGGGGTAATCATAGTGACAGATAGTAATAATTGTGACCCGTCTCGGTCAATGGAGAGCCAGGCCTCCGTCAATCCTCGTCTGGGTGACGCTCGCGTATGTCGTGGATGCGAGGCAGGACGTCAAAAAACGCCTCTACAAACTCTGGGTCGAATTTACTACCCGACAAGGAACGAATTTCATCAAGAACGGCGCTCTCATCCCAGGCTTCCTTGTATACCCGACGCGACATAAGGGCATCATAGACGTCAGCTATTGCTACAATCCTGCCCCAGATGGGTATCTCTTCGCCTATACGCCCGCGTGGCTTGCCGTTCTCATCGCTGTTGATGATGCACCCGGCAATGGGGTCTACCCAGCCAGGATAGCCGCTGCCATCCCAGTTTTCATGGTGTGTAAGCGCGACCTCGGCGGCTATGGTGTCGAAGTCTGACTGTGGATCGTCGAATAGCCGTGCGCCTGAGCAGGTGTGTGTCTGCATGACTATGTATTCCTCAGGGGTGAAGCGCGCCGGTTTCTTGAGTATCAAGTCACTGATGGCTACCTTGCCCACGTCATGAAGCATGGCAGCCAGCTTTAAAAGATCCTTGTTCTTCTCGACTTCATTCTTTTCCAGGCCCTGCTTATAGGCCCAGCGCTCATACATCTCTACCGCATAGCCTGCGACTCTATTGACGTGGGCTCCCGTTTCCTTGGGATCCCGGAGCTCGGCCATCCTTATCATCCTGATGATCATTGAGCGCGTCAGATAGGCCCGCTGGAGAGCCACCGTGGCATTAGAGGCAAAATGGGTAACCAGTGTCTCGTCGCTCTTGGTAAATGGCACGACCTTACCATCGGGATCCATGGCATTGATTATCTGAATGACGCCTAAAACAACACCATTCTGGGTCTTGAGCGGAACGGTGAGCATGGATGTCGTCTTGTAATTGACCTTGGCATCATAGGCCGTGGCATAACTGAAAGGAAGGCCAGGGGACAAGTCATAGACATCTGGAATATTGAGGAGTTCACCAGTCATGGCCACGTAGCCTGAGATGCTCCGCTCGTTTATAGGTATGCTGAAGTGTGGGTAGGCCTGCTTCTCACCAGGCGGCAGGCTTTTCTGTTTTGTGTCGTTATGGGCGAATTTGATGGCTATCTCATCGCCTTCCTTTACATAGATAGAACCGGCATCGGCTCTTACTACCCTACGAGCCTCGAGGAGAACCCGTTCTAAGAGGATGTCATAATCCCGGATCTTGTTAAGCTCAGAATCAATCTGGATGATCTGTCGCACACTATCCAGTTCGGGCTCCATCTATACTCCTTAGACTCCTAGTATACCCTATCGACGAGTCCTCGTCTAAGCGTAAAAGAAAAGATTTCAATAGATTAGAAATACTCACATCTTCTGGGCTCAATCATGTCTCGTGGTAACCTTAGGGTTTTGACAAGGTCATCACAGATGGCGATACTGAGCCTACAGGAGAGCTTATGATACACGCTATTGGAAAACTTGAACCGACAATCGCCCCAAGCGCCTTCATAGCCTGGAATGCCGAGGTGGCAGGAGAAGCCTTCTTAGGGGAGAACTCCTCTATATGGTTCGGAACCATTGTCCGTGCGGATATATCCTACATACGGATAGGCTCCGGCTCCAACCTGCAGGACGGCGTCGTGGCTCATGTGAACACGGACATGCCCTGCATAATAGGGCAGGACGTCACCGTGGGACACATGGCCTTACTACACGCCTGCATAGTCGGAGATGCCTGCCTCATAGGCATGGGGTCCATACTGCTCAACGAGGCCGAGGTTGGAGAAGGCTCCATAGTCGCAGCAGGCTCGCTAGTCACCCCTGGCAAGCGTTTTCCACCACGATCATTCCTGATGGGCTCCCCCGCCCGTCTCATACGGCAGGTAAGCGACGAGGAATACCAGCGAACCCTGAGGAATTCAGCCGAATATGTCAGGTTGTCACGCGAAGCAAAAGAGTACCGTCGACTGGATTGAGCACCCGTATTTGCGATATCTTTACTATGATAGCTTACTATTTTGCTTCGTCTTGCTACTACGCTTGCAAAGGTTGGGTTGTGTATGGGAAACGATGAAGGTACTCTCACAGAAAAAGGCGCATCGGATAAACCAGGAGCATTTGGAAAGAAGGTGTTCTTCTTGAACCCTCCTGCCGTCATAGGAGAGGTTGCCATGGCCCTGGCAGAGGCCGAGTTCGAAGTCTACACCACCAGGGATCATGGCAAGCTGGCGCGCTACTTTCGCAAGGAGCACGGGAGCCTGACCTTCATCAATATAGACGAGGGCGATGACGAGAGCGTGTGGCGAAAGTGGATGCGATCGGTTCGGGATGACGAGGAATGTAAGGACGCGGCTTTTGGTGTCATAACGATGCTCGACGACGAGGAGAAGAGGAAGAATTACCTCATGAACCTAGGCGTAGAATGTGGCTTCGTGGTGATCAAGCTTGGGGCAGCCAAGACGACCGAGATAATTCTGCGAACGCTGGAGGCAAATGAAGCCCGAGGCCGCAGACGCTACGTCAGGGCTATCTGTGCCCCCGATGCCACAGAGTGTATATGCGCTCTTGACGATGAAACACTCCGGGGCTGGATACGCGACCTCAGCTCCGTAGGCATGTCGGCCGCCTTTTCATCAGACATAAGCCCTAAGCCAGGCACACGACTCAAGAACATGCAGCTCAACCTCAAAGGCGTGCGTATATTCCTGAACGGCGTCATCATAGGCAACCACGAAGCGCCCGGCATAGGCACGGTATCCATCGTGATGTTCGAACCAGGTAGTATCAACGACGACCGCAGGGCGAAGTTGCGTACCTTCATACGCAAGACGCTCCAGACCACCATGGACAAGGCTCTGGAGCTGGCCTAGGCCTTTGGCTTCCTGTAGGGTTTCCCACCCGCATTGTTACCCAGCCCAACACCACGCGGCCTATAGGGCCTGGGCTTGTCGTAGCTACCCTTGGAAGCGTATGGACGCCTACCACCCGGTCCACCGGGGCCACCGGGGCCACCCTTGGGCGTCGCTATACGTATGGGAGGCGAACCGCGTTGCCTCCTGGCCTCGGCTATCGCCTTCTCGGCAGCCTCAAACGGCACGCTCGCAAACGAGAAGCGCTCAAGCACCTCTATATCGTCTATGAGCCTGTCTGGCAGACCGGTCAGACGCTTGACGACGGCAGCCACATCCTTGGGCCACGCGCCGTCCTGCTTACCTATGCCGACGTAGAGCCTGGCCTGGGCGGCCGAGTCTACCGATACGTCCCGTACCTCGCCATAGCGCCTTGGATCGAGGTCTCCCGAATACGCCGCGGCAGCCAAGGCCGCAAGGGCATCACGAGGTTGCAATGAAGCAAGGAGCTCGTCGGCAAGTGCATAGAAAGCCGTCACATTATGATTCTTCTTTACCTTATGTGGCTTCTCGGTCTTTTTCTCGGCAGTCTCGGCGGCACCTGCTACGGATATCGAGTCGGCGATCTTGTCTGCTGGCTCGTCGGGCTCCTGGGCTGCTTCTAGACCATCGGCCTCGGGCACACTCAGGACCAGACCGAGCAGTTCCTTGGCGGCGTCGGTGGCCTTGGCGCTTATGCGGGAGCGTTTGGCCTCTATCACATCGGATACCGTGGGAACGGAGCCCTTATGCAGGCCGTCTCCCGACGCCCTCCTCAAGGCGAAGAGGCGACGGTATTCCTCGGGTGTTACGAAGGTTATGGCCGTACCCTTGTTGCCGGCCCGGCCAGTTCTGCCTATGCGATGCGTGTATGACTCGGGATCGAATGGTAGGTTGAAGTTGACGACATGACTCAAGCGTTCCACGTCTATGCCGCGCGCCGCCACGTCGGTGGCAACGAGTATGAGGGTCTTCTTCTCACGGAAACGGCCTAGTGTGCGCTCGCGCATGTCCTGAGACACGTCTCCGTGCAGGGCCTCAGCCGCGTAGCCACGTTCTGACAAGGCGCGGGCCACCGAGTCTGTCTCTATCTTGGTGTGGCAGAACACGAGGCCATAGAATTCGTCCTCGGCGTCGACTATACGGCAGAGGGCCTCGAGTTTGTCACGTGCGCGCACTTCCAGCCATATCTGCTCGGTAAGCCCGGCCTGCACGGGGTTGGTCTTATCCTCTACGACCTCAAAGGCTCCCAGGCGCTCCTTGGCTATTCGCATGATTGGCTGCGGCATAGTGGCCGAGAACATCACGACACGCCTCTCTGGATTAGAGGCATCCATGACCTTTTCTATATCCTCGATGAAGCCCATGTCGAGCATCTCGTCGCCTTCGTCAAGAATAAGCCACTCAAGACCCGAGAGATCGAGGGTCTTACGATCTATATGGTCTATGACGCGGCCTGGCGTTCCAACGACTATGTCGACGCCGCGGGACAGCCGCCGGAGCTGTTCGCTCATGGAGGCGCCGCCGTACACGGTGGCAATGCGCGGTGTCTGGCCTGGCACGAAGCTGGCTATCTCTCCTGAGACCTGCACCGCAAGCTCACGGGTAGGCACTAAAATGAGCGCACGGACCTTGGAGGCAGGCGTGGAGAGACGCTCCACCAGAGGTAGCCCGAAGGCCGCCGTCTTTCCTGTGCCAGTACGGGCACGAGCTACCAGGTGCGCGTTGCCACCGAGTAGCAGTGGTATTGCCAGAACCTGGATGGGAGTGGGCTCTTCAAAGCCCTTGCGAACGAGCGCCTCGAGTATGGGCGCTGAGAGTGCGAAATCGGCGAATGTGGGAGAGGGCATTGGTTTCCTTAGTCGGGGGTCGAAGAACACTCGACCCCGCAGTATGTGGGTACTATACAGCGCATGGAAGCTGCCAGTCCAGCCCACCATCACACCAAGGATGATGGTGGCAAACTATGGCTAAACCATTGCCCGTATAAGCCGAAACTATAGGCAAGAGACGCCAAGTGCGTCGATCGGAGGATGATGATGAAGACCTTCGCCATAAAGAGTGCCGACAGCTCACCTTCTGTTTTAGAGCTCGTGGACGAGATCGAGGACGGCTATGTAGTCCGTATAGTAAGGCATCGCGACGACTGGGACGATGTCAGCGAGGAATACATGACGCGCGAGCTTTTCGAGACATGCATGCGCACAGGCTACATCTACGAGATGTCCGCCTAGCCTATCAGCTCACCATGCACCATATTTAATATCGAGGGCCGCCTTTCAGGCGGCCCCGTCGTTTTATCAAGCACAATCACTAGCAACGAGCACTCCCGCTTTTCCTCTACACAAAACCATGCTATCGTGGCCAGACTAGCGGTGGATCACCTTAGGAGGACCCGTGCACGACCCTGACTCGCTACAAAGGTTTCCAGGCTCTGTTCAAGGCCGAAGTCTGCTTACGCGTTGGTATGGAGAATCCCGAGTGGCCAACGAGGTGCAGCGCTGGGAAGGGCTTGCCAGCAGGACAATGGATGATTTCGCCGTCCCGGAAGCCACCTTCGTATCCAGTCCTGGACGCACGGAGCTCGGCGGCAACCATACCGATCACAATGACGGCAGGGTTCTCTGCGCATCGGTCCACCTCGACATGCTCGCCTGTGTCGCTCCACGTGACGACATGCTCGTCAAACTGTATTCAGATGGTTGGCCAGAGCCCTTTACCGTCGATCTAAGCAGGCTAGAACCTGTTCCAGAAGAACGATCCAAGCCCGAGTCCCTTATCAGAGGCATAGCCTCTGCAATAGCGAGACGCGGCGGGGCCATCGGTGGATTCCAGGGCAGGATGACATCGGCCGTGCCAGCCGGCTCAGGACTATCGAGCTCTGCCGCCATCGAGATGCTCCTGGGCCAGATACAGAACGCCCTGTATAACCAAAACACCCTGCAACCCGTGCAGGTAGCCATGGCCGGCAGAGAAGCGGAGAACATACACTTCGGCAAACCCTGCGGTCTGATGGACCAGATGGCCTGTGCCCTCGGTGGCATCTCATCGATAGACTTTGGCCACCCCGAGAAACCACGCTGGTCAAGGGTCAACTTCGATTTTGAGAAGGAAGGCTACGTTCTGGCCGTCATAAACGCCGGGGGCAGCCATGCCGACCTAACCGACGAGTACGCCCACATTCCATCAGAGATGAAGGCCGTAGCCGAGCTCTTTGGCATGCAGACCCTGCGCAGACTCGCCATAGACACCTGCGTTAAAAACGCCGGGGCCATTCGCGATGCACTAGGAGACAGAGCCCTCTTGCGCGCCATGCATTTTATATATGAGAACGAGCGTGCCAAGGAGATGGCCGAGGCCCTGGAGGAAGGGCGTCTAAAACGCTTTTTAAAGCTGGTGCAACGTAGCGGCGACTCTTCCTGGAGACTCTTGCAGAATGTCGCCGCCTGTGGCTCCATACGGGACCAGTCCCTTGCGGTCGCCATAGAACTGGCACGGTATTACATAGGCAAGACAGGAGCGCTCAGGGTGCATGGCGGAGGTTTTGCGGGAACGATACAGGCCTACGTTAGGACGAAACAGGCAGAGGGTTTTACTGAATTCATGGACGGACAATTCGGGGCTGGAGCCACGAACATTATTCATATAAGGCCCGACGGGGCCGGAGAGGCATTGGTATGAGCGATAAAAAAGAGGGTTTTAAGGCCTACATGGGCCTGACCTTCCTCATAGGATTTGGATTCTTCACCATGGGTCTGATGGATCCGCTGTATGACACCTATGTGCCGGCCTTCCTGGGCAAGTACATCGAGTCAAGGACACTCATAGGCGCCGTGATGACGCTTGACAATGTGCTCCAGCTATTCCTCATCCCCATCGTAGCCGTATGGAGCGATAGAACCAGGACGAGGATAGGGCGGCGCATGCCATTCATCCTGGTGATGCTACCGGCCTCGGCCGTATTCTTCGGGCTGCTTCCCTGGTCGAGCGGGGTATCGCTAGGCGCACTCATAACGATGATCTTCTTACTCAACATCTTCAAGACAAGCGTCCGCGGCCCTGTTGTGGCCTTGATGCCCGACACCATCCCCGGAGAGTTCCGCTCCGAAGCCAATGGCGTCATAAACACCATGGGCGGCATAGGCACCATCATCGGCACCCTGGGTCTTGCAAGGCTCATGGATATCGACATGGTGCTTCCCCTTATCGGGCGCACCAAGGATGTGCTTCCGTTCCCAATTGCCGGCTTCTTTGTCGTACTGGCTGTCATCATACTCTTCATCTTCGTCCGCGAGCGCAACCACGAAGGCGAGGCCATAGAAAAACATGTTCCCGTCATGTCTTCAATCAAGGCCGTCGTCGCCCAGAAGGACAAGAGCGCCCTCCTCATACTCATATCCTTGTTCCTATGGTTCTCGGCCCACGCGGGTGTCGTCTTATGGCTCGGCATCTACCTGCGTGACGTACTCGGTGCCAGCGCAGGCCAGATGGCACTGCCCCAGGGCGTAGCCGGCATATCGTATGCCCTTACCGCCATCCCCATGGGCTACCTGGCTCACAAGTACGGACGGCGCACGGTCATCCGCGGCTCCCTCATTGGACTCTTCTCACTGACAGGACTCTTTACCCTGCTCAATATAGTAGGACCTTCCATTGGGCTTGGTGGGACGACGGGATTCTATCTATTCCTTGGCCTCATGCTCGTCTACGGTGTGTTCTGGGGTTCTGTCATAACAAACTCATTCCCCATGCTCTGGCAGATGTCTACATTCGGCAACATTGGCATCTTTACGGGTCTGTACTACACCTTCTCACAGAGTGCCAACATCCTGGCGCCACCTCTTACGGGCCTGGTCATAGACATAGCCAAGGCGCTCAAGCTGCCTCTTGAATACCAGTATACGGGTATATTCGCCTTCGCCTGCATCCTCCAGATAGCGGCATTCATCGTCATGGCCAAGGTACGCAAGGGTGAACCAGGTGACGTGGCAGACGAGCCACAGACTACATGACAAAGAAAGACGTCGGCTCCTCGTGTCTTCAAGCATGAGGAGCCAGAGTCAGAACAGCGTGGCGTCTCGGGCATCGGCTCTGCGTATCCTGTCAAGGTACTCGAGCTCTGCCCGCTCTACAGAACCAGCCATCGGTCCTACGATTCGCTTTAGGAGCACTTTGCCGCTCTGAGCAAACAGATAAATCCTGCGTGGCAGGATTCCGCCCGTGTCGTTGGCTATGATGGGTATATTTTCCTTTTGTAGATAGGCCAGAGCAAAGGCTATGTTATCCTTTGGAATCTTGGCAGAAGCACTCCTGGGCATCAAGACAGAGGCGCCACCAAACACCTTGGCTACCAGGTCGCGTTTTTTAGATCCTGCCTTGAACAGCTCATTATACAAGAGCTCGATGGCGTACATGCCATACTTGGCACTCTGGCTCCTCGTCATGTCGTTGTTTTCAAGGTCATCTGGGAGCATGAAGTGGTTGAGTCCGCCCATCTTGAGGTGCGGATCCCAGAAGGCCACCGATACGCATGAACCGAGCAAGGTTGATATTATGACATCATCGGTAGAGGCGAAGTATTCGCCAGGATGGATGGTTATGACATTTTGCTCAAAGCGGCTCAAGGTATGCGTGAACACTGCGCCTCCAGGGAATGAAGTGCGATGCGCCTCTGGGCAGCTAGAAGAGTGTAACCTCTCCGGACGCCACCGTAGCTTCATCTATTGTTGAGTCAAGATTCGTAAGGCTCGCGGCCGTCTGCTTGTGTGCAAATATGGTAAAGCGGTCTACGATGCTCTTCAAGCGATCGTTATGCAAGTCGTGGAGCAAACCTTTAGAGACGCTATCGTCAGCAGTCTCTGCATAGGAGGCGAGAGCCACATGCATGGTATCGATCTCAGTAGCCAGTACTCCGATGCGGGCATTCGACTGCGCTGCCTCAGCCATAGCCTGGGCAAAATCATCAGAGAAAGGATTAAAGGCAGACTCTGCGGCCCATAAACTCGTCCTGGCCGCTTGGATCCTGTCGAATTCAGTACTGAGAGCGGAGATTTCCTTCCTGAGATCGGCGATGCTGCCATCCGACCCTTGGAGGTACTCTCCAAGCCCAGAAGCGAGCATCTTGCCAAAGGAGCGGGTAACGGCACCAGCCGCTGCAACATCTTCACTGAGGCGCTCCGTAAGCTCGCTCATCCCAAGTACGGTATTTGATACTATGGCCAGAGCCTTATTGCGAGCCGTCTCTATTCTAGAGGCGGTGACTATGCTCTTGAAACGGGTCAGGATGGCATGCATCTCCCCGAATCGTATATCAAGCTGACGCGCGCCTTCCGATATGGCCGAGGCTGCGGCCATGGCTTGCTCCTTGGCGGATATGTACAAAACAGACTTAGCCTCGTAGCCGTCTCCTGTACTGGGGGCCATCCTGTCTGCTACCAAGGTTCGACGCGATGATTCCAGTGCTTCCATCACGTCTTCTACGCCCTGCACCCCGTTGGCAAAGCGCTTCTGGCTGGAACGCACCTGGGAGCTAATATCTGCCAGAAGCGAAGCCGAGAGCCTGGATATCCTGGCTAAGAAGGCTCGCTCTTCATCGGGATCGATGGTTTCCAGAGGCGAGTCTACACTGTCCCCAGCGGCGGCCTGTAATGAAAGGCGCACGTGGTCAAGGGATTGCCGTATGACATCATGGAGCTGCACCTCCTGCAGTATGGTGCTTATAGGCTCACGAACCGTGTTGGCTTGCTCCTCCAAGGCCCTGATGCCGTTTACTGCGTCATCAACGCCCTGGTCCAGAGCGGCAAATCCATTCTCAAGAGCGGATCGTGTTGCATCGAAGAAGGCAGTCTGTGCCGAGGAGAGCGCGTCAAGCGCCACTTTAAGTTGACCCAGGCGCTCCATGAGAACGTTTCCGGCCTGCAACAACTGATCGGCGAGCCTAATGGTACGACCCGAAAGTTTTTTGAGTTCGTCTGTGATGACAGAGAAGGCTCTGCCGGCATTGCCTGATTTAAGGGCTACGGTCATTGCGTTCAGAGAGATGATCTCCATTTCCTCTGAATCGGAGCGTATGCTGTCTATTATATCGTCAAGCCGTTCCAGCTTAGACATACCTTCCTCTACTCCGCTCAGAAAAGTACGTTCTAAAAGCGAAGCCCTGGCAAAGAAGCGGGAGGCGTCCTCTATGAATTCATCGGACCGTCGTTTTGCCATCTCGGAGCTGACGCCGTGCCGGTGCTGGCGAATGATAGCCTCGATGGCCAGCTCTGCGTTGTGGGCATTGCTGTCCACCGCCGCCTTAACAGTGAGGAAAGCCTTCCCGAGCCTCAGGTATATGGATTCAGTCTCCAGCTCTATGGCATCAATCTTGCTCATGAACGCAAGAGCGGGTCCCGCTACGGTTTCAGTCATACCATACACTATAAAGAAACTGAAACCCTGTTACAAGGAACGAGCCGTCCCTGCAGACGGCTCGTAATCTCAGGATAGACAGCTGCACTCCATACGGCTTAGACAGGGTCACCTTCTACGAGAGCCACAGGCAGTATAGAGTTTTCTGTCTCTATATCAAAATACCTTGCCTTTCCCATCACAGGAGCAAAGCAGACAGTGTCGCCAATCTTGAAGGAATGGTGTGGCGGAACCTTGGATACAAGCTGGCTGTTAGCCGTCTTGGCCCAGAGGTGAATCTCCGCGCCTAGCGGTTCAACGACGCTTATTGTCGTCTTGAAGCCCTTGTCCGTCTCATCGTAGGGCAGGTCTTCAGGCCTGAGCCCCAGGATTATTTCCTTTCCGATGAATGGTTTCAAGGAGGCAATCTGGGATTCCTCCGGACGCAGGCGGCCCGTGCCTTCATCGAGCATGATGCCCCCGCCTTCGGCCACAACCTTGACTGAGAAGAAATTCATTGGAGGAGAACCTATGAAGCCGGCTACGAACTTATTGATGGGGTGGTTGTACAGATAGAGAGGCGAACCTATCTGCTGCACAAGGCCATCCTTCATGACGACAATCTTGTCGCCCATAGTCATCGCCTCAACCTGGTCATGGGTCACATAGATCATCGTAGCCTGGAGCCTGTTGTGCAGGTCTATTATCTCTGCACGCATCTGCACTCGTAGCTTGGCATCAAGGTTTGATAAAGGCTCGTCGAAGAGGAATACCTTTGGATTACGGACTATGGCACGACCGACGGCCACACGCTGGCGCTGGCCGCCAGACAGCTGCTTTGGCTTGCGGTCGAGGTACTTCTCGATATCCAGGATCTTGGCGGCTTCAAGCACGCGCTGCTCTATCTCGGCCTTTGGCAGCTTTCGTATCTTGAGGCCGAATGCCATGTTGTCATACACGCTCATGTGTGGATAGAGGGCATAATTCTGGAACACCATGGCGATGTTCCTGTCCTTTGGAGGCACATCGTTTACTATCTCCCCGTCTATGCTTATCTCTCCACCAGAAATTTCTTCCAAGCCGGCTACCATGCGAAGCGTCGTCGATTTGCCGCAGCCCGATGGTCCGACGAACACGACGAATTCCTTGTCCTCGATTACAATGTTGACTGAGTCAACAGCCTTGACGTCACCATCATATATTTTGGTGACATCCTTAAGAATTACCCGTGCCATGTGTACTCCCCTTTCAGAGGCTATATTATGCTTGGCAGTTTAAAGGCCATATTCCATATTGTCAAATCAAACGTCCTTGACAAGCGCCTCCACTACCATAATCATGCTAGGTCACGAACCTTCGAGCCCTCCAACCTAAAGGCGTAGCCTAGCAAGGCATTTGCCCAGGGTAGCCGGGCCAAAGGGCCGAGGACGGAAACGCCTCGACCTTCCACTCTTGAAAAGGAGGACGCAGCGTGAGCCGTAGGATCATTGCGCTCGCTACCTTACTGTCAGCATTCGTACTAGCGCCTTCCTTTGCGGCGATGCCCGATGTCTTATATAACGGCGCCCGGCAATCGATAGCCGCTTCAGAGGCCCGTTTACTGGCGATTGCAGGCAGGGCGGAGCCAGGATTCAGCCTTGGAGAGCTCTTCCCTATAC
>JAVEXO010000029.1:0-32262 GCA_034003955.1 Spirochaetia bacterium | reverse complement strand
TACATAGGAATCGGAGCAAAAGCATTGGATAGAGAACACAAGACACAAGCACTAATTGTAGGATCCTGTGCCGCACTCTGTGTGGCGGGAACGGCCTTGTGTGCTCATCTCATAGTAACGACTCTTGGTGGAGGGGGAGGATTCGGGGGCTTCCTCCTCGATGGCCTCTCCTGGTCAGCATTCATTCTCCCGGCATATCCCCTGGCAGGGGCCATCATCATAGCCATGCCAGGATTCAGGTTTGATCTCTTGTTTATCCTGCTAGGCAGCCTCGTGCCCTTTGGCTTCCTGGCATCTACTGCACGTTTTCTTGACGATCCTGGCCGATGGTTATCATCGTATCCAATCATGGCTCCATGGGGTGCCGCCGGAGTCTCAATAACAGGATTTCTCCTGACAGCCATAAGCGCTACCCTTCTTCTCCTCTTTGCCCGTCGTATACGTAGCAGCATGATGGGGGAGGAGTACAAGCCTGCGAGGAAGACTCGTCAGGGCACCGCGGGCGATGATGCTACAGACATAGACGAGCCGATGGTCCTGGATCTCAGCTATCCTGATCTACCTCCGGCTCCATTCTTAAGCTCGCTGCGTTCTTCCGCGGGAGAAGATGAGCATGATGGTTTTGAATCCCAGACTGAGGAACTCGACACACTTGAATCCGAGGGAATAGAGGCTCTTGTTGACCTTGATGAGCCGGAGGCGCTCGTTGATATAATAGACGACGACGATCCTATTCCTTTGATGTTCGGGCGTGGCGCCGGCCCGGACAAGTCCATTGGGCAAGACCCCGCCCTTGACGCCGAATTCTGGGCAGACGCAACTCTCGTAGACGCCCTGCCTTCCAACGATGAGAACGCAAGCCCTGTGCCGCGACGCGCGGCACTTCTATCCAAGGTAGAAACCTTTCAGGATGGGGAGCATGCTGCGGCTGTGAGGAAGTCCGCCACACCTGCGTATCATCGCGCACCGGAGGAGCTGTCCACCCCACCGGCCAAGCCGCCTCGGCCTACGCTTAGAAAGCCAATAGTTCAGTATTCCCTGCCCACCGAGGGCATTCTAACAAGCTACCCCGATGGCCAATACTGGATAATAGACGACAAGACGAGGCGAGCCGCAGAGGTCCTGCGGGACACGCTCAAGGAATTTGGCATTGAAGCAGAGGTTACCGGCATCCGCAAGGGGCCGGTCATCACCATGTTCGAGATACTGCCAGCCCCGGGAGTACGACTTTCCAAGATTGCTAACCTCTGTGACAACATAGCCCTGCGCCTTGCCGCATCGAGTGTGCGAATCGTCGCCCCTATACCGGGCAAGCATGCGGTTGGCATAGAGGTGCCTAACGAGAAACGCTCCATCGTCTCATTTAAGGAGATAGTGGAGAGCGAGGTATTCAAGAACGCCAAGATGGAGGTCCCGGTCGTCCTTGGTAAGGACATAACAGGAGATGTGCAGGTCGTCGAGCTTACCCAGACACCCCACCTCCTCATAGCCGGCGCCACGGGTTCCGGCAAGTCTGTATGCGTCAATTCTATAATCCTTTCTATCCTCTACAGGCGCTCCTTTAACGATGTCAAACTTATACTCATAGACCCCAAGATAGTAGAACTCAAGCTGTACAATGGCATTCCCCACCTCTTGACTCCCGTCATCACCGAGCCGAAGCGAGCATTCCAGGCACTCCAGTACTGCATCTGCGAGATGGAGCGGCGCTATAGCCTTCTTGATGCCATGGGTGTGCGTGACATCCGATCGTATAACCGCAAAATAGTAGACAAGGCGATGGCTACGGAGAAGCTACCGTATATAGTCGTCATCATAGATGAGTTTGCAGACCTGATGGCCACCACGGGCAAGGAGCTGGAGTCTACCCTTGCAAGGCTGGCAGCCATGAGCCGGGCCGTTGGCATACACCTGGTGCTTGCAACCCAGCGCCCCAGCATCGACGTCATTACCGGCCTCATCAAGGCAAATATTCCCAGCCGCATAGCCTTCATGGTGGCCGGCAAGTTCGACTCCCGTATCATCATAGACATGGTAGGCGCGGAGAAACTCCTCGGCAGAGGGGACATGTTGTACTCAAGCGCAACCGACGCCTTTCCTGTGCGCATGCAAGGCGCCTTTGTATCGGAGGAAGAGGTGGAGCGTGTCGTAGCCCACGTGAAGACTCTGGGCGAACCCGACTACATAGACGAAGATATTTTCTTTGACGATGAAGAGGATGATGGCCCCTCCCTCTTCGACCAAGAGGACGATGATCCCCTCTATGAGAAGGCGCTAGAGATTGTCCTGTCCCAAGGCAAGGCGAGCGCCAGCTTCCTCCAGCGCAGGCTCAAGATAGGCTATAACCGCGCTGCCCGCCTGGTCGAGCTTATGGAAGAAAAAGGCATTGTCGGCAAGGCCCAGGGCTCCAAGCCCCGCGATCTCATGCACAATCCCGATATGGGGCGGATCCCCAACCCTCATGCCCGTCATGTGCCTGACTTTACAGACGATGAGCCTGAGGATCCAGATGAGCTGGAGGACGCCGAATCCGAGGCAGAGCTTGCCGAGGACTGAGCCTGTGTAGATCTTGCCTGCACTCATATCCCTAGGTGCATGTCTCCGTCGCGTATCCATCCACGGCGGCGCATCAATGAATAGACACCAAACGACAGCAGTGCCGGTAGAATAAAGCATACAAGCGCCAGAGCAACCAAGACCCTGCCTGTGGCCATTCCGGCGCCCGTCATCGCCTGCCACGCGAGGATGGGGCCTACGAGGCCAGCCGTACCCATACCCGCGCCGGCCGGTAGGTTCATCATGCCAAAAACCGTCGTCGCAAGAGGCCCGGTGATGGCGCTCGCAACGATGGCTGGTATCCATATTTTCCAGTTTTTAACGATGTTAGGCATCTGGAGCATAGACGTGCCCAGACCCTGGGCCAAGAGGCCGTTTATGCCGTTGTCCCTGTAGCTGATGACGGCAAAACCTATCATCTGGGCTGTGCATCCGGCTGTTGCAGCTCCTGCGGAAAGCCCCGATAGTCCAAGTATTATGGCTATGGCAGCCGAACTGATAGGCAGGGTCAGGAACATTCCCATGAATACACTAATGACTATGCCCATGAAGAATGGTCGCAGTTCTGTTGCGTAGCGTATGATGCCGCCCAAGGCTATTGAGCCCTGAGCCAGTGGTGGTCCCAGGAAGACTCCCGCGAGTGACCCCGCGAGTATTGTTATAGCGGGAACCACGACTATATCGACACGGGTGCGTCCCGATACACGACTGCCCAGTTCGGCTCCTATGAGGGCCGCAATGAAGGCGCCAAGCGGGTCGCCTGGCCCTGACAACATGACTCCAGTTGCCTGAAACAGCGAGCCGTCCAGGAACCGTGAGGCGTATGCCCCCACGAGGCCGTTTAAGAGGCTGGAGTATAAGACAAGCCTCGGAGAATCGAGCGCATGAGCCACACCGGCCGCGATGCCAGCACCGGTCAGGATGGTGGCCAGGTTCCCAAGCCCCATGAGGAAATGGCCAGCGGCTGTGCCAGGGAAAAAGCCACCAATCTGTTTGAGTATGAGGCCTATGATGAGGGTGGAAAACAGGCCCAGCGCCATGCCTCCAAGGGCGTCGATGAAGTAACGCTTTACAAATTTGTTCATGGTGAGTACGGCTCCACGGTACACTGATTCGGACAGGACACGCTCATAGCCCCGTCAGGAAGCCTTGGTTTACTTCAAGAGTCCAGTGGTGGGCCGATACTAAGCGCTTGCCTGGGCACTCGTCAAGATGGACCCAATCATCAGTAGGTTTTAGTTGCTATGCTCAACCCATATAAGATCGTCGGTGACATACCCCAGGGAGGCGGCTAGCGCCAGGTACGACGCCCTCACAGTATCCGGTATTGACTTTTCTCTGGACAGTAACCATAGATACTTCGAGCTGCTACCCGCAACGAGTGCGTAGCGATAGTCTGCATCCAGGGCTATGACGGTATAGTCGGCATAGAAAGGCCCGAAAAACGAGACTTTTAGCTCGGCTGTTGCATCTGATCCCTTGAAGCGGGCCTTACCCTTGACCTGGCTCCACTTTGATGTCTTGTAATTGTATCCGCGATTGATGACTCCTATATATCCGGAGTCGATGGCGGTGTAGGTGGCGGTCGTATTATTTAGGTTTCTCTCAAATGCAAAGTCGAATCGGGCAAGCTCGTACCAGGTGCCGAGGTAGCGCTCCTTCTCAAAACCGCTTACCCCCGCCATGATGTCTGGGACTGTGGCGCACCCCGATATAGCCATGGCGATTCCCAATATTGAAAGCGAACGTAGCGTATGCCTCATTTGTTCCTTCAATTTTATTCTCTGGCTATATTATAATTCTTCTGTGCTTTATTTGTAAAACAAGGCAAAAAGAGGCGTATTTGGCATTACCCAGTGTGGCAATTCGGATGCTACCACCCGCCTAAGGAATGACCTATGCTTGCGCTTTTTATAACGCAGAATTATACTGTATGCAAGTCAGGCTTGTTCCATGTGTGAACATTGGATGGCAACGCAATTTGAGTTGCTTTCGGCTGACCAGTAAATTTAAGGAGGCTACAATGGCAGGTAAATTTGAATGGTTCTCGGACAAGAGCGGTAAATTTCGATTTAGGCTCAAGGCAGGCAACGGTCAGATCATTGCCGTAAGCGAAGCGTACAATACCCAGGCTGCATGTCTGAATGGCATCGAAAGCGTTCAGAAGAACGCCCCTGAAGCCAATGTTGTGGAAGTTAAGAGCTAAGTTGTTTTGAAAAACGGCACAGGATTTTTGTCTGATCCTATAAGGCTCCGCTTGCCGGAGCCTTATTTTTAACTTTCCTAGCACTACCAGGTTTATTTGCCTCCACTTGGTTTCTTCAGTATGAGCCTAGAGATCCAGGGCATGTTAGCGATAAGTTGCCATGCAAGAATATTACCAAAATTCTTGCACTTTAGTTGTTGATTTAAGTACCAAGATAGATGCACGCCGCATGAAACGAATACGACTCTAATTTTTATTTTGTTGAGGATGTAACGATAAAGCTTGTTTTGGTTCTTGTACTACGAGTTACAGGCAGGGTGCTTTTTGTTCGCATACCAGAACGACGCGCCAAGAAGTAATCTCTTTTGTCTGTCTATAATCTTCATGACACGAGTATGCCTCCCTTGTCGCTTTTATCCCAAGGGCGTATCATTCGATCACGGAAGGAGGCGTGTATGCGTATATTCGCAAGCGCTCCGATCCATGCTTCGCGGTCTGCCGCCTAGTGCGCCGGACCGCTCACCATATGCCGGGGTCTTTAGGGGCTCCGGCCTTTTAATAAGCAGCGCTGGGTGAAGCCTGGGCTATCCCTTTGCCGCTTCAAAGGATTCTAAATGAATTTCTACTTTGCCGCTCCCCTCTTCTGTGAGGCAGAGGCATAGGGTGGCGGCATGACGCTTATACAGAACGCTCTGGTCGTGGATGGTTCAGGTAAGCCAGCCAGGCGAGCCGACCTCCTCATCGATGGCGGAGTTATACAGGCCGTCGAGGCAAGAATCCGTGCGCCAGATGGAGCGACTGTCTACGATGTATCGGGGGCGGTTGTCGCGCCGGGATTCATAGACGCGCACACGCATGATGACGTGGTGGTACTCGAGGGGGAGAACGAGGCAAAGTTGTCTCAAGGAGCGACGACGGTCGTCGTTGGCAACTGTGGCTTCTCGCTGGCGCCTTGGGTGCCAAGTTCCGAGCGCTCCGAGCCGCCTTCGCCGCTTGGGCTCTTGGGTGAGGCCGATCGATTCGCCTTCCCGGAATTCCCCGCCTACTTTGACGCGCTGGCTTGTGCGGATGCTGAGATGGGCGGTCGCTCTCGCGATAATACGGTGGTGCTGTGCGGCCATTCATCCCTACGCGCAGCTCGTGTTGCAGACCTCGGTGCTCCGGCGAGACAGGAAGAGCTAGCGTCTATGGAGCGCGACCTCGAGGTGGCGCTGGACGCCGGGTGCAGAGGCTTGTCGGCGGGGCTCGCGTATCCTTCTGCGTTGGCTTCCTCCAGAGCCGAGGTCATGGCGCTCGCACGCATTGCATTTAAACGGGGCAAGGTCTTTGCCGTTCACCTGAGGAACGAGTATGAAGGAGTCTGGGATGCCCTCGATGAGGTATTCAGCATAGGTAGAGAGGCCCTCGGGGGCTCGGTCGAGCCGGGAGCCCGTCTCGTGTTGTCGCACCAGAAGTGTGCGGGGCCGGCTAATCGTGGCCGAGCCGAAGAGCTTCTAGAACGCATAGAGCGTGCTGCCCGTGATATTCCGCTAGCCTTCGATGCCTACCCGTACGAGGCCGGCTCCACCATGCTCGAGGCCGACTCTGCTCGGGCTTCTCGTCGTGTCATCATTACCTGGTCGCGGCCACACCCGGAGTGTGCCGGCATGGAGCTTGCCGAGGCAACCGAAAGCCTTGGCTTAAGCCAGGAGGACGCGCTTGAGGCACTCAAGCCAGGCGGAGGGGCATACTTCCATATGGACGAGGCCGACGTCGAGGCCATCCTGTCTCATCCCCTGTGCATGGTCGGCTCCGACGGCCTGCCCGCCGATACGCTGCCGCATCCCAGGCTATACGGCACCTTCCCCCGATACCTTAGACGCATGGTGCGCCAGGCTAAGAGCCTCTGCCTTGAAGAAGCTGTGCGCAAGATCACGTCGTTACCGGCATCGGTGTTTTCACTGCAACATAAGGGTGTCATTCGGCCAGGTGCCGATGCCGACATCGTGGTGTTCCGTTCCGACGTGCTGACAGACAGGGCAAGCTGGAAGGAGCCCCGACTGACGAGCCTCGGTATAGAACTTGTGCTGCGTGGGGGTAAGCCTGTGTTTCCGCGGATCAAGGGCAATAAAACATGATTGTTATGAAAGAGATTCGTTTATAATCTTGCTATTTCCCATCGTGCTCAATACAGTTCAGTATTAGTGGGCTATCTCAAAGTTGAAATAGCTACACCTTGGTATTATGGAGGTATAGAATGAAGAAACTTGTTTTGGTTCTCAGTTTTCTTGTCGTTGGCATGACCGTATTCGCCGCCGATATCAATCTGGGAGATTTTCCCGTTGGCTCCTGGATAGATGCCAACTATGATGCGGTGTGGGAATTCACATCAAACAACATCCGTATCCTGGGTACTGATGGCAGTGTCATTTGGGACTTCTCAGAGAAGACAATAAACGACTTCAAGGTCAGCATCAAAGAAGGTGCTCCGGCCATAAGCCTGTCCTGCCCGGAAGCCGGTAGAAGCTATACCTTTATAAAACCCCTTACAAACACTACTCTTAAAATGGAAATAGCACGCCCAGACAAGGATCTGTATACGGTTACCATGGCTAAAAAGTAAGTGGTATTGGCGGATAGTCAGAAAGGCTGTCCGCCAAATTGCGTAAAGATGTAATCACCCTATTCCTTCTCTTCGACTCGTCATGAGCACAATCTGGTTGTTTAAGGTTTGAAGCCAGGTAGACTCAGCCCTTTCAAGCTGTCTCCGACAAAGGATCGTGCCTTCGTTTCCAGCTCCTGTACCTTGGCATCTACAGCAGACTGGCCCTTTTGCACCGTGCTTACATTGCCGGAAGCTTCATGGCCTAGACTGCCAAGCGATATTTTAGCGGCTGCCGACTCTCCCAGTTCCTGTTCAACACGAGTGCTGAGTTTCCCTTCAAGTTCTGTACTAGCCTTTTTTAGAGCGGTGGCTGCGAGGTCACCCAGAACATCACCAATGATAGTGTCTAAGTTAGAGCGTACGGTAAAGGAAGCCTTTTGATCGTCTGTGTCTTGGTACGCTACAGATAGATCTATGCTCTTCACTTTGGCCAGAGCTTGCTTTAGAGAGCTACCCACGCTGCCCGAAGCTTCACGTATTTTTGGTTCTGTCACGAAAATATCTGCGTTGAGGAGAGTGTCCTTCTTCTTGCCCTGCCCCTTCAGACTTCCTGAAGAAACACCGCTGAAGCCCTGAACACCGAGCACTGCAAGCTCTTCTTCCAGGGTTACCTGTAGGCCGCTCCCAGAAGCTGAAAACTGCCAAGGAACTGAGTCCGAGAACTTCGTATCTGCAGATGCATCAATAGTTATTTCCCATGTCCTAGCGTCCACTTGTACCGTTAGTGCAGATGGAGCGCCTAACAATTCGGGTTCCGTTGAAATGTCACTCAGACGAATATACCAGTCGCGTATTCCATCATTAAAGCTGCTCACACACTCTCCAAGACGGAAGCGTGAATATCCCCGCAGGGGAAAATCAACGGTCCTTCCCTTGGTGATAGACGCGGGCTTTTTAGGCTTGGCTCCCTCTTTAGTGTCATCATCTTTAGAGCTGCGCAGACGACCCAAGAGATCCAAGGCTTTCTTCCCGTAGTAGACAGCAAGCTGTGCCTTGTCAGTAAGCACTTGTTCCATGACGGGCTCCAGAGCATTGAAGGCTGCTCCGCTTTTTGGATCCATGAATGACTTGAGGTAGGCCATGTCCTTCTCTACGGCGCTACGGGCCTCCTTCTCTAGCAGTTTTGCAGCGTCAACATCACGAGTTATGCCGCCAGATATCGCCTTGGCCTCACTGACGAGTGTCTTGCCGTTTTGAACGGCGGACTTTGCCTCGGAGAGATAAGAATTTACTTCTCCTACGCTCTTGATGTTCTTAACATCCAGCGAGCGTAGCCGTTCAACAGAAACCTGAAAGTCTTGTACCGCGGCTGTGGAGCTTTCCACTCTGGCAGGCCATTCCTTAGCGGCTTTCTCCCAGGCGGCCTTTGCCGTTTCCAGTGCTGCGGTCGTCTTGAGCTTGTCCTTTTGCTGTTCAAGCAGGGCGGAGACATCAAAGCCGGCAAGGTTTACAATCCCTGAACCGAATGAAGAGGACTCTTTCTTCTGTTTGGATGGAGACACATACTCAGGCAAGGCTCCTGAAAACGTCCGGGCTGTCCCAAAGGCCATGCGCTCTATCCTGCCCGTCCGCAAGAAAAAGCGGCCGCGTAACAGGTGGCCCCAATCTAGAGAAAATTCAGTGGATCCCAGCTCTACCAGGTTAGTCATGGGTTCATCCTTGTCTGCGGCGCTCATAGCCTTAAAGGACAATGAAGGCCCTAGTAGCGTGAGACGCAGATCCTGAATATCCACCTTCGCCTGGAAAATACCCTGCAGGGCCTTTTCCGCACCCTTCTCCAGTAGGGGATTGGCGAACATGATAAAAAAGGCAGTCAGAGCTCCCAGCACGATAGCCGTAGCTAGGAGGGGTCCGGTCTTTATCCAGCCGGTATTTGCGCGTATTGCCTTTGATAAAATAGCTAGACGCTTCAAAGTGGACGCTTCCAGTCCATCCTTAAGCCGGTACATTCCGTCTTTCAAACTAAAAGAGGCCTTCAAGAGATCGATATCAGACTTTTGCGCCAGAAGCTTCAGGTATCTTTTTTCAAAACGTCTTTGAGAAATAGGCTTCTTGAAAAGGGAGGGTATTTTAGTTGTTTTCGCTGTTCTATGTATCTTTTCGATACGTTTTTTCTGTTCTTTCATGCCCTTCCCCCTCAAGCCTCAGAGCGGACTACGACGACAGCCTTGCTGGCTAGAACAGCGATTTTTTGAACCAAAGGCAGCTTTTTAAGGTGCTTTACAAATTTGCTGTCTACTATCAAAGGAGCAAGTCTTGCACGATACAACTTTACCAGGCCCAGCACCAACAGAAACACTGGTATCCATAACACAAACCCAGCCATTAGCCCGCCCGCCACCAGTGTGTTGTTGAAGCGCGTTAAAGGCGCAATGGGTAAATTGTACAGATCGGTAAACAAACCCTGCAAGGATTCAAGCCTGAGTACGGCCCATCCCAAGCGGTCAAGCCACACGGAGGCCAAGGGAGCCAAGAGCTTAAACAGGGCTATCATCAAAAGTTGCATGCCACGATGAATCTTCAAAAAAAATGTAAGGATGAACATCATAAGCCATAAAAGATTGTTGCTTGGTACCATTGCCAATAATAAACCGCAAGCAAAGCCGGCTGCCAATTGCGATGCCTTGGCATTGGAATTCAAGGCCATAACAAGTCTTACCAATCGTTTTAGCATATTTTGTCTCCTAACAATGTTCGGGCTATTACAAGAGTGTTCTTACAGAAGAGCGCTACAGGAAACATCCACTATGTAAGCTCATAATTTAGACACTGCAATTATATATACACAAGTGCAAAACTGTAATGGTAAATCAATGAGGGCAGGGTGAATCAGGCAGATGTCGTTCTAGGTGCCTTTATTCAACCAGGCTCTGCCAAGGTAGGTTGAGAGCATATCCCAGGTCTATGAGCAAAGACAGATACTGATAGCGTAGAGCTATGAGCGATTGCCGTGCCGAGTCTACTGCCAGTTGGGCTTCATCGAGTTCTAGACTCGTGGCTACTCCCCTGTCGTAGGCTTCCCGCGTGCGGACAAGAATACGTTCGGCCAGGCTTATCTGGCCTTCAGCCACCGTCAGGTTGTCTCGTGTAAAATCTATGTCAAGTTTAAGCGCCTCTATCTCGTCAAACGCGGCTCTCTTGGCCTGTTCGTAGGCTAGGGTAAGCCTTTCTTTGCTGTCTAAAAGCCTTTTAAGCTCGAGGTCCTTCCTTGATCCGGGTATCCAGGCGTCGGGGTTGAATGTCAGACCTGCGCTCAGGGAGTAGGCATCCTTGGATGTCTTCCTATCCGTGAGGCTATAGTTCCATGCCGCGTCTATGCTCAGGAGGGGCAGGCGGTTGATGGTGACATAGCGCGTGATAGCGGACTCGGCCGCCTGAACGGCCATGCTGGCCTTC
This sequence comes from Spirochaetia bacterium, assembly GCA_034003955.1. Taxonomy (GTDB): domain Bacteria; phylum Spirochaetota; class Spirochaetia; order Treponematales; family UBA12059; genus SZUA-370. The sequence continues at coordinate 21,460 of JAVEXO010000029.1, read as the reverse complement.
TGTAGGTCGGCACGTCCTTCCAGGTTTGGATCGCTGCTCAACTTCACGGGGTTCGCCGGAACCTCTAACGCAGACGACAGGTTGAAGGTTTCCCCTGGTACAAGCCCGACCATGCGCCTGAACGAAGCTTGGCGTTTCTCGTAGTCGGTGATGGTCCTCTGATGGGATGAACGTGCGTTTGATTCTGACATGCGGGCTCGTAGTAGGTCGAGTTCCGAGCCCATGCCACTATTGAATCTGGCGCTTGCCAGCTTTACGCGATCAGAAGCCAACGTGACAGCTGTGGCCTTGTTGTCGATGTCGAGCTTAAGAGAGACAAGGAAGTAATACGCCTTCTGTACGTCACGTGTCAGCCGTGCCACTGCGTCTTGTTCCCCGATTTCCGCTGAGCGGTAGTCAGTCTGACGATTCTTCTGATCAAAGATGATGCTGCTTGCAAGGCTCAGCCTGAGCCCTGCCGTAAGGCTTGAGCTGAAGGCCTCCTGGCTCGAAGGTTTGGCATTTTTGATGAGGAGGCTATCTCCGTACTTCGCTGTAGCCCCCACACTCACTCCAGGCAGGAACAGGTTCCATGAATTTTCAAGATCTCGATGAGCCGCGTCGAGAGCGAGAGATTGTGAGTAGAAATCGAGGCTGGTGGCTTTGGCTAGTTCGACAGCGTCATGTGCCGATAAGGCGAGAGGGTCGGCTGGAAGATTAGAGGCGAGGAGAGTCATAATAATGATGCATGCCAACTTTCTCATGGGTTATATCTCCAGAAGCTGAGGATTGCGGGTATTGCGAAGAGGGTAAGAAACGACGAGAGGATAAGACCGCCTGATACGGCTATGCCCAGGGGCTGCAGTATAGACGATCCTGAGCCAAGCCCTATGGCTATCGGCAGCATGCCAAAGATGGTAGTCAGACTCGTTATGAGTATTGGCTGGAATCTGAGGGCAGCCGTACCCACTATTGCGGTGAGGTGGTCGGGGTAGTCCTTCCTGGTGTTCAGATAGAAATCGATCATGATGATGGCGTTGTTAACGACTATGCCGCCTAGGAGTATCGTCCCTAAAAGCGAGTTGAGGTTAAGCGTGGAATGGAAGGCAAACAGCGAGATGACGACGCCCACGAAACCAAGCGGGATGGTGACGAGTATTATCATCGGTATCCATAACGAGTTGAACTGGAAGCATAAGAGTAAGTAAATAAGGACAATCGATATTCCCATGGCGACGAACAGGGATCGCACCGCGTCGTCTATCTCCAGACGGGGGTTGTCCAGTACATAGCTATAGCCGGCTGGCAGCACTATCTTCTCGGCGAAGAGGGCTAGGGCCGCCTTCTCATTCTGCATACGCTGAGCATCGGTGACGCCGGCTCCAGAGCTGGCGTATAGCCTGAAGGCAAGTTCGCCATTCTCAGAATATACCTGCGATACTGCCGATCGAACGGAGAAGTCGAAGAAATGCTTGAAAGGCACGTAGGAATTTTTCCAGGGAATGAGGAGATTTTCAAGTTTGTCACGAGAGTCTATCTGCGTGTCAGGGTACCTTGCCACCACCGAAACATCGTAGGTGCCGTCACTTACGCTGATTCCGGAGCTACCTCCCAGGGCGCGCTTGGCTAGAGCCGTCAGAGAGGCTACACTAAAGCCTTGGAAACCTCGCAGCGACTCGGTGCGAGGGGTAAGAACCAATTCGTTGACCATGGCCGGCGAAGGCCTGACGTTTATACGGCTGTAGATATGTGATGCGTTAAGCGCCCTCTGCATCTCGTCAAGTATGGCTACTTTTCGAGTTGAGTCCGGGCCATAGACGCTCAGTTGCAGTGCGTATGTCTGGGGTAGGGGCAGAGCGGCCGGATCCCATGACTGAATGTTGAAATACCATACTCCCTCGCTGACAAATTCCCGTTCAAGCCTGTCTATGGCCTCGTTTACAACGCGTGGATCGCTAAAGTCTATGAGTATCTGATTCATGCGGCCCGATACGTTGGCGTAATCTTGAAACTTGAGCCCCGAGAGTGTGCTTTGCACACGTTCCCTGAGTTCCGGCATTAGCTTTTCTATGATATCCATAGATGTTACATACTCGGAGTGCCTGAATAAGAGGACCACACGGTCTGACTGGGGCTTGGCCATTATCTCCTTAGGAATTTTAGGGAAGAATACCAGCACCGAGAGAACCATGGCGGCTAGAGTAATGCCTAGGAATAGTGCGGCTACGCTTCGCCTTGAAATGAGGAAGCGGAGAATCCTGCGATAGCCATGTATCACCTTACCAATGATAGGCTCAGATATCTTGGCAAGACCCTTGGGGCCCAGGTGGTCTACGGTATGCTTACCCTTACCCCTGAAGATGACGTACGCTATCACCGGTACGAGGCTGAGCGACACGAACAGCGAGCAGGCAAGCGAGAAAACCACGGTCTTAGCCTGGTCTCCGAGGATGGCATTGGCCAATGGAGCCGAGAATGACAAGGGAAGGAAGACGAGCACCGATGTCAGCGTCGATGATATTACCGGTCCTCGTACCTGCCTTGTGGCATCAATGACTATGTGTTTCCACATCGCCGAGTTGAGTACACGCTTGTCCTCCCGCCTCCATCGGTGGATATTCTCCATTACCACAATGGTTGCGTCGACTATCATGCCCACGGCCAGTGCAAAGCCACCAAGGGATATAAGATTGAGTGACACGCCAAAGAGGTTCATCAGTATGAACGACAGCATGATGGATACAGGCAGGGATATGGCTATGATGAGGGTGTTCCTGATTTCGCCTAGTATGAGGAAGACGATCAGGATGGCAAGGACGCCACCTAGGAGCGCCGCGCGGACCACCTGATCGATTGACCGTTGTATGTACTTGGCTGGGTCCACATACAGCTGGAATGCCGTATCAGAGGGAATCTGCCCCGAGTCTCGGGCATCGCTCATTATAGCCAGAAGATCGTCGGTCATGCGGTTAAGGTTGCCGCCCTCCACTGGCGTAAGCGTTATCTGTATGGCCGGTTTGTTTTCTACCAAGAAGACGCTACGGGGTACGGTGTAGCGGACGTCTATATCGGCGACATCCTCAAGGGACACGAGGGAGTCCCCTATGCGCTTGATCTCGAGCCCCGACAAGGTTGCGAGGCTACGGTCGCTGCGTTTGATGCGTACACTGTATCGCTCGCTACCTTCTCTGAGCGTTCCAAGCGGCTGAGGTGACAGCCCGGCTTGTAAGGCTGCGTTTACATCGACTATGGACAGCCCATAGGAAAGGAGGGCTTCCTGATTGAGGGTCACACGCACCTGCAGCTCCTCTAGCCCGAAGATACCAAAGTCCTCGACATCAGCGATGGCTCGCAGGCGTGGTTCCACATTGGCTGACAGCCGTTCCATCAGAACTTCCGGCGGAGTGCTTTCTGAAGTCGCTCCCATGACAATGTAGCCGGCGTTTTCCCCTTCTCTAAATCTGATAGAGTAGCTGTCTCGGATCTCTGAAGGGAGGCTCCCGTTGAGCGATATCATGGTAGACTCTACGAGGGATTTGGCAGCCACGCTCTTTGTCTCCCAATCGAAGGTGAGCATTACACTGCTTGAATCACCAGAGTAGGTCGCTTCCATGATATCGACACCATCAAGTGATGAGAGACGAGGCTCGATGGAGCCTGAGTATTCCTGCTGGAAATCGATTGCGGATATACCGGGGTGGTTGAAGCGAACGGTGACCATGGGCCTGCGTGTCTGAGGGTACATCATCACAGGCAGACGTGCCGCAAGCACGAGACCCAAGGCACATAGGAGGATAGAGAAGACTATGAAGCCAGTGGTCTTCCTGAAAATGAGCTTGAGCATATCAAGAACCCTTCTTCTGGGCGTCCCTATACTCTTGTAGGCTCAGACCATCCTTCTCATAGCCCGTCATGGTCGATATGAAGCGCGACCCGGGTTCCAGACCCGATATGACAAGGATATCGTTACCGTATGGTTTGCCAGTAGATATAGGTACCTGCCTGAGCCTGTCGTCTGAATCTACTATCCACAGGACGCTGTTCCCGAAGCGCCGCACTACCAGGCCTTGGTTTATAAAAATGCCCTGAACCGAATCCACGGGCAGCTCCATAAAAAGCACCATGCCTGTTCTGGCCCCCATCTGGGAATCGAAGTGGATGTTGGCTGTAAACAGCCCTGTCGCATAGTCTGGCTCCGCAGAAACACTAGAAAGCCTACCGCTCAGCTCCGTGCCATCGGCGCTATGGGCCGTCAGTGAAACTTGCTCCATTGTCGCCACACGGAAGGCATCCTTGTCGCTCAGGGCAACGCTCAGGCGGTACTCCGAGTCGTCTATGACGCTTATTGCAGCTGCTCCAGACCGGGCTTCTGAGCCTACGGTCACCGAAATTTCCGATACCTTGCCGGATATGCGGGAAACTATGAGCACTGGTCGGTATGATTCTCCCGGGGCGTCACGTGTCAAGGTGACCAGAAGCTGACCTTCATGCACACGGTCCCCGAGTCGGACGTGAATCGCTTCGACGAATCCCGTAATGCCTATGGTGTGGACTATGCGCCTGGTGGGCTCCAGCCGTCCGGCTACGCCTATGGATGTTGTTCTGCTCTCCACCTTGGCTACCGCGACGAGCGATCCACCGACACGGCCCGACCCTTGCTGGGAGGATCCAGTGGTGCCAGCCTTAGGCTGCGTGCCGTCAGGAGGTGGTCCACCTGCCTTTGGGCCTCCAGGGCCTGTTGGCGCAGGCTGAGCACCGACGATTAACGAGCCAAGCAGTAATATGGTGAATAACGTGGAAATTCTGTGCATACTGACTCCCGGTACGATGTGTGTCAACTGTATGAAGACTCGATTGTATCACCGCCATGCCATCTGTGGTAGTTACTGTGAAGAGTCTGTTTATCTGTGGAGGTAAGTACTATTGATTGCGAGCATGTGTGGCAATTGTATAGTATATTCTGAAGTTGGATTATTAATCGCATAGTGCTATCCCAAGGAGAAACCCATGTTGACAGAAGGTAGCCCAGCCCCGGAGTTCTCGCTTCAGGATGAAACAGGTGCCACCGTGAGCCTGGCATCGTTTAAGGGAAAGACGGCAGTCGTGTATTTCTATCCCAAGGATGACACCCCCGGCTGCACCAAGGAAGCCTGTGGTTTTAGAGATGTGTATGACCAGATACTGGCCAAAGGCGCGGTCGTCATAGGCATCAGCCCTGACAAGCCAACTTCTCATGGTAAATTCCGGGCAAAATACGAATTACCGTTTGTCCTCCTCTCAGACCCGGAGCATACGACTCTTGAGGCCTACGGCGCATGGGGAGAGAAGGCCATGTATGGCAAGAAGTACATGGGCGTCATACGTTCAACCGTCGTCGTAGGCCCCGATGGAAAGATACAAAGGATATTCCCAAAGGTGAGCCCAGAAGGCCATGCAGAAGAGATTCTGGCGCTACTGTGATCCGGACACTGTTTTGATGTGAGAAGCTACCATGCCGGAGCCAATGAAGCACAGCGATAAGCACGCTCGCCTCTTTGAGCGCATATCGATACCGTACGCCTGGTTCTTTGCGGGGCAACTGCGATCGTACGCAGGCTGCTTCGATGTAGGCCGATCCGCCTTGCCACATCCTGCCGGCAAGCGCGCCCTGGACATAGGCTGCGGCACCGGCGCCTTCACCTCAGCCCTCCGCAGCGAAGGCTGGGATGTAGAAGGTATCGATGTATCCGGCGGCATGGTGGCCCAGGCCAGGCGCAGGGGCGTGCCCTGCGCCGTTGGTGATATCCTGGGCGGCCTCAAGCTTGGTGACGGTTCATTTGACCTTGTAAGCGCCGCGTACGTGGCACACGGGCTCAAGCTCGACGATAGGCTAGCCCTGTTCCGCGAGGCTAAACGCCTTTCAGCCGGCGTGGTGCTCTTCCATGACTACAGCGCCGACAGGCGCCTCTTAACCAGCATCGTCGAGTACGCCGAGGGCGGTGATTACTTCAACTTCATCAAGACTGTACAGGATGAATTGCGTTCTGTCTTCACTCATCTCAAGGTGATTCGTGTAGGCAAACAGGCCGCCTGGTATGTCTGCCAGGCGGGCTGAGAATAACCAAGTCGTAGATGCGCTAGAGGCAAGAATGGCCGCCTACAAGCTGGTATAGGCGGCTGTAGTAGCCAGGAAGAGAGCCGCAGACAGCACCGTCTGAGCATACATGAGCACTATGGCTCGCCTGATATCGTCTGCTGTGGCCTCGGCGCCGTCGGGGTTTATCCATGGCTTGTCTATGACGCCCTCGGAGTAGCGTGACGGGCCCCCCAGCCTAAGCCCAAGAGCGCCGGCGTAGGCCGATTCTGGATGGCCGGCATTGGGGCTCTGATGGGCTAGCCTCCAGCGGCGAAAAGAGTCAAATGCCCGGCCTGCCTTGCCTCCCACGATGGGAGCCACGGCGCAGGCTAAGACCGACGAAAGTCGTGCCGGTAGCCAGTTGGCAATGTCGTCGGTCTTGGCGGCTACGAGGCCGAAGTGTACGTATTGCTCGTCCTTGTGGCCGAACATTGAATCCATGGTATTGATGGCTCGGTAGGTGAAGGCGGCCCATGGTCCCAGGAGTACCGCCCAGAACAAGGGAGCGGCGGCTCCGTCTATGGAACTTTCTGCCACACTCTCGACGCAGGCACGAGCCACACCAGCTTCGTCGAGATTGGATACATCCCGCCCCACGAGCATGGAGACAGCCGCTTGGCCTGCAGGCAGGCCATCCCTGCCCAACAGGGCGCGCCTGACCCGCTGGGCATGGGCGGCGAGGTCTGCAGGCGCTATGCTGGCCCATACCACTGCAATGTCGGACGCAGCCCCGATGATATGGTGAAGGCCATGGGCTGTGGCACAGAGGAGCCAGGCAAGACCGCCCGCCGTAACGCCGACAAACAACCAGGTGACAGCCCCTGCGATGCGTGCGCGAGTGACTGAGGAGCCGAGCGATTTGAAGTCGTTGGCTGAATCGGAGACAAGGAACATGCGACGAGCAGAGGTCTCTGCCAGTCCTGCGAGACGCCCTAGGAGGCGCACAGGATGCCAGGAAACGGCAGGGTCGCCTATGATTGCGTCAAGAACGAGGGCACCCAGGATAGCCACGGAGTAGCGTCCAATCACAGCCCGAGTTCCATTCTTATGGTGGCCATATCGACGTTTTCCTTGACTATGGTAGCCAGGCGGGACAGTTCAGAATCCAGGCTCCTCCGCATTGATGGTGCGAGTGGTGCCAGGCCGCGCCGCGCGCGGAGCCTGTTTAGGAAGGCCCTTCGGAAGCCGTCTGAGTCGAAGATACCGTGGAGGTAGCTGCCCCATACGGCCTCACTGCCATAGCCCAGCACAAGGCCATTGTCGCCTAGAATGACGGGGCGAAGGCCTGCCTCGCCTGGTGCCTCTCCCGGTGGGCCATCCTTGAGCCGAGTAAGGCCATGGTGTATCTCGTATCCTTCCAGGCTATTATCTGCTGGAATGTTTGTCGTCCCGACCCAGCGAGCGCTTACCCTTGAAAGCGTCTTGTCGCCATCAAAGGAGGTGAGCAGGGGCAGGAGCCCCAGTCCTGGCGTCTCGCGGGCGTTTGATTCAACACCGTCGGGATCGAGCAGAGCCTGGCCCAGCATCTGGTAGCCGCCGCATATGCCTACCACCGTGCCACCTCCAGCGGCGAAGCGGAGTATGGCGTCGGCAAGGCCGCTCTCCTTAAGCCAGAGTAGATCGGCCACGGTAGACTTGGTGCCGGGTATGATGACGGCGTCGAAATGGCCTTCGTCGAGCTCCGTTCCCAAAGAAACGGCTAGCACTTCAACGTCAGGCTCACAGGCGAAGGCATCCAGGTCTGTGAAGTTGGAGACTCGCCTCAGGCGCGGCACGGCTATCCTGAGCTCGGTTCCGGCTCGGGCGCCAGCCTTTATAAGTGGCTCGTCTTCGTCTGGTATGTCGAGGCCGGCAATCATGGGCACACAGCCCAGCACGGGGTAGCCTGTGCGTTCGCGCGTCATGGAGAAGGCGTCGCCGAGGAGGGACGGGTCTCCCCTGAATTTGTTGACTATGAAGCCTGAAAGCATACGCAGTTCGTCCGGGGCGAAGGTGGCCACGTGTCCTATGAAGGAGGCAAAAACGCCGCCACGGTCTATGTCGCCCACGAGTAGGACGCGGGCTCCTGCGTATCGGGCCGCGGCCATGTTGACGAAGTCATGGCTCTTTAAGTTTATCTCGGCGGGGCTACCGGCTCCTTCTAATACTATAAGCTCGTGTTCCGATGCCAGGCTATCGTAGGCAGTCCTCGCGCTGTCTCGCATCTGTTCGTGCATGACGTAGTAGTCCCTGGCCTGCCTGCGCGCGAGGGGCCTTCCCAAAAGCACTATCTGGGAGCCTCTGTCGCTCTCCGGCTTTAATAGGACGGGGTTCATGCGCTCGTCGGCTTCCAGCCCGCAGGCGGCCGCCTGTACCGCCTGGGCTCGTCCTATCTCGAGGCCTGCGGCGGTGACCGCAGAGTTAAGCGACATGTTCTGAGCCTTGTACGGGGCCACATCCAGGCCCTCGTCGCGGAAGATGCGGCAGAAGGCCGCCGCGATGAGGCTCTTGCCTGCGTTTGAGGAACAGCCTTGTATCATCAGGGCCTTGGCCCGGCGCTGTACCCCGTGCTGTGACCGGCGCTTCGATTGTTCCAGGTTTGGCCTGTCTGCTTGTTCATGCCCCTCGTCGGCCAGGGCAGATGCGATTGCCTCGGCTATGGCGTCATTCTCCGCGGCCTTCTTGACGGCAATCCTCAGGAAGCCAGGAGCCAGGCCATCGAAGTTGCGGCAACTACGAACGCCAATGCCTAAGCGGGCCAGGTAGGAGGCGGCAGTCATCGCTCGTGCATCGGAACCGAGATTTATTAGGTAAAAGTTGACCCCTGATTCGAATACGCGTAGGCCTGGTAAGGAGCTTAGAGCCCCGGCCATCCTGGCCCTCTCTGTGACGCAGAAGTCAATGCTCTGTTTGCGGCGTGCATCTGCCTCCGGGTCGCAGAAGGCGAGGCGAGCGAAGGCCTCCGCAACGGTGTTGAGCGGCCAGTTGGGCAGGGCTGCACGGAGACCGCTTGCCAGAGACGGGTGACAGAGGGCATAACCGGCACGCAGACCAGGCACCGCCCAGAATTTCGTCATGGATCGCAGGACGACGAGGTTGGCAAGGCGAACCGCGTCTTGGGCTGCTCCGTGGATGGAGCGTGCGCTCTCTTCGTTTTCCAACTCGCTGCCGGCATAAAAGTCCATAAAGGCTTCGTCGCAGAGTATGTACTGCTCTGGAAAGCGCTCCGCCAGAGAGGCGGCACAGGAAGGATAGTCTCCTGGCATGATGCCTGTTGGGTTGTTTGGCGCGCCAAGCCAGAGCAGTGAGCCGGAAGGAGCCATGGTGAGAGCGGCCTCATACGCCTTGTAGCTGGCTAAGCCATCGCCCGATTGTCGCTCGTCTGCGACTTCTCCCATGGCTCGAGGTAGTCGGGCCTGTATCGAGCGGAGGCTGAAGCCAGCAGCAGCGCTGGCCGAGCGGTACGAGTCGTATGATGGCGCCTCGATTATGGCCACAGGGCGTGTCTTGAGCGTGGCGTCGAAGAGTGAGCGAGCGAGGGCGAACATCAGTTCGTCGGCGCCATTACCAAAGACTATGCTGTCGGGATTGACGCCGAGCCTCTCGGAGGCTGCTGCCCTGAGTTCCCTGTAGGCCGGGTCTGGGTAGTTTTCGCAGGCGCGCCGGCCTTGGTTAAAGGCGGCGTCGAGCCATGCGGGTGGGCCCAGTGGATTGATATTGGCGCTGGCGTCTATGAGCGATGAGACCGGTAGTCCAGAGGCTGCGGCCAGAGCGACGATGTCGCCCCCATGAATGGGACTCGCACAGGCATGAGCGCTCCGGTCGGCCATAGTCTTAGTAGTCCTTTTCGTCGGCGCTCGCCTTTGATATGGCCATGGTGGAGAACCGTGCCATCTCCCCTGCAATCCTGGCTCCCAGTTCCACGATGAAGCCGCCTATGACCGCCCCCGTGCCTTCTCCAAGGCGCATGTCGAGCGATACAACAGGGTCCAGCCCCATGGCCTTGAGCACCGGCCCATGTCCCTTGACCCTGGACAGGTGACCTGCGAAGAGGTAGTCGATAACAGCAGGGTCTATCTTCCAGGCTAGTACCGCGGCGGCTGTGATGGGAAAACCGTCTATGATGCAGGCAACGCCAGTATTCTTGAGGCCTAGTAGTATGCCGGCGGCCGTGGCTATCTCCGGGCCGGCGAAGGTTATCCCCACCGATTCTGGTGTGGGGTAGGGGCCGCGTGCCGCTACCGCCTCTACTATCAGGCGGCGTTTTCGCTCGAGCATGTCATCATCGATGCCGGTGCCGCGGTCTATGACAAGTTCCTGCTCGAAGCCAAAGGCTACGAGAACCGCTGCTGCGCTCGTCGTATTGCCTATGCCCATGTCACCTAAGGCGACCATGTCATAGCCTTCGCGTGCGGCGAATTCTGCCAGCTCAAGGCCGTTCTCCAGGCACTCGTCGAATTGTAGCTCGCTGAAGGCCGGCTCCACCGAGAAGTCCCTTGTGCCTCGCACCACCTTCATGGAGAAGAAACCGGGAGAGCCTCCTGCTCCACGCTGCGGCCAGGCGGGCAGATCGGCATCGACGCCGGCGTCTACGACAAACATATCGAAGCCGCATGCCTTGGACAGCACGTTGATACCCGCACCACCAGCCATGATATTGTGGATCATCTGGGCGGTCACTTCCTTTGGATAGGCGGAAACGCCCTGGGCCGTCACACCATGGTCTCCTGCCAGGACGAAGGTCGCCTTGCGCCTTATGGTCGGGGGCACGCGGCCCTGGATGACCGCCAGTTTCTCGGCATAGTCCTCCAGTTTACCAAGGCTGCCCTTGGGCTTTGTCAGGTCGTCGAGGCGTTCCTTGATGGCGCTGCGCACTGTATCGCTATCCATGCTCACTCTCCTTGCCGTCGTTTGCGGGAAACTGGCAAGACGTAATTCCCGTAGGACTCATGACTGCCGTGAATAAAGTATGTATCATAGGCCTCTTCTAGTCTCTCGGGGTCAAGAATATCCTCAGGGCGGCCAAAGACCGAGCCGCCGTTTCTGTCGACGAGCACGGCAAGGTCGGCGAAACGCCTGGCGGCGTTGACGTCATGGACGCTGACGGCTACGGCCTTGCCTGTCTTGGCCAGAGCCAGCAGCATCTCCATCAGCTCCATCTGTCTGCCTGGGTCCATGTGGGCGGCTGGCTCGTCAAGTACTAAGAGAGGCGCCTCCTGGGCCAAGGCACGCGCTATCATGACGCGGCGCGCCTCGCCTCCCGAAAGCGACGAGAAGCGTCTGTCCGCAAAAGCCTTGATGTCCATAGTCGCCAGTGCATTCTCTATGGCCTCAGTGTCATCATCGTCGAATCGCTTGAAGGCTCCCCGTATGGCGTATCGTCCCTGTGCCACTATGTCGCGAGCCTTATATGACCAGACCGTCTCGGCTATCTGTGGCACCCAGGCGGCTAGCCTGGCTCGCTCCCGAGGGAGCATGCGCTCTACCGGCCTGCCGCCGAGCAATGCCTGACCCGACAATGCCGGGATGAGGCCCAGGCAAGTCTTTAGAACTGTCGTCTTTCCACAGCCGTTTGGGCCAAGCACGACAAGGAGAGAACCCGGCTGTATTGAGAAGTCTGCCTGGCTGACTATTACCTTTTGTCCGTAACCGGCCGAGAGCTTGCGAGCCTCCATGAGCACGTCAGGAGACTCAATGTTCGATCCAGTCTCGGCGACAGACAGGGTGCTTACCAGGTTCATCGTGTGTCGTCCAGTCCGCGTTTGGCTATCTTGTATATGAAGAATGGTGCTCCTATAAGGGCGGTCATGGCGCCTACCGGCATCTCCACGGGTACGAAGGCGCTGCGAGCCACGGTGTCGGCTATGATGAGGAGTACGGCTCCGGTCATGGCAGCGGCCGGTATAAGCCGCAGGTGACTGGGGCCAACCAGACGCCTGGACAGATGTGGTGAGACGAGGCCCACGAAGCCTATCGCGCCTGATAGGGCGACGGCTGCGGACACTGAGAGGGCGGCGAAGCCGCCGACTATGAATCGAGTCCTTACCGGCCGCAGTCCGAGGCTCATGGCCTCCTCGTCGCCTCCGGATAGCATGTCCAGTGAGCGGGCAGACAGGAGGGCAGCCACGAGGCCTATGAGCATGGCTGGAGCCGAGGCCCCTAGTTCCGGTAGGCCTCGCCCCGAGAAGCCTCCCAGTAGCCAGAACCAGGCCTGGTGTAGATCCTTGTCCTTGAGAGCCAGGACTATTGAGACGAGGGCCGAGAACAGAGAGCCAAGAGCCGTTCCTGCGAGCAGGAGGCTGGAGGCGTCGGATCGTAGTCTGGTGGTGCCGGCCACCAGATAGACTATGAGTGTTGAACCGAGTCCACCTACAAACGCGGCCATGCCGACCCCCGAGAAGCCAAGGGCGCCGGCGCTGGAACCAAAGGCTATGGCGCATACGGCGCCGAAGGCCGCGCCGCCAGAGCTCCCTATGACGTATGGATCGGCAAGCGGGTTACGGAACAAGCCCTGGAAGACGACGCCCGATGTGGCTAAGGACGCCCCAACGGCAGCCGCAAGGCAGGCTCGCGTGAAGCGCAAGCGTACTATGACGACGCTTATATCGGCGCTGTCTCCTGAGAATAAGGCGGCCAGGGCCTCCGCAGGGGAGAGCCTCACGGCGCCAAAGGCAAGAGACGCAGCGAAGGCGGCGCAGAGGGCCGCGAACAGCCCCCCATAGGCAAGGGCGGAGCGGGCGCTGTCGCTCCGTACTATCATTTGAATGACCCCGGATACAAGACCTTGGCCATCAGTTCTATGGCGTCCACAAAGCGCGGGCCGGCTCTGGCAACGATGTCTCCGTCCAGGAGGACGACACGGCCCGCCTTGACGGCTCCCAAGGCTGTCCAGCCCGGACGCTTGGCCAGGCGCTCCATAGTCAGTGCTGCACCATGACTCTCGGCCGCCATTATCCATGTGGGATTGCGGGCTAGTACCGCCTCGAAGCTTACCACGGGCCAGTCGGCAGTGGAGTCGGCAAAGCAGTTGCGCCCACCGGCCGCTACTATCACCTGCCCGGTAAAGGAGCCAGGACCGGCCGACATCAAGGGCTCGTCCCATGTTTCCCAGAAGACTATGGGTCGACTATCGATTGGAACAGTCTTTGTCTTGGCGTCGATGGCGGCTATTCTTGCCTTCATGGTGGCTATAAGGGTTTTAGTCGTCGTTTCGTTGCCAGCTACCCTACCCATGAGTTCTATGGTGTCATAGATCTGGTCAAAACCGGTCGTAGGAAGAGCCGCGAAGCGTAACCCCGAGCGCTCAAACTGTGCCGCTAGTTGCCCATGAGCGGCAAGGCCGCCGACTATGAGATCCGGCTTGAGCGATACTATTGTCTCGACGCTTATTGTCTTGGCGGAGAACCCGCCTATCTTGGTGACGGCCAAGGCGGCCTCGGGGTAGTTGCAGTAGGTGGTGTTGCCTACGAGCTTATCGCCGGCTCCTACGGCAAACAGTATCTCTGTAAGTTCAGGCGAAAGTGACACGATACGAATTGCCTTGGTGTCGAGCTTTATGGTTACACCACGCTCGTCCTTAAAAACGATGCCTGTACCGGCCTGGCTCGTAGTTTGAGCCATGACCGATGGTATGGCCACGAAGAGGGCGGCCAGCAGGCCTAGAAAGATTGCAGAAGTCCGTCTCATAGAGTCCTCCATGGTATTCGAACGCAGCAGCGCTTAAGCCTGCGGCTGTTCGTTGTGGAGGAACGGTTCCTGATTGGGGTATCGACGGGCCGCATGGCTGTTTCTTTTGCCACGGGGTCTATCGTTTTGCGCCTGTACCACGAAGCGTTCCACGAAAACTACGCGTGATGAAGGTATCCTGGCTCGCCATGGAATCGGGATGCTGTCTAAACGGCATCATCTGACTCAAGGCACACAGTTACGGGCTAGCTCCGGTATCTCACCGGATTCCCCCTCATCATCGCTACAGAGTACAGCCTCACTATAGGTCCGCTTTGCTGCGTGGGTCAAGGGCGGAGGGCTGTAGGGTTTGCAAGGATTACGCTGCGCAAAAAATGCGCAGCGCAAGTTTTGCGCGTCAAAACTTTCCCGTAGCCGTGGCGAATCGAAGCCTTGCTAGCTTCCACAAGGTCTAGAGGGCGAAATTCTCAGGGCAGAAGTTGGCACGCAATTTGCATGCATACAGATGTGCAAGGAGTACAACAAATCATGAAAAAGTGGAAATTGGTAATAGTATTGGTGTCAGTGCTCGTGGTTGCGGGTGTGATGATAGCGCTGGTATCCAGCAAGAAGCAGGGCTTGTCGGCGTCGGCCGAGAGCTATACGTTTGCAACGATTGGCAAGGGCACCATAGAGAGCGTGGTGACGAGTAGCGGCACGCTCTCCGTGCTCTCCTCGGTAACCGTACTCGCTCAGATGAGCGGGCGGCTCGAGAGCGTCAGCGTCGACTACAACGACGAGGTCCGCGCAGGACAGGTGCTGGCTACAATCAATACCGACATATTAAAACTGCAGTCGAAGGTAGCCAAGGCCGCCGTAGACAAGGCCCAGGCTAATTACGACCTGCAGGCGCTTGCACTACAGAACGCGCAGACGCTCTACGATAAGCAATTACTTTCTGAGTACGATTTCAGGACAACCAAGTCAGGGCTCGACGTGAAGAAGGCCGAGCTGACATCTGCCCAGGCCTCCTATGAGCAGATAGAGACTGAGATAAACCAGTACGCCATAGTCACTTCTCCCATAAATGGCATTGTACTCAAGCGCTTCTTCGATGCGGGTCAGAGTGTCACCGGGGGGACGAGCGCCTCGTCGTCGAGCCTTTTTACCATAGTAGAAGATCTGGGACGAATGCAGATTGAAGCCTCCGTAGACGAGCTTGATATCGGGTCAATACAGCTAGGCCAGGAGGTGCGCTTTTCTGTCGAGTCCGACACGGAGAAAAGCTATGCAGGCGTCGTGCGGCAGATACGACTCGTGCCCGAGACATCGGGTAATGTGGTGTACTACAGCGTCATAATACTGGCTGACAACGACTCAGGCACCCTTCTGCCCGGCATGAGCGCCAGCGTCGAATTCATAAAGCAGAAGAAGGACAACGTCTTAAACGTCCCGAGCGCTGCCTTTCGCTTCACGCCTGCTACCATGACGGCGGCAGAGCTGCGTAAGGCCGTATTTGTCGCAGGTTTGGCTGATGTCCCCGAGGAGCGTAAGGCCGAAATGCTCGCCCGTTTCGACGAGGTCCAGAAGTCAATGCCCTCTGAGTCGAGCGACATCAGCAAGACGCCAACCAGCCTGTCCAGCCTGATGGGTGGATCAATGCCAGGCGGGCCTGGTGGAGCCCCTGGTGGCTTCGGCGGCTCTGGCCGCTCGGGTGCCGGCGCGGCAGGCATGTCTGGAAGAATGGGCATGTCTGGAGGAATGGGCACGGCAGGAGCCATGGGCACGGCAGGAGCCATGGGCACGGCAGGAGCCATGGGCACGGCAGGAGCCATGGGCACGGCGGGATCGTCTGCCAACAAGAAGACGCTGTGGTACCTCGATGAGGGCGGTCAGCTGGCCGTTGTACTGGTAAAAACAGGTGTAAGCGATGATTCAAATACCGAACTACTCGACGCCGAGTCACTCGAAGGCAAGAAGATAATCGTTAAACAGCAGGTAAAGTGATGGCTATAATAGAATTACGTGGCATACAGCGCCACTATGTGATGGGAGACATCACCGTCAGGGCATTAAGGGGACTTGACCTGGACATTGAATCCGGGGAGTTCGTCGCGATCATGGGGCCGTCGGGCTCAGGCAAGTCGACGCTTATGAACACCCTGGGATGCCTGGACAAGCCTACGAGCGGTAGCTATATCCTCGACGGCCTCGAGACGTCTACGGCAAGCTCCGACGAGTCTGCCTACATACGCAACGACAAGATTGGCTTTGTATTCCAGGGTTTCAACCTTCTTGCGCGCACGAGTGCCCTGGAGAACGTTGAGCTGCCACTCTTCTACGACCGCTCGGGCTCTAGGATCAACCAGAAGGAGAGGGCCAAGGCCGCCTTGGTCGACGTGGGGCTGGGCGACAGGCTCGATCATACGCCCAGCCAACTTTCCGGGGGGCAGCAACAGCGCGTGGCCATAGCCAGGGCCATGGTCAAGGACCCAGCCTTCATACTGGCCGATGAGCCTACGGGCAACCTCGATACAGAGATGTCAATGGAAATAATGAGCCTGTTTCAGGAGCTCAACGATAAGGGTAAGACGATCATCATCGTGACGCATGAACCGGAACTTGCGGTCTACACGCGCCGGGTCATAACGATGCGAGACGGAGAGCTCGTATCCGACGCTCCAGTGACAGAGAGGCGCAAGGCAGCAGATGACCTCCGGGAGTGGAAGGCTAGGCATGCCATACTTGCGAAGACTGAGGCCGCGTCATGACCCTGTCCAAGCTGGTCCAGGCCTCGAGCCAGAGCATCTTCAGAAACAAGATGCGCAGTTTCCTGACGTCACTAGGCATCATCATTGGCGTCTGCTCTGTCATCGTCATGGTGTCCGTGGGTTCAGGCTCTCAGGACCAGATAAAGAAGCAGATAGAAGCCATGGGAACGAACTTGCTCATGGTCATGCCTCCAAGAGGAGTCCGCGAGGCCAACCGACTGACCATGGCAGACGTTGATAAGCTGCGGACGGAGTCTAGTTATATCTCGGCCATATCGGGCGTCGCCCGCCTCAATGGGCTCAAGCTTGTCGGCGGCTCGGGAGACTGGTCGCCTTCAGTGTACGGCATAGAGCCCGACTACTTCACCATAAAGAGCTGGAGCCTGGCTTCGGGCGAGTTCCTCACCGAGAGTGATCTATCTAAAAGGGCTAAGGTCGTCGTCATTGGGACAACTGTCGCGACAGAGCTGTTCGGTGACGAGGATCCTGTCGGTCAGCGCGTCAGGATATCAAACACACCGTTCACCATCGTGGGCGTACTGGCCAGCAAGGGAGCGGGGAACAATGGCAATGATCAGGACGACATTGCGATGGTTCCCTTGGATACCGCCGTGACGCGCCTCATGCGCGATGACAAGATACAGTCAATAGAGATGAGTATCGTCCGTGAGGACCTGATGAGCGAGGCAGAGCTCGAGGTAACCGAGATACTCAGGGAATCACACCGGCTCGCGGCCTTCGATGACCTTGATTTTAGCGTGATGAACCAGGCTGACATAATAGCCACGGCCTCCCAGACATCGGAGACCCTGACGTCTCTTCTGGCGGCAATAGCCGGTGTTTCTCTGCTTGTTGGAGGCATAGGCATCATGAACATCATGCTCGTCTCCGTTACCGAGCGTACCAGGGAAATTGGTATACGCATGTCGGTGGGGGCGCGTAAGCGTGACATCCTTCTTCAGTTCCTGGCAGAATCCGTCATCCTGAGCCTCCTGGGCGGGATACTAGGCATTCTCCTGGCCCTTGGCTTGTCCTGGGTGCTGGAGAGCTTCATGGGCATGCATACCATAGTAAGCCCCCTTCTTATAGCGGCTTCTGCCGGTTTTGCCGCGGCTGTGGGAATTTTCTTTGGGTTCTACCCGGCAAGGAAGGCCGCGAACCTGTATCCGATAGATGCTCTGCGCTACGAATGATGAGGAGTCTTCATGAAACGCGTCTTTAGAAAACCTGTACACGCGCTTTTGGCGCTTGTTCTTTTTGTCTTCGCCGGGTCTGCCTCGGCACAGGATGTGCTCAATCTGGCCTCGGTCAGGCAGCTCGCTTTATCGAGCTCCCTGAGCCTCAGGAAGGCCGAGCTCGCCTGTGAGACAGCCTTGCTGGCGAGCAAGGCACAGGAATACCAGCGCCTTCCGTCGCTGGGTGCGTCGGCAGGCGCTGCATTGGACTACCTGTCAGATAAAGGGCT
Source organism: Spirochaetia bacterium (assembly GCA_034003955.1). Lineage (GTDB taxonomy): Bacteria > Spirochaetota > Spirochaetia > Treponematales > UBA12059 > SZUA-370. Next base: position 3,486 of record JAVEXO010000029.1, on the reverse strand, counting down.
GAGCGATGCCTTTAACGCCAGTGCAAAACTTAGTGTCTCTCAGAGTGTGTTCGACGGCGGGAGGCTAGCAGCCTTGTCTGAGAGCTCCAGCCTGGAGCTGCGTGCGGCGGCAGAAGCAGCTCGTGCCGTCAGGGTAGGCGTGCTCGGTCAGGCAGATTCTGCCTACTATGCGCTACTCAAGACGAGCGCCAATGTGGCATCCGCCTCCAGTGACCTGGAGGCTGCCAATCTGCGCCTAGGCATAGCCAGGGCCAAGGTAGACTCAGGCGTCATAGCCGCCTCGGATTATCTGCAGGCCGTGTCTGAGGCGGCCAGTCGCGAGACGGCCCTGACGAAGGCGCGCAAGTCCGAGTCATCTGCTCGCTCAAGGCTTGCCTCGATGGCGGGGCTTTCAGGCTCCTTTGTGCTGGAAAGCGTGGAATTCTCGCAGTATGATGGCTTGCTGTCGAGGATAGCCGCCCTCGACGATCAGGCAGAGGACGGCCTCGCCGCGGCCTACGTCGCCATGGCCGAGTCAGGCAATCCTAGCCTGGCTGGCTATGACCTGGCGGCTAGAAAGGCTGCGATAGGGGTAGACGTGGCTAAGAGCGCATATCTGCCGACTATAACGGCCGGTCTTTCCCAGGGCCTGAGTTACCGGGCCGCAGATGGCCTGTCCCTAGGCTCCGGAAGCGTGTCATTGACGGGTTCTATGAGCCTTGACTTCTGGAACACGGCCAATGGGGTGGCCAAGGCAATGGCAGCGGCAGAAAGTACCGCCTTGGAAGGCGCTCAGGGGGGCTTGGGCCTACGCTTGAATATAGAGGTAGGTGTCAATGACCTGTTGTCGGCCGCCCGATCCATAGGATCCTCGGCTAAGGCACTGGAGTATTCTGAGAGCAACTACCGTAACGTGCTGGAGCGCTTCAGGCTTTCGGCCAGCTCGGCCTCCGACCTGTCGGCAGCCGAGGCCCTCGTCAGCACGGCTAGAACCGGGCTCATAGGGGCACGCTACGATTTCCTGTCCGCCCTCTGCGACCTTCGTGTGTTGGTAGGGCTCGAGACCGACGATAGGATAGAGTCGGCAATTCCCTGATCGTCGGCCAGCCTGTGCTAGTCGGCTATCCTTCTATGGGAGCCAGGGAAGCCTGGAAATGCCTGAGTATAGGCGGCTCCCAGGTAATCCTGTAACCACGACGGATGCTGGAAGCCCTGGCCTTTATGGCAATGATGGCATCGGCCATGATGTCGAAGTGAGCCTGGGTATACACGCGCCTGGGTATTGCAAGACGGGTAAACTCGAACTCCGAGCGGAGCTGTACCTTGGTGTCTGGGTCGTTGCCCAGCATATACGAGCCTATGTCACAGGCGCGTATGCCGGCCTCCTTGTACAACTCCACGGCCAGCACCTGAGCCGGAAATTCCTGGTAGGGGATGTGGGGAAATATCTTGGTGGCATCTACAAAGAGGCCGTGGCCGCCGACCGGTGACTGGTAGGCAATGCCGGCGTCGTCAAGCCTTGATGCCAGGTACTCGAGCTGTCCAATTCTATAGGTTAGGAAGTCCTCGTCCATGCCTTCATACAGGCCAATAGCCAGCGCCTCCATGTCACGCCCGGAAAGCCCACCGTAGGTGGTGAAGCCTTCGTAGCTTATGCAGTTGGCCTTGATCGGGAGTATGAGGGGTGAATTACCATCCTTTACACCGATAAGACCACCCATATTGACTATGGCGTCCTTCTTGGCAGACATGGTGAACATGTCGGCGAATGAGAACATTTTGGAGACAATCTGCTTGATGCTCATGCCCTTGCAGGCTTCTTCTCTCTGTTTTATGAAGTAGGCGTTCTCTGCAAAGCGTGCCGCGTCTATGTCCAGAGGGATGTTGTAACGTTTGCAGACCTTTGATACGGATTCCATGTTGGCCATAGACACGGGCTGTCCTCCGGCCGAGTTGTTTGTAATGGTCATGACGACGACGCCGACAGTTTCTGGTCCGTGTTGTTTGATGAGGGCTTCCAGTTTTGCCACGTCCATGTTGCCCTTGAACGGCGCACGCACGCTGGGGTGCCTGGCTTCCTCCACGACGCAGTCTATCGCTCTCCCGCCGGCCAGTTCCACGTGCGCCCTGGTCGTGTCAAAGAACATGTTGGATATGGCGACTTTTCCCTTGCACAGCAGGGTAGGGAGCAATACCTTCTCGGCCGCCCGGCCCTGGTGGACGGGCTGGATGTATTCATAGGCAAAGATGTCCTTGCCGGCCGCCATAAGCTTGAGGTAGCTGGAGGCACCGGCGTAGGCTTCGTCGCCGCGCATGATGCCGGCCCATTGCTCCTGGCTCATCGCGTTGGTGCCAGAGTCGGTGAGGAGGTCTATGTAGACGTCGGCACCAATCAGATTAAACACGTTGTAGTGGGCTTCTGCTATCTTCTTCTCGCGCTCCTGCCGGCTGAGTGTCTTGATAGTCTCTACCATCTTTATCCTGAAAGGCTCGGGCGTGTAGCGAATTGCCATGTTTGGTTCTCCCTCACAGCATAGTAGCAATGCTGTAATATGATGTCAATCAAAATTATTATCATGATAATAAATAATATGTATTGCCTTATTGTGTGATGATTGATACGATGCATAGATACAAGGCTTGTTGGCTCTAGTCGTAGCCGAGCCTGGCAGGAATACCTGGGGGAGCCAATGAATCGCACCATGCAGAGCCAGTATAGCGTTTTAGTCGAATTCCTCGGCAAGTCACTCGGGCCTGACTACGAGGTTGTCCTCCACGACCTCGGCGACAAGTCAAACTCCATAGTAGCCATAGCCAATGGTCATATAAGCGGACGGACCATAGGTGCTCCCCTTACAAACAAGTCTTTAGAGATGATGGCCGAGCATCAATACGAGAGCATAGACTACCAGCTCAATTACAGCAGTCTTTCTGGCGAGGAGAAGACCCTCCGTTCGTCGAGCCTGGTCATCAAGAATGCAAAAGGTAAACCCGTGGCTCTCCTATGCATCAACTTCAATGATGCCAGGTACGCCGACATTGCCAGCGGTATCATGAAGCTATGCCATCCAGACGCATTCGTCGTCCGCAACACAGCGAGTCCAGCGACGAGCATACCCAAGGACGAACTTGCCTCCGCCGAGCGCTTTCCTAAGTCGATAGCCGCCGTCACCGAGAGTGTCGTGGGGGAGGTCGTGGCACGTAATGGCGTGCCGGTAGACAGGCTAACGCAGGATGAGAAGATGCAGATTGTCGATACGCTCAACCATAAGGGGGTGTTCCTGCTTAAAGGCGCTGTAGGACTGGTGGCCGAGAGTCTCAAGAGCTCCGAGGCCAGCATCTACCGTTACCTGAGCAAACTCAACCGGGTGCGGGAGTCGGTGGGCTGAAGTCTGTACATTGAGGCCGGCCATCATTGTCTAGCATAGCCTTGTGAGCCTATACTGCCGCAATGGAGCTCCTATCTACATCGGCGCATGATCTACAGAGGGCCGCAGAAGCCTTGAG
>JAVEXO010000028.1:0-32338 GCA_034003955.1 Spirochaetia bacterium | reverse complement strand
GAATAGTTCCATCATGCATGTGAAATTCGTTCGTATTTCGCGAAAGACGGTAAACGAGATCAGGGCCATGGTATATGGCTATGATTAATGGTTCTCACTTGACCCAATCAAGCGCCGCATCTACAATTTCACCATGAAGATAGTCGACCTAACCGGTGTCTCGAGAAAAGAATCTCACCTATATTATCGAAGAGAGTTCAAGGCTCAGGCCGTCTTCGAGATAATGAACCAGACTAAGAGTATACCGGTGGAATTCGTCCTTGAGCACAAACCGACAGGTTCTATAGACGTGAGTGCGACCGTCACGGAAGACCTGGATTACCCCGTTATGCCATTTGTTTACAAACTCAAGCTCTTCATAACAGACTTGGACAAGAGAGGAGCACTTCCCTGATCCATCTTGTCTGCGCGGATGTCGAGGCTACAGAAGCCCTGGGTGAGAGGATTGGCAGGATAGCTCCGGCCAAAACGGTTATAGCCTTCAGAGGCGGGCTCGGTGCAGGCAAGACCGCCATGTGCCGTGGCATAGCACGCGGTCTAGGTGTCAAGGAGACCGTGACGAGCCCAACATATACACTCATACAGGAATACAATGGCAGGTTGCCCTTCTATCATTTTGATGCATACCGCCTTTCATCGGCCCTCGAACTGACCCAGTTAGACGCAGACAGATATTTTTTTGGAGACGGCGTCTGCGCCGTGGAGTGGAGCGAACGAGTAGCAGAAGCGATACCGGGGGATGCCGTGATCGTTGCTATAGAGCCAGAAACAGACGGTTCAAGGACCATCAGCATAACAGGCTCATTCTTAGAGGAAGAGCTCGCGTGAACGTCCTTGCCGTAGATTGCTCCGGCGATCTTCTGTCGGTGGGTGTCGGACGCGGCCTTGGATCAGGAGAACGAAGCCCACGTTCGCCAAAGCATCCGTACCGTGAAGAATTCGGTCATGGACACGCAGCTGGACCAGGCTTCGTCGGCATTGCCATAGACGCCGGATTCCGTCATGCCGAACGTGTCATGAACGCCATAGAATACTGTGTTGCCGAGGCAGGATTACTAGCCGCAGACCTTGACTTACTAGCCTGCTCAGGAGGCCCCGGATCGTTTACCGGTCTCCGCATAGGCATGTCCACCGTCAAGGGTTTGTCGCTTGGTCTTAACAAGCCATTCGTAACGGTACCAACCCTGGAGGCCATAGCGGCCGACTGGGAAGGTGCCTCTCGGGTCATTGTCCCCATAGTGGACGCCAAAAGATCCAGGTTTTATTTTGCCGTGTATGATACTGGTAAACTTGTAGCAGGACCCTTCGACGATGGGATCAAGCGCATTATAGAACTCACACAAGCCTATCCAGAGGTCTTGTTCGTCGGCCCGGACGCCGATTTGCTCGAGTCCACACTGGTGGAACGATCAGGGTTCAGGGTGGCAAGCGAGCAAAGAAGGTCTCCGATTGCCGCAATGACACGTTTGGCCGTCGGTATATTCGAGAGATGTGGAGCCAGCCCGAGTGATGTGGGTCTAGACTATCTGCGCGCAAGCGACGCCGAGGAAGCCCGGCCAGCGACTGGAGTACAAGCATAATGAATGATGATGGCCACGAAGATGTAGAAACCCTTGAAGAGCTTGAAACGATAGAGCTGGGCAACTACCAAACAGAGATGAGCGCTTCTCCAGTTATAATCAACCCGAGCCTGGCCGTCGACAACATCAAGGATCTTATATCCTCCTACTCCATAGTACCCATTCCTATTGCCATACTGGACGGAACGTTATCCTTCCTCTACAAAAATTCGCCTTTTGAGACCCTACTGCGTTCCTTCCGTGCAACCAACAGCCCATCCCTGTTCGGCGCCATTGGCCGATTCCTCGATGCCGAGACCGCAAGGGATCTGTACATGGGTCTTAAAGACCCAAAGCGCGGCCACAGCTGGAGCGGCACCATACGGCTCAAGTCAAAGGATGCTAGCAGCGTATTGGCCAAGACTACAATAATGCCATTCAAGCCAGACGATAGAAAGAATAATGATCCTTTTGCCTGGGTAGCCTTCTTCGATGATGTAACAGAAGAGAGGAATAGCTTCCTGCGTGGCCTGTTCTCTAGCCTCCTTGAGGCTTCAAAACTAAAGGATAACGATACAGGCAAGCACATCGAACGCGTTAGTCTGTATGCCGAATACCTAGCAAGAAACATGTACCGCAAGGGCATCTGGCAGGAGATCGATGTTGATTTTGTCGACAACATAGGTTTTCTAGCGGCCATGCACGATGTTGGCAAGATTGGTACGCCTGACGATATTCTCAACAAGAAAGGGCCTCTTGACGCCTTTGAGTGGAATATCATGAAGGAACATACCATCAACGGCGCCTTCATCCTGTCTAGCTATCCAAACACCATGGCAAAGCAGATAGCGCAATCTCACCACGAGTGGTGGAATGGCACTGGCTACCCCTATAACCTCGTAGGAGACATGATACCCTTGCCAGCCCGCATAGTCTCTCTAGTCGATGTGTATGATGCTCTACGCATGAAGCGCAGCTATAAGATGCCTTTCGATCATGCTCGTGCATCACTCCTCATTCTAGCCGATAGCGGCACACACTTCGACCCCGCCATAGTTGAGATGTTCAAGGATATAGGAGATGATTTCAACGATATATATACGAGCAACGCCGATGCCATTCATCATGAACACGAAAGTGAAGAATCGTCGGCTTCCCATCCCGCAATGAAACATTCATAGGCATCGATCGTAGCCTGCATGACTATATCCTGCAGTTCACCACGGCCCACCCAGTTGTTACCATCCTGTACATACAGATCACCCAGAACCCGCCTGGCATCGGCGAGGCTAAAGGTATCGTCCTCTCGATGCCTGCGCTCGAGGCTGATCAGCGTAGCCTGGTATGTCTCATCGTAACGTGTCGCTTTCCAAGGACTGACTGACACGATATCTCCTTTAGCGTGATTGGGTCGAAGCGAAAAAAAGGCCGCCCATAGGGGCGACCTTCCCGTTAACTATAGCGGCGGGGGGGATTGAACCCGCGACACAACGGATATGAGCCGTTTGCTCTACCGACTGAGCTACGCCGCCATTGTTTAGGCGCGTGCACTTTATACAGAACGGTTGATGTTTTGTCAACCGCCATCGCGAATCGAAGATGCCAGTTTGCTCCGCTCGGCTATACAGGCTATTCCCTCCAGGACGAGGTCGGGTATGAATGTTGTAAAGCCAGCCTGGTTCAAGATGGCCCTGCCCGCCTCTTCTCCCGATCCTATGACAGAGACGACCTGGCCTATCTCATCACCCATCATACTCACGAGCCTGGCTACAAGCCCGGCATACCCATACAATATGCCAGACTGTACGGCCTGAGCGGTATTCTTGCCAATTGCTCGCCTGGGGGTATCGAGCCTGACTTGGGGTATCTGGGCCGTGGAGGCGTGGAGGGCAAGAGCAGCCGTCTCCAGACCTGGAACCATAGCTACCCCTAAGAGTTCTCCTGCCGAATCGAGTGCCGTCAAGACGAGAGCCGAGCCAAAGTCTACGATGACGGTAGCCGTACTGCACCGTGCCCTGGCCGCGACGGCAGAGCATACGATATCACTGCCCAGCTCGGATGGAGTATCGGTCCTAATCTTTATGCCTGTCTTCGTTCCTGGACCGACCACAGACGCTCTGAGCCCGAAGGTTCTGTAGAGTGCGTCAACGGCCCTGCTTGTCAATGCCGGTACCACACTCGATATCCAGGCGCTTGATGAGTCGGGATCAAGGCTTAGTCCTGCACGGTCTGCGCTGGCCGCCAGAAGGATGCCTAGTTCGTCGACACTCCTGTCCACGCCAAGGCGAACCTTGGCCAGCCAGGTATCGCCATCATGGAATCCGGCTACGATGCCTGAGTTCTTTATATCCAATGCAAGAAGCATTCTAACGGCTCTCCTCTTCCGATAGCTTTGCCTTACCCCTGGTGCTTGCTATGCCCTTCCAGGCACTGACTACAGAACTGGTAAACAGGGCAGCCGCGGCGGCTTCTATGAGTCCATTGGTCAATGCAAGGCTGGCCAATACCGCGGGAAGCGCCTTTGACTCGATACCGAAGGCACCGGACAATTGTTTAGAGGCGGTCAGTCCGAGAGCCAGCATTACGAGGATAGTATTGACTATGCTCCCTGCGGCTCCTGCCGCGCCGGCGGCCAATGGTGTCATCTTGCCTCGAAAGGCCTTGTAGACAAGCCATGCTACCAAACCGATGAATAGCCGTGGCAGTATTGATACGAGCGGATTTGCAAACAGAGGATCGAGTGGACCAACAGGTGCCGTAGCCGCCTTGATGAGGCTCGTGACACCGAATACCAGGCCCACAACCGTACCGGCTATAGGCCCCTCGAGCACTGCCGCTATGATGACGGGAATATGCATTATTGTAAGAGAAGCCCCGCCAAACCATGGCAGGTAGCCCAAGGGCGTAACAGCCATGATGGCGGAGACGGCTCCAAGAGCGCCAGATATGACTATGCGCCGTACATTAAAACGTTCCATGTGTCCTCCATATCCCGGTATGCGCCACATGGTCGCATCCTGGAAGCTTTGTATTGACGCGAGAACCAGGCCCGCGATTATTTAACTACAAGAGACCAGCCTTCTTAGCCAGGAAGACGGCGTGGGGATACACCAGTGCCGATGCCATGTAGAGGCCGGCTCCAATCCTCACCATAGTATCCAGCGTACCTCCTGCCGCCTCTACGTATCGTGTGGCCTTCCCTGTGCCATAACAACGTGCCTCCATGGCCTCTGCCAGAGACTCTGCCCTCTCTAATGCGCGTATCGTTACCGGCACTATGAGGGGCAGATAGGCCCTGGCCTTGCGTATGGGGTTCCTGGAATGAGCCCCAAAATCTGCACCCCGTGATGCCTGGGCCTTGACGAGCGATTCAAACTCACCCGCTAGTATTGGAATGAACTTGAAGGCTATCGCTATTGTCAATGCAAAGGCCCTCGCCGGAAAGCCTACCTTAGTCAAGGGTGAAAAAAGATCTTCTATGCCTCTGGCAGTCTCCCCTTCACTCGTGACCGATGTAAAGAGTCCTACACCAAGCATGATGGCAATGAAGCGAAGCCCCATCATCGCCACGGCTATTGCCTCCCGCAGGCTCAATGACACGGTACCGACCGATAGAAGCAGTCTAGTCTCGTCCCCTGGCCAGGTAAAGAGTATCTGAAAGACGGCGGCCAGGCCTATAAATGGCAATACAGGCAGGAAACCCCTCAATAGAAAGCCTATGCGCACCCTTGCAAGCATGGCGAACAGCAGAGGGAGCATGGCCGATACACAGACGACGGCTATCGATGAAGAGAGGCTGGACGCCATCATGATGGCCAGAAGCCATAGGTACTTGGCTACGGGAGTCAGTCTGTGCACGGGAGAGTCTGACTCTATGTATCTGCCAATAGACACGTTCTTCCAGAATTCCAGTCCCTTCATCGCGGACCCCCTGGAGCGATGGCATCGTTGAGTTCGTAGGAGAAGGGGCGCTCGATACCCCAAGACGCATCCCAAAGCGTGCCGAAAACGGCAGTCGGCGGTCCGTAGGCTACGAGTCGGCCACCCTGCATCACCGCCACCAGCTCGGCGAGAGCGGCCTCCTCCATCGAGTGTGTCGACATGATGACGGTTCGCACTCTTTTGTTGTTGTCTGCCCCGACATCATGTGAACCGGCGAAGGCTTGTATCATACTCAGAATCTCTTCACGGGAAGCTGGATCGAGGGCAGCCGTAGGTTCATCGAGCAAGAGGACATCGGGGTCGAGTGACAGGATTGATGCCAAGGCAAGCTTTCTCTTCCTGCCACCAGAGAGGGTGCGTGTAGAAGCATCTCTATACTCCGAGAATGGTAGACCTGCCGTATCCATTGCCATACGAACCCTGGATACAAGAGCCGGCCCTTTGAGCCCCTGGTTCTTTGGCCCGAAGGCCACTTCATCGCCGACATAGGACTCGAATATTGCACTTTCCGGTCTCTGTATCGCCAGAGGAGCCCTCATGCGTAGCTGCCTGAGGTCCACCGTACGATCTCTGGTGTCCATGCCAAAAGACACAACCCTGCCTTCATCGGGCAAAGCCAGGCCGTCAAGAAGCTGAAGAAGACTTGACTTGCCTGAACCCGTCTTGCCTACCAGGGCTACAAGAGAACCAGAAGGCAGACTCATGCTCAGGTCGTCTACCGCAAGCCGTTCAGACTCGGTTCCAAGGATGTAGCTCATTGATACCGAGTGCAGGGTAAACGCGCTATCGACGCCTGGCTGTGACGACAGTGTTGGCTGTAAAGACTGGCGAGGCATAGAAGGCCGGTCATGCCTAGTAGATTCCGTATCGTCGGAGGTAGCCCTGAGCCCAAGAGCCGCCGCGCTCTCGGCTATCAGGGGAGGAAGCCCTAATGCTATGGCGGCTGTGTATGAACGTGGCCTGGCAAGACGCAGGGACCGCAGGTCTTCTCTTGCAAAGAGCTCGGAAGGAGAGCCCAGGAATGCAAGCCGGCCCGAGTCGAGTACAGCCACCCTGCCTGCCCTGGCTACCTCATCCATGTCATGGGTCACGTGGATGACGGCCACGCCATCAGAGACAAGGTCGTCCATCAGGCTGAGCACATCATGCCTTCCCACGGGGTCTATCATAGAGGTGGCCTCGTCGAAGGCTACAACACGCGGAGCCATGGCCAGGACACCGGCCACAGCGAGACGCTGCTGCTGGCCCGCCGACAGAAACCGGGGGGAGCGGCTACGCTCTTCTAGAAGATCGACTGCTAGAAGCGCCGCGGGTACTCTAAGCAACATTTCATCATGTGGAATACCGAGGTTCTCTAGCCCAAAGGCCACATCTTCTTCAACTACAGAGGCTACTATCTGATCCTGAGGCGACTGGAATACGAGGGATAAGACCTTTCGTGCCTCCATCCTGCCAAGAACACCGGATGGATCAAAACCACCCACTGAAACACTACCAGGAGGAGGAGGCAGGAGGCCATTCAGGCAACGAACGAGCGTGCTCTTACCGGAGCCATTGGCTCCGACTATAGCCATATACTCACCCTGCCTGAGCTCGAGACTGACATCTATGAGTGCTGGCTCGTCAGAACCCGGGTAGGTATAGCTCAAGGAACGTACTGAAACAATGGACATGGGCGCCTCGCGTCTCGGTCCGTTAGCCGGATCCAAGCGTTACCTTCAAGGTATAGAGTGCTCGCAGGCCTGTCAAGAATAAACAGCACTGGCTTCTGTACTGGCTTCCGTACCATGAATCATCATAGAATCATGTTCATGAAATGTAGACTATGCGGTGCCGAGTCCGACGAATTTGTATGCGGACAAACTATCTACGCCGAGTGTCCTCATTGTTACTACATAGGCATGGATCCTGGATCCCTGCCAAGACCCGAGTCAGAGGCGGCACGTTACAGACTCCACAATAATTCATACGGCGATAGTCGGTATAGAGACTGGATTGCCCTGTTCCTGGATGCCGTTGCTACTTTCATGCCAGCGGGTTCGCGCGTACTGGATTTTGGCTCGGGGCCGACACCCGTGCCTGCCAGAATCCTGTCGGATCGAGGCTGTCTAGTCACCCTCTACGACCCTTACTTTGCCCCGGATGGTCACTGGCGCCAGCATGGCTGGGATGCCATACTCATGCATGAAGTGGCCGAACACCTCCACGAGCCAGGAGCCGTTTTTACCGAACTTTGCGGGCTCTTGTCACCTGGTGGCTCGCTGTGCGTCCGCACTCGATTCCCTCCGCGAGACAGGAAGGCCTTAGCATTATGGCGTTACAGGATGGACGAGACACATGTGGGATTTCTGGGCGAAGACAGCTTTGCATGGATAGCAAGGCACCTTGGGCTGAAGCTTGCCATGCTGAGCCCGCCAGATTGTGCCGTGCTGTTAAAGCCTTAGAGCCTAGCTGTTAGGCTGGAATATCCGTATCAGCCTTTGGCATGATTCCTCTGCGACTGCCTCGAGGTCATACGAACCAAAGCGTAGACACCAGTCATAGATGGTTCCGCGGGAAAACCTGAGGACGAAGGAACTCATGTAGTCGGCATCGGGCTTCTTCAGAAATTCACCCGATGCCTGCCCCTCTGAAAAGACGCCCTTGAGTATGCGAGGAAGGGTGCGCTCGGATGATACGAAGAAACTCGTGCCGTTGACGAGCTGCGCCATGTATACCTGGCGCATCAGATCTATGCCTGTACTGACGGCATAGTGCATCTGATGCGATACAAACTCTACAACACGGTCCGGAGCGCTTGGAGCCTGTAGCTGTCCTGAGACTTTCTCCTCGAAGTACTTGTCGCAGAGCGAGTATCCCTCGACTATAAGGTCTGCTTTATTGTGGAAGTGATGATAAAACGATCCCTTGGCTACTCCGGCTTTGGCACATATACGGTCAACAGACACCTTATCGAAGCCTTCAGTCTCGATGAGATGCCAAGCCGCCGCATAGATACGTGCCCGAGTATCGCGCGCCTGTATATCTCTGGTCGTTTCTGTTACAAATTGTCGCGCCATCATTAGTACCCCGTGCCTGCTCGGCTTAAACGTATCAGAGTTTTGTTCTTAGCTCAACTTGCCAGTCATTAATAAGCTTGCTCTCTCTCTAGAACCAGTATACAATCAACTCGCCGACTATAGTCGGTGTAATTATATCTATTTTATGCATCATAGCAACGCAGATGAAAGCATGAATGGAAGCTTGATGAGCCTTGCAGCCCAGACCCAACACCTCCTAGACTATGAGCGAGGCGACAGCAGTATCAGGCTTAGCCCCCCAACATTACCGTACGGGTAGCAATTTCCTGCTTGAGCATTACAAAGGAGCAATGACTTGTCAGCAAACAAAGAACGAATATCCGCACTGCTTGCCAATATCGGCACCTGGTATGAGAAACCCGCTTGCCTCGCCGCCGGAAAGATGACGAGTGCACTGTATCCGTACACATCAATGTTTTCACCTGTACGCATCAACCGTATGACGCTCAAGAATCGTCTGGTGATGGCCCCCATGGGCAACATAAGCATGGCCGAGGAGACAGGTAGACCCAACACGAAGATGATTGAGTACTTTACGGCTCGCGCCCGCGGAGGCGTGGGTCTTATCACCTCTGGTCTGGTGCCCATTAGCCATGGCATAGATCCTACCGTAACAGAGTTAGGGGACTTGTCATACTTTCCTAGAATGGATCGCAGTCGCACGGTATTCGCCGGCTGGCGCGACATAGCGGAGCGCTGCCATGCTCACGGGGCACGTTTCTTCATCCAGCTTACTCCCGGCTTAGGCAGGGTGGGTTCTCCAGAATGTCTTCTTAACAAGGCAAAGCTACCTGTATCCGCATCCTGGAACCCGAATTTCTATATGCCAGCCCTCCCCTGCCGCCCCTTGAGCGACGGACAGGCCAGGCGTATCATAAAGAATGCGGGACAAGCGGCTGCAGATTCAAAGGCAGCCACCATAGACGGCGTCTACCTCCACGGCCATGAAGGCTACCTGCTGGAACAGATGACCAACCCGGCTTTTAACAGGAGAAAGTTGGGAGCCTTCTCAGACTGGAAGGCCTTTGGTGTTAAGATGGTCGAGGAAATCCGGAGGAGGACAGGAGATGACTATCCTATCATGTACCGCATAGACCTATCTCTGGCACTCGAGGAAACCTATGGTACCCGCATGGATACCGTTTCTAGCCTCAAGAAATTCCGCAATGGCCGCACGCCTGATCAGACTCTTGAATACATGGAGGCTCTGGTCAAGGCCGGAGTCGATCTGTTCGATGTAGACCTTGGCTGCTATGATAACTGGTGGCTACCCCACCCGCCGTCGTCAATGGGGCCTGGCTGCTACCTTGAGGTTTCCAGGATCGTAAAGGAACACTTTGCCTCACGAAAGATCTTGTCAAATGCCGGCATCCCGGTGCCTGTGGTTGCCGTAGGTAAACTAGGCTATCCTGATCTTTCAGAGAAGGCCCTGCGCGATGGCGACTGCGACATGATAATGCTGGGCCGTCCGCTCCTGGCAGATCCCGAGTGGCCTAACAAGGCCTATGCCGGGCGCGTAGCCGATATTGTTCCATGCATAGGTGACCAGGAAGGCTGCATCAACGAGTTTGTAGAGGGAGGACACCCACAATGCGCTGTAAACGCTAGAACCGGCTTCGAGGATATCCTCGATGGCTCGGAGATGGCACCGGCCGCAAAGGTCAAGAAGGTAGCCGTCATAGGAGGCGGACCGGGTGGCATGCAGTGTGCGATCTTAGCAGCGATGAGGGGACACCATGTCACCCTGTTCGAGGCTCGTAGCGAACTTGGCGGCATGCTGGTTCCTGGATCAAAACCAGCTATTAAATTCGATATAATCAACTACCTACAGAACCTGAGGCACCGCGTCGATGTAGCCGTCAAGGAACATGGGCTAGAGCTGCATCTAGGAACATCTCCCAGCGCGGCCGAGCTTAAGGCTTCTGGATATGACGTCATAGTGACGGCTACCGGTTCAAAGCAGGCCCGTCCGCCGGTACCCGGCATAGATGGAAAATCAGTGCTTCTAGCCGTAGACGTCCTGCGAGAGCCAAGCCTGGTAGATGGTGCCAAGAAGATAGTCATCGTTGGCGGCGGTGTCGTAGGTTGTGAGACTGCGTATTACCTGGCCCATGAAAAAAGCAAGGATGTAACGATAGTTGAGATGCTGCCCGATTTCATGAAAGGCGTCTGCACAGCCAATCGCGGCTGGCTCCTGCACTATCTTGAAGAGCGCGGTGTGACACTGAAAAACTGTTCGGTTCTCGTGAGCGTCAAGGCTGGAACAGTCAGCCTAAGGCGCAACGTCTCCAAGACGGTGCCTGATCCTCTTGTCACCTGGACCCCACTCCTTCCTGAGAACGTTGAAAACCCCTTTGCGCCCAGGCTCAAGGTTGAAGAACGAATGGAAGACGTAGCAGCCGATATAGTAATCCTTGCCGCGGGCGCTCGCCCTAACGACTCGCTGTACCATGAGTGCATGACCTGTAATGCCGCCCTCGACATACGAAACCTTGGAGACTCGTTTACCCTCGGTCGCGTTCTCGAGGCGACCAGGGCAGCTTATGCTGTAGCCACAGCGCTGTAATACGTCTATTGATCGGATACTGCGTAGCCGTTGCCTATTATCGGGCAGCGGCTTTCGTCTCTATGAGTGCCTCTAGCCTGGTATGTATATCGTCGACTATGCCATCACGCTCGTAATGATAGTCATGGGGGTCGAGCATGTAGCTATGCGTGATGGCCATCACCTTCTTCTCCTGCCTCATGGCTTCTGTCAACATTGAGCACAGCTTTTCTGTTGTAAAAAACTCCAAGCGGAATTCCTCGTCGCGATCGAGGGCATAGACAGGCAAAGAGCGGAACTCAGCCGATCTAGCCGTGTACTGCTCCCGATGCGGGTTATGTGACTCGGCTCTAATGCTTGTTTCCTCCAACAGGACGGCTGCCGTATCGTCACTCATCGAGAAGCAGCCGCCCCTGAAGACCTGCAATGGCCACATGCCACGCTCCTTTAGGTAACGAACGGCTGGCACTATGATGGAACGTTGTTCCTCTCGCGTATAGGATGCCAAAAACTCTTCCCCCTGCCTCAAGAAGGGGCAGGCGGAGGCAATCTCATCAGGCAGGCTATCAGGATGGATATGGAGGCCATAGACGACCCGGTACTCACGCTGCAAGCGCTGGGACAGGCCGTGCCGTCTCAAGGCCTCGGCAAAGGTTGGCGTGACGAACAGGATTGTTGTTATGCCATTATCACTAGCCTTAGCCAGGAAGCGCTCTAGCTGAGCCACGTTTCCGTCAATGTTCTTATCGTAGTTGCTGCCTTCACAATCCATTGACAAGGCAAACTCGAAACCGTCCTTATTAAAAACTTGTTCTATTGATGTCATGGAATTAGTATCCCCTCTCTAGCGCATGCTCTACCAGATCTTCTACGGTATGGGTTCGGGCAACTGGCTTAAACGTATACAATACGATACAATCATAGACTACAAGTGTACCCATAACGAGAAAGGCTTGCAATGAAAAGACTAGGCTTTCCCCGGATGTACAAGGAAAAGAACGAGAGACGGGCTTTTCTTCCCGACTTCTTTGAACAGCTCGCCAGGATAGATGCTTCCATCGTGCTAGAACGGGGCTACGGCTCTCGCATGGGCTATACAGAAGATGACTATACCTCTGTCAATCCCAATATCGTTTTTGCGGATGCTGAAGAGGCCAACGACCAGGATGTTGTAGTCATTCTGCGCTCTCCCAAGAACGAGGAGATGGACTGCTTCAAGGCCGGTACAACGCTCGTGAGCATGCTGCACTACCCCACCCGTGAGCACCGCGTACAGATACTAAAAGATAAAGCCATACAGGCTGTCTCCCTCGACTCCATACGCGATGACTTCATGCAACGCATCGTGTATAACCCAAAGGGGACATCCTACAATGGCATGGAGACAGCCTTTCATGAGCTGGCCAAGGCTCGAAAGGATTTCTTCTCAAAGGGCCGGGCTCCTATAGAAGTTTCTATAATAGGCATGGGCATGATAGGCCACCGGGCAGCAAGGTCGGCAGCCAAATTCGGTTCCAAAGAATTGCATGAACAGATAAAGGCCCACCTTTCAAAGGGCGTCATAATCCACATGCTACCCCGTAGCATCACCTCTGACCGCTTCGAGATGTCAAGGATACTGGCAGCGACGGATATACTCGTAGACGCGAGTACCCGTGACAATCCCTATCGTTTCATACTAGACAACGACCTCTTAGGCGTTCTAAAAGAAGATGCTATAATACTGGACCTGACCGCCGACCCATACCTGTCAGACGTAGAAGGTGTGCAGGTCAAGGCGCTCGAGGGCATACCTACCGGCAACCTCAACAAGTATGTGCTCTATGCAGACGACCCTTCGTATGATGAAATACCCGCGGTGGTACGAACCATCAATCGCAGGACGGTTGTGAGCTGCGATGCATGGCCCGGTGTCAAGCCAGAGGCCTGCATGAGGCTCTACGGCAAGCAACTCCTACCCATACTGGTACGGCTTGCCGAGAAGGACATTTCCGAGATGAGCCTTGAGAGCCAGGATTACTTTGAACGTGCCATACATAGGGCAACATTGGAATTCTACGAGGAGCATGAGAAGCTGGCCATTCCCTCGGTGTAGTCCTAGACTAATCCCTCAAGAGATGCACGGCGAAGCCACCGAGTTCCTTGTCCAGGTATATTGTCTTGAGTCTACCCTTTTCCACCTTGGCCGTCTCCTCTACCCCTGTAAAGCCAAGCCTGGACATGAAGGCCAGGGCCCGCTCCACGCTGTTACAACGCAGGGCAAGGTGACCATGAGCGCCTCTATAGAACGACTTCATTATCTCAAAATCGGTACCGGAAAAGATTGATGAGTTGCCTTCTCTTGGCTGGAAGCCTAAAATTTCAAGAGTAGCAGCCAGGTCAGTGGCCGCTTGGGCATCGCTCTGGTTAATGCCGACGTGTGCCAGAGCAAAACCATGGACCGCTAGCGAAGCCTGGGCACAGAGGCTCGCTATGTCATCCCATCGCCCTGCCTCTATGAGATCCGACTTGACCATCCAGCTACCGCCCACGGCCAGCACCGATGGGTGGGATACATAGGATCCAAGGTTTGATGCATCTATGCCACCGGTAGGAATGAACCTCATCTTGCCGAAGGGTCCAGCCATGGCGTCAAGCATGCGTAGTCCTCCAGAGGCCTCTGCCGGGAAGAACTTGAGGACCTCCAGTCCCTTTCCCATGCCGGCCTCTACCATAGAAGGACTATTGACTCCTGGCACGACGGGAACCTCATGTTCAAGGCAATAGTCGACGGTAGCAGGGTTGAAGCCAGGAGAGACTATGAAACGAGCCCCGGCGGCTATGGCCGAACGAGCCAGCTCTGGGCTGGTCACGGTGCCCGCCCCAACAAGAAGGCCCGGGCATTCTGCGTTCATGCGCCTGATAGACTCCTCGGCGGCATCGGTCCTGAAGGTCACCTCTGCTACCGGCAATCCACCGGCCAGCAGGGCCTTGCCTAAGAGGCTGGCCTTGGAGGCGTCATCTATCTTGATGACCGGAACAAGACCTGTCTCAAAAATGGTCGTGAGTAGTCGGTTCATGATTGTCTCCTGACCCAAAGTATACCATGTCAATCAGGTTCAATGGCAGCAGGTATGCGCCTGTCCTACCATCGTTATTCCACTGAGCACTTCACAACTTGTTCGCAAGAGATCAGGTCTTCTTTATATACTTCTTGGCATCCAGGGCAACGGCTGCCACTATTATTACGCCTTTGATTATGTACTGGAAGTACTGGTCCATCCCTATGAATGTCATTCCATAACTTATGACGGTAAACATGAGGACACCCGCTATGGCTCCGGATACCTTGCCTATGCCGCCAGAGAAGGAGATGCCTCCTACGACGCAGGCGGCAATGGCATCGAGTTCGTAACCGAATCCTGTGCCATTATTGGCGCTGCCGATGCGGGCCGCCTCTAAAAAGCCGCCTATGCCATACAGTATGCCGGCCATGATATAAACAAGAATGATTGTCTTGGCTACGTTGACGCCTGAAACCTTTGCAGCCTCGGGGTTGCCACCCACGGCGTAGAGGTTCTTGCCAAAGGTCGTCTTATTCCAGAGTACCCAGACTATGACGCTTATTATAGCCGCATAGATAACAAGATTTGGTATGCCCAGGCTCTGACCTATGACAAATTCCGTGTAGCGAGTGTCAAAGCCACCTATAGGTTGAGGTCCCGGTGCGCCTGATGCAAAGTAGATGGACAGCACTCCATAGAGCGTTATCATCATGCCAAGCGTCGCGAGGAAGGGGTGTATCTTGAACTTGGCCACCACCCAGCCGTTGATGGCGCTGAAGAAGGCGCTGACGGCGCATGCTATGAGGAGAGGCACGAAGAGGGGCAGAGCCACCAGATCGGGATAGAAGCGCGAGGCATAGTCGGCACGCTGTAGCATAGATCCGGCTATGACAGCCGCGAAGCCAACCGAGCGACCCAGGGACAGGTCTGTTCCCTGGAGGATGATGATACCGCCGACTCCGAAGGCTAGTATCAGGCGCACCGAGCTCTGCGTCAGTATGTTCTTGAACACGCTGGCCGAGAGGAAGGACGGCTCTTTTATGATGATGAACATGATGATAAGGAAGATGACGATGTATATGGCGTTCTTGATGAGCAGCTCTTTCCACTGCTCCTTGCTCATCGCCGAGAGCTTCTTCGTTGTCGTGCCGCTCATACTTCGGCCTCCCTTGAATTATTGAGATATTTCATCGCCAGGTTGAATATTTCTGTCTGGGTCGTAGTCTCAGTATCGACGATTCCGGCCATATAGCCATTGCTCATGACCAGTATTCTATTGGTGATGCCTATGAGCTCGGGCATCTCCGAAGAAACAACTATCACCGACTTGCCGCTGTTCGCCAGGTTGATGATGAGTTGGTATATCTCGTATTTTGCACCGACGTCGATACCACGTGTTGGCTCATCTAGCAAGAGGACGTCCGGGTTGGTGAGGAGCCAACGCCCTATTATGACCTTCTGCTGGTTGCCTCCCGATAGCGAGCGGAGCGGCTCGCGCTTGCTCGGCGTCTTTATACGCATCGCCTTTATCTGGGTATCGGTATCGGCTTCCATCCGTTTGTCATCGAGGAAACCAATCTTGTTCTTGTAGGCCTCTACGTTGGCTATGGTAGAATTAAAGGTAATGTCAGCAAGAGGATAGATGCCCGTCTCGCGACGCTCCTCGGTCAGATAGGCGAATCTGTTATGTATGGCCTTGTTGGGGCTACCATTGGATATTGGCTTGCCGTCTATGGTGAGCTCGCCGGATGCCTTTGTTCTGACGCCGAACAGTGCTTCCATCAGTTCGGTACGCCCGGCTCCTACGAGGCCTGCGACGCCCAGGATCTCGCCTCGCCTTAAGTCGAAGCTGACGTCATGCACCATAGGCGGGTACTTTGTAGTCAAATTACGAACGGACATGTGCACCTCTCCGGGTACATTTGTCTTTGGCGGGAAGCGGTCTTCAAGGTCACGGCCTACCATCATGTTGACGACCTTATCCATCGTAAGATCCTTGACATGTTCCGTTCCAATGTAGGTGCCGTCGCGGAGGACGGTAACATAATCTGATATCTTAAAAATTTCGTCCATCTTGTGGGAAATATAGATGACCCCGACGCCCTGTGTCTTAAGGACGCCTATGATGTCGAAAAGCGTGTTTACTTCGTTGTCGGTAAGCGACGATGTTGGCTCGTCGAGTACTATTATCTTGGCATCGTATGAGATGGCCTTGGCTATCTCAACCATCTGCCGCTGTGACACGGACAGGCGACTCAAGGGTGTGTCTGGATCCAGATGGATGTTTATTTGATTGAATAGTTCGAGCGTCTTGACTCGCATTTTTTTTTCATCGATGAATAGACACTTGGTAGGATAGCGCCCAAGCCATATATTGTCGCTGATGGAGCGCTGTACGACCTGGTTAAGCTCCTGATGCACCATCGACACACCATTTTCCAGGGCATGTTTGGGATCGGTAAAGTTTATAGGCTTACCATCGAGGATGAATGAACCGGCATCCTCTTTATAGATTCCAAAAAGACACTTCATCAACGTTGACTTGCCCGCTCCGTTCTCGCCCATGAGGCTATGCACGGAACCGGGAAGGACATCGAGGTGCACCTTATCGAGCACCTGCACGCCAGAGAAAGACTTGGATACACCTTTGATGCTTAGGAGATATTCTTGCACGGACTACCCCTTGGAAGAAAAGGATTGCATAGGTGGATGGAACCCATCCATGCAAGGACCGGGCGGCCCGGTTAAAACCGGGCCGCCCGAGATGTAATATTACACCCTTTTTAAGGTTTTATTTCCTGAATTCTTTGTAATTCTTGGGGGTAACGGGAAGATACGGGATGCGTACAGCCTTGGTACCATCGGTATCGAGCTTCCATGAGGTGCCTTCGGTAACAGGCTTGCCCATGGCGGCGTTGATGGCGAGGTCCACGGTGGCGCGGCTCTGGTTGACGCCGTCATTGAGGACGGTGCCGTTCATCTCGCCGTCGGCGATGTGGGTAAGAGCCTGGTCAAGGGCATCTACACCGTACAGGGGGAGTTTTACACCGGCAGCCTTGAGGGCGTTGATTGCACCAAAAGCCATGCCGTCGTTGTTACAGATGACGAGCTCAATGCTCTTGCCAAAGCTTGAAGTCAGCCAGGCGGCCATCTTGTCGTTGCCGTGCTGGGTTGACCAGTTGGGATCGGCCTCGAGGGCAAGCTGCTGCACCTTGATACCGGCGTCTACGAAGGCTTTTACAGATTCCTTGGTGCGGGCTTCGGCATCAGGATGACCTGGCTCGCCCTTGAGCAGTACATACTGGACGACGCCGTCGCCATTCTTGTCCCAGCTGGGATTGGCTTTCCAGTCTGATACCATCATCTGGCCCTGGATGATACCTGACTCGGCGGAGTTGGTGCCTACATACCATACCTTGTCGTAGCTGGCCATGGCGCCGGCTTCGGTGGGTTCCTTGTTGAAGAGGATAAGGGGGATGCCTGCGGACTTGGCCTTGGCGATGATTGACTTTGCAGAGGCGGGGTCTACCAGATTGATGGCCAGTACGCTGACCTTCTTGGTTATAAACACGTCTACCTGATCGTTGAGCTTGGCCTGCTGGCCCTCTGAGTCAACTATTTCAATCTTGGCGCCCTTGCCTGCCGCATAGCGCTCGAGTTCGGGCTTCATGACACCGTTCATGAAGTTGTCGGCGAAGCTGTAGATGTTAGCTCCTATTACTATCTGTCCACCTTCTTTGTCTCCCGTGGCTGAAACGCTGGCTACCGAGACAGCCATCAGAATCGCCAATGCGATGAATCCGATTCTACTTTTCATGTATCGCTCCTTGTATGGGGTAGAAACCACTGACGGGCTTCTTCAGTTATTGACGATAAGGCTGAATTGCTAGGCTAACAATGTAATATTCAGCATAGTTTTTGCATTATCGAGCACTATCAGCGACATTTAGCGGACAAAAGGTTGATAGTCTATCCAAATATACGTTTTATCCTCGAGAAGATAATCACCTGCATCTCCACGGGTATGTCCAAGGGCGCTTCCATCCAGGATACGGGCGGCAAGCTCTACCATGGCCTTAGCCATGCTCAATGAATCGTTCTTGACCGTTCCATAGAGATAGCCATCGGCTATAGCCTCTTCCGCCTCGGCCAAACCATCTATGCCCACGACCGGTAGCCAGCTCGCATCTGTGCCGTCTACCTTGCCGTTGCCGTCGTCATCCTTGAAGAATCCCAGCTGCCGCATCCTCATTATTGCGCCCAGTGCCATAGCATCATTATTGGAAACCACTATCTCCACCCTGTTTCTAAAGGATCGTATAAGGGCTCCCATCTTGTCATAGGCCTCATCCTGCCTCCAGTTACAGACCTCAAGGGCAAGAATTTCTATGGCAAAACCACCGGATTCAAAGCTGCGGAGCAACTCCTTGGTACGCAGCTCCGCATCCTGGTGGCCTTGTTCACCCTTGAGCAGTATTATCTGTATGACTCCATCATGATTCTTGTCGTTGTCATTGAGGTTTGCAGAATCGCCTCCGAACAGATCCATTATAAGCTCTGCCTGCATCTGACCTGATTGCTCAGCCTTGGCCCCGACGTAGTAGCAGCGTTCCCATAGTGCAAGGTCCTTGGCCAGCGGTTCGCGGTTGAAGAATATTACAGGGACATCCTCTGCCTGTAGCCTGCGGATCAGGGCGTTGGCCGCAAGGCGGTCCACGGGGTTTATCATGAGGAGAGCTGGCTTCCTGCTGAGCTGAGCCTCTATTTGCTCGTTCTGTATAAGCTGGGAGTTACCAGCATCGAGCTGGGTCATGCTAAACGAGCCCTTGGCCTCGCTTAGTATCCGCCTGGCGAATGTTTCTATGTATGGATCTGCCTGGTTGTACAAGAGGAGGCCAATGCGAGGCTCCTTTGCTGTGCAGGACGATAGAAGCGTCATGCTCAGGATCACGCTGAGCGTGACACATAGGGAGAGACAAACAAATGCCATTCTATGACGCATGGCCTCAGTCCTCCTTGCCGGGTTCTATAGGAATGTACAGGGTGACGGTGGTGCTCTCATCAGGGATGCTGGTTATTCTGATGTCGGCCTTGTCGCCATAATACAGCTTCAACCTTTGATAGACGTTGCGCATACCTACGCTTGACTGCTCTCCGGAGCCTGCCATCTTCTCCTGCATGTCACGTATTGTTTCATCACGTATGCCATAGCCCGAGTTGGTTATGGCGAATACCATGCGCGCCCCTTCCAGCCATCCCTGTATCGATATGAAGCCTTCCTCGTCTCCCAGCCCATGATAGATGGCATTCTCTACTATAGGCTGGAGAATGAGCTTCATTACCTGCATGCCACGCATCTGGGAAGGCACGCTTATTGAATAACGGAAGCGGTCCAGGTAGCGGATACTCTGTATTGTAAGATAATTCTCTATGTGGGCTATCTCGTCCTCTACCGGTATGAATGTCTGTCCCTTGGATATACTGATGCGAAAGAACTTGGCTAAGGATACCACCGTTGTTATGACATCCTTGCTCCTCTGGTTCTCGGCCAACCAGACTATTGAATCGAGCGTGTTATAAAGGAAGTGAGGGTTTATCTGGTTCTGTAATGCCCTGAGCTCTGTCTTGCGCTTCTCCTTCTGCTCGTCCACGAGGCTTGCCATCAGCTGCCGTATCCTTGCTACCATGCTGTTAAAGGAATGGGACAGCTGTGCTATCTCACGCTGGCCCGACAGGTCAATGGGAGCGTCAAGGTCACCGCCTTCTATCCTGAGCATAGTCTCCTTGAGCCTGCCTATCGGCTTGGATATGCGTAGTGATACAAAACCACCGGCTATGACACTGACAGCGATGGAGATTGCCAGGATGAGGGCCGTAACCCCCAAGAGACGCGACCGGGTCTCCGCTATCTCATTGACGTTACTGACGGTTACTATTCGCCAGCGGGTATGGATGAGGGTGTTGACGTTGAGTGCCATGTCCTGACCGTCAAGAATTGCTCGGCGACTGCCCAGGTACATACCGGCTGCCAGGTCACGTGTCTTTGAACCGAGAGCCTCTGGATCAGGCCTGGAGCTATAGAGGAGGTTCCCCTCCTCGTCAAGGATAAGGAGGTGACCACCATTACCAAGATTTGTCTTCCTGGCTAGATCGCTTATTGCCTGATGATTCAACTCTATAAGCAGGACTCCTTCGCAGCTCTGTCCATCACACAGAAACTCCACTGACTTGGTGACGGCTATAACCGTTTCGTCGCGGCTCTCGGCTATGCTGCTCTGGGGCTCGGCGTTGAAATGGAATATTTCCTTTAGTTCCAGCGCCTCGCCAAACCATGACTTGCTGGCCACACCATTACCAAGATTGTAATCGAGGGGCGGACCAATCAGCCGTTTGCCGTCGCTATCGAAGAGGTACACCGTTACCACATCGGCCTTTATGTCTGCGTTGGAGCGGTATATAGCGCCCAAAGCCTCTCCATCGCGCCTTAAATCGAGATTGAATGAGGCAAACTGTATATAGTTTGCCGTCTCTATGACGCTGTTTATATAGCCCTCATAGTTCATCACTATCTGCTTGTTTATCTCACTCGACCGGCTCTCCACGAAATCATCGAGGGTTCCTGCAAATACGGCCAGGGACACGAGTGAGCTTACGAGCACCATGACGGCAGCCACGGCCAGGATAGCCACGAATATTGAGAAGCCTATCGATTTTGTATGTTCAGGATTTATTTTCACGGTACTTCTTGGGTGATACACCCGTCCATTTCTTGAAACTGTGGCTAAAATAATAGACATCCTTATAGCCAACCTGGATGGCCACATCGACGATGAGGTCGCCTGTCGTAGTGAGTAGATTCATGGCGGCTTCCATGCGAATACCCGTCAGGTATTTAACGAAACTGCTTTCTTTATACTTCCTGAACAACTGGCTTAGATATGAGGGGCTTATTGACAATTCATTGCACACCGCATCAAGGGTCAAATCGGCGTCTGAGTAGCGCCTGTGCATGATCGCTGTGGCCTTCTCAAGAACATTCCTCGATGTTCCAAGCTTGGCTGCCGCTCCACGCTGCCGTATAAGAGTGGAGACGGATAGCAGCCAGGAGAAAAGTTCCTCCAAGCTGTGCATGTGCGCGAGGCTGTCTATAAGATTGCCTCCCGTAAGTTCATCTATATCCAGGCCTAGCGAGGCGGCGTAATTAGCCAGGAGACCTGCCAGATTTACCGCGTACAAATTGAGCCCTGATGCTTTGTGTGCTTTCTTCTTGGCATCCGCCTTGAGCTCACTGATACAAGCAAATAAAGCCTCGTCACTACCGAAACGCAACTGGTACTCAAGATTCTTGCCGTCGGTCTCACGCAGGCGCACGAAGCCTGAGTCCCGTTCCCCGGCTTGCCCGAAGTGGTTAACGGGGCTGAGTGCGCCGAAGCGACCGGTATACAAGGCGCTGGCAGCCTCCTCGTATGCCTTGGCCAGCTGCCGGAAGTCCTTGTGTGGCAGGCTGACGCCGACGTTTACCCTGACGGCCATGAACTGCTCGGCGCTACGAGCCATCCTGTTGAGCACGGCGTCTATGGTACGGGCAAACTCGCTACCCTTCTGCTTGACGATGAACACCTCTCCCTCGTGGAACATGAAGCGGTAATATTCAAGGCTCTCCTGATCGAGCAGGGAGCCAAGCCTGGAGCGAACTGAAAGCTTTAGTTTCTCAAACTCAATGATACCCCAGCTCTCCGGGTTCCTCTCCACCACGGCAAAGGCTACCACGTAGGGCGACTCGTCAAGCGAAACTCCGTAGCCTCGCAACTGTTCTATGTCGGCACTGCTACCCGAGGCGCCAGATGCCAGGAGTGAAACGAAGCAGTTCTCTATGACGAGGGGTATACTCTGCTCGTATTGTTTCTGTATCTGTTCACGGCTGTAGTTGTCTCGTATCTCATCATCAAGCTCACGCTTTAGTTTAAGGAGGAAGGCGGCTATGTCTTCCTGGGTCAGGGGCTTGGTCAGGTAGCTCTTGACGCCGAGTTCTATGGCCTCCCTGGCATAGTCGAATTCATCGAAACCAGTGATGAAACCTATGCGGACGGTAGGATGATCCCTTCTGATGATACCCGCCAATTCGATACCGTCTATGTATGGCATCTTTATGTCGGTGAGGACTACCTGGGGCTCGTGTTTCTCTATAAGCTCCAAGGCGTCATAACCGTTTCCAGCAGTTCCGACGACAATAAAACCGCTCTCCGCGGATATCTTGGAGGATATGCGACCACGCACCTCATCTTCATCATCTACCAGTATTATCTTGTAGGGCTCTGCCACGCAGCCTCCATGGTACTATACAGGATGGACAGTATAGCACAGCCTCAAGAAGGCGTACCAAGGCTATGGTCGTTTTTAAAAAACAAGGCTAGAATCAAGGTACTATGAATAAGAACTATAACTGGGCCGTGCTGGGCTGCGGCAACATTGCCAGGAAATTTGCCGCAGATTTAAAAACCCTGCCTAATGCAAGGCTATACGCAGCGGCATCACGTTCCAAAGAGAAGGCAGAGGCCTTCGTTGCCGAGGCGGGATTTGAGAAGGCTTATGGTAGTTACGAAGACATGGTACGAGACCCAAAGGTAGACATTGTCTACATCGCCTCTCCACACGCCATGCATCGAGAACATACCCTGCTCTGTCTTGAACACAAGAAGGCGGTGCTCTGCGAGAAGGCCTTTGCCATAAATGCGGCCGAGGCTCGGTCCATGGTAGATTCAGCCAAGGCCAATGACTGCTTCCTCATGGAGGCTTTTTGGACAAAGTTCCTTCCAAGTTACCAGAAGGCTCAAGAGATGATACGCTCCGGGCAACTAGGCGAACTTCGTATGGTACGAGCGGACTTTGCATTCAAGGGTGACTACGACCCTAAAAGGCGGCTCTTCAATGTGGCTCTCGGTGGAGGCTCACTCCTGGACATAGGAGTCTACCCGGTGTTCGTCGCACTCGACGCCCTTGGAACACCAACTGATATCCAAACCATGGCGGACTGGAGCCCCAGCGGAGCCGAACAGACTATACTCGTGTCTTTCCGCTACCCAGGAGGAAAGATGGCATCACTTGCATCCAGCTTGGGCGCTAACTCTTCGACTCAGGCCGAATACTGGCTTACCGGTGGATACATTAGGCTCAACGGGCAATTCAACGCTCCCACCAGTCTCTCATGGTCAACGCGCAAGCAACCTGAACAAACAATCGTAGTAGAAAATAGCAGAGGATCAGGCTACCAATACGAGGCAGCCCATGTGATGGACTGCCTCGATGCTGGCAGGATAGAGAGCGACATCATGCCATGGCGCTTCTCCATCGATATGATGGAGTGCCTCGACAGGATACGAGCAGAGGCTGGCATCGTGTTTCCAGGCCACGACTGAGCCGGCCTCAGCAGTCTGTATAGCCCTTACACGAGCCCTCGGCCACGTAGCAATGCCTTGACGTCTGGGTCACGGCCGCGGAAGGAGCGGTATGCCTCGGCTGGATCGAGCGTATTGCCTGCCGACAGCACATAGCGCTTGAACTTGGCCGCCAGTTCCGGATTGAACACGTCGCCTGAAGCCTCGAAGGCCTCGAAGCCATCGGCGTCCAGCACCTCGGCCCACATGTATACATAGTAGCCTGCTGCGTAGCCATCATCGCTAAAGAGATGCCTGAACTGAGGCAGCCTGTGACGCATGCCTACCGCTTCTGGCACTCTAAGACGCTTGCACTCTGATGCCTCGAAGGCGGAGAGATTCAAGGAAGCCGGATCTGGATGCTGGTGTATGGCCATGTCGACCAAGGCACAGGAAGTATAGGCTACGGTGAGGAATCCCTGATTGAAGTGCTCGCTTTTCTTTATGAGGGCAATGAGCTCATCGCTTATTGGCTTGCCTGTCTTGGCATGGAGAGCATGTTTCTTGAGTATCTCGGGAGTCAGGGCCCAGTGTTCGTTTATCTGGCTTGGTAATTCTACGAAGTCCCTCAGTACGTTTGTTCCTGACAAGCGGTTGTATTTTACATTTGACAGCAGACCGTGGAGGCCATGGCCAAACTCGTGGAATTGCGTTCGTACATCGTCCAGGGATAGGAGAGTAGGCTTGCCATCCGGCGCCTTGGCGAAGTTGGTGTTGTTTATGATTATAGGATACGGGTGGTTTCCTGGCCGATTGCGTGACTGGCAGCGGAAATCATTCATCCATGCGCCACCCCTCTTGGTAGCCCGTGCGAAGCTGTCGGCTATGAATATTCCGACGATGTCCCGGGTCTTGCTATCGAGAACCTCATAGAGGCGGGCATCGGGATGATAGAGGGGAACGCCCTTGACCTCCTTGAATGCCACGCCGTAGAGCCTGCCGGCCGCGTCGAACATGGCCTCTGTCATGCGCTCGTGCTGGAAGTATGGCTTGAGCTCTGCCTCGTCTAGATTGAACCGTTCCTGCCGTAACTTCTCGGCATAGAAGTTCCAGTCCCAGCCCATGATGGGGCCCTTGAAGCCTTCCTTGGCGGCAAGGGTCTCCAGGTCTTTCTGCTCCTCCAGGGCTCTGGCTCGGGCGGGCTCCCATACCCGCATGAGGAGGTCGTTGACGGCTGACGGCTTCTTGGCCATTCTGTCGACCAGGGCATAGTCGGCGTAGCTCTTGTAACCCATAAGAGCGGCCAGCTCGGTTCGAAGCCGTACTATCTTCTCGGCAACAGGGCGGGTGTCGCGTTCAGGACAGGCTTCTCCGCGCGCCTTGAAGGCTCGCCAGACCTGCTCACGAAGATCGCGCCTGGTGGAGTACGTAAGGAAAGGATCGACAAGCGACGGAGAGAGGTTGATGACGAAGCCATCGACCTTCTTGTCACTGGCCACAGAGCGCGCCGCGTCCAGTACGAATTCAGGCAGACCAGCCCTGTCGGCTTCAGTAGCTAGAACCAGGCTAAAGGCAGCCTCATCACCCAGCACCGACTGACTGAAGGTGGTATAGAGCCCCGCCATCTCTTCGGCTATTGCCGCGTATCGAGTGCGAGCCTCCCCGACGAGGAGGGCTCCCTGCATAACATAGTCGAGGTGCATGCGCTCAAGAAGCCGCATATCCTCGGGACCAAGCCCAAGCGTGTCTCGTCTTTGATGCAGTTCATCGAGACGCTTGAAGATGCCCGGATGCAGGCTGAGCCAGCTCTGATGAGCCGCTACCTTTGGCATCAGTTCCCGCTCGGCTGCCTGGAGGGCGTCACTGGTCTCACTGGCGGTAAGGTTAAAAAATACGCCAATGACCCTCGTGATCAACTGACCGGAACGGTCTAAGGCAACGACGGTATTCTGGAAACTGGGCGCTTCCCTGGATTCTGCTATGGCGTCTATCTCCGTACGGTGAGCCTCCATGGCTGCCTCAAAGGCGGGTGCATAGTGCTCAGGACGGATCTTGTTGAAGGGGGGAAGCTCATAGGGAGTCTCCCAAGTTGCTAATAAGGGGTTGGTGTTCATGACAAAAGAGTATCAAAGGCTTAGGTCCCGGCGTCAAGCCTAAACTCGTCATGCTATCGTTATCTTGCCATCCAGGTATCCTGATCGTAACGTTCCAGCCTTAGTTGACGAGCGCAAGAGTACGGTATACTCACCTGGCTCAAGCTCATCGGGAATGGTAAAGATGATTCGCTTTGGTTTGATGAGGGCGTAGTTTTCGGCGCGCATACCGGAGTCAGCTATGCTCTTTACGAAGAACACGCCTTGATTCTTCTCGTCCTCGTCGAAACCGAGGTAATCACCGGCAAGACGAACCATCAGGCCTGGCTTGAAGCCGGCGTTCCGTTTCCCCACTTCTGACAACAGGGAGGCCGGCCTCGGAAAGAGTTGCCAGGAGCTATCGTCACGATTGACGGAGACTCGTTCTGTCACCTGAGCCTCGAATGACCTGTCTGGCCTGAATCGCAGCCTGAATCCGTGGCCCGATACCTCGTCTCCAGGCGTGAAGGGACTAGACTCCTTGTCCGCAAGGCCTACGGCAGAGAGGTAGAAGGCTCCTATGGGCGTACGGACAGAGTTGCCGTCGGCGACTAGACGGGCGAGCGTCCGCCCTATGAGTGCGAGCGCCGCTTCTAGTTCTTTACGCCCTAGAGCCGAATTCTCTCGTGTCATTATTTCAATGAATTCATCTTTCTCCACACTGCCAGAGCAACTGGCGTGGAAACGGAACTCCTTGTTCTTGCCTGTAAGGGTGTTTTTCCTGGCTCCCACCGTTAGCGCCATGATCGCCTCCTCGTCACAGGCTACTATATCAAATGCCTGCGTTAAATAGTGAATCTAGCTAGATTGTAATTTCTACCTACGAGGATTGCAAGCATCACAAGGCTTCGTAACACTAGGGTTGTAACTTTGTCTCTTCTTCTGGCTTTTCCCCGAGCGTCGGGATAAAGTGTGTCACAAAGGATGGTTTCTTACGATTTTTTACATAGAAGTACCCAGCCGTAGAGAATACCAAGGCTCCAATGAAGTTTACAAACATGTCCTTCATGGTGTCATGCAGGCCAATATCCAAGTATCCACCTAGGCCAAGATCCTTGCCATTGACCACTACTTGGGTGATGCCCTTGATGGTAACAATCTGCTGCCCCTTGTTGGGATCAAGCATGACAGAGTGGATGGCATGCATGATGGTGTCCTTCTGCATGTCGGTGCCAATAAGAATGTCCATGAAGTACTCGAAAAATTCCCAGACGACTCCAATGGTCATGGAGAATGAGAAGGCTACGATGGCGACAAATAGAGGAGACAACCTAAGAGAGAGCCTATCGCTTTGGTTGAGTATGTCAACGAGGGAAAACCCTATGGCAGCTGCAAGAAAGCCGTTTATAGTATGGAGCATCGTATCCCAGAACGGATACGTCACATAGTAATCGCGCATCTCACCCAGAATTTGCGCGGCAAAAATAAAAACGAGGATAGTATTCTCGAGAGCCGCAGGAATATCTATGCGAATACGGTTTTGTATTATTGACGGTACGGCGAAGAGCATGAGGGTCAATACACAGAAGAACACATTCTCATAGTCGCGCTCATACACCTGGACTATGAGGATGACGATGACCAGGAGTCGGAGCAGATAGTGCACTATCTTGGCACTGTCTCGCTCGCGCAGCATCTGCTTAAACGACATTCTTTTAACTCTTTTTGTTTTTCTCACAGTCCAGGCCTTCTTTCAATCACCATGGCGGAAAGATGCCCTAGGCAAGATACCGGCATCTTGCCTAGCATCTTGCATAGTAGACTAGCAGAGGTCAAGCCTGCTTGTAGCGTCGCTCGGCTTCCGCCTCAAGGGGAATGACTACGAGTAGAAGTATGACGACGCACCAGAAGACGCTTATGAGGGCTAAAGCCAACGTGGGTCCATAGCGCATGATGTTAAGCCAATCTTTTATGAGGAACACAAAACCTGTAGCCGCACCTATCATGGCCGCATGAGATACGGCTTTAGCTAGAAGAGAAAAGCTTCGCTGTACCGCTATGAGATCATTTCGGCTCGTATCCCTAGCACGCAAAGCCTTGATGCCACTGCGGAATGAACCTGGCAGCACAGCGGCGAGGAGCACGCCTATTGGCACGAACACAGCCACAATAAAGGAGCCTATGTCAACAAAGAGGCCGCTTAGGACGGCGGCAGGACCAAAGGCAATGAGCGAAGCTATGGTCAAGAACGTGCCTGGAACGAAGCGCCATGCGCTCCAGGGCCGAGTCTCCAGCCTGTTATCAGGCAGAGCCTCCGCGCTGCTCGGGGCACCATCACCTTGTGAACCTGCATCGCAGAGCACATGCCTGAGGGGTAGTATAAGCATGGTATGGATGACGAGTGCAGCTAGGGCCGGTGCCAACGCCAAGGCCAGGTTCGGCCAGAGAGCCGCGCGGTCCTCAAGGCTTTTCATCATGTACACAAACTGAATAAGAAAGCCCGCTGTTCCCGCCAGGAAAAGAACTCTTTGGGCCAGGTCCACGGTTACCTGGGCAGCCCATACTCTTCTCTGGCTTAGTCCCTTGCGAGCCCTGAAGACTTCGGCTATTGCACCGGGTCCAGGCCCTGCAAAGAGAACTCCTGCAAGAATACCAAGAACAGGTAAAACCGACTGCGCCACAGCCCAAGCCGGAACGTTGCCTCCCGAAGCGACTATTGCAGCCGCTACAGCACCTATTACCACGACAGAACCCAGCATCAGTTTAGTTATCATTCTTGTCCTCCTTGTATCACTGCTCAATTGGCAATACGGCTCTCAATGGTATGAACAAACCACCTTCATTAGCCACCCTGGCTAGTTCACTACTCAGTATGATGAAGCCCTCCGGACCCAAGCCTTCATGCCCAGCAGCAAACGACGATGCAGCCATGATGGCCAGACAGGCCACCGCGGCAAGCAGCATGCGGAATGACTGCCAGTTGCGCTTTGCCATCCTTTGGATTGGTATTTCTTGGACAGCACTCCGGCTAGTGCGCCGTGCGGCGCGAGCAGCAGAATCCGCCTGAACCTCTCGGCTGTAGAATGCGCGTAGCAAATCTTCTGCTTTTTTGTCGTCTGTCATGCCATCTCCCTCCTGTAATGCTCGGCGAGGCATTTCTTGACGCCTGCCAGCCGCCATTTGACCGTACCAAGCGATGTTCCCGTTAAACTGGCTATCTGCTCATACGTCATGTCTTCACAGAAAGCCAGAAAGGCCAGCTCTCGCTCCCTATCCGCTAATGCCGCCAAGAACCTACGCACCAATGAGACTTCTTCGTGCGACAGGACACTATCCTCAGGCCCTAAAGAAGGATCCTCTGGCTCCCGCGTGCCTCTAAAATCGCTAGCCTCCAGTTGCCCTTGCCTAGACGATGAGCGCTTTATGACTCTGAGTGTATCTATGCTTGCGTTGCGCACCACACGGTATAACCAAGGACGGGCTTCTGCCTCAGCGGAAGGCCCTTTGCGCCAGAAGGCTATAAGGGTGGACTGAAGTACATCCTCACGATCCTCTACTGATAAACCTGAGAACGAGGCAAGGTAGACAGCCAGCCTGCTTTCCATGGCCTGCCAGATGAGGAGTTTAGGTTTTTCAATGGTGCCGCATGCTTCATTTTGCATTGTCATCACTTCTATAACGGCAGATTTAGGGTTTTGGTTGGTATTTTTTGCATGCCCTGCCTAAGTGATACATTTGTAAAATTGAAATTTCACATTTAGCGTTGTACCTTCTTTTATCATGAGCATACTACTAAGAATACTGCTAGTTCTTTTATCTTGCCTGCCTATGCTTGCCTGCGCCGAGCCAAGCATTGTTTTAGAAGGTTCTAATGCTGTCTTTGGTTCTACCGACATAGCCGTTGGTATTTCTTTCCCTCCATTCTCTGATTCTAGCCAGATGTCTTTTACAGTAAGCGAACTAAAAAAAATGTCAATCGGCAGAATGCGAATAGCCATTGACTGGAGAGACAGAGAGCCAAAGCAGGGTAAGTTTTACTGGGGTCCTATGGATCTACGCATGCAAACAGCCAAGGACAATGGTATATCGGTTTTTCTTACCATACTGAGTCTGGCTCCCGATTGGGCTTTACTGCCCGCCGGAAGCGACGGTGCCTGTATCATGGACGAACAGGCTCTGAAGTCTTTTATAGAAGCGCTGGTACTCAGGTATGACAACATAGACAAGATTCAATTTGGCAACGAGTGGGAGACGGAGCATGAAGAGGGCACGGGCTATGCAGATACGGAATCGTTGAAGAAATTCGTCATCTATAACAATATTCTTTTTGATGCAGTGCAAAACCATTCGCCGAATACAAAGGTTGTACTCGGCGGCTTGACGAGCACCTATCCATTGGTAGAATTTTTTACCGGGAAGGGAAGCTGTCCTGATTTTTCCGGGCTAAGGTTGGCACGTGGGGTAACAATAGACAAGCTT
This sequence comes from Spirochaetia bacterium, assembly GCA_034003955.1. Taxonomy (GTDB): domain Bacteria; phylum Spirochaetota; class Spirochaetia; order Treponematales; family UBA12059; genus SZUA-370. The sequence goes on along the minus strand of JAVEXO010000028.1, from coordinate 2,243 downwards.
AACAGCAAGTTAGCCAGATCCAAGCTAGAGTATGACAGCAAGGGCATACGACAAAACATTGATTACGTCTTTGAACATGCGCAGTACGACATGCTTGATATTCATCTCTATGACGATGCAGAGAATTGGCCTAGCTATGTTTCTGTCTTACCGAAGGACAAACCTATTCTTGTTTCTGAATTCGGCGGCCCAAACTCCGAGTTTGAAAATACCAGCTCTAGCTACCAGGCACAACGTATGAACCACTACATAGACGCCATAGAAAAGCTACCTATAGTAGAGGCCTACTATTTTAAGCTTGTAGATTCTCCGACATCGTACCACAAGGATTCAGGCTTATTTTTTAGTAGTCTTAGGGCAAAACCCGCCCGTACCGTTTTTATGAGACGTCTCTCTGTACAGTTACCTGAACTCAGGTGATGCTTCTATAGCTAGCAAGTGTTACTTGAGTTCAAATTTAAGCGCTACCAATTATTTTGCTAACTCTCTCATTCTGCCCCGGATACAGATCGATCGGAACCTTGTCTCCACCGATTGCAACCTTAACAATATGCCGGGCACATGACATATAGTCATCTTGACAATAGCGCTTTTTCATCATTCCCGCCATTGAGGGCATATTTTTCATTTTATCATTAAAAAACGGACAAGCCGGCAAGCAATCACAATCTACCATACTTTTTTTCCTCCTATTGAAACTATGAATATTCAACCAGGTTAATAAAAAACACAATAGAAAAAATATTTTTCTTTCAAGTCCAGAGCAACCAAGGTGTAACGTTTACCCATCTTCAGACAGATGGAGCACACGAATATGGCTCGCCTGTTCCAATGATAAGCGTACGACTTCTCGAGCGAGCACCACCTCCCGCTCCGGCTCCTCCTCGTGGCGCAGAGTCATTATGCCGCTACCTTCTGAAATTGAAGCTACCTCTAGCCTGGTCCCGGGTAGTAATCCGACACTTGCCAGGTATCCCAGCAATGCCTCGTCTCTATCTTTTACTGAGAAAATTTGGACCCTGCCCCCACCTGGTATTTCGGCAAGAGACAAGGTAGTGCCCCGGCAAGGAAGGATTCCTTGTGTATCAGGAATAGGCCCCCCATGAGGGCCTTGTTCTGGATGGCCCAGGAAATGATCGAGTCTTTCTACGACTTCGTGCGAGAGGGTATGCTCAATCATCTCGGCTTCTTCATGCACAGTAGCCCAGTCCATGCCAAGGGTATTGACCAGGAACAGCTCTATGAGTCGATGACGCCTGAGAGTATACCTGCCTGAGCGCCGTCCCTCCTCGGTCAGGCGACAGCCTTTATGGTGTTGATACTCCACAAGGCCTTTCTCGTCGAGACGTTGTATCATTGTCGTAGCGGTTCCTGGAGTGACTCCCAAGGCGGTGCAAACCTTTTTCATGGGAATCAATTCCAGGCCTTGTTCAATCTCAAGGCTAACGAGTTGCTTTAGATAATCCTCTACCGTACTCGTCATCATCGCTCCATGGCTTGTACTGCCAGAACACGGCCCGTTTCTGTCAGCTGCAATGAACCGTTCTGTTCAAGCAAGATCCTTCGCCGCTTCCCGGCCTGAACGACCTCGTCGGCGAATTTCTTGCTCCAATTGATATGATCAACTAGATGGCTACGGCTACATTCAATGGTGGGGTCTCCTCTACCCACAATGCTTGTATGCTGAGTCAGATGAACACTCAGCATCTGAAGGCCAAAGTCGATTCGTTGGTTGCGCTGATTGGCCTTCTGCGAAACCACGCCTCGTCTCGGTGCAAACAGAAATGCCAGGAGGAATATGACGCCTGCTGCTACGGCTATGCTTCCAGAGATAGAAACGTCTAGCATCCTGGCCATGGTATTACCCAGTATTGCACTTAAGGCTCCAAAGAGGGCGCCTAGCATGATCATAGACGAAAGCTTTTCTGTGAATAAAAAGGCAGCCGCAGGCGGAGCTATCATCAGGGCAACAACCAGAATTGATCCTACTGAGTCAAATGCGCCAACCGTTGTAATGCTTACCAAGGCCATCAGGCCATAGTGGATTAGACCAGGAGCAAAACCGAGGGCCAACGCCAAGCCAGGGTCGAAGGTAGCTAGTTTTAATTCTTTATAAAAGATGAGTATCAAGGCTATATTCAGAATCAGTATCCCGCTCATTGATATAAGACTGCGTGGACCTATGTCGAATCCGGCTATAACAAAACGGTCGAAGGGGGCAAAGGCAATTTCTCCAAGAAGTA
>JAVEXO010000086.1:0-6769 GCA_034003955.1 Spirochaetia bacterium | reverse complement strand
ATCTGCGCCACCTGCCACATCGCTTGATATATACGAACTGCACTACCTCATCTCAAAACTCAAAGTAGACGCTGTCATGACAAAGAAACTTTTCACCGTGACAGAAGAGCTACCCGTGGAGGAAGCCGCCAGGATAATGGATGACAACCGGGTAGCAGGCCTGCCGGTGATGAGGGGAAACGAGCTTGTAGGAATCATCACGGAGTCTGATCTGTTCAGGTTGTTCATAGGCATGTTTGGCGTGCGTCACCCGGGTGTCAGGCTCACCGTACTCCTTCCCGACAAGCCAGGCGAGCTGGCCGCGGTGGCAAGCGCCATTGCCACGGCTGGAGGCAACATCCTGTCACTAGCAACCTTCGATGGCGAGGATCCAAGCAATCACTTCTGCACCATAAAGGTTGAGGGCATAGCCAAGGACAAGCTGGTGGCCGCCGTTAGCCCGCACGTCCTACGGGTAGTAGACGCCTTGGTGAGCTAGACTCTATCCGTCTGCGCTTACCAAGCTTCTCTGGCATGACTCTTGATATGCTGGCCGCCGCCCTGGCGGCCGATAGGCCTTTTTCTGGATCTACCGCCCGACTCTCAATGCTTCCGGGTTTCAGGCGTGAGCCCGATACTCACCGTTCATCAGGGCCATGGAGGCAAGCCGCTGTCCTTGTCCTGTTGTATCCCGATGAAGGCGCAATCCACTTTCCCCTGATGCAGAGGCCTGCAGGGGAAGGTGTGCACGCAGGACAAGTGTCTCTTCCAGGAGGCTCGCGTGAGGGTGGGGAGAGCCTTCAAGACTGCGCCTTGCGTGAGACTCAGGAGGAGCTTGGCGTCATGCCGGCAGACATCTCCATAGTCAAGGAGCTAGGCACCCTTGAGGTGGAACCAAGCCGATTCATCGTGCATCCATTCCTGGGTCTATCGAGGCGGCGCCCCTCGTTTAGGCCTAGCCCCGATGAGGTTGTCTGTATATTTGAACCGAGTCTCGATGAACTCCTTGACAGATCCAATAGGCAGAGCGACGTGGCCCTCTATAAGGGTTGCTCATATACCGTCCCATTCTTCAGGCTGTCTGGCCAGCGTGTCTGGGGTCTTACAGCCATGATATTAGCGGAGCTCGAGGCCATGCTGGCTGCTGGCATCGCGGGTACACCAGGATAGCACCAAACTAGACCTTGAAACGCCTCATCTCCTCGTCCAAAGAACCTACCGTAAGCAGGTTGGCGTCAACCTCTCGCCTGACTGCGCTAAAAGACTCCTCCAGTGCGCTCACCTGCTGTGATTGCTCGCTTGCCACGTTTGCCAGCTTCTCAAGCTGATTCAATACGCTTTCAAGCGATTGCGCAATATCGTCGCTCTGCCTGGATTGGTCAGCCATAAGAGTGCCCATCGCCTCCGAAGACTCGACGGCCCTTGTAATGGATCCCATAACGGCATTCGTCCCTGTAGCCTGTTCCCTGGCCGCCTGGGCAATCTCCCTGGAAATGGAAGCCGACTCGTCTACGCCGCCCGCCATGCGTATCAGCACCTGCCCGGATGCATCGACGCGCTGTATGCCGCTGCCAACCTTCTTGTCCATGGCGGCAATCTGAGCCTTGATGGCCTTGGTGCTGTCTGACGCCTTGCTTGCCAGGTTTCGCACCTCATTGGCAACCACGGCAAAACCTTTGCCTCGGTCGCCTGCATGAGCCGCCTCTATGGCCGCGTTCATGGCCAGGAGATTGGTATCGGCGGCTATCTTTGAAAGAGTCGCCAGGACGGCCAGGATCTCCTTGGCAGCAATGTCTATCTCATCCATGGCCGCTCTTGAGTCCTTGACCGCCTGGCCGCCAGAGGCACCGCGCTCCGATAGTTCACTCGTCAGGATTCCGGCTCGTTCCGTCATGGTAGATATCGACTGTATGCTAGCCGCCATCTCCTCCATCGCCGCCGATGTCTCCGCTATGAAATGACGCTGAGTTCTGCCGGCTTCGACGGCCTTTGCTACAGAATCCCTGAAAGACCTGAGTGATGAGACGAAACCCTTGGTGACGTTTGCTTGCATGTACAGCGATGTCTCAAGCGACAGGACGGCGTTGCGCGTCTTGAGCGTCAGCTCCTCGGAGCGGACCAGTTCGCGGTCTATTGCCTTGGCCGTCTCTCTGGTCTGCGTGGCCGTAGCACCTATATTTTTAGCTACAAGGTGGAAACGGTCCAGGAGACGGTTTATTAGGCCTGTCAGCTCTCCCATGTCGTTCATAGACCGTATGTTAAGCCTGAGGCGGAGGTCTCCGCCTCCTTCTAGGACGTCTTGAATGCGTCTGCTTATTGATGATATCTGGTCCTTAAAATCCAGTGATATTATAAGCTGCACTCCCATGGTGACGAGGAGAATGAAGATGGTGTACAGGAAGAATATATTTTGCTGCCGTGTGGTCGCGGAATCTGGCCTCTCCCATGGCAGAGGAACCACCGAAAGATCGACATCTGAACGGGAGATGAATGTCCCCATCCGTTCACCGAGCAGCCGGCGAAATGCGTCTTCGGCATCGCCAGGAGCCATGAGCCCAGATACGACAGCGGCATAGACTTCGTCGCCTATGGCATCATACTCCGAGGTATCATGCACATTGAATTGAACAAAAGTAATGACGTAGATGGCCATGCTCACCGTGGTGATGAGCTGTCTAGTCGTGCTGGAACGTTCCCGCTTCCTTGAACCTATCTCCCGTATACCAAGCCGCTCTCGGATATCCGCAAAGGCAATGTTATGGAGCGATGTCTGGGCGCTTGCGTAGATGACGGCCCCGGAAACATTTGATACAAGTATTACTAAACGGTACGGGTACAGAATCTCGTACGCTCTCCCTTTGAAAATGAGCATGAGCACAAAACCTGCAGCAAAGCCAAAGATGTTGATGCCTAGCACGGTATTGGAGAAGCGCAAGAGGCGTGTTCTTGTGCGCTCAGTTTCCTCTGGCGATATGCTCTCCCCGGCAGCGAGGCGCTCGCCTACCCTTTGGATACGCAGCGCCAGGAAGAATATGAGCACTCCAAGCACCAGCATGGGTGGAAGCACATTTATGGAAATAAAGGAGACGACCATGCCAGGCAGGGCTGAAAGCCCATTGATACCGAGTATGAGATTGTCTTTAAAGTAGGTAAAGACCTGCATGACCACGTATACGCCCAGGATCATCACTACCGATTGCATCGTCACCCGCAGTGCTAAATTTTTGCTTTTCATTTTCGTATCCTACCATGAAAGGAATGGAATCGTCGTGTTTTTCTCGATACGAGCAGGGCAAGGAGCAAGGCAAGACCAAGCACCATCAGACCGGCACCCGAGGCCAGTCCTGCCTTGTAGGCCATGACGGGCCCCGTACCTGTTAGCATCAAGGCGTCTATCAGGGGGCCAGTAAATAGGGTGGCTGCCAGTCCCCAGCTCAAGAAGAAGGTGGCGTTGTAGTACGCAAAATAACGCCCACGTTTTTCAGGCGGGATGAGCGTCGAGGCGAAGGCGTATGATGATGAGGCCACGCAGGCGTCTGAAATTCCCTTGAAGACGGCGGCCAGGTAGATGATGCCCATGCTTGGCGCCAGCATGTGCAATAGGAGTGATACTATGCCAGAGCCGGTACCAAGCACCAAGAGCCGCTGCAGACCAAGCCTGCGCCCCAGGGCCCCGAGGAAGAGGCCCGTTACTATGAGTGCGCCCGATTCAACGTTGACGACCAGGCTTATGATGCTTGGAGCCGCCGCGAAGCCTTCCTTGAGATCCAGGTACTGGCCCCTAAAGGCTCCCAGGGTATTGCTGCCAGAATTGATAAGGAGCATAGAGACAAGGAACACCGCGAATATGCGCAGGCTAGCGCGACTGGCCTCCGAAGACGGGGTGGAATCGCCCAGGCCTCCCTGCGCGTTGGCATGGTAGGCAATGCCGCCCTCCGGGAGGTACAAGAGAGGAATGACAGACACCATCATGACGAAGGCCGAGACGAAGAATATGCCCCCTTCCTTGAAGCCCCATCCGGGATACATGCGGCTCATACCGTCGTAGAGCAGGCCCCCTAGCATCGCCCCTATTATCCTGCCCACCCCGCCTATGCTTGCAAACTTGCCCTGTATGGCGTTACGCTCCGCAACACTGTAGACATCAGATATATAGGCGCTCCAGCCTATGTTTGACATTGACCAGAATATTTCAATTACAGAGAGGCCGGCGATTATGACGTAGCCTGATGTACGATGATCTGGCGCCTTGATGTGGGCATACCAGAGCACGATGTGCCCCACGCCTGCACACAGTTCACCTAGTATTATGAGGCTTTTCCTGCGCTGCAGCCTGTCTGTCAGGTTGCCCCATACGAAAGTCTGGAATAGCACATTGAGTATCATGGGTATTGTCTCGAACAGGGTCGTCTCTGTGACGCTCAAGCCAAGGTAGGAGCGGAGGTATATGGCCAGGAAGGTGTAGAAGATACCGCGCCTGAACATGGCCAGGGCCTGGAAGGAGGAGAGGCCAAAGAATATTCTAGAAGCACCGGTTTTTCGTAGAGTCATGGGCATGGGAATCGTAGCTTGCCTTAAAGCGTAGCCGTGGTCAAGCTAGGGCACTCTAGCGCTTCTAGTCAAAGACCCCTGTTTTCCTCGGCACCCACGATGGGTAGCCGCAGCTCAGTGTTGCTGCCACGGCACGGGCTGCCCTGGAGCGGCTCCAGGGTATTGCCTTGCGTTCGGCTTCAAGCCTCCATGCGCGCAGGGCCGCCGGTAGCTCTGCTAGGTGCAGTACCTCCACAGCCAGGAATATGCCAAGCCAGGTCAGGGCTCCGAGCCCCAGCACGGGCCTGCCGGTGCCGGCACTCAAGGCCGCAACGAGGCCAGTACCAAGTGTAAATACCGTAGCCAGTACAGCCTGTATACGCCACAATAGTCGTTCTTTTATCCTAAATACTATGACCCCCCTGAAGGTCGCAATAGCCGCGTCATCCTCAAAAGCTAGGAGGCGTTTCTGTTCCTCATGCCCAAGCTCCGGCATAGGCCACGCTACCCAGTCGCGCAAGGCTTCTTCCTCTGTCAGTTCCCGTGTCTCCTCAGGACCGTTATCAAGGCGAAGGGCAACGTCCAGCCTTCGTCCTGCCTTTAAAAGGCGGCGTCTTGCCGATCGGGCGCCGAGTGTGGCCGCCAACATTGGAAGGAGATTCTTGTTACGCAATGACATGATGGAGCATCCGCTGCCTGACAGTTCGTGCAAGACCATGTGTGGCCCGTTGGGCATCACCATGCAGCCATCTACGAAGCGGTCTGCCAGCGGTGCCAAGGCGCGTGTGCATGAGCCTATGACCGCCTTCTTCATGGGCAGTGCTCGTATTGCCTCCTCGCCGTATGCCTTCCCTTCGGCGTTGTACCAGAAGCGCACGCCGTCCTTCTCTATGCCCGCCCCTATTATCAGGGCTACCGGCCTGCGTATCCTGGCTCCTTCTGCCTCGAGCATTGCGAGCGCGAATCGGGTGGTTGCCACGCAACCGCCGCGACATGCCCCCTGGGATGCCATCACGAGCTCCTCGCCTGTCTCCGTGTACGGGGCGCCACGGTCTATGCCCATCAACACCAGGACCCCTGGCGCGGCTTTTTGTGCGCGCTTAGACGTCAACGACCAGTCTGCGGGCCTGAAGGCTACTGGTATCGCTCCCCCAAAGTCAGGAGTGGCGCTTCGCGCCGACGATGTGCCAGATAGGTGGCGGGCCTCTGCCTCAAAGCCGTTGGCTATGACCCGCACGCCCGCGGCATCCCCAAACTGCAGCTCGTCTGCGACGCGCATAAGCTCTATTGTTTCTGGATCGAAACCCATGAGGCGCGTCGCTATCCTGTCTGTCTCCACAGGATGGTCGCCCGCTATAATCATGCGGGAATCTACAGGATCTACCGGGGCCGGGCATTCTCCCTCCGCACCCACGACGCCGTCTATCAAGACAAGGTCAGGCTTGAAGAGGTAGAGCATCTCGACGAGCTTGCGATTGATGGCGTAGTGGTGGTTGCGCTGCCTGAGGTTGTAGGGAATGACGCCCATGGCGTTCTTGAAGCCAAGCGTGACGCCCGTATAGAGGTTTGTCTTTAACTTTGGTACCGACACATAGGCTGCCTCTCCCCTGACGACGGCCGAGAATGGCTCCGGTACCAGTATCTCCCTCTGAACCGTAGCCTTGGGCAGTATGTACCGGTCTACCGGCGTCTCCTCCAAGGCTATGAGCTCGCAACCACGGTGGGTAGCCAGACGGTCATAGCCGGCGGTCCTGAATGAGCCTCGCGTAGGAGCACCCCTGCCCGACGATTCAACGATGCGAATGTTAGCAGCATAGCATTGTAGCCAGAGAACCGTCGCGTCGAAGACACGAGGATCTGTTGTCTCAGGGTAGCTACGCCTCACCATACCCATCTCGTGGTAGACGGTAACCAGGTTTGGCTTCACCAGCACGCTACGTTTTTTAAAGCGGGAAGAGAGGCCTGTCTCTGACTCAAGCCTGTCCAGGGCCGAGAAGACGGCCATCCTGATGGCCTGGACGTCTGGCCTCTCGTCCCATGAGCCGCGGCCGTAGTCCTTGCTCAGGGCGGCGCAGTCGATGGTATAGCCAGAGTCTACAAAGCCGTCTGCTCCTCGGACGAGGGCCTCGTTCTTTATGGGAGGCAATTTCTCTACTACTACCGTCGCCATGGTGGGCCTCCTAAGGCAGCCGAGGCTCCGAAGCAGCACCCTCGTCAACCACGACACCTAGCACGCGCTCCAGGTTCTTGGCGACGAACA
>JAVEXO010000027.1:17273-34310 GCA_034003955.1 Spirochaetia bacterium | reverse complement strand
CTATGAAAACCAGACCTCTGGTACCGACACATTTGCCGCGTACCTGGATGCTACCTACCCCACCGCAGCCTGGTTCCGCATGGCCAACTACACCGATGCTTCCTACAACCAGCAGACCTACTATGCCGGCAACCCCCTCAAGGGTTTTGTCAAGGCTAGCTATGCACTCAACGACACCCTGTCTCTGTCCTTCAGGGACACCTACAAGGCCAAGGCTGGTGCATTGAACTCTGCATCTACCACGTATGCAAGTGCAGTTAAGAGGCCCGTTGGTTTCTATGACAGCAACGAAATCAAGCTTGGTGCAACGATTGTCCAGGGCAATGCTACCATCGATCTTGGTTTTGCATTCACCTCCTTGCTTGGTCTGCCCACCGCAGCTGATATGGGTTACGTCGATTCTACAGTTCTTGGTGCCATCAAGACTGCTAAGGATCAGGCGTATGCCGAAGCTCCCGCTACTGTTAGAGCTCCCTGGAGCCTTAACGCTGTGTACACAATCTCCTTCTAATCGCACGTAAGCGAACAGAAACGTGGATTGAAGGGCCGCCCTTAGGGGCGGCTCTTTTTATACCTGGGTATGTAGGGTACATCCCCTTGAGCAGTCGACTCGTTTTTGCGTATAGTCGCCGCCAGGAGTATTGATGGATGTAGCGTCGCTATTGACCCGGGGAGGGGTGTGGTACAACCTTCCGGGTAAGAGTTCATCTGAATTCATAGAAGCCCTCGTCTCTATGGTAAGGTTGCCAGAAAGCCTGAGCCGCCAAGACCTCTATCAGGCCTGCGCACGGCGTGAGGCCTCGTCTCCTACGGCCATGGGGAGGGGCATCGCCTTTCCTCATCCTGGTGTGCCTATGGCCAAGACAGCCGAAGAAGCCTTCGTAGCCGTCGCGTATCCACGTTTTCCTATAGACTGGCGTGCTCCTGATGGCGCGCCGGTGCGGGCTGCCTTCCTAATCCTGTCGGTATCCAGAAATGATCACCTTACCGTGCTCTCCACCCTGGCTCAGCTCTGTGCCAAGGATGCCTTCTATGCGGCCTTGCGCAATGAGGCGCCTTTGGATGACTTGCTGGCGCTGCTATAGGGGATGGCTCAAGGATCTTTGGGCCTATCGTATATACAATGAAATGAAAATATAGTACTATTGACTGTACTATTAATAGTGCGAGGTATTCCATGGTAGGACATATAACGGCTAATGATCTCAAGGTTAAGGGAATTAGCGCAATAGATGATCTTGTGAGTGAACATAATGGCGTAGTGATTACCGTTCATGGTAAACAAAAATATGTTGTAATTTCTATGGAAGAGTACAGTCAATTAAGAGAATATGAATTGGATGCCGCAATTCAAGAGTCAAAAAATGATATAGAAAATGGCATGGTCTACACTGGTACCATAGAAGAACACATTAAACGCATAACTAATGTTTAATCTGGTATTTACCAACACCTATGAACAAAAGACAAAGCGCTTCATAAAAAAGCATCCAGAGATAATAAAACAGTATATAAAAACATTGAAACTGTTGGAGCTAAATCCCTTTCATCCCTCTTTGCGTTTGCACCAATTTAAAACAAGCAATTTTGAAGGATTTTCTGTATCAATAAACATGACGTATAGGATTTCACTAGAATTCTTAATAAGCGATCAAGAAATAGTGCTTATCAATATCGGGGATCTTAAGCTCTCTTGCGTTGTCCTATGAGGTATGTCTCGAAGCTCTCGCTTCTACAGGCCTCTGGCTTGAAGGCGCGTGAACTCTCGTAGGATTTTTTCATCCTGTCCAAAAGCTCTCTTTGGCCGCCGCCCATGAACAGCTTTGCAAGTACCGAGCCTCCGGGTTTGAGGAAATCGTCGGCATAGTCAAGGACAGCCTCGACTAGTGCCTCTGATCTATCGGTATCGAGGCCCCTGTTGCCGCTCGTCGCCGGTGCGGCGTCTGAAAGGACAAGGTCATAGGGTCCGTGTGCCAGGAGGGTGGACTTGACTGTAGCGTCGTACAGGTCGCCTTGTAGGAAGAAGAAATTGTCCTGGCTAGGGCTTATGCCAAGGGGCTGCAGGTCGACCGATGCAAGGAATCCTGAGGTATCCAGGCGCCGGAGCACCCATAGTGTCCAGCTTCCAGGCGCCGCGCCTATGTCTAATACTCTAAACCCTGGTTTTAGCAGTTTGAATTTCTTGTCCAGTTCTTCAAGCTTGTAGACCGATCGAGCCGGGTACCCGTCTTTTCTGGCCTTAATCGACCAGAAATCGGGTTTTTCATAGCTTGAAGCGGCCATGGCTATCCTCCAGAGGGTGTTTGTATCAGGTAAGGCTTTCATCGTGCAAGCCAAGCGCCTATACTATAGCCGGAAGGAAGTATGGGTTCCAATACCTTTGTACAAGCCGATGTCTGGACGGTAGCCCAGACAGATCAAGGAAATGTCGTCCTCATACGGCCGAAGGAATCGGATCTGGTGGTACCTATATTCATAGGGCAACTGGAGACGCAATCCATTCTGATAGGTCTGGGCCGGGTGGAGATGCCGCGGCCACAGACGCATGACCTGCTAATGACGATATTGAAGGCGCTTGACTCCGAGCTTCTGCGGATAGAGATAAGGGATCTTCAAGAACGGACTTTCTTTGCAAATCTTGTCATAAAGACAAGCGATGGTGAGCTGTCTATCGATGCCAGGCCTTCCGATGCCTTAGGCCTTGCGGTTCGTTGTCATGCCGCCATATTCATAGCCGAGGACATAGTAGAAGCTGCCGGTGTACCCGTTGATTTGATTGGGGAGTCGTCCGGAAGCAGTACCGAGGCATCGTCTCTTTCTGGCAAGGAGGGTCTTGGTCCCGTGGGAGAAGATCGTAGGCGCTTGCTTGTGGAACTCGAACAGGCCATAGCCATAGAGGACTATGAACGTGCCGCACAGTTGCGTGACCGTCTGCAGAACGGTTTATGATACATATCATCATTTAGCTCTTCTTGATACAGGCAAAGCACGGTACAATGTGCCGGGGGTCAATGTGAGACGACGTTGTGTTTTCCTAGTGCTTATGCTACTTGCAGTGGGCGTCTTAGGCGCGCAGCAGGTAGATCTAACCACCATTGACGCGTATGTAAGGCCTGGGTTCTCCCTTGAATGGGTATTCCAGACGCCCATGCTCGGCGATGAGTCATGGACCATTGTTCCAGCTAATACCGGAAACCGGCCGCTACTCATGCGTAACCTGGACCTGCCAGGCTCAGGCACAAGGAGCATCTTTAGCCTCGTTAACGAGGCGCCGCAGCGTTACTGTGTCATGATTCCCTTTGTAGTCAAGGATGAAATCCTCATTTCAAAGACCGGCGTCGGCCTCTATCTGGCTCAGATCGGGCAGAACTGGCAAATCTATTTAAACGGCTACCTGGTCCGTGATGAGACCTATACGGCGGGTGACGGCACCATGCGTGTAGAGCGTGCTGTCAGGGGTGCCCTCATAGAGCTCGATACTCGCTATCTTAAAAAAGGCAAGAACCTGCTTACCATCATGGTGGCCGGAGATCCTGGTAATGATGGAACCGGACTGTCTATGGGCGGGCCATACCTGGTTGACTCGTACGATGCTCTTGAATCGCTGCGCAATGAAGGCCTCAAGCTCATACTGATCGGCATTTACTTCTTCTTTGGCCTCTATCATGCCATCCTTTTCATGCTGCGGCCAAAGGCCAAGGCCTACCTATATTACGGCTTGGCCACTGGTCTTCTATCCATATACCTGTTCTGCCGTACCTTCATAGTCTACGAGATAATCCTGGACACCCGTATCATCAAGGGACTGGAATTGAGTAGCCTGTTCCTCCTCGTACCGGCATTCATGGCTTTCTTCGATTCAGTGAGGGCAAAGCCGGTATCATTGTTTGCCAAGTTGTACGGGGGGCTGTTTGCACTGGTAGCCGTTCTTCGCTTCTTCTTCTGGAGCGAGGCCTTTCTCCGCCTATGGCAGTATTCAATCGTCTTGCCGATACTCTATATATTCATAGTCGATATAGGCATACCAATAGTCAGATCCGTCAGGGATTATAGGGGCTCAGGGTACACCCGCTTCTGGCGGCGGCTCTTAGGCGGGCTCAGGAGCAACGATGCAACAAAACTGCTCGTGGGCACGTTGCTTGTAGGTTCGGCAGTGATGTTGGACATCGTAGGGCTCAATGCGGGGCGCGCGGCCATGTATTCTGATTACGCATATCTACTCCTGGTATTTGGCACGGCGGCGACCCTGGCTGGGCAGATAGTCAAGGCATATAGAGACAGTGAGACCTTGGGTGCAGACCTGGCCAGGCGTGTAGAGGCTCGCACCAAGGAGCTTGAGGCGACACTGGAGGATCAGGATACGCTGAGCGTGAGTCTATCCGAGACGAGTACCAATCTACAGGCAAAGGTAGAGGTGGCGGCCAAGGACATGCGTGTGGCAACGCGGGTGCAACAGGGTTTCTTCCCTGGAACGGCGCCTCAGACAGACGCATGGGACTGCGCCTTTTCCTTCATACCTGCAAGCGGCATATCGGGTGACTTCTACGATTTTTTCACGAGGGGAGACAGGTTGGATGGTCTGGTTGTGGGCGACGTTTCCGGCCACGGGATAGCCTCCGGCCTGATTACCGTGCTTGCCAGGTCAATATTCCATAGAAATTTCTATGAACGCAAGAAGCGTAGCCTAGGCTCCGTTCTTGAGTCTATAAACGAGGAGCTCATTCCGGAGCTGTCGGCCGTGGATAACTTCATAACGACGGCTCTCCTGCGTCTTGATCCCAAGGGCGGTGTTGAATACTCAAGCGCAGCCCATACAGAGATCCTGTATCGTGGTGCCGGCAAGGTGCGTGCCGTTCCACTCAAGCCTGGTGATAATCGTGACTATAAGGGGCCACCCTTGGGTAGAGAAGGCCTGGAGGCTCCTTACACCTCCATACGCTTTGCCATGAAGCCAGGAGACGTCATCCTTATATACACTGATGGCTTCGACGAGGCCAAGAACGTAGACGGTCAGGCGTTTGGCATAGATGGCATGCTCGGTGCCCTGACATCGGCTCCGGAGGGTGATGCCGCTCAGATGCTTGACTTCATGGTTCGTGAGTGGCGTTTCCATGTGAGCGGTACCAGGATTTCAGACGATGCCACCGCCATCCTCTTAAAGATGAGGGAAGAGACTACTTAAGACCCTCTTTGCGTTTGAAAGAGGGGCAATGGAGTCCTGTAGCGGCAAATACCTCGGCACTTGGCATGTTTCGTGTCTTTATATCGAACATGAGGCAGGAACGGGGATAGTTTTGATCCCATGTAACGCGGAAGTAGCTGCATTGCAGGCAGTTGGGGGCCCTGTCTGGATTAGTCGGCATGGTGCAATTCTATAGAGTATCTTCCCGGTCGGCAAGCTTGGGCATACGGTAGCAAAACCTCGATTTTTTTCGTACATTAGTAGTATGACTTTGTTACAAAGAATAAGAAAACCGTTTAGGTTTACCAACGGCAATGTGACCCTGGTTTTGATAGGACTCAATATCCTCGTCTATGCGCTGACGAGTGTCATGCGTGATGCCTATGTCTATCTGGCCTTGATACCGGGAGCGGTGCTCAGGCTCGGGTGGGTATGGCAGCCATTTACGTACATGTTTGTGCATGCCAACCTGACACACCTGCTCTTTAATATGTTGGGGCTCTTTTTCTTCGGCACCGCGGTTGAGCGCGCCCTTGGTTCAAGAGAATTCGCCTTGTTCTATCTCCTGACAGGCACGCTGGCAGGAATTTTTTCTCTCTTCGCGTTTGCCGCCGGAGGATTGCTCGGCATACGGCTTGTGGGTGCCTCCGGCGCCGTCTATGCCGTCCTCCTGGCCTTTGCCGTCATCAATCCCAGGGCCAAGATATACATATGGGGTCTACTACCGGTGTCGGCGCCTCTCCTCGTGGCCGGATACACCGTCATAGAGCTATGGTCACAGCTTTTTGGAGCGGGGGGTGGTGTGGCACACCTTACCCACCTTGCGGGCTTTGGTTTTGCGGCCTTGTATTTCCCGCTCAGGCAGGGCATAAACCCCATACGAAGGCTCATTTCCGGGCGCTAAAACAGGCCATGGGAAGGTGTTGCATCGGCACCATGTGTGGATGGAGTGATGATAGAATGAGGACCGAGTGATTCCAATGAGACGAACCCCTGTCTTTGTTGTCATGTTCATCATCCTTGTCATGCTTGGTGCGACCATGGCCCTGGCCCAGGACCACGACCTGATTCTGCGGGCCGAGTTTTCCGTAGACCTGAGCTCTCCTCCAAGCGTCCCGGCCTTCGATGGTGTTGTCGATCCGGCCTATGTGGCACGAATTCCAGATGGTGAAGCCGCCGCCGCACTGCTTTCTGAGGCTCGCTGGTGCTTTGGAGGCATGATATGGGGGTTTGACTATGTCTACACGCCGAGTGATAAATCCAGAGCCATAGTCGAGCTGTTCAAGCTTGATCCCAGGTGGTCTGATACGGCAAACAAGCTGGATATTAAGCCTGTCTCCGTTCGTCTGGATGCTACCGTCCTCCTATCAGAGGTGGAATGTTATCCTGATGCCCAGCAAAGACGCGAGCTGGATTCCTGGAGGATGGCGAGTACCGCCGAGCAGGGCATAGGAAGCGCTCCTGCCCTCGGGAGAGAACAGGAGCGTGCAACGCAGGCCGTCATAGAGGCCAAACGGGAGGCACTTAACGCCGCCGTCAGGGAGGCTCTACGCTCATACCTGCGTGAAGTAACGCATAACAAGCCTCGTGAGGTCAGGGGAAGTTGTGCCTTTGCTCAAGCCCCCAGGCTGTTTATGAAAGAAGGGCAATGGATAGCCATAGTCAGGATATACGCTCGAGTAGACGAGATAGTGTCGTACGGGGTCTATTAGCGGCCGTAGCGGCTTTTTTAGGGCCTAAGCCTTGAGGCTTCTGCCAACGTCTTCGTGCATGGCTTCAAGCTCGGCCATGACGGCATCGGCCACGGCCTGCTTCTTGTCTTCGCCCTCCGGTACACGAGCCTTTACGGCCTCCCTGAACTGGTCGCAGCGTCTTGGTTCCCCAATGTCTATGACGACACGGTCCTTGCACAGCATATCCTCCAGCATCTCACCTTCAGTATTGATGCGCAGGATATTGCCGTTGATGGAGACAAATGACATATAGTCAAAGGATCTGATGTACGAGTCAATCTCCCTGACTCCTCTCTTCGATGCAGGATCCCAGGGGCGGAACCTGGTGCCCGCGGGGAAGACCAGGATGAGCTTGCCTTCAGACCGTAGCCTTCCCATTTCCTTCATAGAGGCGAGGTTTATGGTGTTGGCCTTCTGTGTCTCTGTGGCGCGCTTCTGAGGATCGACTATCTTGGTGGCCAGCTCGTCTATTGACCGGCTTGGGTAAATGACCAGACGGGAATATGCCTCTGTAAAGGTCGATATGACAGGATTTGTCTCTGAAAGCTTTATCCCGGCCATGGCAATGATGCTATCGGCTATGTTCTGCCCCTGTGGGCCAGCCTTCCTGAGCAGGTAGGAGAAGGCAGGAAGGTCAAAGTTGCTGTAGTGCTCTACGAGGAGCATGCACTTGTTGCCTGCCTTGGAGAGGGCCATGAGTCTCTCAAGGTTGGCAAAGGAGCGTATTCCGCTCCCTGGATCAAGGTTCTCTGCCACCATGGCATCTATGAAGGGCAGGATATGCTTGTTGCCCTCCTGAAACACCTTGTCTACCGCAACGCTCGTGTCGCCGGAGGCATGAGCCATCATCCTAATAATTGTATCTTTATAACGAGAGCTTAATGTCTCCATAGTGTCCTCCCGCCGCGTAGAGGCGGCCAATCACAGGATTGCGGCCAAGTATAGTTGTCTGCTCCCGCCGGTGTCAACGACGAGCCTTGATCTGTCACCGGGGGAAGGCTATCCCAATCCAGGCTGCCGGGTCGGATTGACCGGCATCTATGAGGCCGATGCCTACTCTGGCGGTAGTCTCGGCCACGAGCCATAGCTTGTCTCCATACGGGAACCTTGCGCCGGCTCCGGGGGCGTCAATTCCGGCAAGTGCATGCTCATGCTTGAGCGATATCATGAGGATTGATTCTATATTTTCTCTCCTAAGCAGTATGGCAAGCACCAGGGCCCGTGAATCGCAGTCACCGCGCCCCTCGAAGGCGGCTGATATTGAATTGACGACGTCGGAACCTTGTGGGTCTCGTACGTATTTAAAGGCCTGAACCCATGACAGCAAGGCGCTTGCGTATTCACGACTCTGAGCAGGTGCCCCGAATCGAGGCCCGGCGCTGGTCGCTGTGGAGACTGAGCCCTCTGTGGAGAGCATGGAGGCCGGAGTCAGGCCTGCCCAGGCGCCTGTTTCCCAGGCCGCGGACATCTGGAGGGCCAGCCTGTCCAGTGATGGTGCCGCGTCGCGAAAGACCATGCGATAGAAGCGGGCCATGGCTTCCTCTACGAGAAGTGGAGTGTCTGCGTATGCACACAATACCCTATATTCCCTCTCTACAAGGTTTTGCGATACGTCTGCCTCCTCTGGATTCCATGACACATCGAGTACTGCCTTGCCAAATTGAATCGAGCCTTTCTGTAGCCTGTTAGGGCCCAGCAAGGCGCGAGATGCGGTACCAAGAGGTCCTGGAATGGCTCTATGGTTGAAACGGGGAGAGAAACCGTCTATTGCCGAGGCAACGACATCGCCCAAGGCGTCGAAGTTTTCTAGCAGCGTGTATGACAGTACGGCAAGATCATAGGGCGAGCCCTCGTCGGGCGTGCGCGCGTCATTGATAAACAGACCATAGCCCTTGAGTGCAGACTGTCCGTCTCCAAAGCTGAGCTCGCCGAAGGCCGCTTCCAGAGAGTCATATTCGAATTGATGGAAATTGCCCCGTCCAGAGAGTCGGCGAGTCGTATCGAGGGCGCCGCTCTTGGCATCGGTAAAGCGGTCTTGGGGATAGGCCAGAATGTCTACCCTGACCTGCCCATCGGGTGATCCAAAGGAAAATTTGGTAGACCCATCTCCTTCTATGTATTCAAAACCTGGGGGAAGGTCTATGGAGAAGCCATGGTCCGAGTAGTATTCGTCGCAGGAGATCGCTGTGCGTGTTACTAAGGGCGACAGGGCTGCCCCGATAAGCAGTGCAAGGGCTAATCGCTTCATGCGTAGTAGTATAGTGTTTTTTGGTCCTTCAGGATATGGATGGCTACCGTGCTTGCTCTGGGAGTCTGTAAGAGAGTATACTTGATACGCGCACCCAATGCCGCCGAGGCCTTGGGCGCGCCGTATCCCGTACGGGTTACTATCCGCCAAGCGTATAAGGGAGGACGTCCATGCCGGACCCGGACAGTAGTTCCAGGCAAGATATTCCGCCATTCCTACGATTGCCCTCGCGCGAATCGGATATCCAACAAAACCCGATGCCCATCAAGAGCGTCTAGAGTCAGTGGATCCGACCGCCTGGGGGCGGAAGGGTATCATCATGATCCGATATTGGAAGAAAAACGGCGCCTCTTTGGTAGCCGTAGACGCTCCGGGAAGGGACGTGTGGGTAGACGTCCGTGACGCCTCCCGCGCCGACCTGGACATTCTAGAGAAAGAGTATGGCGTTTTAGCAGAGCACCTCCAGGATATGCTAGACGTCGATGAACGTTCCAGAATAGAAAAAGAAGCCTCATACACGATGCTCATACTGAGGCTTCCTAGCTATGATACTCGTTACGAGGTCATTTACTTTACGGTTCCAGTAGGCATACTCCTCTTTAAGGACATGGTGGTTACCGTGTGCGCCTCCGACTGTGAGGTTCTGCAGGAACTGGCAAAAGGCAAGGTGAGGGACCTGGATCCCTCTAACAAGAGTGCATTCGTCCTATGGCTTATGGGGCGAGCGGCCATAGTGTATCTTCGATACCTCAAGGACCTGAACAGGCGTACCACCACCATAGAGCTGGAGTTGCAACGCTCCGTAAAGAATACAGAACTTGTAAAGCTCCTGGCCATAGAGAAGTCATTGGTGTTCTTTACAACATCGCTACGCTCCGACGAAATGGTGCTTGAGAAGCTACAGAAGGGCGTGGCTGTCCGATTCAAGGATGACGAGGCTGAGCTGCTGGAAGATGTTGCCACAGACTTCAGACAGGCCATAGAGATGTCAAACATCTATAGTGACATACTGTCGAGCATGATGGATGCCTTTGCCTCGGTCATATCCAACAATCTCAATATTGTCATGAAACGCCTCACTATAGTGTCTATAGTCCTGATGATACCAACCTTCATAGTCAGCATGTTTGGCATGAATGTGCCTTTTCCATTCGACATTTCAGGTTCCAGCGCGGCCTTTGTCATTATCATGGGTTCAAGTGGGCTTGCGGCCCTCGTAGGGGCGTTTATGTTGCGTGACAGGAGACCAAGGGTAAAGAAAGCCTTGATCGCGCCGGCAGCAGGAGCCATGGTACTGCCCCTTGCAAAGCGCTAATACAAACGGCAAACACGCTCTTGCGTCGATAGACTATGGCGCGTATGCTTTTGCGCCATGATAGCGGCCCTGTACAGCTGTGAAGACTACATAATACTAGACAAACCTTCGGGTCTGGCCACGCAGCCAGGCGAGGGGGTCTCTGTCTGTGTGCTCGATGCCGTGGAGAGGGATTTTGGGTTCAAGCCCTATCTGGTACACAGGCTTGACAAGGAGACCGCGGGTTGCCTTGTCGTGGCACGCTCCTCTAAGGCCGCCGCCGCCTTGTCTACCCTGATGGGTAGTGGAGGCGCCATAAAGACATACCGTGCCGTCGTCTCGGGGCAGATAGAGCCATCCAGCGGAGTGTTTAGAAACGACGTACGCGTCAAGGACCGCTTTCTTAAGGCAGAGACCCACTACCGCACCCTGGCCAGCGATGGTCGCCTGTCTTTAGTCGAGGCTACCCTGGGTACGGGGCGTAACCATCAGATTCGCCAACACTTTGCCCAGGCAGGGTATCCAATAGTGGGTGACGACCGCCATGGAGACTTTAAGCTAAACAAGATTCTAGCCAAGGAATTAGGGGCCAAGCGCCTCTTGTTATACGCGTGCAGCCTGATGCTGCCCTTGCATCCCCCCGTGGAGGCACACTCCTCCGTACCGCCTCACTTTGCCAGTTTCCTTGAGCGCTGGGGATACGGAGGAGATCCATGCTAAAGGCTTTCACATGGGTACGAGGCGCGGCCTGGCTGTTTCCTGATGGAACGCTCAGTATCGTTCCTGGTTTTCATGACGAGTGGATAGCATCGCACCAGGAGCTAGCGCCGGCTTGCGTCAACGTGGCAGATGTCGTTATCAAGCTTGGTTGGCTTTCAGTTGTTTCGTACTCTCAAGGCTACGTCGAGTTTATGATTCGTTCCAAGACAGATCTCGTCTCGGTGCGCCTGTGCATAGAGCACCTTCGTAATAATCTTGAGCATTGGCGAAACGCCCTGGTAATGACCATGGATGAGGAAGGCTACATAAAGCTGACTCCAGATGACTTTGCAGATGCGGCGACGCCAGAGGCCAAGATACGCGGCATATTCTCTATGGATATAGAAGAGCCTTGAGTTCCCCCGCGTTGCTAACGGCATTGCCTCTGGCGTGGTTGTTGAAGGCAATGAGCAGATTCCCGGCCTTGGCCATGCGTTTGAGCCGTGGGACAGACGCCGAAAGCTCATCACGGGAGTACAGGTAGTCATAGCGTGTTGTGGCGTCTCCTGACCACCATGCCTCGCCGTTGCGGCCATGGAAACGCATGTATGCCAGTCCGCCTGTAACACGCTCCTCCATAGGGGGAAGACCAGGCAGCTCTGGCCTGTCTACCATCACCATACCGACGCCTCGCCTGTCGAGTTCATCGTACACGCTCTCCCCGCGCCATTCGTCATTGCGGAACTCCACTACCACTGGCAGGGGGGAAAGTTCTGAAAGGAGGCTGGCCAGATATTCGCGGTTTTCTGGCGTGTAATGAAAACGGTACGGCAATTGCACCAGCACCGCGGCGAGGCGGCCAGTATCGGCGAGTGAGCCGACAGCCCGTGAAAAGGCAGCGCTATCCTGGCGCCAGCCTGACCCAATCTCATGGGTCAGGCTCCGGTGAGCCTTGATGCTGAATAGAAAGCTGGCTGGGGTCCTGGCGGCCATGGCGGCCAGGTTTGAGGCCTTGGGCATGGCATAATAGGAGAAATTAAGCTCAACGAATGGAAAGAAGAGTGAGTAGTACCTGAGGAATTCGCCTTTTGGCAATTCCTGTGGATAGAGTATGCCCCGCCAGTCATCATAAGAATAGCCGCTCGTCGCTATGAGTATGTCTCCCATACCGTAACTTTTACTTTCGCCGTATAAGCATCATCGTGAGATCGTCGTACTGCTCGTCTTCCTTGATGCCCATATAATACAGGTATTCCTGTATACGAGGATCGGGCAATGGTTTCTTCATTGAACAGAAGCGTGGGTATTGTTTCCAGCACATGGCCAGGATTCTGTCTACCCGTACATCGACCATTATCTTGTCATCGTCGCTAGCCTTGGGATCGGGAACCAGGCGGAAGACCTTCTCTACGGCTGCGAGACCCATGACAAGATCCTCAGGGCTTGCTTCCAGTACGGAGAAATCAAAATCGTAGTGCATATCATCGCCCAGGGGGTCGTCTACCTTTGTCAGGGTGTAGCTGCCCCTGGACATGATGGCCTCGGTTATTTCCTTGATGCGATACTCCTCCAGCTGTTCTACGAGGGGCTCTGAATGTTCTGTCTTATTGCCATCGCTATCGCTGCTTACCAGTATTTCGTACAATTCCTTGAAGTCAGGTCCGCGCCGCGCCCTGGTGGCTTCCTCGAATCCGTCTGTATACAGTAAGAGCGTGTCACCCTTTTCCAGTTTGATGCTAGCCATCTGGTATGGTGTCTTCATCTCTACGAGGAAATTGGGGATGGATCCGGCTGCCGGAGCCTCCGGCAGGGTGTGGGTAATGACGGTGCGCGTCTGCTGGCTGTAGACACGAACAAGGTTGTCGCCTGCGTGACACAGTATGACCTCTCCCGTCTGGGAGTCGTATATGCCCATGACGAAGGCAGCAAAGAGTCCGGCAAAGCCAAGTTGTTCAAGGTAATCGTTTATCTTGTATGTAAGCTTGTCCAGGTGTATGCCATCTTTATCATAGTCCCAGCCTTTGAAGGTAGTCGCGAAGATCGTGGCTACGCTGACCATGAGGAGTGCCGCTGGAACTCCCTTGCCGGAGGCATCGCACTTGATGAAGGCCCAGCGACGGCCATCCAGCTCCTTGTAGTCGAAGTAGTCGCCAGATACGCCCTTGGCACCCTCATAGTAACCAAAGAACGAGTGGGTCGGTGAATCGTGGAAACCTACGGTCATCTTCTCGCCTGAGTTGTTCTTCTGTAGGGGGATGTACTTCTTCTGTACTTCCTTACCAACCGTAAGGAATTCCGCTTCCTTTGCCGCCTTTACAAGGCCGCTTGTCATCTCGTTTATTGAACCGGCAAGGACAGAAAGTTCATCATGCGTATCTATGGCTATGGAGAAGTTGGCCAGTTGCTTCTTGTCGGGTTGGTCACGTATTGTTTCTATACCCTTCACGACCTTCATGAGTGGGCCGATGATTATGCGGGACAGGCCAAAGGATCCGGCTACACCCACAAGGAGTGCTATAGCCGCCGTAATGAAGATGCCTCGTATCAGTGTGGCTCGAGCGTCGCGTACCTGCTGTACTATTGTCTCGGTTGACACCGATAGACGCACGAGTCCCCGGTAGTATATGGATTCTCGACCCTGTCTGAAGAGGACGGGCTTGTAGAATATGTACTCGCTTGGCCCCAAACCTATGGAGCTGGAGTCAAAGGCTGGCTCGGATGCAATGGAAGCGTCTGCAATGGAGGCCAGTTTTTCTCCCAGTGTTTTTTCAAGGTCGCGTGCGCTGGCTGCAATGAGTGTTAGTCGCTCCTGGCTTGCCGCGTCAAGATTTGCCGCCAGGGTTCGTCCCTCGTCCTGCAACTGTTGTATCGCCTCGGCTATGGCCCCTGCCTCGGCCTGTGCCTTGTTGTCTATCTCCGCGGCCATGGCTGGAACTCGAGCCGACAGGGAGTCTGTCAGGATAGAAGCTCCTGGTACAAGAAGCGAGCCATCTACCTTATTGTCTATATCTGGGTCATTGCTTGCCCATACCACGTCAGGGTTTGTCGTAGGCGTGGCACCGAAGCCGGTTATGGTCAGGTACGAGGCCTCTGCAACACCGCTAGACTGATTGGGCAGGAGGGATAGTTCCAGAAGATTCTTGGCCGGTAGATATGACTTGGCACCCTGAACCGCGCTCTCGAGCAAGACCCTGGCCCGCTGTTCCAGACCCTGAGCAAGGATTTGGCTCTGGGTACGCAGCATGCTAACGCCTAATGGAACAGACACGAGGAGTACTATGAAGATGACTAAGAGACTGATGGTAAGCGCGAATTTTGCCGTCAGTCCTGCGCCCCTGCGAATGGCTCGCTCGGCGGCTCGCTTGCGTTCTAATTCGGGCATTGGTTTTCCTTCCAGCAGCGCTATTGCTTCCAGGCGCGCCGTCTTGAACTCTCCCGTTACCAGGGCAACCTGCCTCAGGGACAGGATAATGCCTATGGCGGGAACGATGAGTGCGACGAGCATGAATATAGTCGTCAGGCTTATGAGTGCAGTGCCTGGTTTCTCAAACGCCCATGTTGGTTTCCACGGGGCGCCCATATCGCCGAATTTTACGGTTCCTGAGAAGTCAACCGAGAGCCTGGGGGCGGTGAAGTACCAGCCTCGGCTAGGGTGGTAGAGGCCTATCCTGTAGTTTCCTGCCAAGAGATCGCTCAGCTCGGGCAGCCTAAGGAGGCGGTCCGAAACTATGGTATAGGCACGCTCGGGAAGCTCGTATACACGGTCATAGGGTTCTTTGCCATCCGAGTCGATGGCAAGCCTCGTTATAAACCCATCGTCGGCGAAGCCTCGGCCTATGATGGAAAGGTCTATAGTGCCGAAGGCGTTTCTTTTGGCGTCTACATCGCTGATTGTTGTATAGGGCTGGAACTTATCGGCTCGTACCATGATGCGGGCGGCCGCACCTACATTTCCTACACCATCTATGGCGGCGACCGAGAAGGCCCAGTAGCCATCATCAATGTTTGAAAAATCAGCCCTTGGATCTACTGTTCGTATGGCTGGTTGAGGGAAGACAGGAACCCGTGCCGTCCATAGTGTGTCCTCGTACCGAGTGTCCGGCGACAGTTTGTATGTCGGAGCTGCGTCTGTTTCAGGAACCGGGGCAGGTCGCTTGCGTGCCGGAAGGCGATCAAGCGGGCCGAGGTATTCCAGTATCCAGGTATAGCCGGCCACATCCTTCTCCGGTGGCGCCGACCATGTAAGCGAGAAACTGTTTGATGCAATGAAGCCATCGGCTGATGCCAAAGGAGGCTCTGGCATTGGCACGCCAGGGGCAGTGGTATCACGGATGAAGGTGATTCTAGACGATGCCGACCAGTTGCCGGCATA
The DNA here is from genome assembly GCA_034003955.1 of Spirochaetia bacterium. Taxonomy (GTDB): domain Bacteria; phylum Spirochaetota; class Spirochaetia; order Treponematales; family UBA12059; genus SZUA-370. Next base: position 18,782 of record JAVEXO010000027.1, on the reverse strand, counting down.
GTCCTGGGCACGCACGGTGAAGTACCAGGCTCCGTCTTCGTCTGCATCGAACCCGGCTTGAGTCGTAGTTTCAAGGGCCATAACCGATTTGATTGGCTCGGCCTTAGGGTCTCTTGACCACAGATACGAGAAGCCAAGTATGCCCGAAGAATCATCCGGCAGGCTCCAACGCACGTTTGCCCTGTTACGCTTCGATGGCTGGTCTGGAGAAAAATCAAGCCCTCGTACCGAGGGTGGCGTCACGCTCGTGTCAGGAATCATGGCTAGTACCGACGAGCCGGAGCCCGATCCTGTCTGCCAGAACGCGTAGAGGCCCTGCTCTGTATGGATGGCCCTGCCAAAGGCGCCATCACCACGCGAGCGGCCTGACAGGTCTCGCTCCGTCCATAGATTGCCTGATCGAAAGGCTGTAAATACGCGGCTGTTGCCCCGTCTGTCGTCGAACCAGGCCACGGCGGGTTCCGGGTTCTGGCTGCTATCCTGAACGTCGTATAGCTTTGGCTCGGAACAGTTACCCTGACCGAGTGTGACGCGTTCCACAGAATCGGGACGCACGCGGCCATTTGCGTCCAGTCTGGCGGCATAAATCTGTGCGGAGCCAGAGAGGAGCCTGCGTTCCCAGGCTACCCACAGAGTGTCTCCTATGCGTCTCAGGTGGGGTCTCTGGTTGTCAAAGTCAAGGAGATTCTCTCTATCACGATGGACGGGGTCTATAAAATCCGTGACACGGATTGGCTCCGACCATGAGACGCCTCCGTCTTGAGACGTTGTGGTATACAGTTGATAGCTAGGCCTTGCGCCACCTGAAAGGGTCTGGAAAACGATGACGTCTGAACCTCCCAGTGATGCAGCACTAGGAAGGAAGTTAGGGTCAAGCCCGAGTTGTCCACCTACGAATGGTAAAAGTGGAGCCCAGTTCCTGCCGTCTTCTGATCGCGTGTAGAAGATAGACAGCGACTCATAGCTTGCCGTGCTGTCGGTACCGGCTTGAGGCCTCGTAAAGGATTGGCTCTTCGTCATGAAAAGGTACCAACCACCAGAAGCCTTTGAGAATACGCGCGGAGCCACGACTGAATCTTCGAATTTTATGGTAGAAAGCGCTGTAATTGTAAGCCCGCCGTCCTTTGATTCATAGATGCTTACTTCCTTGACTCCCGAACTGGCCGCTATAAGCATGGTGCCATTGCCGTCGTCATCTACAGAGAACAAGGAAGGCGCGCTCAGGTTCTGTTCACCCTTGGCCTTGTCGCCTATGGCCTGGTACCAGAACGGCCCCGCAAGGCGCTCTCGCCGCTGGACGCCTTCAGGTCCATAGGAGGCCAGTGAAAGCCATGCGTTTCCTCCACCATCAGATGGCACGTTTTCCTGCCAGACTACGACGACCCTGCCTGCCGTCATGATCGCCTGTGGATACGCGCCTATGCCTCTGGATAAGCGCGCTGGAGTCTCCCAGTAGAAGTCAGGGAGTGTGGCGCCAACGCTGGGTGACAAAAGCATTACCAGGGTAAG
>JAVEXO010000027.1:0-17173 GCA_034003955.1 Spirochaetia bacterium | reverse complement strand
GCCTGGCGCAACCAGGCGGCTTGGCGCGGGCGGGTGACTAGACGCAGCATGCTTGTCAGTATCCTCTCGCCGTCAGCCTGGCGTCGAGATCTGCTACCTTCTGCATAGACCTGCCCTGCGGGAATCCGGCGGATAGGCGAGTTAGAGACGCACGGGCATTGATATAGTCGCCATTGGTAAAGAAAGTAACCGCCTGATTGTATAGCGTTTCAGCTGCGCTCGAAAGCACGATGGCGGTATCGCCTCCTATATAGGTGGCAATTCGGTCCTTGAGCGCTCCGGCCGCCGCATTGTTGGGGTCAAGACTCAAGGCCTTCTCAAGCTGGGTCCGTGCAAACGGAAATTGGGCCACCTGGCCCGAGTCGACTATGCGTTGCGCCGCGTTAAGAAGTGAACGCGCCTCGGCCAATGCACGAGCGTCTGGCGGCGCTTGTTTGAAACCCAGGAGTATCTCCGCCCTGTCTATCAAGGCTGCAAGACCCGGATAGCGGGGGTTGATAGTCGCTAGATCCTGTAAGTCGGTATAGGCCGTCGTCAGGTCTATCCTGGCATCTATCTTTGTCTTTGACTCATTAAACATCCTGGCGAATTTTCTGCCAAATTCGTCTGGGTCGGACAGCTGGTCTATCTTGAGTTCCAGAACCCTCGCCTCTTGATTGAGTGGGAACACGACCTTAACCTCTGATATCTTCTGCCTTGCCAGGTTGAAGGTGCGGATGGCCCCTGTCTTGTCACGCTTGGCCAACTGGTCTGCGCCGGTCTCGTAGTATTGCTTGGCAAGGGACAAGAGCTGGCTCATCTCGGGGAAGAGTGGAGCGGTTACCGGTATGTCTCGACCCGTCTTTACAGAGAGGGCCGTCTGAACCAGTTTTAGCCAGTACTCCACTTCGACCTCCGGCGTGGAGTTTGTCGTGCTCCAGCGGGATTTTGCCTGCAGGAGGCTATTCTCCGCACGGTCGAATTCGCCCTGAAGATAGAGACTCCTGCCGCTGGTGACGAGTCGCCTCGTTTCCGCTACGACCAGGTCGTTCTCCGTCTTCACTATGGAGGCTGCCAACTCTGCCAGTATCCTGTCGGAGTCACGGCGTATGTCGGGATTCTGCTCGAAGCTCAACGAGGCCAGGTAGCGTTCCCTGGCTCTGTCTAGGCGCTCGCGAGCCGTCTCAAAATTATTGGCCCGCAAGGCGGCTCTTGATTCTGCTAGACGGCGATCCGCCTCCAGCTTAGAAGAATCTGCTAGTTGCTTCTGCTCCGTGGCCTTGCCCTTGAGGCTCGCCATCTCCGTGCCGGTGGCCGTCATCGCGCTTGCAAGCTGCCGTGCGCGCTCAGACCATTCAAGAACAGAGGCATCCGATGCCACGTATGCCGGTCGCGCCCGTATAGACTCGATGAAGGCATCTATGTCGGATAATAGCTTGGTCATTATCGCTTCGGCAGAGGCTAGTGACTGGAGCGCCTTCCCGGGATACTTGAAGGTGGCGTCTGGTATGAGGGGATCGTCTGAAGCCACTCCGGCTAGGAGTTCTCTGCCTTCTTCTGTAGCCGCCAGGGCTCTCTCATAGGTGCTGGAAAAAAGGCCATACTGGAATGACGATGCGGCGGCTATTGCCTTGGTCTCAAAGGAGCGGGCGCGTAGTGATGCATTGTCTATCCTGCCGTCCAGAGCGCCCTGTTCAATTTGTGAATACTCGGAGCCATAGCCGGCCTGGGTCCATGTGGCCATCAGGGTAGCCGATGCGCCTGATTCTGCTCGTATAGCCTCTATGTCCTTCTGGGACTCTATAAACTCCAGCCGCTTCGCCTCAAAGACAGCCAGGCTTTCTCTTGGCTGATCCGGTACAGGCTCGTAGGCGGCAAGAGCCTCATCGTCGGCACTGAGCCTGGCTTGAACAGCCGCAAGCGATGCATAGACTCTGGCCGTCTTGGCGGCATGAATGAAACGCAGGTATTCCTGCCCCTTGAGTTCCAGGGCAGCCTGCCCTAGAAGAGTAGAACGCTCGATCATGTCGCTCGGGGCGTAGTGGCTCCACAGTGACATGAGTGCCACACCGCGATCGGCTAAAAGCGAGGCATTCAAGAACCCTGCGCCTGCTGTTTCAAACTCTCCTCTATCAAAGGAGGAGCGAGCCGACTCTATGCCGGCAGAAAGCGTCTCGTCCAAGGCAGTCTGTGCCAGGCCTATGGCCCCTATCCATTGCGCGTCGATAGAACCTGCTACACCTTCTAGCTTGCCTTCTGTACGACGGCCCAAGACGAGGCGGTATGCAAAGGGGAGGAATGAGTTTTCTGTAACGGTCACTGCCTTGGCCGTGAGGGTCTCAAAGGTTGCCTCTAGTTGTCGGCCCGTGTCGACGACGAAACGCCTCGTGGCGGCGAGCGCCTGCGATGTACCAACAGCCTCGCCCCATGCCTGCTCTATCTCAAGCTGGTCGGCAGCTCTATATGCCTCGGAGAGGGCAGTGAAAGACTCCCTCATGGCGACAGATTGCGCCTCGAAGCTGATTATTGAGCCAGTAACAGAGGCCACGCGTTCCAGCTCTGTGTCGACTAATGCCTGGTCCAGACCCAGTTCCAGGAATTCCGGCCTATAGAGCGCAAAACCGCTCTCATACCGTCTTGCGGCTTCCAGGTATCTCCCCGAGTCAATGAGGCTGCGTCCTTCGGCCATGATCAGTTCAAACTGGGCCCTGTTGTAGGTAAACAGCGAAAGATCCTTTGTCTTTGCCACGAAGTCCTGTATTGCCGGGTTTGGAACCTTCTCCAGGTTCTCAAGGGTCCGAATCATGGCCAGTTTCTTTTCCTGGTTTGTTGGGTCTACGAGCATTGTTTTTATGAGCTCTTCGGCGGTAGTGTTGTAGGCCGCTCGTATCCTTGTAATCTGCCTCATTTTTTTCTGGGCAGCATCGAAGCGATCGGGATACTTCTTCATGAAATCGGCTATATAGACTATGGCTTCGTCATATTTCTGTTCGGCAATAAGCGTATCGGCATAGCGCAGAGGATCCTCACGGCCACCCATGCCCCAGGTGGCCGCCGTGAAGGCGAGAAGTAGTAGAATGGCGAGCGCCGTGCGGCGCGGTCGTACGTTCATCTATAGAGCGCCGTCTGAGGCTCCTCCCGTGGAACCAGCCTGGCTTGGACCAGACTCCACCATATCATTGTCGGCTTGTTAATCATTTAGCTGAGTGCCGACGATAGTACTACAATAGAAATTATCGCTCATCTACTGTATAATCCATTGTAGCATGATAAGAAAAGCCGGCCTTGCAACATGTCTCGTCCTCACCGTCCTTTCAAGGGCTACGGCACAGGCTGGTGTGCAGGCTTTGCTGCCCAATGCGTACGAACTTATCTACAGCCTGTTTTCACTAGGCGGTGAGGATCCCAACGAGGGACTCACAACCTTTTTGTCGGCCCTAGTACCCATAGGGGGCAGCGCCGAGAGCATGGGCATGGCCTTTACGGCCGTGGCGTCTGACGCTTCCTTCCTGGAACTGAACCCGGCCGCGAGCTCCGTGCAGGATCAGACACAGTTCGCCTTCTACCATAACAACTGGATATCTGACAGTCGCGTAGAATCCGTCGTCTATACGATGCGCCTGGGTGGCCTGGGCTTTTCACTCGGTGGAAAGTGGCTGTACCTGCCGTTTAGCGAGTACGATGACTTTGCCATGCGCGTAGCCTCAGGCTACTATTCAGAGGCCATTGGCATAGCCAACGCGTCCATTCACCTCTTCCCAGGCTATTATTTCTACGGCCTGGCCATTGGAGGCAATGTAAAACTTGCCTATCGGTCCATGCCCGACTATTCCGACGACGCGGGTAGCATCATCCCTGGCTCCGGCGGGAACCAGTCAGCCGTCGCGGTGATGGCGGATTTTGGAGCGCTTACAAAGTTCAATCTCTTCAAGGTCTACTCGTCACGGGACAAGAACTTCTCTCTTGCTTTGGCGGTAAAGAATTTAGGCCCGCCCATAAAGGACGAGCCCATGCCAACCGTCGCCACCGCGGGCATGGCGTACAACTTCCTTAAACCAATACTGCTGTCGGCCGACATCAGCTTTCCAATCAACCTGGTCGAGCTCTCCAGGAGCGAAGCCCTCTATTGGAGCGTGGGCTATAGGATGACCATCACAGATTTTTGGCAGTTGCAGGCGGGTTTCCTCGTCAAGGGCAACAACCCCAGGCTAAGTGTTGGGGCAGCCATAGATTTTTCTCCTTTGACGCTCGATATAAACTATACGCTCGACCTGACGACCCAGTTTTCACCGCTCAACCGGATGAGCATAGAGGCCCGTTTCGATATGGGTGATCTAGGTAGATCCGTGCGGGCGACACAGGCCGAAGACCTGTATCTTAAAGGACTCGATGCCTATGCCGCCGGTGAACTCGACCTGGCCATAAGCTACTGGAACGAGGCTCTCAGGCTCAACCCAGCCTTCGATCCCGCCCGTGAGAATAGAGATACTGCGGTGGCCGCCATTGACCTTCGCAACAAGATGCTTGAATTGCAACGACTGGAATAGCGCTCACGTTTGGAGTGCCCAACCTACACCATGTTCGGAGAAAGCCATGAATTTGTTGTCTACCGTTTTCAGGATACTTGGAACCGTCACATCGATATACATGCTGCTGTGTGTCGTAAGAATTTTGATGTCGTGGTTTCCTGCGGCGGCCATGGGCCGACCGGCCGAGATTCTCGAGCGGGTAACTGAACCCTACTTGAGCCTCTGGAGCCGTATCCCCTTCCTTAGGGCGGGTGGTGTCGACTTCTCCCCCATTGCGGCCTTGGCAGCCTTGTCGGGTGTATCCCGCCTCTTCGCCGTAGCCTCGTTTGGATCCCTGACATTCGGCCTCGCCCTTGCCTTGATAGTGGAGATAGTGTGGGCACCTGTCAGCTTCCTGCTCAGTTTCTTTGTCGTTCTCATTGTCGCCCGGATAGTCGCCTACCTCGCCAAGTGGAACAGCCTCCACCCTGTCTGGAGGGCCGTAGACGCGATGATAAACCCGGTGCTGTTCAGGATAAAACGCTTCGTCTACAAGGACAGGATAGTCAATTACATACAGGGCATGGCGACCGGGGCCATAGCCTTCCTGGCGGCACGAGTGCTTCTAGGCCTCTTCTTTCGATTAATCATCAAGCTTCTCATGAAGCTGTAAAGGAAGCACCCATGTTGACATCAAAGCAACGAGCCAGGCTTTCATCGTTGGCCAATGATATCCATCCCATAGTCTTTCTCGGTAAGGCCGGCGCCGTAGACGGTGTTTCAGCGGCACTCGATAAGGCTTTAAGCGACCACGAACTCATAAAACTGCGCTTCGTAGACTTCAAGGGAGAACGCAAGGAACTGGCTAACGATCTGGCTACACAGACCGGTGCAGAACTGGTTCGAGTCATCGGTCATGTAGCCATCATGTATCGTCAGAACCCGGACCCTGAGAAACGCGTTATAAAACTAGACTAGTCGTCATCCATGACGTTCCGGCTCGCTATACTGTGCCGGCAGCGGGCATGGGGCTAGGTTGTTCTAGAGTCCGAGATAGGGATACTTGAGGCGATACGAGGGAGAATGCCGTGAAGAATGTGTCGCGACACAATAGCGTGCCTATAAAGAAGCTCTTACTCATCATGGGTATCCTCTTCTTGCTGATTACCTTTTATACCATCGATAGAAGCAGGGTTGAGAACGACGACTACCCCCTGTTTGCGATGAACGTTAAAATCCTGGATGATGGTGCTTCCCGATACTATGTAGGGGTCGGGTATGGAGCCATCGCGTGGAAGATACCTGCCACACGAAACAATGGTGGGCTGTTGCAACATGGATTCAATGTTGGCAAGGAAATTGTAGGCTTTCCTGAATGCTATGCGGCACTTGTATCCGATGATCTGTCTCCGGGCATACGCTTGGAATTCGTAGAGTCAGATCGATGATAGAGGTCTTCCGTGGAAGATAAAAGAAATATCCTTTTTGATACGAAACCATTTTCCTTCAAACTTCTTAAAGACAAGAAGGCTCAGATATTCTACTCTGGTAAGCCCGTCAGTATGATTACCGGAAAAGACTACAATAAGCTGGTGCGGGTCATAGAGCTGGACAACGTGTACGAGCTTCAGCTGTTCCTGGCTAAGATCACCGGGCAATTCAAGCATGGTAACGAGCGTGAGTATCCATGATTTCTCGTTTTTGCTCTATGTTCGTGTATACTGCTTGCCATGAATCCAGATAGAACCAGGGAACTAGCGCTTGCCCTTACAGCCGTTCCCAGCATCACAGATAGCGATGGAGAAAGCGGTTTTGCCTTCTTCCTCAAGGATATGCTTTGCTCATGGCCTTACTTTAAAGACAAGCCAGAGAACTTGAGGATTATAAGAACAGTGGACGATGAGCGGGAACGATACGCTCTGCTAGCCTTTGCCGGGCAACAAGCGAGCACAGTAAGTGCTGCACCATGTGCTCTGTCCGATGAAACCGTACATGCCATCAAAGGAAGACCCACGGTCATACTGACCGGTCACTACGATGTTGTCAGTGTTGAAAATTATGGATCGCTTGAACCCTACGCATTCGACCCGGAGGCTTTGGCGCCACGCCTCGTTGCTGCGCTTGAATCTGAGGCGGCTTCTGCCATTGCACTGGGCGAGAGACCAGGGGATACCATTCTACGCGCCCTGGACGACCTTAAAACAGGTGGTTTTTTGCCGGGACGAGGCCTTCTTGACATGAAAGCCGGGCTTGCGGCCGGCCTGGCCGTATTCGAGGATCATGCACAGCGTTGCTTGCTTGCCGCTGATGCTGCAGGGTCGCATGGTTCTCTCTTGTTTCTAGCCGTTCCGGACGAGGAAGGCTCGTCCCACGGCATGCTGAGCGCCGTACGGGCATTGCCAGGTCTCCTGGCAGAATGGGATCTCGACGCCATAGCCGCCATAAACCTTGACGCAGCCGTGGATCAAGGCGATGGCTCTGCCGGACGTGCCGCCTTCTTGGGCAGTGTTGGCAAGCTCCATCCATTCTCCCTGTTTGTCGGCCGTCCTACCCATGCCGGTGCGCCATTCGACGGCATCAACCCGGCGCTCGCCGCCGCAGAGTTTGCGCGTGGCCTGGAATGCGCCGGCGATGTATTTGACGTGCCTGTAGCAGGCGGCGGCTCGTCACAACCCGGCTATCCGCCGCCCCCACCGACCATCCTCTACCATCGTGACCTCCGCGATCACTACGATGTGACGACACCGGCGACAGTTTTTGTTTCTGCTAATGTACTGACCCGTATAGACGGCCCCGTCCAGGTTCTTGATGCGGTATCAAGCTTGGCTCTAACATCCATGCGGCTGGCAGCAAGCTCACTACTGGAGCGGGCTCAGGCCCATTCTCGCACCTCAGGGCAGAGTTTCTGTCCTCCGGACCGCGAGCCTCGGCTCGTGCCATGGGCAGAGCTTGTGCAGCTAGCGCGCCAGGCCGATTCACAAGCCGTTATGGTTGCTGAAGCAAAGGCACGGCGAGAACCAAAGCGGATGGAGGCATTCGCTGTCTATGTTGCAGAGGCCGTCAGACTGGCGGGCCTTGAAGGACCGGCGGCCGTAGTCGGCCTGGCTCCGCCGTACTATCCCCGCGCGGCACTCGATCCAACCCGCGATGCGGCGCTTGTAGAAGCCGTCAACTCCGCCGTATCGGGCATGGCCGGCATGGGTCGGGAGCGTGTCGCCGTGTATCCATCGTTCCCGGGTATTTCAGACATGAGTTACCTGTATCCGAGCGATGATGAAGATGCACGTCGCGTTGCTGCCGGGGCCTGTCCCTTCGGTATCGATCCACTACCTGCAGGTTTTTCTTGCCCCGTCGTCAATATTGGGCCATGGGGCAGGGAGTACCATCAGCGATTGGAACGTGTCCACGCAGGCTACGCCTTCCATACCTTACCGCTTCTCATAGCGCGTACCATAGAGGAGATATTCAGCGCTCCAGGACTGTAAAAGGAGATTAGCGTTTTTGCTCGAAGTGAGAGAATTCCATAGAGAAGCTTGCTCTTCCCTGGGACACGGAGCGGAGGCTTGTGGAGAAGCCGAACATGACTGACAAGGGGGCTTGGGCGTGTATGACGTCTATGGCCGACCTAGAGTCTGAGCCGTGGATAAGGCCGCCACGCTGTGACAAAAGGCTCATCACTTCGCCCATGTAATCCTTGGGGGTCATGATGTCTACCTTCATGACCGGTTCCAGCTGTACCGGCCCTGCCTTGCGGCAGGCCACGTCGAAGGCCATAGATGCACAGGCCTCGAAGGCGAATGGGCTTGCCCGCAGTTCATCGTAGTCTATGGCAACGAGCCTGGCTCCTATATCGACGCATGGATATCCTAGAACTATGCCACCGCCGAAGGCGTTTGTAACGGCGCGCTCTATGGCGTCATATATGTCTTCTGGCACCTTGTTGTCGCGTATCGCCTTCTCGTAGACATTGCCTGTACCGCGGGCGAGCGGTTCCAGGGCCAGGGTAAGCCCGGCATAGACTTCCTTGCCGGCCAGGACTCTGGAGTATGTCTCGGCATGCTGTACCTTGCCCGTGATAGACTCCCGATACGAGACCTGGGGGTTGCCTACCTTGGCACCGACCTTGAAATCCTTGAGTATGCGGGTTACCAAAACGTCGAGGTGCAGTTCTCCCATGCCGCGGATAACCAGCTGGCCGGTCTCCTCGTCATCGCCTGTCTGGAAGGTGGGGTCTTCCTTGGATAGTATCTCAAGGGTCTCCTTGAGCTTCTCGCGGTCTGATACCGTCTTTGGTTCTATGGCGACCGTTATGACAGGCTCGGGAAAGTGCATGTGTTCAAGCAGCATGGGCCAGCCTTCGCTGCCAACGGTGTCGCCTGTCTGGGCGCTCTTCATGCCCACGAAGACGGCTATGTCACCGGCCTCTATCTCGTCTATGGCCTCACTCTTGTTGGCGTGCATGCGCAATATGCGTGTCACGCGCTCGCGCTTCTTCTTGCCTATGTTGTAGACTACACCGGCCGTCTTTATGACACCAGAGTACATGCGCACATAGCACAGGGGGCCGGCTTCTCTGTCGTATTGAACCTTGAAGACGAGACCAAGGGGGTTGCCCGTAGGGTCGCAGGGCAGGCTGAAGTGCTCTTCCTTCTTGGGGTTGAAGGCGGAAACGGGAGGAACATCCATAGGGGCGGGTAGATAATCGACTATGGCATCTAAAACTGGTTGCACGCCGTAATTGCGCCTCGAGGCTCCGCACAGCACCGGTACTATCTTACGGGATATAGTCTGTTCTCTGATTGCCTTGCGTATGATCTCTGAGGTAATCGCTTCCCCGGATAGGTATAGCTCTGTAATGACATCTGAGCCTGAGGCCAGGGCGTCCACCATGCTTTCGCGCCACGTGTTGGCGAGGCTCTCCATATCCTTGGCTATGGGGCTCCGGCTTATATTCTGGCCACCCTCTGAGGCGTCCCATCGTAGCTCTTCCATGGTGACGAGGTCTATGACACCTTCGAAGCCGCCCTCCTTGCCTATGGGTACCTGTATTGGAACGGCGAGCGTAGCCAGTTTCTCTCGTATCTCCTGGACGACGGAATAGAAATCGGCTCCGAGCCTGTCCATTTTGTTTACAAATGCTAACCTTGGAACATGGTAGTGGTCTGCCTGGTGCCAGACTGTCTCACTCTGGGGCTCGACGCCGCCTACCGCACAGAACACAGCCACGGCTCCGTCGAGTACTCGAAGGGAGCGCTCCACCTCTGCGGTAAAGTCTACGTGTCCGGGGGTGTCTATTATATTGATCTGGTGTTCACGCCAGTATGTCGTCGTGGCGGCGCTCTGGATGGTTATGCCGCGTTCCTGCTCTTGCTCCATCCAGTCCATGATGGCTTCACCGTCGTCGACCTCGCCAATCTTATAGGACTTGCCTGAATAATAGAGTATGCGCTCCGTCGTCGTCGTCTTGCCGGCGTCGATGTGCGCCATGATGCCGATATTTCTAGTCGTGGTAAGGTTCATACTGTGGCTCCGGGCGATACTATAGACGGAAAATGCCCGTCCTTGCAAGGTTTACCCTCTAGGAGCAGGCTCACAACGAGCAGTGACAGGAAGATGGGGGCGACTATGAAGGCTGCTTTAAGGCCGTACCGGTCTCCAAGTGCTCCCATCAACAAGGGAGCTACACTCGCTCCCGGTATGCCAAAGCATGACAGGAATATCATAAGCACGGTGCTGTCTACTGGCATCACCCTGGCGGCATAGGTCTGTATGCTGGGCCAATGGCAGGCGATACTCAGGCCCATGAACAAGAGGAGCCCGTACAGAGCCGCAAGGCTGTCTATGAGGAAGAAGCAGAGGCTGCCCGTTAAAGCCAGCGCGGCCGAAACGAGTACCAGATGTTTTATCTTCACACGCCTTAGGATCCTCGTGCTTGCCATGCGGCCTATGACCATGCCGAGGGCGAAGATGGCGGCTCCCAGTGCGCCGGCACGCGGCAGGGTCTTGAAGTGCAGCTGTATGTAGCTGGCCGACCAGAAGGCGAATGACACTTCCGCTCCTCCTGCGAAGAAGAGGGACGCTCCCAGAAACCAGAATCTCCTGCGAGACAGGATGTCTCCCATGTGGCTAAAATCGGTTCGGGATCCAGGAAGGTTCACGTGTTTAGAGGAGGGGTATGAAAATAGAACGACGAGAGTCGCCAAGGATAGGCCGACGAAGACCAGACGCCATGATACGCCCCTGGATAATAGTTCTCCTACTATAAGCACGCTCATTAAGACGCCTATGGGCCAGAATGCGTGGAGTAGGTTCATCCTTGAACCAGAGTCACCCGGATGCATGTCTTCTACCAAGGGTGTCAGCAATGCTTCCAGGAACGCGTAGCCTACGCCTATCATAAGCATCAAGGCAACGGTGCTCGTGTAGCTGCTGGTAGAGGAGAAGGCGAGCAGCCCCAAGGCCATGATGATCAGGGCCGTCTTGAGCACGCGTATCTTGCCAAAACGGGCGGCTGCAAAACAGCTGAGTATGAGGACGAAGAACTGCACAAAAGATGGTATGAAGCCAAGGAGACCCGCCTGTGTCAGGTTAAAGCCCAGCTCGCGCGACATCATGACGAGGCAGATTGGCAAGGCGTTGGCCCCCGAGGCGTACATGAACATGGTCGCGAAGGCGGAATGGTCTAATCGTGTAATCGTTGTATGGTTTTTCATAATGTGATGTGGCTCATGGTACTCTGGGGGGGCATGGTTTGAGAAGGCTCTGCGGTAGCGAACGCCTATACAGAGCAGCAAGTATCGTAGTATCTTTATACTGAGGCCGGTCTCGCCGCTGCGAGATCCAGACATGCTGGTCGCCGGAAATCGGCATGATGCCGAATCGCCCGAATGTGACCATTCCGACACACTGTAGGCCTAGTACCGTACCTTTGAGAGGATCCAGACCATGCCATATACCACCGCAGAGCTGCTCGCGCCGGCGGGCAACCCCGAGGCCCTAGACGCTGCCATAGGCGAGGGGGCAGACGCCGTCTACCTTGGGCTCAAGACCTTTAATGCGCGCATGCGCTCCAGCAACTTCGCATACAGCCAGTTTGAGGCGGCCGTAGAGTCGCTACACAAGATGGGCAAGCGTCTGTACGTTACCGTCAATACGGTATTCGAGCAGCGTGAGGCAGACAGGATGTTCCAGCTGCTGCAATACCTGGAACGGGTGGGGCCAGACGGCATCATCGTGCAGGATTTTGGCGTCGTCAAGATGGCCCAGGAGCATTTCCCTGGGCTCAAGCTCCACGCGTCCACCCAGATGAACGTGGGCTCGGCCGCAGGAGCCAATTTCCTTTCAAAGGCCGGCTTCAAGCGTGTCGTCCTGTCTAGAGAGTTGTCGCTTGAGGAGCTCAAGTCTGTCAGGGTGGAGACAAACGTGGAGCTGGAGACATTCGTCCACGGCGCTCTCTGTGTCAGCGCCTCCGGTGTATGCCTCTTTTCCAGCTATCTGGGCGGACGATCGGCAAACCGCGGTGCCTGCACCCAGGCCTGCCGCAGGCTCTTCGCCGACGAAAGCCGTGACGGCTACTTCTTTAGCCCCGACGATCTGCAGCTGGTGGAGAAGGTGCCAGAGCTCGTAGAGGCCGGTATAGGTACGTTCAAGATAGAAGGCCGTATGAAGAGCGCCGAGTACGTAGGCTCGGTCGTCGCGGCCTATCGCTACATGCTGGACAACTGGCGTTTCGACAAGGAACGGGCCGCATCCAAGGCAGCATCAATGCTGCGGGGCGACTTTGCCAGGAACAAGACGACGTTCTGGTTCGATGGCAGCGCCGCACCCGACTTCATCCGCCCTGACCAGGCCGGTGGCACCGGCATACAGCTCGGCAGGGTCAAGGTCGTCCGTGTGTTTGAAGAGAAGCGCTGGATGCTGGTACGAAGCTTTGAGGGCGTGGCCGAGGGTGACTCTATACGCATACACAGCCATGGCGACGCGGGTCGTACAACAGCCCGTGTCAAAGGTGTTATGGAGAAGGCCGATGGGCTCTATCTCCAGATCGACGCCGAGTTTGGCCCGGAAGATGAAATTTACCTGGTCCAAACAAAGTCGATGAGCAAACGCTACAAGCCCGTCCTCCCTTCATCGCTTGCCAAGTACCATGGCTTTCCTAGCTACGACAAGGCTCCCAGGCCAGAGTTCCCGGCCATTCCAAAACAGCGACTAGCCCTGCTGCCAGATGGCTTATACACCATGGTAAGCCGGGTGCAGGACCTGCATACCATCCTGACAGACAGGCCGGAACGGGCGCTGCTGCGGCTGTCTCGAAAGAATGCCGAGCTCCTGCGCAGGCACGAGAAGGAAACGCCCTTCAAGCGTGAGACCCTTATACTGTGGCTTGAGCCATACTTTCCGCAAGGAGACTCAGCCTGGCTCCAGGAAGAGCTTGACTACTGGATAGCCAAGGGTCAGCGTGTTTTCGTCGCCAATAACCTTGGTCACCTGGCCATGCTCAAGGGTCGTGATGTCTCGATAATAGCGGGCCCCTGGCTCTATGCCTTCAATAGCTGGGCAGCCGCCTACATACTGTCCAACGGAGCCGATTTTATAATACCACCCCTGGAGATATCAAAGCAGGCTCTCGCCAAGCTCACCGAGACGGTGCCTGGCAAGAGCCTCTTTCCTACGGTATTCGCTTATCCCCAGCTGTTCACCATACGTGACGACCTGGGGGAGCGCTTCAGTCTTCGCTTCTTCAAAGACAGGGATGGCACCGAGTTTGAACTCGTATCGACCCAGGATGGCTCTGTCGTCATACCCATAAAGCCCATGTCTCTGGTAGACCGTATTCCATTCATACGCAAGGACGGGGCTACAAAGTTCTTGCTTGACTTTAGTTTCATAGACCTGAAGAAGCAGGTCTACAAACGTGTGGTCGCGGCTGCCCGCGATGGCATAGTGCTTGCCGACGCGGGCCGTTTCAACTGGAAGGACGGCTTCTGGAATCCAGAGGAAGACAAGACAACAGGCCATGCGGCAGACTCTGGAGCCCGTTCAAGGCCTCAGGCTTCTACGGCTCCCGTAGCTCCTCTTGAGCCTAAGCGCATTCGGGTAGACAGGCCGGGTCGGGGTGGTCCTCGATGGAAGGTCGAGCTGGCCGAGAGGGTAGCCTCTGATCGGGCTAACGCTGCAGCTGATGAAGCAAAACGAGGCGGCAGAAAGACTGGCGGTGGCAAGACGGGCTCGAGCACGCGTGGCCGCGGCGCCGGGCGTAGTGATGCGAGGCAGTCTGACAGGACGAGTGCAAACGCGCCCAAGCGAAACTCGGGACGCCCCGCGAGTCGTCCGTCCGCTCCACGCTCCCCAAAGCCGCGTCGAGAAGACTAACGGTAGCTGAGCCGGGCAAGGCGCTCTAGCGGCGTTCCACGACGACGCGGCACATCCTGGCGCCCTTGCCCGCCTCTACCAGTACAAGCGTGTATCCGGGTCTGTCGACCATGGTATGTGAGCCTCCGCTGACCCGTACGCCAAAGCCTCCGGGATACTGGAGTTCTGGAACATAGATTTCTGTCATATGTGCAGAATTGGCATCGTTAAGCGCTTCGTCCCATGTGGCAGGCTCATCGATAGTCGGCCTTGGCTCAAACTCAAGTACAAAGCGGCCGCTGCGCCGGTTAAAGCGCATCAGCGAAGGTTGGCCGGCTATTGCTCTCGCATAGGGCCGCACGAAACCGGCCAAGGCCCTGCCACCGGCATCCGCCTCATCGTTAGTCTCTGAACGCATGGCCTCAAAATCATCGCGGCACCATATAGACAGATCCTCGCCGTTCCAGCCATCGCCACGTGCGTGGGTGTTGCTGGCCGTATAGTTCCAGATAGTGGCCGACAAGAGGTTCTTGTCCATGGCATCATAGTAGGCCGACAAGGCAGCCACATGGGCGCGGTAGTCACCTGTGCGGTATGCCCTGGCGCCGTTCATGTCGTAGGGTAGGCCAAACTCGCCAATCAGCGTAGGGGCCCCAGCCATATCGTCAATTCCGCGTCTCTGTATTCTGTTCAGATGCTCGGCGTAGTAGCGTCTGACATTACCAAGACCGAATATGAGGCTATCGTTCTCTTGGTCGTAGGCTAGGAAGGGGAATCGGCGCTTGAGGTAGAGGGTCAGGCCGTCGTACCAGTGGCCGGCGTTGGCAGCGCCTGACACGCCGCAGTCCGCGCTATCCTGGGCGCTCCAGTGTGGGCCGGCAACCGCGGGTACGCTCTCTATGAACAGCATGAATCGGCCAGCCCCGGCAGCAGTCGAGACAGCCTCACCGACCCTCCTGGCGAATGGTCTGAGGTAATCCTTGGCAAAATGCGGGCTGGTGTTATTAACCTTTGAGAAGTGATCAGGCCTGCGTAGGACTGGCTTTCCGCATGACTCGGTCCAGACACCCTCTCTTCTCCAGATGCACTCGCTGCCATCCTTCCAGGCAGACAGACCGTGTTCTCCTAAGGTTGCCCTGCCTACGACGCCCTGGCCCGCACCCTTGATGCCATACACGTCAACCTCGGAGGGGAAGCCAGAACCGGCCATCATGGCGGCAAAGGGGCTGGGCATGGGACCGGCCTTGCTCATGGCACGCTCGAGGCGTGAAAGGTCATTAAGCCCTATGTAGCCGTCGCTTGGCTCGTTGAGCGTATCGACACCTATGACCGTTTCGTAGCGCGACAGCCTGCCTGCCAGCCTCGCTATGGCCGCAACGTAATGACCCTGGAGGAAGCTGCGGGAATCCATGCCGTCTATGAGAAGGGAGGGGGCAAAATCGTCGCCCGCGAAGAATAGCGTAAACATCGTCTGGCAGGCGAGACGGGAGTAGTTGGCCGGCCATTGCATGCGAGGGTAGGGGTCTCCTGCCTCTTCATGGACGAAGGCTGCGCCAGTACGATGCAATGTTCTCGGGTTAAAGCCGACAAGCTCGAGGCTCCATGCCGGTGCCCCGTCGCCGCCCGTCCATCTGCTCCATACATCCTGATGGGGGTCTATGAATACACGGAGACCACGTTCCGCTGCCATGGCGACGATGCGCTCTATGTAGTCGTAGTATGCATCGTCATAGATCCCTGGTCCTGAAGGTTCCAGACCTTCCCAGGTAACAAGAAGACGCAGGGTATTGAAGCCCCAGCGTTCTAGCCTGTCGAGGTGATCGCCGGCCTCGTCCTCTGGCAAGGGCCTGCCTGAGAAGCGGGCATTCTGGTAGTCATAGAAATCATCGAGTGATGGTAGCTCGTTGAGCGCTCTGTAAGGAAGCTTGCAGTCTCCACCCAGGTTGCATCCCCGGAGTATCAGTCTTCTTCCATCGCCATCGATGAACCAACCATGCTCTCCATGTACCATCTTCATCCTCCAAGGCCGCCCCTGGCGGCTGCACATCAACGCCTGAGTATAGCCCCACCAGATGACTCTGGTCAAAACATGGCCCGCCTGTATAGTATGGCCATCATGACTGATACTACTAAGCGTGGACGCTACCTGGCTGTTGTAACGGATGATCGTTTTGGATCCATTGACGAGGAGAAGGCCGTACTCGAGCCCCTCGGCGTTGAGCTGAGGGTGGCCTCATGCCTGACATCGGCCGATGTGGCGCTTGCCTGTGCCGATGCCGATGCTGTGCTCGCCAATGCCGCCCCAATAAACGCGGCTGCCATAGCCGGGATGAAGCGTTGCAGGGTGGTCTCCCGCTATGGCATAGGCCTCGATAGCGTCGACCTGGAGGCATGCGCGGCCAAGGGTATCATCGTGGCCAATGTTCCTGGCTACTGTAACGCCGAGACGGCTGAGCACGCCCTGGGTCTCCTTCTTTCAATAATACGGGGTTATCCAGAACGAGACAGATCGGTACGTGCAGGGCTATGGAATATACCCAGCACCCAAGGCGCCATTTCTGGCGCTACCATAGGTGTGGCCGGCTTCGGTGGCTCAGGCATTGCCTTTAGCAGGGCGCTTCTAGGCCTGCAGCCTGCTCGCGTCCTGGTTTGGAGCCCCCACATCAGCGTGGCCAGGATTCGTGCCGCCATAGGTAGCGCCTCTGATGCCCTGGGTGTAGACGTGAGGCCTGCGAGCTTCGACGAGCTTCTTGAAGAATCAGACTATCTGTCCGTTCACTTGCGTCTTACGGCCGACGATGCCGGCATCTTCGGGGAGAGCGCATTCTCCCGCATGAAGCGTGGAGCCGTATTCATTAACACAGGCCGCGGAGGCCTGGTCGATTCTGCCGCATTGGCTCAAGCCTTGATCGATGGACGATTGTCCGGGGCGGGGCTCGATGTGCTTGACCACGAGCCTCCCGCTCCATCCCATCCCCTCCTGGCCGCTCCCAATGTTGTCTTTACCGACCACTGTGCCTATAGGTCCACCCGCTCTGTCTCGGAACTCAAGCGCCGATGTGCAGAGAACGCGGCACGAGGCCTCGGTCTCTTATAAGATTTATTGCATTTGTTATCTATATTGATTCTTATATCTTGACTCGTTACTATATTTATATGATTATATCCACATAGCACTATTGCTATACGGCATGTATTACATGTTCGCTTATTGGCGCAGGTGCACTTTTCAAGGCACTCTTGTAAGCGGTCAACAGGTCGTGCCAAAACCCTTTGCACAGGAGCATCCGATGAAGAAACTAAGCTATCTTATCTTTGCGGCTCTCGTTTTAAGA
>JAVEXO010000085.1:0-7292 GCA_034003955.1 Spirochaetia bacterium | reverse complement strand
AGGATTATAGTTGTCATGGAGCACTCCGCTCAGGGCCAAGACCTACTATCACCCTGGACAGGCTCTCGTCTGGAAACCTGCCCGGCTCTAGCACACTCGGCTCTTTTACGGTCGGGGGCTTGTCGCCTTCGGCGTGTACTATGACGGTGCCTGCGTCTACCCCCAGGCGTGCTGCCTTGCTTGCGTCAACAGTCTTTACAAAAAGTAATCCGTGACGTTCGCAGGCGTATTCAATAAGAAAATCAAGGTCGGAGACGCCTGCGAGCACCAGCCTGGTGGCTCCGGCTCGCTTCTTGTCCATGACAAAGGCCTCTATCATGTCCCTATACAGCCCTGCGGCACGCGCCGTACGCTTAAAGTACCTATAGGTCCTGTGGGCTATCTCGTTGACGCCGTCTGGTGTCAGCGCGTACTGTATGTTCCTGGCGTTAAGCCTCTTTAAAAGAACCCAACCCTTATCAGAAAAACGCTTCAACAGGGCATTGGTCATGCCCAAAGATAGACCCGCCGCCTCGGCGAGGTCCCTTTGTGTAAGGGCTCGTGAGCGCTTCTGGGATGAGTATATGTTTTCTAGAATCGATAGCTCGGCGTCCTCTACCGGAGCCTGGGCCCTGTCTATTTGTACGGTGTTCATTGTTCCATTCATGCTTGATGCGGGCGGTGTACGTCTGGGGATACGGGAAGTCATTTCGCCCTTAGCTTGGCGAAAATTCTTAAAGAAGGCTGTCGTCCAGAGCTTCCCCGGTGCGGCCGAAACACGCTCCCGTTCTATCCATGGAGTCTAAGAAAGTACAAGGCACGTTTATCGCGCCTGTGTTCATTCATCGAACACTCTATCATGCCGTTTATTGAATATCAACAAAATCCTTATTAAATTCGTCAAAATTTCCAGATTTTTTTTTCTAAGCGAGTAGACAAGCGTGAGGGTTCTTACATTCTTCCTCCAAGAAGACTCTCAAGCTGTCCGTCCATGCAGGCGTAGTAAGCCCAAGTAAGGCTATTTTATTCATGTCCAGCACAGAATAGGCAGGGCGTATAGCCTTAGTCGGGTATTCTGCCGTTTTCAAGGCATGTAACGCACAGGTCTTTGATATAAGCCCCAGCTCCCTGCCACACCTGTAAATTTCCTGGGCAAATCCATACCAACTCGTCTCCCCAGAGCCTGCAATATGGTAGAGTCCGGCAGGAACGCCTGGTTTCTGCAGCAGAGCCGCAATAGTCTCAGCAAGGTCCCGGCTCCACGTGGGGCAAGCCTTCTGGTCGGCAACAACGCCTATTTGAGGCACCTCGTTCATGAGCCGTACCATAGTATACACAAAGTTATTGCCATACCTGCCATACAACCAGGCTGTGCGCAGTATGATTGCCTCTGGACATGCTGCCATGACTCGCCGTTCACCTTCCGCCTTGCTCCTGGCGTAGGCACCCATGGGTGAAACGGGATCGGTCTCCAGGTATGGCCTGGAGCCTGATCCGTCAAAGACATAGTCGCTTGAAATGTGTATAAACCTTGAACCCGTTTCAGCGCACAGTCTAGCCAGGTTCTCCGGGCCCGCCGCGTTGAGCCTAAAAGCCAAGGACTCTTCCTCCTCGGCTCCATCAACGTCGGTGTAGGCCGCACAATTGACAACCCAGTCTATATCCTTGTGGCATACAAAGGCCTTCAAGGCATCCGGATCCAGGATATCTACCTCTTTACCGCTACCCACACAAGGAATGCCCTGCTTTTCAAGGTACCGATAGAGTTCCCGGCCCAACATACCCCTGGCACCAGTAATCCAGATCACAACAGATCCTTGAGGAAGGGAAGAGCAGCGTCCTTGGCGGAGACAAGAACATCAACAGAAGGCCACGCTATGGCCAGCTCTGGATCGTTCCATCGTATGCCTCCCTCATGCTCTGCCGAGTACTCGGCACTGCAGCTGTAGCACAGCTCTGTATCGTCTTCCAGTGCCAGGAATCCATGGGCAAATCCGGCCGGCAGGAAATGGATAAGCCTGTTGTGTTCGCTCAGTTCAAGGCCCGACCATTGCCCGTAGCTTGCGGAGCCTGGTCTGATATCAACAGCCACATCCCAGAGCCTGCCACGGCTACATCGTACCAGCTTGGCCTGGGCATAAGGCGCGTGTTGAAAATGTAGCCCCCTGAGTGTTCCCTCACAGGAGCGTGATACGTTGTCTTGAATGAAACGCTCTGTAATCCCAGCTTTTATAAAATCAGACTCCTTGAAGCTCTCCATAAAGAAGCCCCGATCATCGGTATAGACGGTCGGAGATATTACAATGAGTCCTGGCAATGAACAGGAACGGAATTGAAACGGCACGAGGCTTACTGTGCCTTAAAACCTGTACTTAAGGCTTCCGCCAAACCCAAACTCAAGCGCAAGAGGGTAAGAACCCACATACATAAACTCCACGCTGGTAGACAGATGCCGCAGGAACACCATCTCTATGCCTACACCAAGACCTAAAAACTCTCGTGGCGTGTAAGACTCGTTGCCTGCCGCCATCGAACCTTCTCCGCGATGGGCCAACACCACGTTTGTATAGAGCCCGCCGGAGAACCAGTCGGCAAAGTCCTCGCCATACAACATGTACTGGAAGGCAGCCTGGACGTTGTAGTCAAATGCCCCATCAGGACTCGCAATGCCACCAAGCGTCACTTCTAATCCTGCCTTGCCAAACCAGTGCTGGTAGGTAAGCCCACCCGATGTTGGATAGCAGACATAGGCACCTAATGCCTGAGGGAAACGCTCAAAGACCGTGGCACCACCAGAGGAGGTGCTAGATTCCTGGGCCCAGAGCCCCACACTGGACACAAGAAGTCCTATTGCCATGAAAGAAACAATCTTTGACTTCATAGATTCCTCCAAAAAACTACTTAGTATCGATACCGGAAGCTCCAGGCTCCGGTCAAAGCAAGTTCTAGCGGCCACTTTGCCACATACAGGAGATCAACACACTGGGAGAAGTGTTCAAATACCGTCAACTCAGCCGATACTCCCACACCTAACATAAGCTGTGTAGCATACGCTTGCTCCTCATAGTATGCCTCAAAGCTGTCATCCTCCGAGTATCGGTAATCCATGCCTATATAGCCCCTATGAGCCAGGAGAGCTACCGCCTGCAGATTGTTTGAAAGCCACGGAGAGAATTCATCGGTAAAAAGCATTCGTGATAGCCTAAGCTGTAAAGCGTAGTCGAGCTTAACCGCGTCATAGTCGCCAATGAGCATAGAATCCGTACCTGCCTCGGCATAGACGCCACCAGCCGTTATGGCTACGGCGTAGGAGCCAAACCAGCGTTGCCAGGAAAGCCCCGGTCCCGCTGAGCTGTTGATTGAATAACCCAAGGAAGATGGCCAGCGCTCGTATACACCTTCATCATCAGCTGTCGCCGCAAGAGATGACAGTGCCGCGATCGACAAGACTAAAAGCAATCGCTTGTTCATATAACCTCCGCAACAAGGCAAATATAAGCATAACACAGCAGCTATAAGCTAACCAATCGACTCCGCAAACAAAAAAAGCGGCCTCCCTCGGGAGACCGCTCTTGTGTTGACGCCTTTTCCTTAGCGATGCCCGCGGAAAGTTACGCGAACCTGTTTATACAGCCCGTCGCCTTCGCTCTTCGTCTCTATGTCGACGATATCGTTGAGCGTCGTGTGAACGATGCGGCGCTCAAAGGGGTTCATGGGCTCCAGGAGCACAGAATTCCTTGTAGAGCGGACCCGTTCGGCCACCTCGTATGCCATCTTTACTATGGCTTCCTCGCGCCGTATCCTGTAATTCTCGGAATCTAGGATTATGCGCAGGTCTTCCCGGCCCAGCCGCCCGGCGTACACATTGGCAAGGAGCTGGAGCGCATCCAGGTTCTTGCCCTTCTTGCCTATCAGGATGGCGGCGCTGTCGCTCTCCAGCCTGATACCCAGCTTCAGTTCCTCGCGAAACAGTATGCTGGCCTTGCAGTTATAGCCCATCTTCTCAACGGTCACCCTGACGAACTCAAGGAGTCTCTCCTCAAACTCGCCGTCAGCCGGGGCGTCAACAGCCGCGCTTCGCTTTCGCTCTGGCGCCTTGTTTTCCACACGCGGTTCCGACCTGTTCTCAGCCCTTGGCCTGCGCGCGGGGGCTGCGGGTACGGAGCTCCGTACCTGAACCCGTATCCTCGTCTTGCCCTTCTTAAGAAAGCCGCCGCGCTGAGATTCCATTATCTCAACGTCAAACTCGTCTCGGGCTACGCCCAATTCTTTAGCGGCGATCTCGATGGCCTCCTCCTCGGTGCGGCCCTCGAACTCGTATTCCATATAGGTCTCCTATACTAGAGAGGTTTTCTTATTTATTTGCGCCCCTTCTTGCCGCCGCCCTTACCGTTCTTGATGGGAACGATCTTCTTCTGGGCTACATGCGCTGGCTCGAGCGCGGCCTTGGCAAGGCGCTTCTTGTGTATGACCTTGTTTATGACTATCTGCTGCAAGGTCGTCAGTATGTTGGACGATATCCAGTATACAAGGAGGCCAGATGGCACATCGTATAGTATAAAGAAGAACATGATCGGCATGCCGTACATCATAAACTTCATCTGACCGGCGCTCTGTCCGCCGCCTGCAGGCTGCTGCATGAATCGACCGTATGCCAACTGGCTTAAGACATAGATTATTGGCAGTATTCGTATGGCCGATATACGCCAGATGACCAGGTTAATTGTCGGGAAAGTATAGACGGCCTCCGGCAGGGACAGATCGGTTATCCATCCCGGTATAAACATGGCACCACGGAGGTCAAAGTGGTTGTTGAAGAGTGCGTACATCGCGATAAAGATCGGGAACTGTATAAGCATGGGCAAGCAACCAGACAGTGGGTTGTAGCCTTCCTTCTTATAGAAGTCGGCCATCTCCTGGTTAAGCTTCTGGGGGTTGCCCTTATACTTGGCCTGCAGTTCCTGTATCTTTGGCTGCAGTTCCTGCATCCTGCCCGTAGACTGGCTCCCCTTGAAGGTAAGCGGGAACATGATCATGCGTACGAGTATGGTAACCAGTATAATGGCAATACCGTAGTTGCCCACCATGCCGTAGAACAGGTTAAGGCTCCACTTAAGGGCAGTCTCAAGCCAGCCTAAGATGTTGTTGCCTTCAAGTACGCCCTCAAGGTTGTCGCCACCACGCTTAAAGGCGTTGGCCGTTGGGTCGTCATACCGAGCAAGCTCGCGGGAACTCTTGGGTCCTGCATAGACATGGAATACGTCCGTCTGGGTGCTCGCATTTAAAAGAGGACGACTAAATGCCATTGAGGTGGTCACTGGTTTCCCATCGGCAGCCACATTGGTATACGTGTTGGAATAACTCGTGGCGTCTGGTAGCATGACTATGGCAAAGTACTTGCCTGCAATGGCCGCCCAGCTTGCCGTACTGGCTTCTACCGTCTGCGTTCCGGCCTTTATGACCTTGCGCTTGTTGTTTTCAAAGGTAACAATCTTACGCCAGTCTGCATTCTTTGGTAGGTGTTCATAACCCGGCCCTATCTGCGGGCCAATCCTCAGGGTATACGCATACTGTCCATCGCCGAGCCTTGGAACAGAGCCGGTAGAGCTCTCCACGGTCACAGACAACTTGAACATGTAGTCGTTGTCTTTAAGCTCGTATTTCTTGCGAAGCGTAAAAGGAACCTGCTCGCCTGAGGCATTCGGTGCCATGAAGACCCTTGAGAACACAATGATGCCAGGGCCAGGCCTCGATACGGCCATAAGCGCATCAATGTCGGGTGCTCCCGGGCCGCCAAACGCCATGGAGAAGCCATCCGTCGTGCCGTTCTTTGGCATCAGGAGCTCCACGGGTATGCCGTCCTCAGAATGCTCCTTGAGCTTCAATGACACCAGTTCTCCGCCCTTGTTGCTAAAGGTAGCCTGCACAAGATTGGTAGACAGGATCTCCGTCATCTCCCTATCAGGAGCGTCAGGCATCTCCGGTAGGGCTACTGTGCTCACTGTGGTGGATGAGCCGCCTGAGCCCATCTCGGGGGCCACAACAACCGGGGCAGGAGCAAGAGGAGCCTGTGTCGCCTGAGGCGCTACTGGAAGAGGCGTCTTAGGAAAGAAGAAATTCTGAACGGCCATGCCGACCGTAATGACAACAACCATCAATACAATGGCTATCATCGTCTTGGCGTCAAACGCCTTATTGTTATCGTCTTCGTTTATGCTCATAGGACCGGATCGAAACCTCCCGGATAGAATGGATTACAGCGCAGAATTCTCTTAACGGCCAGCGCACCGCCCTTGGCCGCCCCGTATTTCTCAATAGCCTCAAGGGCGTATGCAGAACAGGTCGGGTAGTACCTGCACGATCGTGGCTTCAATGGTGACAGGACGACCCTATAACACTGGATGCCGCCTCTTAAGACAGCAGAAAAAACCCTGTTCACAGGATTGCCAAGGCCGATCTATCAAGAATCGCCTCAAGCTGCCTCTGCCGCGTCTTAAAGCCATCGTCACCAGGAAAGATGACGACAACAACATCCATGCCAGGGGTTATCCTGTGCTTTGCCAGGCGCCAGCACTCTGAAACCACCCTGCGGGCCCTGTTCCTGGCTATCGCATTGCCATATTTCTTGACGGTAACGAAAACGGCGCGGGTATCCGCGCCGCCATTAGGCCTGACGTTGAGTCGCATGCCCTTACCGGACCAGCGAACACCCTCGTCGAATACCCTGGAAATGTCGCGTCGCGCACGGATGCGCTCAGACTTCCTGAATCGGAAACCTGTGTCGCCCCGTTCGTCTTCTGACACGACTATCAGTACTTCTTTTTCTCGTCGGAAATGCTGAGCTTGGTTCTACCCTTGGCTCGTCGGCGCTTGAGGATGGCCTGTCCACCCCTGGTCTTCATGCGTGCCCTGAATCCGAATTTCCTTACACGGCGGGTTCTGCTGGGCTGATACGTTCGCTTCATGACGATGTCTCCTACTATATCCCCACGGGCGGCCTTTAGCCGTCCGAGATCGTTTCTATACCTATAGCCGCCGGATTATAGACTTTCTGCCTTCTTTGGTCAACGCTTCAAGGAACTGCGTCAAACTATACACATTTTATTGACATTATGGACAATTTGCCTACAATCAACCATATTGTATAAAGCCCTATTGGCAATCACGACGTCTAGAGTTCAAGGTGGAACGATGGCCAAGACTTCTAAAAAACTACGTATATTCTCCGCCCTCGAGGTAGCCAACCTGTGCGGAGTCGTAAACCAGACCGCCATAAACTGGATTCGCAGCGGCTATCTCAAGGCCTTCATGAC
>JAVEXO010000026.1:29000-35488 GCA_034003955.1 Spirochaetia bacterium | reverse complement strand
ACGGCACCGCCAGAACCCAATACTTCAAGTTTCATATGTTTGTCCTATGCTTTAAAAATATAATTCCAAGTTTAAACAGTTGCTAGCTACTTTTATTTCTCTGTTTTCTTACAGGTATTGGTATCACCTTTTCTAATTCAGTGATTATGGCATTCAATACTATTTTATCATCAATATCTACAATGTAATGTTCTTTTGACCCTTCGTAAGGAAACCCTTTTCTATCCGCAGGTATTAATGAATTAAAACATTCTAAAACCTTAATATACACAGTATTGTTACAAACGAGCAGTAGTGGTTTCTCGTTTATATAAACCATATACTCTCCGAACATTTTTTTATATCGCTTGTTCCAATAGCTATCTATTTGGTCAAAAACATAGTCTATATAATCCTGAGTTGTAGACATATTGCGCCTCACTTCAATCCTCTAGCTTGGACAATTCGCTCTCTACCATGGCGAGGCGTTCCTGAAGGGTATGGATGGTGCGCTCGAGGCGATTCCTCTCCTTGTCCAGGCGGAATTTTGGGTCATCGGATGGTTTGTCTGTCTTTATCATGGCCTTGACAGATTCCGGGCTCTTGCCTGCCAGATAGGCGTCAATGGCGGCGGCGCGTGTCTCTGGTTTCTTTATGCCTGACACCACCTTCATGGCATCCCAGCCAAGATCAGCCGGAACCTGGTAGGTAAAGGCCTTCATGGCGGCCCCGGCGCTTGTCCTGGGAATGCCAATGGCTCTATCGAGGTAGTCTTCAAATCTAACGAAGTGTTTGCGGCACAGTGCTTCTGCCTCGACTACAAGCTTGCCGAACTCCAGCATCAGTCGGCCGTTTTCCGGGAGCAGGGAACGAATGCGCTCGGTCATCTCTACAAAAGCAGGATCGCTGGCAAAGCTATTCTCATATGAACCTTGCTTCTCGGCCTTCTCAAGCAGGTCATGGAAGATTGCCCAGAATTCGTTGGTATGAGACCTCGCACCAGGAACAAAGGCACCCCGCTCGCAGTGAATATGGTGGGCGTACTCATGGATGGCGGTGTAGACAAGCTGGCCGTCGTTTTCAAAATTCTTGTTGTGTATCAATATCTCGCGGGTCAAAGGCTTATAGAGACCGTTGACCATGCCGCTCTTCTTGCCTGTAAAGATGACGCTGAACTCCGTCTTGCAACCTTCTATGTCTACTAGCAGTTTCTTTACCTGATCCTGGTTCATGCCCGTCCTCCGAGGCACCCAATCTACTATGCCATCGCGAGTGCGGGCAAGACTACGTGTGTAAACTCCATTACCATAGACCTTGAGCCTCAAATGGTTTAGTATGTTTCTTCACAACAGCGTCCTTAGGGTTGACTCGAATCCTAGCTCCCCCATGTATCCAGGAAAGGACGTACCGTGGCAAAGAAGCCTAATTATTCTTTTGAAAAACGCCAGAAAGACCTCGCCAAGAAGAAGAAGAAGGAAGAGAAGCTCAAGAAGAAGCAGGAGCGCAAGGCCGCAGGTCTAACAGGTGACGACGACCAGGTAGAAGGCGATCAGGATGGCTCGGACGACGACGATGCCGAAGGCAGCGACGACTCCAGCTCTAACGCCGAGTAAACTGAGGCGAACGGGCGTGTTAATCGCCCCGTCCATCTACTTGAGGGCGCGTTCAAGCTCATTGGTGTTGAAACCAATGATGATGCGGCCGTTGACGTCGGTCACCGGTACGCCCATCTGCCCTGATTTTCTGACCATCTCTTCTGCCCTTCTAGGGTCAGAAGCCACGTTGTAGTCATCGAAGCGAATATTCTTGGTCTTGAGCCAATCCTTAACAAGCTTGCAGTATGAACAACTCGGGGTAGAATATACGGCTACTGACATAAAAGCCTCCAATATAGTAAAAACTATATATAATATATAAAAAATGAAGCTGTACAGTCAAGCGTCGGGTACCGCCTTTGCGTTACAAGGCTATGCAATCATCGAGAGCCTTGAGGTCTGGATTCCTTGCTTTTCTGTCTGTAGCATTTCTTTATAGAATCTATGCTAGTCCTGGGCATGAGGATCCATCGCTACGCATAGCCATCGCTACCTCTAGCCTCGATGGTCTAAACGGCGATGCGCAGATAGAGGCCGGTGTTGCCGACTTCAGGTTTCATATCGATTGGCCGCTGCTTTCAGCAGATGATGCATGCCTCATGGATGTTCCAGTTGCAGCCATGTGTCTCCAGGCTTCTGGGCTTCGCCTCGGTACCATGAGACCGGCGGGCCTCATGGCCTTCGTATACAGACCAGGCTCTTTTAATCCACTGCTTCTATACAAGCACGCCGCACCCTTTACCATAGACAATCCCAAGTATGCCCGATACCTGGGATTGTCTATTGGAGAGAGTCACGGCCTGTTTATTGCGACCAGGATGCTGGCTGGAAAGGTTGTAGACACAAACGCTCCAGCCTATGGAGCATGGTTTTCTCCTCTAAACGCGGATTTATCCTTCCTGGCTTTAACGACTATAGAAGCCGCAGAGACGGGAGGGCCTGGATGGTATGATGTAGGATTGCCTAGGACTCACCGTGTTTTTGGCGCTCTTTCTGCCAGTAGCGCTGGCCGCTACTGGTCTGTCGCCGCGGCTGCGGCAGGATCAGCGGCTTTCCCTGGGCGCGATGCGTGTGCCTGCAGGATTGAGGCCAGGGCGGCTCTTGGCAGATTCAGCTTGGCTGGTGAGGCATCGGCCCTGGGCGGACTATGGCATGGGCCCGATGGCTATGAAGGCAGCCCTGCGCTGAACGCTCATGCCGAAATACACTATGCCCGCCGTTTCCTGTCCGCCACTATCGGGTATCGCTACCTCAATGCTAGCACTCAGGCAATCCAGGACATATCGCTTTCAGAGAAGGCTCTGGACGATGCAATTCCGACCGGCTCCAGCTCGACTTCAAAGTACACGGCATCACTTGAAACGCGAGGTACGTGGGGGCTTGCCCGTGTTTCTAGCCATCTCACTGATGCCATGGCCGATAAGCCTGATGGTATCGAGCTTGATACGCGTATAGAGCCTGAACTCTTACCCTGGTTGACGATTGCTAGCTCCTGGCGGGCACTCGACGGCCACGCTGTCCGCTTCGACATGCTTGCCCATGCCGGATTCGCAGGACGGCTCAGCATGAGTGTTGATGCGGGGCTACGCTATGTGCCAGAAGGCACCCTCGCTAAGGGTGGAATATCGTGCTCGCTAAGGCCATCGTCGTGGTCGGCATCAGTTTCAATACTCAGCGATGGCTGGATACGGATGGATCATGATTGGCATAAATTCCTGGAGTATGCCCTGAGGCTGGAGGCGTCGCTACCATGAGTCATCTTTACCGATATTTGATAATAGGCTACTCTGTTACCTTGTTAAAAGGAGACGGGGCATGCAACTTGATACGGCGAAGAGCGCATTCATAGCCATCGATGTTCAGAACGATTTCTGCCCTGGCGGAGCACTGGCCGTGCCTCGAGGCGATGAGGTCGTTCCTATAATCAATAGCCTGTCCGAGAAATTTTGCCTCTGCGTAGCCACGCAGGACTGGCATCCCTGTGGACATGTATCATTCGCCTCGAGTCATGCCGGAGCCCAGCCTTTTGCCGATGGCCTCTGGCCTGATCATTGTATCCAGGGCAGTAGGGGAGCCGATTTCCACCCAAGGTTGATGCAGGAACCGTATAGGCTGATAGTCCGCAAGGGATTCAGGGCAGAGCTGGACAGCTACTCGGCCTTCTTCGAGAATGATGGGCTAACGCCGACTGGCCTTGATGGCTATCTCCGGGGACTGGGAGTGTCAATCGTCGTGCTGGCTGGGCTCGCCCTCGACTATTGCGTATATTACAGCGCTAAAGACGCGGCAAAATTGGGCTACTCCGTCTTCCTGGTGCGAGATGCAGCGCGCTCTGTGGGAGCACCACCAGGCTCTGAAGAGCGGGCAATGGCGGACCTCTTGTCCCGCGGCGTGGCTATAGTTGATTCATCGGAGGTTATCAATTGAAATCCAGCGCTTTATTCACCGATTTTTATGAACTAACCATGGCTCAGGGCTATTGGAAGTATGAACTTGATACTAAGGCCGTGTTCGATGTCTTTTACCGGCGGCAACCCTTCAAGGGTGGGTTCTCTGTATTCGCAGGGCTCGATCCATTGCTTGACACCGTGCAGAATTTCAGGTTTTCAGGAGAGGATCTTGAATGGCTTCAGTCGCAAGATTGCTTCGATCCCGCCTTTCTAGCCTATCTTGAAGGTTTCAAATTCTCTGGTGACATCTATGCTGTCCCAGAAGGAGAGCTCATCTTTCCCCAGGAACCACTGCTTCGTATACACGGAGGCCTCATTGAGGCGCAGATCATAGAAGGGCTCGTCCTCAATTCGATTAACTTCCAGTCATTGATAGCCACCAAGAGTGCCAGGGTGACTATGGCTGCCAGAGACCACAAGGTTATGGAATTCGGCCTTCGTCGTGCCCAGGGATTCGATGGAGCCATGTCCGCCTCCAGGGCAGCCTACATTGGAGGAGCCGCCTCCACATCAAACAGCCTGGCCGCCAGGACATTGGGAATACCGGCCATGGGTACCATGGCTCACAGCTGGGTGATGGCCTTCCCGTCAGAACTGGAATCCTTCGAGGCCTATGCCGATCTGTATCCTGATGCTACGACCCTGCTCATCGATACCTACGATACCCTGGAGTCAGGCCTGCCCAATGCCATAAAGGTAGGTAGGCGCCTGGCCGCGGCCGGCAAGCGTTTCGGGGTTCGGCTCGATTCGGGTGATATCGACTACCTCTCTGCAAAGGTTCGAGCGGCCCTCGATACCGAGGGGCTCAAGGATGCCTTCATAGTAGTTTCCAACGAGCTTGATGAGGAGATCATTGAGCACCTCGTGTCTGTTGGTGCTCCGGTGGACGTCTGGGGAGTCGGCACAAATCTAGTCACTGGTGGTACCGAGGCCTCCTTTACTGGAGTCTACAAGCTGTCCGCCGTTGAGCGCGATGGACAGCTGGTACCCACCATGAAATTTTCCGACAACCCAGAGAAGAGGACCAACCCCGGAGTCAAGGATTTGTATAGGCTCTATGATGAAGCAGGCATGGCCGTAGCAGATGTTATGACGCTGGCCGGAGAGAGCGTGACCCCAGGAAAGGCAGCAACATACTTCCATCCATCCCTCGATACAAGACGCTTCTCCTACGTAGCCTGTGGAGAAGTCAGACCGATGCTGGGCAAGGTGATGGAGTCTGGACGACGACTGTTTCCTGCAGCCACCATGGGGGAACTCCGTGCCCGATGTCTCGCGTCTTTGCAATCGTTTGACGCAACCTTCCTCCGCTTCCTCAATCCTCACGTCTACAAGGTCTCGTTGAGTGAGGGCCTAAGGAACCTCAAGTTTCAATTCCTCGAGAGGAACGGCTTGTCGGCATATCATTGACTTAAGCTACGAGCGTGTTCATCCCGCGAGTCAGCTCGAACCTAAGTAGTTCACATTTTCCTCTTTTTCCTTTCAATTACAGGTAAAAGGCTGTTTTTCTGCGTATGTATAGGTAGTTGGATCTACCTCATCGACAGTATTATTTACGATTCCTAAGATACTCAGGCCATACTTTAAATTCGATAAACGCTTGTTTGGAGAGGGCCCCAGTTTGATATTTTCGCTGCTGTCGAAGTTTTTTCTCTCAGGCAGCCGAACAAGAACTGCTCTGCGCCTATGTTGTCAGCTACCAGTCCTTCATGTCCTGGTTTTGGAAGGTGGGTTTACCAAGTACGACCGCTTTGTATATTTGCCTATTGAAGCGGACGACGGAATGCTCAAAGTCTGGCAGGCCGCACTACTATTTGATCCATTTTCCGACACTGTAACTTGGAAAGATGCACCGAAAGGCTTCTACAAGGGAAAGTCAGAAACCTTCAAGAGTTTTGAGTCTGTCGACCAGCTGATAGCCCATTTACCGCCGCGACGAGTGTAACTGGTTCGTCGTTATGGGACATACGCTGTTAGAGTCCGAAAGCAAAGCTTGGCAAGGTTATTGCAGAAAGTCTTCAAGGTCGATCCGTTTGTCTGCCCGAAATGCGAGGGGTCAATGTCGGTTGTGGCGATTATCGAGGATAGTAAGAAGCTTGCCAGGATTATTGCCTGGGCAATGCAAGAGGAGGATTCGCCGTAAGAGACCGTCAGCGCTCGTTCACCCCCAGATCTAGTATTGGTTTCGGTATAATATCCAATAAACGGAGTTTATGTGGAGCAGGATAACACTTCGAAATAGTTGCTTATAAGGCTTCGTGGGGAACCTATACCTTTAGGTTCTGAGAAAATCACCCGAATCGAGGCTTGACAGCACAAATAGTCTGGAATTAAAATTCAGATTGTCGGCGTTGCCGTAAATTTCTGATTGGTTCTGTTGTTCGGGCAGGGTTAACAGTCGTAGTTCTGGGTAAAAGTCGAATTTCGGAGCAAAACCGCAAAAATCCCGAAATGACAGTTCTTA
>JAVEXO010000026.1:0-28900 GCA_034003955.1 Spirochaetia bacterium | reverse complement strand
GCTTCCGGCTTTATGGTGGGAACCGCCTGATTTATTACCAGAATAATTTCAAACCAAATTGAACAAATTTTGAAAATTCTGTATCCTTGCTAATCATTATCATATTTCTGCTCATACATTGCCATATTAACATTCTGTCAAAGGGATCTTTATGTGTATCTTCTTTTAAATTTATATATCCAAGTGCATCTTCAGCTGTCATACTAATCTGGCTATAATCCAATTTACCAATAATGCTTGGTATTTCATCTATTGAAGTTCCTGTTATATCTAATTTTCCAATTCTAGTTTTTATTGCTATTTCCCATAGAGTTACAGAACTAATATAAATTTCATTATCTGGATTCTTTATCACCTTGATTACGTTTTTTGACAACTCTTTTGTATTAGCAATTGACCATAGAAAAACGTGAGTATCTAAAATATATTTCATAAAATTCCTAGCAATTCTTCTTCTGAGATGCTAAAGTCAGCACTGAATCTAATTTTAACTTTCCCTTCTAAATATCCAATATCACGTTCTTTCTTACTTTTTTTATCAACATATGGAACTATCATAGCAATTAGTTTTTTCTTTTTCCCATATAGAATTCCAAAAGATTCACCTTGTTTTACAAGTTCCAGAATTTCAGAAAATTGTGCCTTTAGTTCGCCTACAGGTAGTGTTTTCATATTAGCAACCTAATAAATACTTGACAACTTGTCAAGTAAAAACAATTCTTTCCTTTTTTAGCGCCGCAGACGTCCATAGAACACTCCTTGCGCGTCTAGTTTGGCTTCCTGTTTCTGGAGACTCGCCTGAAACCAAGCCATAGCTTTAGTCCGTAGAGTGCGGCTAACATCAAGGTGATGACCAGTCTTCCGTCCACCTCAATGCCTCTGCGTACTAAGACTCGTTTCTGGCTCGGTGCGTATTCTTCTATCGCAGGGACGACGAGAAGTGGAGCCAACCCATCGTCTCGCCGATACAGAAACCCTTCGCCGACCCTGATGGGCCTCGTCCTAGGACGAGGCTCTTCATTCGTGTGGCTGTTCATGGCCAACCAGAAGGGTATGACTGTCTCTACAGACGACAATGCGGCGGGCCCAAGAGCCAGATCGCTGTTCCTGCTATATCCGGCGGCAACAACCTGGCCAAGGGTGAGCCTGGGTGGTATGAGGAAGGGCTCCGTCTCCGTTTTGGCAAGCGATATATAAGCAGGAATACCGGCGCCACCAGAGTCGCGTATGGTAAGGCCTTTCTCGCCACGAGCCAGAGGCTTGTCAGCCTGTCTGGAGGCTATGGGGCCTAAGGCATCAACGATTCGTGCCGAAAAAGTCCCCACTGACGACACCCTGGCTGTTTTGGCCGGGGACAAGAACGGAAGGATGTGTCCATCCCATTGAACGGCCCAGACGGCCTGGGTGTCGAATGATAACTCGAAACCGGATGGCCCGCTTGCTAAACTGTAGTCTTCTGGCCGAGCCCGCTCGAGGCTGCCGTCATCGGCCACTCGCCATAGCGCCTCCAAGGAGACTCCTCCGCCTGAAACGAAGCGAACGACGCCGCGTTCCAGCTCCCTATCCCAGGCGGCCGATGCAGGGTACAGGTATCGGGGAGGCCTGGCTGCCATGCTTTGAATGGTAATACCAGCGCTCTGGAGGGCGGCATCGTCGCTTATGAGCGTAATATCAGACCAGCGGCGCCTGCTCAAGCCAGATACGAGGCTATAGTCGGCAGACATGAATGCCTCTGTAGATTCAAGGGCCAACACGAAGGCCTGCGGGCTGGAGCTGGAGGCGAGAATGTTCGTGACGTCACGCAGGTATGGAGAACGTGCAACGGGATCCCAGCCGAGGCTGAAAATGCTGGAAGCCAGGAGGCTTTCGTCTGAGAAGATGAGGCGGGCTGCTTCATCGAGAGGCCTGTCACCACGTATGCCACGTATCATCGATAACGAGGTGTCTATGACTGTAGCAGGTCCTCTCTGCCGTGCAGGCCTGAGACTCCCTGCGATGGCCAGACCGATTATGATGGCGCAGGCCGAGTCTATCAGCACATCAAAGTATAGACGTAGCGTACGGGGAAGAGCCGCGTTGCGTTTGCGCTCGATATGAGGATAGAGGAGACCGTGAGGGTAGCGTAGCTTCTTTCTAAGCCTCAGTGCCACGAAGAGTAGGATGACGACAGGAATGAGGAGGGCAGCGATGGGACCTGCTGCGGCTATCATGCCAGCCAGGACCGATGACTCAGGCATACAGGCTCTCCAGAATATCCCAATAGACGGGTGCTCGTGGCTTGCCCCTATCCAGTCTGCGGTAGAACGCTCGGGGTAGCCGAGCCAAGCGTGCATCCCGTGCCGATTCAGAGGCGTTCCAGACAGCCTCGTCGTCTCGGTTCCATGGCACCACGAGTGTCTTTCCTGTCTCGGGGTCTACAACCTCGCTCTCGCTGCCAGGCTGTACGAGCTCCGAGAACGGTGCGCGAGAACGAATCATGAATAGGCGACCAGATACAGGGACTGCTGGAGGCTTGGATGCCTCGTGGAAGTCTGAGAATATGAATACTCGCCTCAGTGGGCTTCTTGATCTCCACTGAGCCAGGGCACGTTTTCCATCGGTACTCCCGCTAAAATGTAGCGCCGACAAGGCTGCCTCGATGTGGCGGTACGCTCCCGGTGAAAGGGCCACGACACTCGATCGGGAAATACCTGTCGTATACGTCCAGAGGCGTACCCCTATGCCGAGCCTGAGTAGGATGTAGGATAGGGAACCGATGAAGGATAGATACTCGTTGACCGGCAGGCAGCCAATACTCGCTGAGCTGTCTACGAGGAAGGCTAGCTCCTCGTCGGCCTCGTCATAGAATTCCTTTACAAAGGCTCTGTCACTGCGGCCGTACAGTTTCCAGTCTATGGCTCTGGGATCATCGAACGCCTGGTATTCCCTGATGCTCTTAAGATCGTAGCTCGCTCCAGATCGTCGGTACATGGGATTCTTTGTCGATACCGAGCCTGGTAATCGAATGCTGGCTTTTCGCCTGGCAAATGCCGAGGCTATGGCGGCGCATTCTGGGTCTACGAATTTCAAGTGCGTGCCCGTCCGCGCTTCTGTGAGAATTCCTTTGAGGCCTCCTGCCTCACCGCATCGAGTATGTCACCGACACCCACGCCGTCGGCCTCAGCCTCAAAATTCAGGATGATGCGGTGAGCCGTGACGTCTAGCAGAAGATCGTCGATGTCGTCGTAGGAGATGCTTGGTCTGCCGGCCATGGCGGCTTTCGTCTTGGCTGCACTGAATAAGGCTATGGCCGAGCGTGGTGAGGCGCCGTACAGTACGTACTTGCGGACGAGCTCCACAGGCGATCGGTCTGGATGGCTGTGCTCAACGGTGCGGGCAATGTAAGAGCGTGTACCGTCGGCGGATGCTATGAGGGGGCTTAGGCTTCTCCACAGGCCTATAGCCGCCTTGGATCGCTCCTCACCGGCCGGCTTTCCCGCCTTGGGCATGGCCGCCATATCCATGATGCCAAGCAGGGCATGGAAGTCTGGCATAGAGAAATTGAGTTTCATGAAGAAGCGATCTATCTGAGCCTCAGGGAGTGGGTAGGTTCCCTCCAGCTCGATGGGGTTCTGGGTGGCTATGACGAAGAAAGGATCTGGTAGAGGGTGCTGTTCGCCCAGGAAGGTGATGTGCTTCTCCTCCATCGCCTCGAGGAAGGCCGATTGTGTCTTGGGCGTCGCCCTGTTTATCTCGTCACCAAGAACCACGTTTGAGAATATAGGGCCTTTGTAAAAGCGGAATGAGCGACCAACGGGGCCGTCCTCTAGGAGATTGGAGCCTATGATGTCGAGTGGCATGAGATCGGGGGTAAACTGAACCCGGCTGAATCCCAGACCGAAGAATTCTGCCCAGGTCTTGGCCAGGGTCGTCTTTCCAAGGCCTGGTGCGCCTTCTAGAAGGACGTTGCCACCAGCAAGGAAGGATATGAAAAGGCGTTCCAGGAGTCTAGGGCAACCGAGCACCCTGGTTCCAACGAAGGCTGTGTAGTCTTCGTACAGTTCCTTGATAGATTCTAAGGCATGTTCAAATTCATCGGGCTGCATAGATGCTCCAGTATCCGTACCGAATAGCCAACGCTACGACGAGCGTTGATAGAATCAGGGCGTTGATGATGCCACCCATGAGTGGCAGGGCATTACATGACGCGAGGGCCGCCATAAGATTGAAGCTCGAGTGCCATATCCAGGCCACAACACATGATAGCCCGATGCTTATGGCTCTTCGAGATGCTGGCCTGTCGTCATCGGGGGCGGTCGAAAGCGCGTACAGGGCCGCCGCGCCCATGTGAATGGGCATGGTATACGCGAGGCGCCAGTAGGCGTCCAGGGTAGGAAAGACCGCCAGATAGTCGGCATTTTCCAGGTTGGCGAGGATGAATGAAGACAGCACCGCGAGGCTCGACAGGCTAGGTGCAAGGCCCAGAGAGCGTATCGCCACGGCGGCGGCTATTGACAGGCTTAGCCTGAGAGCCTCCTCGATGCCGGCATTGAGTGTAAGCGATAGCCATTCCGGGGTCGATTCCAGCAATGGCCTTATCAGGCCTTGGCATAGCCGTATCGAGTGCCACAGGAAGATGCCGGACAACAGAGCCGCGAGTATAGGCAAGAGGCGGTGAACGAGCGGAAAACCTGCGTGACGGCTTTTCATCACTCGTCCTCAAGCATAAACGCCCTGCGCCATGATGCCTGTAGCCTGGCAAGCGTTGGATCTATCATGGGGTTTACGATGACACGGATATCGAAGGAAGCGTAGTACTCGGCGATGGCCTCCGATACCATCTCGGCCGATGGTGCCTCCCCTAGAACCGTCTCCTTGCCAAGTGCCTCGGTGAATAGGCGCTCGAATCGGGCCGTATAGTCTACGATTGGGCTTGGGTCCAAGGCTCGGCCAGAACCCTGCCAGCCAGGTGATCCTGCTGTCTCCGAGCCATCTCCGTTTTCTGTTTGCCCGTCTGGTAGGCCCTCGCTAGCGTCTTGATCGCCTATACCCTTGTTTCCAGCCCTCCTCAGCCCCCGTTCCGAGCCCGCTCTCGCGGAGTCCTGGGCTGGTTTGGCCATGACGGTGTCGGCGCTATCACCATCGTTTTTACTACCATCTTCGGTCTTGCCCGTGGCGACGAAGTCTGGTTCTGCCAGTGTTTCGTCGCTCGCAGATCCAGTCCGGGTAAAGGTTCTAGCGCCTGGTGCGTCACGCTCGCTCGTATCCTTTGTTTCTGGAACAAGAATGGAAAATAGTGAGTCTGATGGCATATCTATTCTATCTACCTCGATGCTATAGCTCAGGGCTACAGGGTACGAGAGGCTCAGTCCTCTGCCTGTCGTGAAGGATAGACCTTGAGCGCTTACGAAACAGATGACGGCAAAAATGATTATACCCATTCTCGTCCACCTGTATGGGAGGGGCTCCTTCCAGAGCAATGAAGTATCCTTGGCCGATAGCACCAGCGCCTCGTGCGCCCTGTTTTCCAGGAGCCTCTCGGCTGGCCCTCCTGCATACTCCATATACGTCTCTATCGATGCCTGCAGGTCTGCACGCCGTATGAAGTCCCTGCCTGCGGAGGAATGAAAGGGATAGGTCATGAATACAGGCAGGGAGCCCAAGGCGGCCATGATGATGATATGAAAGAGCTGTGATGAGCCGCCAAAACGCGTATCTACGATGCAGAGGGCAAGGAGCATAGCCAGGCTCCATACAGCAAAGACCGTGGCAAGGTAGGCCTTTAATCTAAAGACGAGCCTGGCTGCCAGGTCGGGGGCCGCCAGCCTTAGTAAAAGCCTCAGGGTAGGCCTGCGGGAAGCGTTCATCGTGACTGCCTCCTGCCTGCAAGAAGGCTTACCAGGGCTATGAGCAGCGAAACGGCTATGCCGGCGCGGTAGCCGGCAGCCAGCGATATCATCAGACCTGGAGCGGCGCCCCCGACCAGGCTAGAGCCGAGCACGAGACGGCTTACGCGGGCATGCTGCTCTGTATTCCTGGCAAGGGCACTCGAGGCGCTGGCGGCGCTAGCCAGGGTGAGGAGCCAGGGCAGTACCGGTGGCGGCGAAAAACAGAGCAAGGCGTAGGCCGAGAATGGCAATGCGGCCATATAGGCCATGACGATGCCCTTGCTTGAAAGCCTGGCCATGACGGCAAGCATGGTGGCCCAAGCCAGAGGAATGACTCCAGCCGTGATGGGTGGGAGTGCGGTATCGAGCCCCGATGGCATGACAAGAGAGAGGGCGAGGAGTGGTAGCACGATGATGGCAGCCCATGCCGGACCTAGTGGCCTATTCACGCTGCCCCCACGCCATGAGGAAGGGCGCTTCCGCAAGCCTGTCCTCATCATTAACCCTGACGACTCGTGGAACATGCTTGAAGCGTATGGCATCGTAGGAGTCGAAGGCAGAAACAGGCACCGTAGCCAGCAGTGGCGATCGCAGGGCTATGAAACTCAGGTCGGAACCGTGTCCATTGGTCGCCCAGGATACTTCCTCATATCCAACATGATGCAAACGAATCGCTGTAAGGCTTAGTTCTGTACCAGAGGCTCGTGGAATAGACAGCGAGTATAGTTCACCCTCTTGTGGCACAAGGCTTATGGCTATTGAGGCGATGATTGCCATGGCGAGGCAGAGTAGGACCGAGCCGCCTTGGCGCGTGGAAAGAGCCATGATGCAGATCGACCACAGGGCAAGGCCAAGCAAGAGGGGCCACTTCCTCTGTGTCAAAAAGAGTTCTGTCGTGGCTAGATCTGAAAGACCCTCGGGTGAGTCTCTTCCTGTAGCCGCTGCCACCGAGGAGGCAAGCCTCTGGTGGCGGAAAGGAAAAGCGAGAGAAGACAGAGTGTCTATGCTCGTTAGACTTTTTGCATGAGGCCAGGACAGAGGCATCCTGATACTGGCCGATATGGGCCGGGACTCCCCGTCGAAACCGTCAAAACGTAACGATGACAGTTCTGGCCATGCATAATAGGTAAGGGTAAAGGAATCGGCGTAGCCAATGTCGGCTCTGTAAAGGAGGAGGCTCTGGCCATCGCGGTTCATGCCGTGGATGCGTATCTGTCCAGACAGACCAGATATGCTGGAGAGCCTGGCCTTGTTGAAGGCGTATGGCGTGGGCACAGCAGCTTCGATATAGGCGCTGCTTCCCCTTGCAGCCAGCAGCTTGTCCTCTGTTGCATGGGCCAGGATAGTGGTGAATAAAAACAGTGCCAGCGATGCCGCGATGGCTCCTGGGCGGGGCCCGCGATGGGACGTCCGGGGTATCATGGGCGGAGCCTCAAGAGCAGGGTTGCACCCAGGGAACAAACGAAGAAGGCTATCAGCCAGGCATGCGTGTTCTTTAGCAATACCCAGAATGGTGTTCTATAGGCATCCGCGGCGGCGGCCGAGTCACTTGGGCTCGCCGAGGCTTGAGCGTTTACATAGAATGGGAAGCGGGTGACAATCACGCCTCTGTCTTCTATGAGAGCCGTGTACCTGCCCTTTTGCTGCCTACCTGGTTCCGCGTAGAATCGCCCTGGGCTCAGCTTGTCAAAGTCCAGTTCTGCCACGACACGAGCGCTTGCGTCGGCTAGTAAGAGAGAGGGTGAGACCAGGTAGTCACCCTGTATAGACAGGGATAGGCCGTCGGCAGTCTCGGTGATCATCAGCGATGGAGGCCTTTCAAGGAAAAGCCCTCCAATGACGGCCTGGAATACCGACAGCACGGCGGGAGTCTCAAGGAATTCTTTCCCATACCTACCATAGACATCGCTTGCGTAAACCAGGACAGAACGCGAGCCTAGACGTCTTGTTATGAGCAATGGGTCTCCTGCCTCGCTTGAATAGAAGGCCAGCGCGTCGGCCTTGGGGCCGAGCCTTGCCATCCCGCCCAGCTTGCCTGCAACGACGCCTGCAATATCGACTATGCCGACCGGCTCCTCTGAGAACACTGTCCTCGAAGCGCTTTTTCTGTCTTCAATGATAAGTGAAGGCACCTCTCTTGCATTCTTGACGCGGTAGAATCGCCCGCCGGATCCAAGCGATAGCCTTGTTAGCAGGGCCCTGTCGTATTCCTCTCCTAACGCCATGGCAGAAATCGTTATGCCCGAGGAGAAGGCTCGTGCCGCCAGTCCATCGAAGTCGGCTGGGGCTGTGATGCCATCGCTTACAATGACCAAGCGTTTCTCGGCTTGACTAGAAGCCTCAAGCGCCGTAAGGCATTCCAGAACGGCGGGATACAGCCTGGTGCCTCCTCCGGCTCGTAAAGGAGAGAGCGTCTTTTTAGCATCGAGATTGGCTACGGGGGCCGGAGGGTAGAGCCAGCGTGCCTCGTCGTCAAAAAGAAGTATGCCTGCTTCATCGCTTGGCTTGAGGTTGGCTACCAGTTCAAGGCCGACGGCCTTGGCCAATGACAGCTTGTCGCCGTACATCGATCCTGAGACGTCGAGGGCCACGGCCATGGCGGCGTCTGGCAGCCTTGAGAGTGAGCGGGGAGATAAATCCACAGGCAGGATGCGTTCCAGGGCGGGTGCATCGCCAGGTTTTCCTATGCTCGGGGAGTCTACTATGACCATGAGACTCCCGGCGCCCCGGGTGACGTAGTCAGCCAACAAGGTGGCTGTGGCCCCCTCAATCTCTATAAAAACCGGCGCGTCCAGGACGACAAGCTCATAGTCGTAGATGTTAGCCAGCGACAGGTCCCTGTATCCT
This sequence comes from Spirochaetia bacterium, assembly GCA_034003955.1. Lineage (GTDB taxonomy): Bacteria > Spirochaetota > Spirochaetia > Treponematales > UBA12059 > SZUA-370. The sequence goes on along the minus strand of JAVEXO010000026.1, from coordinate 20,186 downwards.
ATCTTTCTAAGCGGCCGGATAGCCTCTATGAGACTTCTTGCGTCTGTTTTTTCGCTTATCATTAGAATACGGGGCTCTAAAGGATCGTTTTTGACGAGCACAAGTCTGGAAACACGGGCCGTACCACCCGAGCCCGATGTCAGGCTTAGTTCCATCGTGCTTGCGCCAGAAGGAGCTCCAGCTTCCCGCCCTGGCAACGACAGGCTGATACGTCTGTCTGTAGAAGGCTTGGAAGCCGTCATCACCGGCGTTCCATCCAGGCTTGCGGCTATTGGAAGCCCCGAGGCAGCCTCATCGAGTAGCACTGTAAGCGTACTGCCGCCACTCTCGGGGGCTACATGCATGGCATAAGCCGCTAAGGGGCCAGAAGTTCTGGTACTCGTTATGAAGGATACGGGCATGCCAGTGTCTTTGTAGTGTTTTTGGGCCGCCTGAACCTCCGTTCCTGAAGGGCTTCGTTCGAGCCGTATTCTAACGAGAGCTAAGCGAGTAGCTGCGTCTTTCAGTATTGTATCGATAGAGCCTGCACCCGCGTCGTATAAGCTGGATGGTACGAGGAGCCGAGGCAAGGGTAAGGGCAGATGAAAGGCGTAGGCTAGGAGACATACTGCTGGCAGGCTTAAACAGAGCCAGCGGAGAAAGGGCCTGTGTCGTGCATGGTTTGTGTTGCGCTTTTCGGTTTCGCCCTTGTAGATAGCCATTGTTAACACTATTCTAGTACGGTATCGATACAGGTACAAATAAAAGCGTACCCCGCAACCCATGTATGAGGATGTTTTGTATGGAAAGTATAGGGCTCAGTCCATTCTTCGATGCCGCAGGTTCCGTTGTTTCACAGATGTTCGGTGTAGACGCCAAGGTTGGCCAGGTCAAGGAGCTCAAGAGCTCTGCAGGCCATGACTGGGATATTTCAGGTCTTCTCGGCATAGCGGGTTCGGCTCAAGGCGTCATAGCGATGCGTTTCACTCTGAGCTTGGTGGATGAGCTCCTCAAGGCCTCTGGAGTCGAGACTAACGGTGAACAAGATAGACTGGCTACAGCCTCGGGTCTGGTGGCTGAGATAACAAACATAGTCTCAGGCAACGCCATAGGTGCCTACACAGGGCAGAACCTTGAAATATCTCCTCCCGTCGTCATCAAAGGCAAGAATCACGAGATAAGCTGGCCTAAGATTGCGCCTGTCTATGCGGTAGAATACACCTCGGCTCTTGGAACATTCGAGCTTGCCGTCTGCTTCAATGGTGGCTGACAGCCTCTTGACGCATACGATAGATTGGTATACTGTTTCTTTGATGAGTAACGAACGACAGATTCAGTTAAACCATCTCCATCATCACGTCCACGCATGCGCGGTCGCGATGATTGTTTTACCGTAGGTTCCAGACAGGAACCCGATGGAACGAGACGCCGGCCGCCATGGTCGGCGTTCTTGTTTTAAAGGGGGCCTTGTGCGCCTTTTTTAGATGAACGTGGCCATGGATAGCCGGCTCCAGATTGGAAGGGAGCCATACGACCATGGAACGAACAGAAGGCACACTACGCCTTGCCTTACCCAAGGGACGCATGCAGGCAGGAGTCCTCCGCCTCTTGTCGGAGGCCGGCATAGACATGAAGGCGGCCGAACGGGACTACAGACCATCCGCAGGCATAGACGGCATGGACGTCAAGGTTCTCAAGCCTCAGAACATCATAGAGATGCTCGATATTGGCAGTCGAGATCTTGGTTTCGCGGGAGCAGACTGGGTTGCGGAGCTTGACATGGATCTGGTCGAGGTGCTTGACACTGGACTGGATCCTGTACGACTGGTTGCGGCTGCACCGACCGCCATACTCGAAGGCGGGCGTTTGCCTGACAGGCGTATCGTGGTAGCCAGTGAATATGAGAATGTGTCAAGGCGATGGATAGCCGATAGAAATCTTGACGCAACCTTCGTGCGTTCCTACGGCGCCACCGAGGTCTTCCCGCCAGAGGACGCAGACTGCATCATAGATAATACAGCCACAGGATCTACGCTCAGGGCCAATGGCTTGACCATAGTAGACGAGGTAATGCGTTCTACGACCAGGCTCTATGCCAATACGCGAGCCATGGGCGACCCCGTACGCCGTGAGCGCATAGAGTGGTTTGCACTGCTGTGTCGCAGCGTCCTGGCCGCTCGTGGCCGCGTCATGCTTGAAGTCAACATAGACGCCGACCGTCTCGATTACCTCATAGCCATTTTGCCAGCCATGAAGGAACCTACTGTTTCAAGGCTGATGGGCGATGCGGGCTTTGCCGTCAAGGTAGCCGCACCCCGCTCGTCACTACCAAACCTCATCCCTGCCATCATGGCCAGGGGCGGCACGGGCATCGTCATAAGCGAGCCTTCCCAGATAGTGCCATGAACGAGATGTGTAACGATGGGGAACTAACACCTGGAGTATCGGATAATGTCAGGCCATCATCGATCTGTCCCTGGATAGGGCCGCCGCGCGCCTATGTGCCACGAAAGGCCGATCCACGGATTCGATGGTTCCTGGACGCCAATGAAGGACGAGCCTTAGCCGCTGTGACCGAGGCACTCACGGTAGCCCTTTCTCAATCGTCGGGAAGAGTCAATCGCTATCCTTCCTTCCAGGAATTAGAGGCGGCCATAGCTCTTACATGGAATATCGATCCAGGCAGGGTCGTCGTCACGGCCGGAGGCGACGATGCCATTGGCCGAATCTGTGCGGCACGCCTCGCTCCAGGCGCTTCCATACTCGTACATGAGCCAGCCTTCGAGATGTTTGGCGTCTACGCCCGCTCGAGAGGTGCCAGTGTGCTGGGGCTTCCATGGCTGGATGGAGAAGCCTTTCCACTTGCAGAGACGATAGCGGCTATTGAGGGAGACGAGGCTATAGGCCTGGCAACCCTTGTATCGCCGTCTAATCCTGGTGGAGGAGTGGCAAGACAGGGTGAGGCCCGTGCCGTAGCCGATGCCTGCACAAGAAGCGGAGTGGCCTTCCTGTTCGATGCGGCTTATGGAGAATTCGCCGATGTCGACCCAAGCCAGGTCCTCGTAGACTCATGCTCGGCCTATGTTGTACGCAGCTTCTCAAAGGCCTACGGTCTGGCCGGCATGCGCCTCGGATATGCCCTGGCTCCTAGCACCGAGACCGCGTCGGTACTGCGTTCCTGCGGCATGCCCTACCCAAGCTCGACACTCGCGTCCATAGCCGCACTTGCCGCACTGTCTGACAAGGCTGGGCTGGCAGAGGCCGTGAGGCTTACCCAGGAGGAGCGTGCCATGCTCACCGGGCGCTTCAGGGAGCTTGGGGCTCGTGTTGCGGACCCAGGGGCCAACTTCGTGCTGGCACGCGTCGCCGACCCGGCTGGTCTCGCTTCCTGCCTGGCTCGTGATGGCATTGCCATAAGAACCTATGGTGGGCACAAGCTGCTTGGTGACGCCGTTAGAGTCAGCTGCCCAGGCGACGCCGAGGGGCTTGCCATTGTGCTGGAGGCCCTCGGGAGGGCCAGGGAGTACATCCGATGAACAGGGAACAGAGCCAGAACACGGAACCGCGCTCGGCTATAGTCGAACGCTCCACCAATGAAACGTCGGTGAAGGTAGAGCTAAGCTTTTCTCCGGGAGTGGTTAAGGTCGACACGGGCATAGGCTTCCTTGATCACCTGTTTGGTGCATTGGCCTTCCACGGCGGCATGGCACTAGCTATGACCTGTCGTGGTGATCTTGAAGTGGACGACCACCACAGCGCCGAGGACTGCGCACTGGCCTTTGGCGCTGCCCTGCGCCAGGCTCTTGGCGACAAGGCCGGTATACGCCGCTTCGGCACCGCCTTCGCTCCCCTTGACGAAGCTCTGGCCAGGGCCGTCGTAGACCTGTCGGGCAGGCCTTGCGCCGTGATCGAATTGGGTCTTACCAGACAGTCCATAGGGGGCCTTGCCTGCGAGAACGTGGCTCACATCGTGACGAGCATAGCCAACGCATCCATGTCGAGCATACACCTGGATGTCTTGCGTGGCAGCAATGATCACCATCGTGCCGAGGCAGCCTTCAAGGCTCTGGCACTGGCCATGCGTCAGGCTATTACCCTGGATGCCTCCTATGGAACGCTGGTGCCAAGCTCCAAGGGTAGCCTCGGTGAGGCCACGCCATGAGGGTCACCATCGTAGACACGGGACGGTCCAATGCAGCGAGCCTCGCCGTAGCCTTCGAGCGTGTTGGCGCGGATATCGTCATAAGCGCCGACCCTGTCGTCGTCAAAAATGCTGCCTACGTGGTTCTCCCGGGGGTAGGGGCCTTTGGAGCCGTAGCGGATAGGCTCAGGGCCATGGGCATGGACAGCGTACTCAAGGAGCGAGTACAGCGATCCTTGCCAACACTCGGGGTATGCCTGGGTATGCAGCTATTCTTCGAGTCAAGCGACGAGTCGCCAGGAGCACGGGGCTTAGGGGCCATTCCAGGAGCCATCAGCGCCTATGGTCCTGGTGTGCGCTCTCCGCAGTTTGGCTGGAACAGGGTGTTGCTGCCAGGCGATGGCGGCGACGCCTATGCCTATTTTGCCAATTCGTACAAGCTAGACGCGGTTCCCCTTGGCTGGCGGGGAGCGATGGCGTCTTACGGCGGGCCATTCGTGGCGGCCATAGAGCGTGGTCCCGTGCTCCTGTGCCAGTTCCACCCGGAGCTGTCCGGGGCCTGGGGACAGGCGCTTCTGGCTCGATGGATGCAAGTTGGCTCCTCTGACGGGGTGTCAGACGACTCGTCGACTGGCACCCTGTCCTGCCTCACCCTTACAGACCCTGGAGGCAGGGTTGCTCAAGCCCGGCTTCTCGACGCCGACATGTCGTTTGGCACGAGCAATCTGCCTAGGATCATCCCCTGCCTCGATGTGTCGGGCGGCCGCGTCGTCAAGGGCGTCAGGTTCAAGGAGCTGCGAGACGCAGGGGACCCAGCCGAGCTGGCGGCTCGCTATGAAGCCGAGGGAGCCGACGAAATAGTCATGCTTGATATTGGAGCGGGGGTAGAAGGAAGACCCGGCGATGTCGATGTCGTACGCACGGTAAGACGGCGCATAGGTATTCCGCTATGCATAGGTGGAGGAATACGGGAATTGTCAGATGCTCAGCGGGTGCTGGAGGCAGGAGCAGACAAGGTGTCGCTTAACTCAAGGGCATTTCGAGAGCCCACGTTACTTACTGAAATAGCCCGCGAGTTTGGCCGCCAGTGCTGCGTTCTAGCCGTGGACGCTGCCAGGAACGCAGATGGTAGCCCCATGGTCGTGCTCGATGCCGGAAAAACGGTGACAGGAACTACGGTGGTAGACTGGATAGTCCGGGGCGTGGAGGCTGGAGCCGGCGAGCTGCTGCTTACCAGTCGTGATCGTGACGGCACCCGTTCAGGCTATGATCTTGAGCTCCTGCGCCAGGCTAGCCTGGCGGTATCCGGTGTACCGGTCATAGCCTCGGGCGGTGCGGCTACGCCGGAACAGATACTGGAAGGCCTGCGATCGGGTGCTGCCGCCTTGCTGGCAGGAGCCTTGCACGACCGGTCGTTATCAATAGCGACCATAAAGAACTACATGCGCCAAAACGGCGTGGAGGTACGATAATGCTTACTCCTTCGATAGACATCATGGGTGGCCGCGCCGTACAGCTTGTGGGCGGAGAGCGTTTTGAACTCGATGGTGGAGACCCCATGGAGCTGGCAGAGCGCTTCTCTGTCTTAGGTGAGATAGCCGTCGTCGACCTCGATGCCGCCATGGGCAAGGGCTCAAACATAGACCTGGTTTGTACCATAGCATCGCGTTACCCCTGCAGGGTAGGAGGCGGTGTTCGTGACGAGGCTACCATGGTCAGGCTCCTCGATGCCGGTGCCCGCACCGTGATGGTAGGCACAATGGCCACGCCCGAATTCCTGTCGGCCTTTCCACGAGAGCGTCTCCTGGCGGCACTCGACAACAAGGCTGGAGTCGTCATGACAGAGGGCTGGACACGGAGCAGCGGTTTGACCGTCTTGGAACGAGTAACAGAACTCTCACCATATGTTGGGGGATTCCTTATAACCGCAATAGACATAGAGGGCTCCCTTTCGGGTATAGACAAGCAGGCATCAGAGTCGCTTGTAGCTTCTATACGGGCTACGGGTTTTTCTGGCTCGCTTACAATAGCCGGCGGCGTCAGGAGCGCCTCCGAGGTCGCAACCCTGGACGCGCTCGGGGCAGACGCCCAGGTAGGCATGGCCTTGTACAAGGGCATACTCGATCCTGCCGACGCCATTGCAGCCTGTCTGCGATCTGACCGGCCAGACGGGTTGTGGCCAACGGTAGTCTGCGACGAGGCGGGTGTCGCCCTTGGTCTGGTGTATTCAGACACAGAAAGCCTCCGCATGGCCATTGCAGAGAGGGCAGGCGTCTATCATTCAAGGACGAGAGGCCTGTGGCGCAAGGGAGAGTCGAGTGGGGACAGGCAGACCCTGGTGCGCGTCGATGTAGACTGCGACAGGGATTCGCTCCGCATGACAGTCCGGCAGGAAGGAAATGGATTCTGCCACCGGGGAACAAAGACCTGTTTCGGGCCGCGAGGCGCCGATGGCTGGGGTGGCGATGAGTCAGGTTTTGCCTTGCTTACCAAGACCACAGTCAGACGGCTTGTGGAGAGCCAGGACGGAAGCGCTCCAGACGGCTCGTATACCGCCCGCCTGTTTACAGAACCGGGACTCCTTGCCGCCAAGATAGCCGAGGAGGCTCAGGAACTGTGCGATGCCGTAGGAGCAGAGCGCTCAGTAGAGGAGGCCGCCGATCTTTTGTACTTCGCCTCGGTAAAGCTGGCGCGTGAGGGCGCTACTCTGGCAGATGTAGAACGCGTGCTCGACAGGCGCGCCATGCGTATCACGCGCAGACCCGGTAATGCAAAGGTGCCATACGCGGAGAAAGGAAACGAACCGTGGCAGACAGGTATTCACTGAGGCGCGTGAGCCTGGAAGACATAGGCAGGCATTATCGTCCGGCCGATGATCCTGCCTGTGAGATAACAGTTAGACGAATAATGGAAGAAGTGCGGCTTGCAGGCGAGCCTGCCCTGGCTCGACTAGCAGATGAGCTCGACGGCAACTCAGGCAGGCTATGGTACGGTCCTGATGATTTCTCCGCAGCACTCGAAAGCCTGGCTATTGGAGAGCGCGACGCCTTGGAGAGGGTGGCCGATAGGATACGAGCCTTCGCCCAGGCTCAGCTCGCCTCGCTTTCTAGCGTCGACATAGCCGTCCCTGGCGGCAGGGCAGGACATACCATACACCCTGTAGAGCGGGCGGGTTGCTATGTTCCTGGTGGCCGCTACCCGCTCCCATCGACAGTGCTCATGACAGCCCTGGTCGCAAAGACGGCCGGGGTTGCCGACGTCGCCGTTGCCTGTCCCAGACCTTCAACTATCATTCTGGCCGCCTGTGCGTTAGCCGAAGCCGACACCCTCCTCGCGGCTGGAGGTGCCCAGGCCATAGCCGCGTTTGCTTACGGGGTAGGGTCTCTGTCCAGTCGCGACGTCATTGTAGGCCCTGGCAACCGTTATGTCGCCGCTGCCAAGCGTCTCGCCCAGGCCATTGTACGGACTGACGCGCCGGCCGGTCCTAGCGAGCTTTTAATAGTCGCAGACGCCTCTACCGACCCAGTGGCACTGGCCTGGGACCTCATCGCTCAGGCCGAGCACGACCCCGACGCCGTACCCGCCATCGCCGTAAGCGACGAGTCTATGCTCATGGCCGTGGAGAAGGCACTGGGTGTGTGCCTGGAGGAACTGCGAGAATACCGAGCAGAGTCAGCCGACATAGCGGTGGCCGCTCTCGGCAACGGCTGGGCCTTCGTGTCCAGTGAGCGTGCCGAGCTGGCCGCCGCGGCCAATCGCTTCGCTCCGGAGCATCTGGAGCTGGCCTTAGTCGATCCTTCTGGCTTTGCCGCCCTCTGCCAGCACGCGGGTGCACTCTTCCTGGGAAACACCAGTGCGGAGGCATTCGGGGATTATGGAGTAGGGCCTAACCACACCTTGCCGACATCGGGGAGGGCGCGCTCTTCTGGAGGGCTTTCGGTGTTTGACTTTCTACGCATACGCACCTGGCTCAAGCTGGACAGCCCGGATGAACACCTGGTGCACGATACGGCTATCCTAGCCAGATCCGAGGGCCTGGAAGCCCATGCCAGGTCGGCAGAACAAAGGCTAGGCCTGGCTGAATCGCCTTGAGCGGGCAGACAGCCAGGTTCTGAACGACTGCAGGGTTACTGTTGCTAAGTCGAGCAGCTCTACGGACATATCTGGTTTGTACCTGGTAAGGATGAAGTCGACCAAGTGTCGTTCCAGATGCTTGTCGTTGATGACACCGTACAATTGATCAAAGGTGCAGGCTTGTGTTTCAGATTCTATCTTGAAGATGCCTAAGGAGCGATAACCGGGCGCCAGTATGGTAACCAGGGAACTAGCAGTCCTTGGTTCATCACGGAAGAGGTATAGAAGATCTAATAAAGCGCTAAAGCGTTCATCCGATTCTTCTGATACAACCAATGGAACTATCTCCTCCAGGTCACGCCTTCGGAGTTTTATAAGCGACAGGTACTTGGCACCTCCCTCTATGAATGCCGCTACAAAATCTGACCAGATTTTTGCCTGCACTATGGTCGGGATGCCCAGAAGGTTGCCAAGCGGAGCGGCCAGCGTAGCCAGCGGCCAGGACAAGACACTCCTGAAGAAATTGGCTCTGATGACATTCCTTTTAAACCCACGTAAGGTGTTATGCATCATCAGGTAGAGTCCATTGGTGAATGAAATGACGAAGAATTTGACGGCGTCGAAAAGGAGTCCTTCTGCCTGTCCCGGCCACAGGATATCGAACCGGGTCTTTACGAATCCTAGTAGGGGCACCGATAAACCACTCCAGAACAAGGCTCGGGAAACGTTGCTGAAGTTGATACCCCGCAGATTCCATTCGCGTAAGCGCGTGCCTCGTCCTGCAACCAAGTCGGCTATAGATGTTCTAAAACCCGTTATCATGAACCACAGAATGGCGTAGGGTATTCCTATATAGGAAAAGGAAATGATGAATCCTGTCACCACAAGAAACGCGTTGACCATGCTTGGGTTGAGGTAGCGCCAGGCATTCTTTAATGGAATGCTGGCATAGCCCACGCCACCCTCATCGCCAACCAGTGCCTTGTATTCGCTCGATGTCTTACCCATGCACAGTATGGCAGGCGCCTTATCAAGGTCCTGAGCCTCGACGGGTTTGCCTTGTGCGCCTAACATCGCGGAAAGTAGCTGGGGGAGGGCTTTGTGTCGCTTTGTGTACTCCTTCTTCAAGGATCCGCTTAACGTGTCCGCCTTAATGAAGCCCATGCCAGGCAGGCGCGGGTTGCGGCCTGTGGAATCACTGCCACAGACTGGTGTATACGGAGGGCGTCCCTCCTTCTCGCTTTCCATGTTTATATCGTTGATGAGATTAGCCAGCTCGATGAGCTCCCCAGGTTTGCGTTCCGCCGAGTCCTGGGTATTGTACAGCTCTATCTGGTCTATGATGCCATGATTCTCGGCCAGGAGTGTTCTTGCCTTTTTAATGCCATGTTCTAGTGGGTGTAGGAGTCTTATGGTGCATCCAGAAGCCGAGATAGTCTGCTTGAGATCATTGAGGTCAGAGAAAACCGTGTGATAGTCGCCGATGGTAGGATTGGAAAAATAGCTTTTTCGTAGACGCTCCGAATCAAGATCAAGGTATTGTCCCCGAACATCCTGGTACTCCTGCTCTATCCTCTTCGCCTCCGCCTCGCTCATATTCTTAAGCTTGAGCTCGTTTAAAGCGTTGCGATACAGAGACTTGTGTAGCATGACTCGGTTAAAGAATATGGGTCTGCAGCTTGTTAACATGAACTCGCCCAGGTAGGACCGGCTTATGCTGGCCAGGGGGATTTGGAGCTTTAGCTCCTTTAGCTTCAGCTTAGGTAGCAGGTACAAGGAGTTCTTTGGGTATCCCTCATTGAGCGCAGGCAGGAATGTATCGTTATAGAGGTGAAGGAGAGCCCTTACAGACTCGATACGCTTGGTCTGGTTTTGTTCAAGCCCGTCCAGGAAAGATTTAAGGCTCTCTGTGTGCTCTTTAAACCACCTGGCTGTTTCCTTGCCGCTTTTAAAACGGGGCAGGATAGCCATGAAATGAAACCTTGCGCCATGTACGAAGACACTGAACTCCAGGGCTAATGATACCTGGATGCCTACTATTTTGCCTGCGTCTACAGCCTCCATCATCATGTCGAGTGAGGAAGGCGAACTATACGCTATTGTCAGCCTGGATATGCCCTTTATAAATGCATCGGTGAGCAGCTGGGTGGGGTTCTTCCTGCCTGATGTGGAGACATCGTGTACGTGTTCGTCCCAGCCGGCGTCGAGGTTCTTGAGGCGTGCTCCCGTCTCTGGTAACTCGATTATATTCAATTCGTTTAGTAGCCTGCGTATTATCTGGTGCTGCCCATGAACAGATACAGAGAAATCCTGCAATAGTTCAAGCTGCTTTCTACGATTTCTACGGTTCTTTATGGCTTCCTTTATAAGAGCTATCTGGACTCTCGCTGTGTTGAGTGGAAGGTCGAGAGTCTTGGCATGGAGGGAGACATCCATCATCATGCGGAGGGCTCTGAGCCTTCTCTTGGCCTGCCCGGATTCCAGGTCCCTGATCACCATCAAGTAGGCTTCGGCAATCGATATTCGCCTTCTCTTAAAAGACCTGGAGACGCCAAGAGGGTGGGAGTACGGGCCAGGATCGATGGTGCTAGGCGCATCGATCCTGGCGTTGATGTCCCGCCTCATCTTCTGAAGTTCTGCCGAGAAACTGAGAGCGTTGACAATAGTGATGTAACGACTTCTTAGACTATCCTTTTGCATCATTGTCAACGTTCCCTTTTATGTGAGTCTATAGTTTTTCTACGAACGAAGATAAAAGCGGTTGCAGTTTCTTCCTTGATTGGCTCAGGTCTGCCTGGGAGAAATACTCCGTGGTCTTGCTCGGCGCTGCGCTGGTTGCCTGCAAGGCTTTGAGCCCTAATCCGGACAGGTTCATGAAGTCTATCAGTTTTCCCCGCAGACTGGCATCTGTGGCGTATACTGCCATTTCTCTCGTGAATTCAGGCGCCGTATACGCCGCCATTACTATCAGTACATCCAGTCCGCGTGAGGCCGCATACGCGGCATACGCATCCTCTAGCTTGGTATCCTTCTTGAACCAGTCCGCCAGTGGCAGCAGGGCTGAACTCATGCCTACCATCAGCTTGCCCATCTTGTATTCTTTATAATCCTTGCGGAGTATGTCGCGGGAACTTAAAGACGCCACGTTGAATTTCTCCAGCTGCAGGCGATCAAAAAGAATCTTCTGCTTCGCGCCTGATAGAGGGAGAAGTATCTTGGCTACAAGCTCGTCCCGCTCGGTCACACGCTTGGCCTCGGGGTCGAGGTTGACCGTGTCAAGCAAGATGGTGCCGAGAGCCAGCGTAGCAACATCTGACGGTAAAGGCATGCCGGAAGCGATCATCATCTCAGAGACGAGGGTGGAGGCTGATCCTACCGGGGCTATGTTCTTCCTGGCAGAAGGGTAAAGGCCCTCGTCTGCATGGTGGTCCAGTATCTCTTCAACCTTGGATGCCCATGCCCCTTGAGCCGCCGACAGCCTGTTGTGGTCAACAAGGACAAGCCTGGAGGTGAGGTGGCCCAGGAGCGCGCCAAGATCAACATCATCGAGAAACACGAGACTTTTAATATCGATGCCGGTTTCCTGGAATAGCCATAGTGCCTCGGTTCTCAGGTTAAAGTCTTCCCGTGGTATGTTCATCACCGGGACATTGGGTAGGCCATCAGAGGCCGTGCCTTTGGACCAGGCTAAGAGTATGGCAGAGGCCATGGAATCGAGGTCTGATGCTTCATTGCCTATAAAGACGCGTACTGGTTTGCCGGCACGGGCCGCCTCCGAGGAGGCCGTTAAGAAGGCGTTCAAGGCGTCGTTTTGTTGTGCCATGTCTAGGTATCTCCTCTGTGTACTGTGAATCATCTCGCCGCATTAAAACGGCGTATTATTTACCTTTCAAAGCCTTTTTCTTTTCTCTGGCGGACTGCCAGAACGGCAAGGCAAAGGCGGCAACGCTTATCAGTAGCAGTGCAAGGCTTGCAGGTCGGGTAAAGAACACGCTGTAACCGCCCATGATGACTGCCCTGCGGAAATTGACCTCAGCTAGCTTGCCTAGCACCATGCCAAGTACTATTGGAGCCATGGGGTAGCCCTTGCGCTTGAGTGCCCATCCAACAACGCCAAAGACGAAGCATGCCGCCACGTCGAAGAGCGAGTTCTTGACGGCAAAGCTTCCTATGAAGGCCACCGCTATTATCATGGGCATGAGTACGGCTGGTGAAATATTTATCACCTTAAGCCACAGCTTGCCTCCGAGTCCTCCTACGAAGAGCATGAATATGTTGGCAACAAGCATGCTGGCAAAGAGCCCGTAGACCAGTCCTGGGTTAGACGTAAAGAGCATGGGCCCAGGCACGAGGTCATGTATCATCAAGGCACCAACCAAGACGGCTGTCGCGGCACTGCCTGGGATGCCAAGGGTAAGGAGCGGCACCATCGCGCCGCCAACAGAGGCTGAATTAGCCGCTTCTGCCGCACAGACGCCTTCTGGATTGCCCTTGCCAAAAGTCTCCGGATGCTTGCTTGTTCGCTTGGCCAGGTCGTAGGCCAAAAATGATGCTATGGCTGAGCCTGCTCCTGGGAAGATGCCTATGAGCGTACCAAATACAGACGACTGAAGCGTGACCCGGCGATGATTCCAGTACTCTTTAAGCGTAGGCCAGGTATCCTTGCGTGTCTCGGCGTCTCCTACGTCTATACTCTTTGTCTCACGCGCCTCAAGCTTGGAAAATACCTCGCTCAGGGCAAAGAGGCCAATAAGGGCTGGAATGATATCGAAGCCATCGAAGATATTGGTAGCACCGAAGGTGAATCGTTTGACGCTTGATATGGGGTCTATGCCTACGGTGTTTATAAGGAGGCCTATGAGGGCGGCCACAAAGGCCTTTGCCCAGTTCTTGCCACCTAAGGAAGCAACCGTCGTCAAGCCAAACAGAGCCAAGGCAAAATACTCGGCCGGGTGCATTCGTACGGCGACCTTAGCCAGAGGCTGGGCAAATAGTATGAGTATTATGATGCCTACCATCCCACCAACGACCGATGATACCAGTGAGTGCCCCAGCCCAATTCCTGCCTTGCCTTGCTGGGTCAAGGGGTACCCATCGAATGCCGTTGCTACGGCAGATGGTGTACCTGGTGTATTTATAGTAACAGCGGTTATTGACCCACCGTAGTTGGACGCAAGGTAGACGGCCGTCAGCATGACCAGCCCTACCAGGGGATCCAGGCGGAAGGTAAAGGGCAAGAGGAGTGCTACTCCCATAGAAGGAGAAAGCCCCGGCATGGCGCCGACGAGTATGCCCATAAAAACGCCGGCTGCTATTGCAAGCAAGGGGACAACGGCAAAGATGTTGCCGAAGCCTTCGAGCATGTATTGTATTGTTTCCATGAATAAAGCTCCTTGTGAAGGGACGGCTCAACCGAACAGGGCGTTGATCAGGAGTCCTTGTGGTAAAGGAACATAGAGCAACTTGTAGAAGACAAGATAAGAAAAAACCATCCAGCCAATACCGAGGCTCATCGTGACGATGCGACGTCGGTACGATAACAGAGCCATGGCAACGACTAAGAAAATGATGCTGGCTATGTAGTAGCCGACCAAAAACATCAGCACGATATACGCAGCTGTAGCAGCCATGAATTTGGCAGTCAACACAATGTCTCCCCTGTCCTGGTCGGGTTTCTCTGTCTTTTTGACTATCAGTACGAACAAGTAGATGAGGCAGGCAAAGATCGCAACGATCCACAGGCGTGGAACCACGGCAGCCGACACCTCACCCCGTACGGGGAACCATATCGTCAACAAAAGGAGCATGGCTGCAATGAGGCCCAGGCTCAACAGCACCAAGGCTTGGCCAAGGTACTCCTTGCTTATACACTTCTTCAAGATGGCGCGCCCCACTAGTAGCAAGGCCATGATGACAGCACAGATGGCCAGGAATCCCGGCTTGCTGTTCAAGAACGATCCCAATTCCTTAAAAGGCATATTCGGGCACTCCTTACAAAAGAAGAAAACGCGGGAGGCATAAAAAGCCTCCCGCAGTGCGTGTTATTTCTTGAAGTACGTCTTAAAGTCATTAATGTCTTCGGCTACGATAGCGTTGAATTGAGCGCTCTTGTAATGGACAACCTCCATGCCGTCTTTTTCGTTAAACTGTCTCCATTCAGGATCAGCCGTTATCTTGGCGAAAAGTTCGTCGTACCAGGCTATGATGTTGGCTGGAGTTCCCTTCTTGAGGGCAAAACCACGCCAGAATGATTCGGCATCGAGACCCTTGATTCCTGCTTCCTTGAAGGTCGGGACATCGGGGAATTGTGCAAAGCGTTTCTCTGAAGAGATGGCGGCCATCATGAGATCGGGCTTGCCACGTACATCTACAGGATTGCCTACGTATACCTGGGCCTGTTGCCCGATTACAGCGGCCATTGCCTGCCCACCGGCGTCATAAGGTACGTACTTGGCACGTATGCCGGTTTTGTTCCAGAATTTATATGTGACGACCTCGTCGACTCCGGGAGGTGCCACCCATATCTGCTGATCCGGCCTGGCCTTGGCGTCGGCTATGATATCAGCAATGCTCTTAATCTTGGAGTTTGCGTTGGTGATTATTGTCTCGGCATCGTTTATGAGGAAGGCAGTCCAGTTAAGCGACATAGGGTCTACGTCGAATTCGTTCTTCACGTGGTTGGCTATGAGTGTCTTTGTTACGGCCATCAGGGTGTATCCATCCTCTGGTTGTGACAGTACATATTCCCATCCAACGAGACCGCCCGCTCCGGCCTTGTTCTCTACCACAAAGGTGGCCGGAGTATACTTGGCTGCGATATCGGCAAATTTCCTGGCGGTTATGTCGAGCTGTCCACCGGCTCCGGCATAGACCACGACCCTGATTGGTTTTGAGGGAAAGGCTGTTGCTTCCTTAGTACCCTCTGCGTATAGACCGAAGCAGAGCGTTACCAGAAGCATGGCGACGATTACTATTCTTTTCATCTGTGACTCCTTGTGTGGATGATTACAACATGCCTACTACACGCTTAGCGGCGCGTAGATAATTTGTGTTTGGCATAGAGGCAAGACCCAAGCCCTCTATAATCTGCTTCATACCTTCATAGTTCTCGCTCTCGACGCAGGCCGACTCAACGAGGGCTCCGTTGAACCACACCTGTGCGTATTCGCAGATTATGCCATCTATTGTGAATCCGTATCGCATCTTCTCGACGGTGACGGCTGCCATGCCAGGGAAGGCTCTGGCCATTTCTATGAATGACTCGATGCTATACGTTTCTTTATCGAGCTTCATGTCTACCTTGAGGTGAGACAGTATTGTCTCCAGGTCCGAGCGATTGACGGGGAACTGGAACTTCCCGCGTGGCTGAAAAATTTCATAACCCTCTGGCGTCTCACCTGTCTTTACCTTGATGTCCAGGAGGCCATCACGCACCTTGACGTTGGCCTCGCTAGTCTTTGAAGAAAGAAAGTACGTCTCGGCGGGCATCTTGCGGGCCTGGAACAGCACTGTCTTTCCATTCCACATCTTGCTCTTGACGATTTCTATTACGCCATGACCAAAAACCCTGAACTCGGCGCGTGGAACGATCTTGGCCGCGTCCTCTGCGCTTGTTGCGGCATTCTTAGCGAAAACATCTGGCATCGAGTACCTCCTGAAGCCATGCATAGTGTCGATCGACGATATTGCCACCCAAGCTGCGTTGTATATCGAGTCGACACATTAGATGTACCAAGAGAACTCAAAACCGTCCAATAAAAGGTATTTATATACTGGATAAGGTACTTTAATAATAGGTAGGAAACATACGATTTGCCATGGCCTTATCGAGTACAAACGCTATGAAGTCCTTGGATGCCCTTGACATCCTCTGACCCTTCAAGGTAAGCAGGCAGAAGAATCTTGACAGTTCTAATCCAAGAACGGATACCGCGCGTAGCCGCCCTCCGGCTGTTTCTTCTTCTACCGCGGAACGGCAGAGGATTGTCGCTCCCATACCGTGTGCGACTAGTTGTTTTATGGCTTCTGTATTGCCAAGCTCCAAGGTGATGTCTAAACCAAACCCGAGCTGCCTGAATCGTTCCTCGACCTGCCTCCTAGTGAGGATATTGCGAGGTGGTAGAATCAGGGGCAAGCCGGCTATATCTTCAACCCGGAGATCTCTCCGTTCTACGAGGGGATGCGAAGGAGGCAAGACGACGACTAAGTCATCCTTTACTAGCAAGTGCTCGGTTAAGGCACCCTTAGTAGTCTGCATCTGTTTCCTGCCAGCGAAGCCTACATCAATCTGGTTGGCGTATAGCATCCTCTCTACCTGGTAATTGTTATTGATGGCAAGTGAGAAGGCCATGTCGGGAAAGTTTGACTTAGCTTTCTTCATCAGAGCGGGAACAAGGTGCACACCTGGTAGACTGCTAGAACCGATTTTTACAATATTCCTGGAGCTGGCTTCATTGTCCGGCAAAACATTTTTAAGGCCATTAAAATCACGCAGGAGTCTCTCGGCAAATGGCAGGATTGTCTCTCCAGCCTCTGAAAGCTCTACGCGCTTTCCGGCCTTCTTAAAAAGAGTCACCTTGAGCTCATTTTCCAGTTCCCGTATCTGTGCGCTTATGGCTGGCTGCGTATAGTTTAGCTGCTTTGCCGCATCGCTGAAGCTTCTCAAGGCGGCTACCGTGCAGAAAGCCTGCAACTTTATAGTATCCATGTATGTACCTCGGTATTACTATACAGTCGTTTACATAATAAGGGTAGATTGCTGCATTGCGACGATTCCCTGATTGACAAGGAAGATATTGACAGTGGCTACTGAATGCATACAGTAATGGACATGAATAGCCCCACACAGAAATCTCTGTTAAAGGTTCGTGCCCACGAATCATTGAAGGTTCGTCTCATCGTAACGATATCATTTCTTGTGACTCTCGCCTTGGCTGTGGTTGGGGTCGTCGCCTTTCAGTTGTCGAAGTTTGGCATGACCGAGGCTGGTCTCGGACAGATTACCGACACCCTGGATGGTGGGTATTCAATTATATCGCGTTACTACGATCGTGTAGAATCAGGAGAGCTCTCCCGGGCAGAGGCCAATGAAGAGATTTCTTATCTCTTAAGCGGCCCGGTCAAAGAGATGCAGGTATCCATAGTCAATGAAGCCGGCTTTGAGCAGTTTTTGGGTTTGCTTGATCTTGAACCGGATACGGTAAGGTTTTCTGATCTTGGAAATCCGGGAGATGGGGCTCGGTTTAGCATCAAGACCGGCCCTGTGCTTGCAATTCTGTCCAGGAGTGTCCTGCGCCTTCTACCAGAGCAAAGAGCAGACTTGTCGGCAGAGCCATACAAACTGTCGGTATTACACGATTTTCAGAAAGCCGGTATAAAGATACGAAAATCAGGTTACGTCTGGTCTATAACGGCAACGTCTCCGGGGGATACAACAAAAAAGAGTATTGAAGCCTTCCATCCTTCGATAGGTGGGGTGGATGTTTCAGGATTGAAGAATTTCAAAGGAGAACTTGTAGGCAAGGAAATCTCGACGATGACAGGCAGGATCAATGCGGTAGAATCAGGCGAGACGGTTAGGTATGAGTATTTTTGGCAGAACCCGACCGATCCAAGTCCCAGAAAAAAAATCGTACTCCTCAAGCATTTCGAACCTTGGAAACTAGTTGTGGCTTCAGGGCTGTATGAAGATGAGTTTTTCTTTACTTTGAAGAATATACGAAACTCAATAATCATAGCGGTTCTAGTCTTTATAGTCTTTTCTGCCCTTTTTGGCTACTTATTTATAACTGGATTGGTTGTTCGCCCTCTTGGCATGCTTGGCAGTGCCCTTGCCACACTTTCAGAAGGTGAGGGGGATTTGACGAAGAGGATTGATGTAAAGTCAAAAAATGAGATAGGGCTGCTTGCGGGCCAATTCAATGTTTTTCTAGAGAAGCTTGCATCACTTCTCAGGTTGATCAACAATGAGGGGGTTACTTTAAACACGATAGGAGATGATCTATCAAGCAACATGACCCAGACTTCGGCTGCGGTTAACGAGATATCTGCTAATATTGATAGTGTCAAGGCTCAGGTTGTAAACCAATCCGCCGGGGTGAATCAAACAGAAGCCACCCTTGGAACTCTATCCCAGTTAGCCGAGTTGTTGAATCAAAGGATTGAAGATCAGGCGGCAAGCGTGACTGAGTCTTCATCGTCAATAGAACAGATGGTAGCAAATATTCGCTCAGTTTCCCAGAGTCTGGATAGAAACGCTGAAAGCGTTAAAGAACTTAATATAGCCAGCGATTCTGGAAAAACAGATTTGAGTGAAGTCGTCTCCTTGATACAGGCCATAGCTCAGGAATCTGCGGGGCTGCTAGAAGCAAACGAAGTGATAAAGAATATAGCCGAGCGTACTAACCTCCTGGCCATGAACGCCGCCATAGAAGCGGCCCATGCGGGTAATTATGGAAAAGGCTTTGCCGTCGTAGCCGATGAGATTAGAAAGTTGTCAGAAGGAGCGTCGGAGCAGTCTAAAAATATTTCGGCTGTACTTGGTAAGGTAAAAGGATCTATCGACAAGGTGTCTAATTCTTCTGTCGCAGCCGAAAAGAGTTTCCAGCGGGTGTTTGAAATAGTCGGAACCGTTAGTGATCAAGAGTGGGCAATAAAGAATGCAATGGATGAACAAAGTGTAGGCGGTAGCCAGGTGTTGGAAGCTCTGGCCCAGATCAATGATATTACCGTAGAAGTCCGGGACTCCTCTACGCAGATGCTTTTAGGTAGTAGAGAAATAGTAAAAGAGATGCAGAGAATCGCTCAGGTCACCATGGAAATCCATAGCAGCATGGACGAGATGGCTATAGGTACGGGAGAAATAAACGTAGCGGTTTCCCAGGTTGCTGATATAAGCATAAGGAATAAGCAAAGCATCGAGGCTGTCATGTCGACCGTTTCTCGCTTTAAATTAAAAGAGGATACGGATGCGGAAGCATAAATTGATACAGTCTAAAGCAAGCATCAATTTCGGAGAATGGAAGGCTATAATGGTAACGTGGAGGAAACGATGGAACGTAATGAAGCATTATGTGGGCGAATGGCAGGCTATTATGCGGTCTTTGCAACGTGCCTCTCGATAGTCATGCTTCTTGGGTCCTGCGCAAGTCTACAGACGCTTGATGAAGTCTATGAAGACCTTTCCTACGATCTTTTAGAGTTTATTCCTGACGACACAGAAGCCACTATCGCAGTGTACTTCTTTCTAGAAGATGGAAAGGAAAGCCCTAAAAGCGAATACGTTCTTAACAGACTTATTACTGCTATGGCCACGGTCATATATGATGACTCGCGTCCTTTAACGATGGTGAGTAGATCTGCTCTTGATAGATTGCTTGAAGAACAGTCTTTTCAGCTTTCAGGTTTAACAGATCAGGCAGCCAGTATATCGTTGGGCAAGCTCCTCGGCGCAGATATCATTGTTACTGGTAGCATTAGCCTTCTTGAATACGGTTATGAAATAAACGCTCAGCTCATACGGGTGCAGAATGGCGCTGTGCTAGGCGGTACCGTTCGCTTCATTCCTTCCGAGTAGGCTTAGGCAGTTAGCACTCGTTTCTTCCTCGCTGTAAACTGATGCGGTGTTTGCCTTCAAGTGCTCACGTTGGAACCGTGCCGAGTAAATTTGCTATGGGACGAATCCGGGTTGTTTATACTCCAATATTTTTCACCGAGCCAGCAATATTAACAAAAATGAGAAAGTCATCCAGTTCAAACGGCCCATCAAAAAGAATAACAAAATAGCTGAACAAATCACCCAGCAATGCTTGCCCAGCGAGTGCTACAGCGATTCCACCGATGCCGAGTCCTGCAATGACGGTAGTTATGTTGAAACCAAGATTAGAAAGCAGAAATGAGGCACCTATAATCCAAGCGAAAATTACAGCTATAGATCTTAGTGGACGATATTTTGAAAAGTTTTCAATCACCTCTTTCTGAGCCGCACGTTTGA
>JAVEXO010000084.1:0-7425 GCA_034003955.1 Spirochaetia bacterium | reverse complement strand
GTGCCGTCGCTCATCCGCAATCTGCCATGAGCTCAAGGCACGGGGCTATGAACATGAAATCCACCAGAGGACAGGCCTCGTTCTCGACCCCTATTTCTCCGGCACAAAGCTCGTCTGGATGTTCGAGCATATATCCGGGCTGAGGGAGCGCACCGAACGCGGAGAGCTGATGTTTGGCACCGTAGACTCCTGGCTCATGTACAATCTCACAGGCAGGCACGTCACCGATGCCACAAACGCCAGCCGCACCATGCTTTTCAATATACATACAGGCCAGTGGGACACCGAGATACTCAAGATGCTCAAGATACCGGAGTCAATGCTACCCACGGTCTTGCCAAGCTCGGCGGACTTTGGCTACACCCGCAAGGACCTCTTCGGTTGCGAGATACCGGTCACTGGCTGCGCAGGAGATCAGCAGGCCGCCCTGTTCGGCCATGCCTGTTTCAAGGTAGGGGCCAGCAAGAACACCTACGGCACCGGCTGTTTCGCCCTGATGAACACCGGAAGCGAGCCTGTTGATTCAAAGCACAACCTGCTTACCACTATAGCCTGGGACCTCGGCAAGGGCTTTACCTACGCACTGGAGGGCTCGGTGTTCATAGCAGGCGCCGTCATACAATGGCTGCGCGACGAGATGCGCGTGCTATCAGACTCGGCCGAGAGCGAGCGCCTGGCCAGAATGGTCAAGGATACGGGAGGCGTCGTCATGGTGCCCGCCTTCGTTGGCATGGGCGCGCCCTACTGGGACTCAGAGGCTAGAGGCGCAACCCTCGGCGTGACCCGGGGCACGAGCAAGGCACATTTCGTCAGAGCCGCACTTGAATCCATAGCCTATGAGTCACTAGACCTGCTTGACGCCATGGAAAAAGACGCTGGTACAACCATTCCATTCATAAAGGCCGACGGCGGCGCCAGCGCCAACAGCTTCCTCATGCAATTCCAGGCAGACATCCTCAACAAACCAGTCATCCTGCCTGAAGTAGGCGAGGTGACGGCACTTGGTGCGGCCTACCTGGCGGGGCTCAAGATTGGCTACTGGTCCAGCCAGGACGAGGTTGAACGCAACTGGCGCCGCAAGCGCGACTTCGTGCCTGAGATGAGCGACGAGACGCGTCAGATGCTCCTGAATCGCTGGCACAAGGCCGTAGATGTAACCAGGCTCTTCAAGTAGGCTAGTTACCCGCGGACCCCGTGACAGCTTCGAGGGCCAAGAGCGAGGAACGGTACTCACCGAGCGTCCCGTATGCCTCGGCCAGGCCTCCCAGGGCCTCTATCATAAGAGACAGATACTCCGACTCCGAGCCTGCACCAACCCGTATGGTCGCGCGCTTCTGCTCAAGGTCTCCCGCCCATCCATCCTGCTTGAGGGCCGCATACTCCAGCCTGGCTCTGCCCAGTTCAATGCCCAGGAAGGTCTCCCGTATGAATGCCTTTATGGAGCGTTCGGCGTCTGCTCGCTGAGCCTCTGCCTCATTCAGCTGGGCGCGGGCCTTGGCGGCCTCTCCAGAGCTTACGGCGCTGCCAAAGATGTTGCCCGATGTACCGAGGCTGAATGTCAGCTGGTAGTCGTCCTTGCCAAACCAGTCCTTCTCAAGGAAAGGCAGTCTTTCACCGCCGTAGGATAGTTCTACCCGAAGGCCAAGATCCGGTCGCCCCTTGGCCTCTTTCTCCGCCAAGTCCTTAAGACCCCTTTTTACATCCAAGAGAGATCCAAGCAGAGCAAGATCGTAGCTGCCTTCAAGCGCCAGAATATGAGCCTGTGCCTCTGTCCAACGAGCGGAACCGGCTGCCGCGCTGTTCAAGGCCAGGTCTTTTGCCTCTAGTTCCCCAAGACCAGTCATTGAAGCAAGCTCTGAAAGGAGCCGGTCACGCCGCTCATCAAGCTTGACCCTTGCTATGCCAATCTCCTTGAGCCGTATGCGCACGCCCACGAGCTCCGTTTGCGTGAGGAAGCCGGCGGCCTCGCTCTGCTCCGCCAGCTCTACCAGCCTAAGCCCAATACGGCCCTGCAGCTCAAGCACATCCTGAGCCCGTGACAGATAGCATAGGCCGTCCCATGTCCCACGAAGCCTGATGGCTAATTCGTGCTCTGCCTTGCGTCTCTGTGTTGCCGCCGCGGCGAGCCCCGTCTGAGCCAGCTGTACGCCAAGACTCAACTTGCCCCAGGTGTACAGAGGAACCTCGCCTATGAGCTTGAAGTTGTACTGCGTACTCTCCATGCCCTTGTAGATGATCACGTCTTGCGGCGGAATACTCACGCCTTGATACGCTCCCAGCTGCCCCGCCGTCAGGCTTATAGGCCCCATGGGATTGCCTATGAAGGTACCCGAAGTCTCTGCCTTCAGGCTCGGCAGACGCCTGGCCTTGGCCCCGGCTAGATCGGCCAGAGCCGCCGACTCAGACTCGGCCGCGGCCATAAGGCCGGGGTTCCTCTGAGCCGCCATCCCCAGGAGGCCTTCAAGCGTATACGGAGCCGCCGCCCCGTCTACGCCGGCGGCCTGAGACAAGAGCGGCGTCGGCTCGACCGGCAGCGAGAAGTCTATTGCCGCCTCGTATGCCACCACCGCCGCCTCGTATTCGGCGGCGAAGGGATCTGAGGGGAAGGCAGGTGCCTGTGCGAAGGCTCCCGTTACCAGAAAGAGGCCTAGTGTTACCAAGAAGAGCTTCTTCATGGCAGCGCTCACGGAACAACAAGCTCAAGGACAAGCGTGGCATCGGGCGACAAGGTAGCAGGATTTCCCGAGCTGAGAGCAGCATCGTTACCTTGCATCGCAATAGCAACGGTGCCGGCCTTCTGCGTGGCTTCTACGGCCTCTATGTCACTCATCTTCCATTGGATCGTTCCTAAGTCAAATACTCCGTCGGTTTCTATAGTCCCGTTTACTTGCTTTTCTGAATATGCAGTATAGGTAGTCCCCGATAGTAGATCCGGTACTCCTAGTGTCACCTTTACACCGTTAGCATAGCCAGCTTGGCTCGTATCGTATGTTCTGCCCCGTACCGCTGCACTAAAACGCCATCGTTGCAGGCTTATTGCTGGAACGGTTACAATCTTTGCCTCCCCTGCCACGGCATCGTACTCAAGCGTGGCAGAAACAAAGGCATCCTTGTAGTCTCCATCCGTGGCGGTTCGACCATCGCGGTCTATGTCAACATCGCTGACCAAGTCGACATTAGACAAGCCAGATCCATCCGCCGGATCATTGGCCCTGTAGTTGTTCAGGACAAAGGCTACCCTGACCGGCGCATTGTTGTGGGTTGCGTGTACC
Source organism: Spirochaetia bacterium (assembly GCA_034003955.1). Classification (GTDB taxonomy): domain Bacteria; phylum Spirochaetota; class Spirochaetia; order Treponematales; family UBA12059; genus SZUA-370. The sequence continues at coordinate 4,153 of JAVEXO010000084.1, read as the reverse complement.
GTTCTATTTGGCTTCATGGGAAAGCGTACGGTAGCGGTCCAGCGCCCATCACCATTAGGAGCAGTCGTTGTCGTTGCGCTCGGCGTCGTGGGATAGACGACATCGGCGAAGGCACCCCCCGCATCGTAGGTCCATGACTTGGCCACGTAAAAGTTGACGGTTACCCCATCGAGGCCCTTGTCATCCTTCCAGTCAAGTACGGTTCCAGCCAGGCGGCCCTCGTTCCAGAGGTCCTCTATCTTGAGGAGGTCCAGCTGGTTTGTAACGTCTGAGACGACATAGAGAGGCGTTGGGTTTGGCTTGAGCCCGTAGTCAGGGTGATAGATGAGGAGGAATACTTCGTTACGGTCGGCTGTCTTACCATACTTAGGAAAGAGGGACTCCCAGATGAAGCCCGTAAAGTCGTAGGCGCCGTTGGTGTCCGTTACGGTGCTCTGGAAGTACAGACGCTCGGGCCTCGACGAGCCGTCCGGCCGGGTGGCATCGTCACCCTCCACGAAGGCCACGAGGTCTGCGTCGCGGGCCTTCTGGTCGGTGTACAGGAAGACGGTGGCGTCCTCCACGCCGGTGGTCGTACCGTTATCCCAGTCCTCGAGGTCTATGACGCGGCCCTGGATAGACGAGCGGAATACAGCCGAGCAGCCAGTCAATGACAGGGTCAGGACAAGAGCCGCAATGATGGCGGCAAGGAGGCGGCCACGATGGCCGCGTAGTGTGTTACTCATGGATACCATTCTCCAGTGCGGGCGCTGCCGCTGTTTTAATGAAGCGAGTCCCCTTCTCGAGGATCTCGTACAGTACGGGTATGATGACGAGGGTTATGACCGTAGACGACAGAAGGCCACCGAATATGGCCTGCCCCAGGGGGGCGTAGACTTCTGATCCGTTGCCATGGGCCAGGGCCATGGGCAGTACACCAAAGAGGGTTGTCATGGCAGTCATCAGTATGGGCCGCAGTCTGTTGGCGCAACCCTGCAGTATGGCGTCGCGTAGATCCATACCATAGTCATGCCGCAGCTGGTTTATGTAGTCGACCATAACTATGGCATTGTTAACGACGGTGCCGCCAAGGGCTATGAGAGCAAGCATGGCTATTATCGACATGGACGATCCAAAGAGGTAGAGGCCAAGGACGACGCCTATGAGGCAGAATGGTATGGATGCCATTATTATAAGGGGCTGCATGAAGCGCTCGAACTGTATGACCATGACGGCATAGACTAAGAATACTGCTATGGCCAGGGCAACAAGCAGGCCCGATATTGAGTCTCCTATGAGCTCGCTGGTGCCGGTGGTGCGGTACTTTACGCCAAAGGGTAGTGATAGACCACCCATGGCGGCTGCCATACGGGTGCTAACGCCTGACTGGTCTTCTGATCGCAGGTAGCCCCTGACCTCAACAGAGAAGTTCCTGTCCTTGCGCTCTATGCTCGACAGGGCCGGGCGTGACTCTACCGTCGAGAAGGCTGCAAAGCTGACGATGCGCCCGTCCTGTGTACGCAGGTTTATGCTACTGAGCGTGTCGTCGTCTATGCGCGTATCGGCTACATTGGAACTGACGCGTATTGGATAGTCGTTTCCTGCTACACGGAGTGTGCCTACATTCATGCCGCCGAAGAGGATTCTGCTCGTTATGCCGGCCTCGTATGGCGTGACACCCAGGGTGCCCATGTAGGACTGGCTTAGATTGGCGTATAGCTGCTCCGAGTCCATGCGAACGGATAGATCTGTCTTAAAGACATCGGGATCCACGGCCAGGATGTCGCGGGCCAGCTTGGCTGTCTCGGTGACGGCATCCAGGTCTGTGCCGTATATCTCCAGCTGATAGCCTTGTCCTCCCGTACCCATGGCAAGAAGCGAATCAAAGCCTCCGTTGAGCACAGTGACGTCGCAATCAGGCAATCTACGTGCCAATTCTTCCTGGATGGCAGGCATCATCTGCTGGATGGTTCGCGACCTATCCTCGCTAGGCACGAGGCGGATACGGCCATAGGCTCGGTTAGATGAACCTACCATCGCCAGGGCGCTCGTTGCTCCGACATAGTACACGGATGCCTCAATCTCGGGTACCATCGTTGTTACGAGGGCATCCAGCTCGTCTACCTTGGCCATCGTTCTTTCCAGGGTGTAGCCGGTTGGTGTCTCTATATGAATTTCGAATTCACCGGTATCGGTAGGAGGCAGGAAGCTTATCTTGAGTATTGAAAGTAGGAGGACACTGCCGACCAACAAGGAAACCGCCAGGAACAGGGTGTATATCTTGTTGCTCAGGGCTGACCTTAAAAGTCTTAAATAGCCTCGTTCAAGGCGCTCGAAGAGGTGGTCTATCCATGACTCTATGGCGACTAGTATCTTTGGCCTCCGTAGATCGTCTTCCCGCTTGAGCATTATGGATGACAGCCATGGGACGACTATGACGGAAACCAGGGCAGACGAGCCGAGGGCAAAGACAATGGCCAGCGACAGGTCGTTCATGATGATGCCAATGATGCCTGTAAGGAACAAAAGAGGCGCGAACACACAGATGCTTGTAGTCGTCGATGCGAGGACGGCGCCACCTACCTCTCCGGCTCCGCTCATAGCAGAAAGTCGCCTGTCTCCCGTCTTCTTGAATTTCTGATAGGTGTTTTCCAGCACGACTATTGAATTGTCGACGACCATGCCTATGGCCACGGTCATGCCTGACAGTGACAGCAGGTTGAGTGAACGGCCTGTGGCATAGAGACCCAGAATGGCAAACAAAATTGACAAGGGTATGGACAGACTTATTATAAGGGTTGCCCTCATGTCATGGAGGACGAAGACAATGACAAGGATTGTCAGGGCCAGGCCCGTTAAGGCTGTCTGAAGAACGGTCTGTAAGGATCGAGTAGTTATCTCACTCTGGTTGCTTATGATGGCGTACTCTATGGTACCACCCGATTCCTGCGTTAGTTCTTCCAGGATGGCTATGGTCTGGGTGGCAATCTCCACCGTATCTCCCTCGTCACGCTTCATAATATCGACCATCACGTAGTCTTGTCCGCCTGAGCGTATGCGTATGTCACGAGGCTCGGGCTCCAGGGTGATGGCCGCTATGTCCTTGAGGAATATGAAGGAACCGTCTCCGTAGCCAACGGTCATGTTCTTGAGGTCATTGATGTCTGAATAGGATCCGTCTGTGGTAAAGGCCAATTCTCTGGAGCGATACAGGGCGTTACCGGCGGGCACATTGAGGTTGTTATATCGCAGTGCCTCATAGACCTGCAGGGCAGATATGCCTCTGGCCTCTAGTTCTGCCACGTTGAGGCTTATTCTTGCCTCACGCCTTGATCCTCCCACCAGGCTTATCTTTGAGACACCGGGCACCCTGGCTATGGCTGGGCTCAGGCGTTTCTCCAGATACTCTGTCAGGCGTTCCGAGTCCATGTCACCGCGTACACGAACGGAGAATATGGGTAACAGACCGCTTGCATCGGCTATGAAGACTACGGGGTTACCTTCTATACCGCCGGGAAGATCGTTGGCTACGCCGTTTAATAGCTCGCGTATCTGCGGCAGCTTGGAATGGACATCGACGTCCTCCCTGAATTCCATTGATACCATGGAGTATGAATCAGAGCTCGACGACGACATCTTGGTGACCCCTGCGAGCGTAGACATCTGATTCTCTATTATTCTCGTTATGTCCCGCTCTACATCCTTGGCTCCGGCCCCCGGATAGATGGTCAGGATGGTTGCCAGAGGCAAACCGACAGGAGGTATCATCTCCGAATTCAATGACGAGCCTGCAATGAGGCCAAAGAGCGTCAAGGCAACAAGCAGTATCGTTATGATGGCAGGATGCTTGACGGAAAAATCTGAAAGAATCATAGGTCGGCTTCCCTCGGAGCTATGACCGTGACAGGAGAGCCTTCCCTGGCAAAGTACTGGCCCTCTACAATCACGTCGCGGTCTGCCCATAGCCTTGGCACGGCAAACTCGTCGTCACTCGTGGCATCGGGAGAGAAGGGCGCACTCCTGGCCACACCATGGTCCACCCACCATAACTTGCCACCACCAGAAAGAGCCTCGTAGGGTAGCCGGTAGGAGCCCGGCCATCTGGCCAGTTCAAATTCTATAGACACGAACATTCCTGGCCGGAGGAGCTCAGGGGCGTCACCAATAGAGACCA
>JAVEXO010000083.1:0-7836 GCA_034003955.1 Spirochaetia bacterium | reverse complement strand
CTTTCAAGAAGATCAAGGGATCGACGAGTTGCACGCATATCGCTAAGTGCAAGCTCTACATTTGCTTTCCAGAGCCTATACCGTGAATCGAAAATAAGTTGCGGTGCAACTTGCCTTGACGTTTTTTCAGTATGGATGAATTCAATACTGCCCCAACGGCCACAGTCAAAAATCCCTGATCGTCCAGAAGTCATAAGGGTAAGCCACCCTAACGGAATTTGCGATATAGAACCGCTTTCGCTTAATATGCTTTCTAAACTTAGGTAACAGAACTGATTAGCACGTAGCCTCGCTGCAGCATGGTAGAGTACCAGACTACGGTCGAAATCTGCGTCGGGGTAGAGATATAAGGATCGGCAAACTCTTTCAAGGATGCCGGCTTTTACCGCGCGGCCTAAAAAAACGCGCATTACTTCTATAGTCATATTTGGGAAAACAGCGTAGAAGTCATCGGCCATAAAAAGATAATGGTCGCTATCCGCGAGTGTTTTTAGTGTTTTTTCTAGAACCCTCATCGCTTGCATTGACTTGACAAAACATAACGTATTTAGTTATGTTTTGTCAAGTCAATGACGAAGAAGTTCTTAGGCGTTGCTACCACGAGGGGTTGAACCGACCCCTTAAGAACTAACCAGTCTTCAGCAGGTACGGCAGCATCGAGTCCCCACGCCTAGAAAGACGACGAGCTAGTACGTGCCTGTGGCAACATATCGCTCGAACTGCTCCAGCATGAATGCTTGTTCCTTGACCAGATCGCTTACGAGGTCACCCATGGATACCATGCCAACTACCTTATCGGCATCATCAAGGACGGGCAAATGACGGAATCGGTGCTCGGACATCATGGCGACGCATGCTTCCACCGTCTTCTTGGGATCGGTCCCAAACGGGTTCTTTGTCATGATGGCTGAAACGGGGGTGTTTTTAGCCGACGCGTTAGGCTGGCTTTCTCTTGGCTCGAGGCTTACCCTCTCCCCCGGCCGGAGGACGATGGTGATGGGAGACGACACGGCCTTGGCGTTCTGCTCGCCGTAGTTTTCAGTCGGGCTGGAGTGAATGGGTATGACCCTCTTGGCCTTCATTGCCTGCGCACAACGCGTCGCCTCCTGTGGCCCCATATTATGGATCTATGTATATAACCACTCCGGAAGCGGTCTTTATCTTTACAGAGGCTCGTCCGAAGTAGATCAGCTCCGCCCCGGATACACCCTCGGCAGATGCTGTCGCTAGCGTGCCAAGCGTGAGGAACGGCAGCCCCAAGGTCATTGATCGGTTCATAGTTCCTCCTTAAAACATGACGAGAACCCGGAGCCGAACATGGCTCGAATGAGTGAATGCTATTATCAATGTACCGCTATCAGTGTACAGCCTATCAACCGTGATATCCATCGTCTATTGTGCAGGTACTTGCATGGTGCCACCCGATGTGCGACGCTGGAGCGGATCGATGAAAGAGGAGGTCCACCTTGAGAAAGAAGCCGACCGAGCTCGTCTTGGCCTTGGCAGAAGACGATCAAACCTGCCCCTTTTGTGGCCTATCGAAAGACCAGCTTTTTTACGATGGAACCCATGTCGTCGGTATATGGGACTCACATCCCGTGTCGCCCGGTCATGCCCTGCTAATACCAAAACGTCATGTGCCAACCTGGTTCGAAGCAACTCTTGAAGAACGGATAGAACTCATGTCTGCGATAGATTGCGCCAGGAATGCAATAGAGAAGACACACACGCCCGATGGCTACAACATAGGCGTCAACATTGGTGCGGCAGCAGGCCAGACGGTGTTCCATGTACACCTGCATGTCATTCCCCGCTACCTAGGAGACGCACCCAATCCGCGCGGCGGCATCAGAAAAGTGCTACGGGGCAGGAAAGAATAGATAGCAGCAGGCAGCTACGAAGACGAGCCTGAGCTATAGCAAAACGATGGGGATTGTCAGTAGGAGTGGAATCTAATACGCATGCTATACTAGCGCTGTGTAAAACAGCCAAAAGGCTGGAAGGGGGCAACAGTGAAGCGGTTTTCAGTACTATTCCTTTTAGCAATGATTGTTCTTACAAACGGAGTATCTGCTCAAGATGAGCGAGGTGTTTCTTTTGGTATACATATACTGGCAGGCGGCAGATACGACAATGTGCGCATGTGCGCCGCCTCTCCTGCAGGGGTTCCAGGCGGCCCGATTGGAGAATTATATTTCGATGTCCTGATTCCCGTCAGTGAGCGGGGAACGGTGGCGTTCAATATCCCGCTTTTCCGCCCTATCATGTTTGCCCTGGCTTTTGACATGCTGCAGCTGGAGCCCCTAGTCATGTATGAATATATGCTTGGGGAGGAAGGTGCCGGCATGAGGCCGTTTATAGGCGGGGGACTGGGAATGATATTGCATTACGGTCCTGATTATAATACATCCGCAAATGAACCCGGCGAACCATTCTTCTCGGTAGGGCCACTCTTTAATGGCTTTTTCGGTCTTACTCTGGGGGAGTCAAATCTAAGCGCAGGCATAAAAGGTTTTTATTCACCCTTGTTCACCCGGGGCCAAAGCATTGGCACCGTTGCAGGGGGTGGCTTGGAGCTACACTATACCTTCCCGTAGAGTCGTGGAAAGATGCAACAGTGACATGCGTAGTGCCTAGTACTCGAAGAGCGGTCGCAAGATGGGCTCTGCATACGCTCTGAGGCTAGTTATTGGAACTGCCCGATGAGACAGCTTTCCGATTGTATGTTTCCTCATCGCTGTTGTAGAAAAAACTCAAATCTTTGTGAGCATCGAAAAATGCATGCATCCCGTCGGAATCAGAAAAATCTTCGTCTATGTTATCCGTTACTTCGTAGAGGATAAAGGTATCCGCCGTGGGCATCTCCAGCTTGTAAAAATAATAGGTCCCCTGGTCCTCCACGTCCTCAATATTCATAAACCGAACGTTGCCAATAGTAGTGAACCAGGATGTATATGTTGTATCTAGGGAATACTCTTCGTCATCAGAGTCCCAGGTGTACTTGTTTAGTGAAAAACTCAATCCGTCCAATTCTGCTATGTCGTAGTAGTCGGGGTTCTCATCATCGGAGTCCTTGAGCCACTTTCCATAGAATCCTGCATTTACTTCCTCGGAAGGTTGTGCCAACGATACGGAGGACGAGTAAGGGCATCCTAGCAAGACCAAGGAAAACAATATAATAAGCACTAGATAAGCGTGGGCTCGTTTGAAGTAATTCATCTTGTGTCTCCTTGGCTCTTTAACATACATCATTTTGAATATAATTCATTAAATGACAGATGGGTACACGTTTCCTTATACAAAAGGAGAGATGGACTACTCTTATAGAACGGCTTATTGCATTCACTCCCGAATGACCTACAATGGATAGGAACTCATTACGCGAGACGCCACGGAGGTACGTTTGTGAAATTTGATATAAGAATCAGCAATGCTAAAACACGCGATTCCCAGGGAAAGAACATGCAGATTGGTATTGCCGGTGGCACGATACTTAAAATTGCTGAAAAGTTAAACGGCGAAGCACGCCAGGAAATCGATGCCAAGGGGAATCTTGTAAGCGAATCCTTTGTAAATGGGCATCTACACCTGGACAAGGTGTATACCCTTGAAATGGTCGGCCAGGACGCTCTGAATTCGTACCACGGAGAAGGCATGGGCGGCGCCATGACCGCTATTGAGCAGGCATCCCGGGTCAAGGATACATACGATGAGTCCTGGATAATAGAAAATGTTCGCCGTGCGGCACTCTTGGCCGTAAAATATGGCAACACCCATATCCGGGCCTTCGCCGATGTTGACACAAAAGGTAAACTGGAAGGGGTAAAGGCACTCATAAAAGCCAGGGAAGAGTTCAAGGATAGGGTTGAAATCCAGATTGTCGCCTTCCCCCAGGACGGTATAATCCGAGATCCCGGTGCAGCAGAGTATGTGGAAGAAGCCCTAAAATTGGGTGCCGACGTAGTGGGTGGCATTCCATGGATAGAGTTTACCGATGAAGATACCCGTTCTCACGTGGATCAGATGATACAGTTAGCCGTCAAGTACAATAAGCCGGTTTCAATGCTGGTGGATGATGCCGGAGACCCCAACCTCCGAACCATAGAATACCTGGCGGTACAGGCCATAAAGAACGGCCTCTTTGGAAAGGTTACAGCCCAGCACGCCCGTGCGATGGCTCTATATCCTGAACCCACATACCGCAAACTGGAAGCACTCCTACTAAAATCCGGGATGGGGCTTGTAAGCAATCCGCATACTGGCCCGCTGCATGCCCGTGTTAAGGATCTCTATGCGGCCGGTGTGCCCGTGGCCCTGGCCCAGGATGATATAGCAGACGCCTACTATCCCTTTGGTCGTAACAATATGCTTGAAATAGGCTTCCTTGCGGTTCACCTTCTGTGGATGACCGGCTTTGAACAGATGGAAAAAATCTACGATATGATTACGACCAAAGCCGCCCTGGCGCTTGGAATCAAGGGACATGAACTCAAAGAGGGCAATCCTGCCAATCTGGTGGTCTTGAAGCAGGAGAACGTCTGGAAGGCTCTCTTGGAGCATGAGGCTCCGGCTTATGTAATCAAGAGCGGGAAAGACATAACACTGATTGACTGAGGCCTGTAGCAAAACAAGCATCACTAAGGTTCGTAACACTAGAATTTTTTATCGTTTTTGACCTGGGTCAAAGACCCGGTCGTTCTCTACCCGTACATTGGTACTAACACGTTCCAATGGAGGGAAATGCAATGAAAGAGAAAACCTACACGCTTGAAACCCTGACCTGCCCGAGCTGCGTGGCCAAGATTAGCGGCATGCTCAAGAAGACGGACGGCGTAAAGGAATCGGAAGTCCTCTTTAACTCGTCAAGGGTCAAGGTCAGCTTTGAGGAGTCTACGATCGACGCCGAGTCCATAAAGGCCAAGATCGAGGGCTTGGGCTACACGGTCCTGGCTTCGAAGTAAAGAAAGAGGGTGCCCCGTGTTTAATTTAACTAAGAAGCAAAGTATCGTAATACAAACAGTGATCATAGTGGCCTCTTACGGCCTCCTTAAGGTGCTGGGCTACACGCCGCTTACCATCATCGTCATGCTTCTGGCCACCAGTATAGCCGGCACCCCCATCATCAAGAAGGCTATAGCCGCGCTGCGCTACCGTATCGTAGGCATAGACGCGCTGGTGAGCGTAGCGGTCTTAGGGGCTCTGGCCATAGGCGAATACTGGGAGGCGGCTGCGGTTAGCTTCCTCTTTAGCTTTGGTGATTACCTTGAGGCGCGGACGATAGAAAAGACACGCTCATCCATCAAGGCTCTTCTAGACCTTGCTCCAGCCAGTGCAATCGTCAGAAGGAACGGCGTAGACATCGAAGTGGCATCAGAGGAGGTAAAGAGCGGCGAACTCGTGGTGGTAAAGAGCGGGCAGAAGATAAGCGTCGACGGTTCAGTCGTAGAAGGCTCCGCTTGGGTTAACCAGTCGGCGATCACCGGAGAATCATTACCAATACAAAGGGATGCGGGTGGCAAGGTGTTTTCTGGGAGCCTCGTTGAAACGGGCTATCTCCTCGTGCTAGCCCAGCGGGTGGGAGAAGACACCACCTTTGCCCGCATACTGCACCTGGTGGAAGAGGCCCAGGACAAGAAGGCCAAGACGCAGAAATTCCTTGAAAAATTCTCGCGCTTCTATACGCCCGCGGTACTCGCGCTTTCAATCATCCTGTTTATAGTGACACGGGACCTCAGACTGGCCCTGACACTGCTTGTGATAGCCTGTCCCGGCGCTCTTGTCATATCGGCGCCTGTATCCATAGTCGCAGGCATTGGTAACGGAGCCAGGAAGGGCATACTCGTAAAGGGCGGCGACATCATGGAGAGGCTCGGTACGGTAAAGGCTGTAGCATTCGATAAGACAGGGACACTCACCCTTGGCAGGCCGACCGTCGTAGCCATCAAGGCTATTGATATAGAAGAAAACCGCCTCCTTGCCCTAGCCGCCTCCGGAGAGGCCTATTCAGAGCATCCCCTTGCCAAGGCCATAGTTACTGCCGCCTCCGATCGCTTTGGAGCGCAGACGGAGAGGCCAGAGGATTCGACTATACTAACCGGCGCTGGAATAGCATTCACGTTAAAAGGGCGGCATTACATCATCGGCAAGCGTGACTTGCTACTATCCAAGGGCGTTGATTTAGCCGTCTTTGAAGACTACATCGCTTCAGAAGAAGGCAAGGCCCGGACCGCCGTCCTCGTCGCGAGTGTCGATGGTAGTGGTGGCTCCCGCCTTATCGGCGTTATTTCAATAGCGGACATGGTCAGACCAGAGGCCATCGCCTTGGTGGCAGACTTAAAGCGTCATGGCATACGCAAGGTGGTCATGCTGACAGGCGACAATGAACGAACTGCCAAGGCCATAGCCTCCGAACTGGGTTTAGATGGCTATTACGCCGAGCTTCTACCAGAAGACAAGGTGCTTAGGCTCAAGGATTTGCAAGCCGAACATGGGCGGACAGCCATGGTCGGCGACGGCGTTAACGACGCTCCAGCACTCGCATCGGCAGACCTCGGTATCGCAATAGGAGGCGCGGGCAGCGACGTTGCCATGGAGACGGCAGACGTGGTTCTCCTGTCGAACGACATAGGCAAGTTAGCCTACGCCGTGGGCCTCAGTCGTGCTACCGTGCGCAACATGAAGCAAAATATAGCCTTTGCCATACTCGTAGCAGGCGTCCTCCTTGCCGGGGTACTCGTAAAGGTAGTCAATCTTTCCTTTGGCATGCTCATCCATGAGGTCTCGGTGTTGCTCGTCATAGTCAATGCCGTGCGTCTCCTGGGATATGGGAGGAAGGCTAGCCCTGAGGAAGGCTAGCCCTGAGGAAGGCTAGCACTGAGGAAGGCTAGCACTGAGGAAGGCTAGCACTGAGGAAGGCTAGCACTGAGCCAGCCAAACAAGAATTTAGTATACTGTAGGCATGGATACCTGTCCGCTTCATAACGACAAAGGAAATTGCGTAGAGATAGTGCCTATCTTCGCAACCCTCTCCCCCGAGGAACTAGACGAGATAGGTGCAATCACCTTTGACCGTATCTACCAAAAGGGCGAGGCCGTATACAGGGCCGGCGAACGCAAGGGAAAGCTCTATCTGATCCACACAGGACGGGTCCGGGTATACCGCCTCAGCCCCGATGGCAAGGAACAGCTCATCCGTATAGTCGGCCCCGGTCAATTCTTAGGCGAGCTCTCCCTCTTTAGCACCCGGCCAACTACCGACTACGCCGACGCCAGCGAAGAGGCTGAGCTCTGCATGATAGAAGGCGAACGCCTCAAAGAGCTCATGGATGCCCACCCCTCCATAGCACTCAAGGTGATGGAGGAGCTGAGCAGGCGACTGGAAGACGCGGAGAGTCTTATAGAAGACATCAATCTACGTAGTGTTGGACAACGCCTTGCCCGCTTCCTCCTCGGCGAGGCGACCGAGAATCATGAATTTTTGCTCGCCATGTCAAAGGGAGATCTGGCCTCCCGGCTCGGCATGAGCCAGGAAACCCTCAGCCGCAAGCTTGCCACCTTCCAGGAGCGCGGCCTCCTCGAACTCCGCGGCCAACGCGGCATCGCGCTTCTGGATATGGCCAGCCTCAAGGCTATAAGCGACGGAGACGAAGAGTAACGTTGCCTACGTGCCCTCAGCCTGCCTTGGCTGCCACGGCGAATCGAGCCCATGCACCGGCATCGTCGCCCATAGTCGCCGTGGATCCATCCCTGACGACCGGAGTGCGCATGAGCAGGGGATCGGCCAGGATCTCCTCCTCGATATCGAAATCCATGTACTTAAGACCCTTCTGCACATAA
>JAVEXO010000082.1:0-8212 GCA_034003955.1 Spirochaetia bacterium | reverse complement strand
AGCTTACCCAGCCAATCGCCCTGGTTGTCCACGGCGCTTGCGTCCGTAACGTCTATGAACGACAGGAGCACGGTGTCGCGAAAGGCCAGGAGGTCGCCGAACGTGCCCGGTGCGGTCCACGTATAGGATCCTGCCGAAAGCACGGATACGGTCAATAACTTTTCCGCGGCCGAGACCTGGCTGTAAATATTTGTTGACATGCTTCGTCCCCTCTATCCGCTGGATTCTTAATCCACCTCGTAGCAGCCCATGGACCAGCCAAGCTCGTCGTCCGCGTTTGTCGGTGTCCTTATCGTGCCGGCAAGGTCATCGCTGAAGGACCAGATCAGCTTGTTGCCGTTCAGGCCTCCGTCTTTTGCGGGGGCCTGGCTGGGTCTATAGGAGCCGTCTAGAACGGGATCAGCAGTGCTGTTTGTGCCACCTGGAAGCGTTCCGGTAGTATTGCTTAAGTAGCAATACACTGCATCGCCCGCGTCGGCGACACTCACCGAACAGCGCTCTGGCGTCACGTAAGCGTTACTGGAATCATGGAAGGCGTAGCAGGGGTCTGTAGATCCTATCGCTGGAATACGCACGATATTGTTCTGGAATGTCGGTTGGGCGTCGCCATCGCAATAGACGCCGTAAAGTGGTGCATTGGACGCTGAATTCCCGATGATGGTATTATTTCTTACCGTTACCGCTGACGTGATTCCGTTGAAATACAGCGCCGAGACATTAGACGGCGTACCGCCTGTCAAAGAGGACCCGGATACAATCAAGTTGTTATAAATACTTATAGCTGCTGATCCGCCCAAACCGCAATAAATACCGGTGGCAAGATCCGCGGCACCGCCATAGATTAGGTTGCCATAAATCGTTGCGCTGCTGCCCTGATTGGTTATCTGAATTCCAACTGATGCGCCAACGCTGCCCGCGGTTTGGTTTGCCGTCCCGCCCCTGATGACGCAGCCTTCGATGACTGTCCCGTTGAAACGGCTGGCATCCATTAAAATTCCGATGCAGTTCAAAGCCTCTGATCCGCCGACTGATACACCGTCGTTAATTGCGCATTGGCTGATCAAAGGGGAGCACGATGCCGAGCCCCCTATCCGAACCGCGTAGAGGCTTGCATCTATGGTCGAGGTACCGGCTTGAATTTTACAATTCTGTATTGTCGGCGAAGCGCCGTTTAAACAAGCCAGCGCGTACGAATCAACGCTGCCGCTAACGATTGCCCCGACTAAGGTTAGGCCGTCGATAACAGTGCTTCGCGTTATACCGCTTCCACAGACAAGAGCCACCGAGCCGGCCGAGTCCGTGCTCGTCGCCCTAAGCGTTGTCACGTTTACCGAGGCATTCCGTGCCGTAAAGGCGACGTCGTAGCCGCCGTAGAGAGAGACACCTTCAACGCATTCGACTGGGCTGGAAACGCCATTGAACTCGTAGGCGTACGGAGCGCCCGTATAGCGCGCTATCCTGACCTGGATTGGATCCGCCGGGTAGCGAACTCGCGCCCTGGCGATACCGCCAGCGACCGTGGCATTGGGGTGGAGCTGGGTACCCTCGTATGATTGGTCGGCATCGCTAGAATTAACCGCGCCACCGCCCACGCACACCCCGTTGAACACCTCAAACTCATAGTCGTAGTTAACAATCTGGCCGCCCTGGGTAATGCTTAGCTGGAGGGTCTTAGCGCTTCCGGCGCTCCAGGCAACCAGGTTGTCGGGATTGAGTTCTAGTGTCTTGGTATCGCTCCAGGCTGTGGCGGGTGCCACAGAGAAGGCGCTACCGCTTATGGTTACCAAGGTGGGGTCCATGGCAGAACTGAAGCTGAGGGTAATAGTCTCGTGGGCCGTTATGATGCTCTTGTCTGCCGGGCTTATGGTAGGCAGGTTGGCGTTGATGGCCAGGCGTGCCATTTCATCGAGGAGGGCGTCCGAGCATGCCGCGGTTAAAAAGGCTAGGACTGACAGGAGCAGCGTGGAAAGGACTGGCATGGCTCTTAGGCAAATGGTTCCAGGCTTGTTCATGCTTAGTCCTCCCATTCCAGGCTTGGTGCCGACGATTGGGCTGCCCGCCCGGCTGCGGAATCACCAAGGTATGAATATCGTTTTGCTATGGCCGGATCAACGCTTGCCAGTTGGCTGAGGTAGCGGGCTGTTGCATCTCTGTCGTCCATTTCACTCGAGCAGAGGGCGAGTCCGGCGAGCGAAATGGCGTTCATTGGCGCGAGCTTGAGGCTGGCTGTGTAGGCAGAAAGTGCGCCTTTGTAGTCGCCCTTGAGATACAGCACATTGCCCAGGTTGGCGTTGGCCTGCATGGTGGGGCGTATCCGTATGGAAGCTTTGAAGTTCTCCTCTGCCTTATCAAGAAGGCCATAGCGGGCATACACGAGACCAATCTTGCTTGTAGATAGGGGGTCTTGTGCTCCCTGGCTGGCAAAGGCCTTGGCTGTCGCAAGGGGGCCGGTAATCTCACGGGCTAAGAGGGCGTCCATGCTGGCCTTATAGCGGGCAGTAAGCACATCGGGCTTGGGTAGTTCTACCGATGATTCGCTACCTATCATGGCTACAGGCTCGTAGAGCTTCCATGCATCACGCACGGGGTAGAGGGCTGCCTGGTTTTTGCTGGCTGCATCGCGCCACTGTCTGGCGCCTATCTGCCATGCTCTCATGAAGCCGTCGTTCCAAATGGTCACCTCTACCGGTAACCAAATCTTGCCGTCTTGTTCTATGAGGTCGCCGAAGTTTGTAAAGAACGAACGAGCCTGCGCAGGGCTCATGCCAAGGGCGAAGGCTGCGTAGATGTGGCCGGGAACGGTGATGAATGCACTCTCCACTCCGGCGGCTTCCAAGAGGGCCGCGTATAGTATAGACATGTCGTCGCAGTCGCCGGCTCTATAATCAAGGGTCTGGGCAGGGAACTGCAGGTAGTCGATGTAGTCTTCATTGAGCGAAGATTTGGCGTAAGGCACCTTGGGGTCTGGCACGTACTGGACTCCGTAGAGCCGCAGCTGTTCAAGGAGGCCCACCGCCTGGCGTAGCGATGTATCAAGACTCTGGTAGCCGGCGGCCCTGGCTATGCCGGCGGCGGCCTTTGCCAGCCTCATGACGGCCGGATCGTTCATGGTTACGAAGCTGGCTGCCTTGCGGTCGTCGTCCCATAGAGAGGCGTTGCGATGGTTTATCTCTATAGAGGTAGACACGTTTGTTTTTTTAAGGCCGCCAGAGTATTCGTAGCTTACGCTTATTTCCGCCTGAGCCTTGGTGGGTTCAAGCACGCCCAGTATCTGCCGCGTAAACAGGGCATAGAGATCTATAGTTATAGACTCGCCACGTTCTACAATTGGTATGAGCGCGCTTTCCTTGGGAGCGTCCATGTACTGCTTGACGAACAACGATACACGTACGTTTTTAATGGGGCCGCCCTCGACATTATGCAGGGTGAGCGTGCCCAAAGAATTATCGTCGTAGTATTTATAGAAGACGGGGAATACAGGGACGATGATGATGTCACGAATCTCTGTCTTGGCGCTTCTGTCCATCTGGCTAAAGTTAAAGCCAGCAGACAGAGCAATGCTCATACCCTGGTATAGCGCCTCGCTTGCGGCAAACTGGTGTAGATATCCACCTCCCAGATAGAGACGAAAGCTGGGAGTCAGGTACAGCGTGGCTCCAGCCTGGGCACTTGCATAGGGGGTTAAGGCGCTGGCCTCAGCCAACATGCCCAGCGACAACCCGCCACGTCCGCTCAAGCCAAATGATAGGGCTGGCAAGGGGCTCCAGCGCAGGCTGGTGCCGGCGCTCCCGCCTATAGTGCTTAATGATTGATCAAAACCGTAGGGTATGAGAGCGTAGTCTATGGCGCCGCCAAAGCCCAAGAAGGGCAAGGCAGGCAGAATGTAATCGGCGCCTAATGATGTCGATAGGCCTAAGCCGTAACGCTCCGCACTACGACTACCAGGCAGAGGGACCAAGAGGGACGGATCTACTGTGAGAGAGAATCCTGATCCGTCTTGTGCATGGAGGGTTCCTGCCAACAGAGCAGACAGCAGGCAAGCGATACTTAGGTTTTTGTTCATACTACGCCTCGATATAAGGGTATCAAGGATGTTGAGCGGTATGGTGTGCTTACTAGTATAGCGCAAAAATTATTTAATTTGAGTTTAGTTGTAAAAAAAAACTATATTTATTTTGTCGAAGCAGGAGCATTGTTCTAGTTATCCGCTGCGATTGTTTTTTTATTTGGCACAACTAATCCATTGCGGTACGTTAGTGGTTGATACCTGATGTCTAGTGTTGTACCAACTGTACAGAGGCACAATGCAGGGGTGTTTTTTCTATTCTTCTTGCCAGTGCCTCAGGTGCAGGTTAGGATGCTCTGCGTTAACGAGGAAGGGATCCCATGAATTTTAAAGAGAGAGAAATAATGATCATTATCGCCATTCTTGCTGGAGCATGGCTTGGCAACAGGTTCAAACTTCCATCGGGGTACCTGACAGGAGGCATGATAGCGGGGCTTATAGCCAAGGCCATAGTATCGGCCAATGTTCCGGCAAGCGGCGCTCTTTCTGTCATATCCCAGCTGCTCGTAGCCTACGTCATAGTCGCAAATTCCGATGTCGATGTCATAAAGAAACACCCCGAGGCGGTGCTGATGGCTCTTGGGTATATACTCGTTCTTTCTACAGTCTGTCTTGGGCTGGCCATAGTACTCAACAAGGTATTCCATATGGACATACGGACGGCTATATTCGCGACAGCACCTGGAGGCTTGTCGAGCATGGCCCTGTCTATGACGGAAGCAGGAGCCGAGACGCCCATCTCGCTTATGTTCCACCTCTTCAGGATGGTCTTTGTTCTCATCTTAACGCCGTTTCTTGCCTCACTCTTTACCCATTGATACCAACAAAAAACCCGCCCCCTTGATCAAGGGGGCGGGTTTTAAATCTTTAGAGACTACTATTTCTTATTGGCGAAGTTAGCTGCGCTTGCGCCGGCTATGCGGCCCCAGGTAAATGCGTTGGAGAGGGTAAAGCCCATGAATGAGCTATTGGCTCCTGCTTCTCCTGCTACATAGAGACCTGGAATAGCCGAGCCGTCTGCACGGATCACCTCTCCCTTAACATTACGTGCGAGGCCACCGTAGGTTATTATCTCACAGGGCATAACCGATACCGCGCAATAGGGTGGGGTAAGGGCCACGGGCTTGGTTCGCTTGAAGTCTGGGTCGATGCCAGTCTTGGCGTAGCCATTGTAGCTATCGATAGTTGCCGCAAGCGTTGCGGGATCAAGGCCCATCCTGGTGGCAAGCTCCTGAGCGCTGTCGGCGCTTATGAACTCCATGCCGAGCCCGCGCTTGACGCCCATGCTGTTGAGCGTCTGAGCATCTGATATGGCCCAGACATAGCCAAGCTCATCCTTATGCATCTGATCAAAGATTGGCTCGTTGAGAGCCTGGGTCATGTATCCAACATTCTTCTCGTCGACGAAGCGTTTGGCGTTCTTGCCGACTAAAACCAAATTTGGAGCGGCTATGAATCGTGATACGTTGGCGGTATTAGAGGTACCCGCGTACTTGGTCATTATCTCGTAGTCTTTGAGTACTGCCATCAGGTTGTTGGTGTGCGTAAGCGCTGCGCCTACGGCACTACCCATGATGAGGCCGTCGCCGGTAGCACCAGGGAAACCAATGCCCATGATGCCACTCATTTCAGGATTAAGAAGCGTAGTTAGCAGGGGATTATACGCGTAACCGCCTGTCGCGATGACCACTGATTTGCAGCTAATAGTCACGGCTCCACCGTTACGCTCGGCCTTCACACCCTTTATGGCTCCCTTGGAATCAGTAATGAGGGAGGTTGCGCGGGTCTCTAGGACAAGCTCTATATTGCTATCGGCTATTGCCTTCAAGAAGGGCTGGTACATCCCGGCACCACCGCCGTCGATGGCATGCATCATCTGGAGTGGTCCGTAGCTTACCGTGATCTTCTTGAGGAAGGGAAAGGCAAGGCGCTCCTGTAGCCAATCAATGGTCTGGCCAGATCGTTCTACCGTTATCTTGGTAAGGACTGGATCGAGTCTGTACGATGCGTTTGACATCAGGTTATTGTACATCGCGTCATAGGAGACGCTGACGCCAAGTTCCTTGGCTATCTTTGTCTCATAACCGGCAATGACGCCCTGTGATGTACAGGTAGTTCCACCGATTGAAGCCATCTTCTCAAGCAGTATGACCTTCTTGGCTCCGTTATCGCGCGCCTCAATAGCCGCGGCGATACCGGAAGCTCCGGCTCCAATGACTACAACATCGGCCTTCATCTTTACAGCACGAGGCGGTTTGCTAGCCTTTTTGCTGACGCTTACTGTCTTAAGCAGTGCTATATCGCCACCGGCCTTCTTGATAGCATCGGCTACGGCATCGATTATTGCCTCGGATGACGTGGTGGCACCACTGATAACATCCACGGCAAGGGACTGCTGCGCGACAATAGACGCCGGAATGCGCTCTATCGCGGGCCCCGAGATTGAAACGGTCTCTTTTTGTGACAGCACCTTGACGGATATGATCCTGTCGGCGCTTAGGACGACCTCTACCGTAACGTCTCCACCCATGCCGCTGGACGAACCCGTATAGGTACCGGCGGTAAAACGGCTGGGAGCAGCCGCACACAGCCCGAAGGCCGCAACGAGGAGCAAGGCCAATACACTCATCTTCTTCATGTCTTGATTCTCCATTGTTTGCTTAAAGCGATAATATTTACACTGTATATATTATGCTCTATTGCATGTGCTGTCAAGACAGCTATGCAGGCAAAGATAACGAAGAGGATAAGAGGATAAGAGATAGGTAAGAGTTAGGAAAGAGAAGACTAAGAATTTGAACCGCAGAGATACAGAGACACAGAGAAGATGAATCGAGAAGATAACGAAGAGGAAAAGATAAGGAATAGGAAAAGACTACGAAGAGGATAAGAGGTAGGAAAGAGGTAAGAAAGAGGTAAGAAAGAGGGAGATAAAGAATTTCTGAAGAATAGCGATTCTTGCTCTTGGATTGCCACTTATGCTGTTTGTGAGGGATTTTATGTGTAATCTTTGCCATCATTTCTATACGATTTGAATGATAAGCCTTTTACCCATTGCCTGGGCTACCCGTTCGAGATTCCTGATTGTGGGATTGCATTTTACAGGGTTTTCAAGTGTCTGATACGACTGATACGAAACGTTAAGCCTTGAGGCGATTTCTGTCTGGCTCTGTTCGCCGCGCAATTTTCTGAGCTGGATTGAAATAAGTACATGAGGAGCTACTTCGATAGGAATACTATCACCATCATGAAATACTGGATCGGGAGGAAGTAGTCCGCGGGAGACGTCGGATGCAAGGCACCCATTCAGGGCTTCCTTTGCGTTGAGCAAAGCGGAATCTATTGTTTCACCATAGGTTTGAATATCAGGAAGATCAGGGAATGAGACTAGAACCATAGAATCCGTTTTTTCAAGCCTGCAATGATAAACCATACCTCCGCCTTTCATATAATACCCGCCTGCCTAAGAATTCTTTCCGACAATGGACTCATATCCCGATTGCCGTGAACAGGAACTGGTATTGATCGCTTTCCTTCCTTCACAAAATATGATGAGAACCTTCGATACGGTCTAGAGCCCATCCGTTTGCTTGAAGAAGTTTGATGACTTGTTTTGCAGTGATGGTTATATTATACAAGTTAAAAGTTGTAAGATCAAGTGGAACAATAAACTCAGAGCTACGATGCTTGCTCTTGGATTGCCTCTTTTTCTCTTATGCTCTTTATAGAAGACTTTGCCGATCAAGAAGGCTCTTGATGCATATTGTGATTGACGACCACAACATCTCGTGGCAGACTTGACAATCATGAAAGAATCTACAGCACGTTTGCACTGCACCAAGGTGCCCACCCGATTTGCTTCAACCGTTTGGTCAATCCTCCTTGTTTCGGCCATGCTCATAATGGCCTCATGTGTGACTAGTCCTGTGAAAGCACCCGGCGTTGCGCCTCAGGCGCTAGGCAGGCTCTCCTACAGGCTTGACTTTTCAGAGGCTCCGTTAGACGTGAATGCTGAAGGCCTTAGTATCACAGAGGGCTCTCTCCGCCTTATTCCAGGAACAACGAGCGGCGTATACGAGTCGCCCATATTCACGGTTCCTGGCTTCGATTGGCTCGTACCGTCTTTGGATGCGCGTGCATCGGGAG
>JAVEXO010000081.1:0-8589 GCA_034003955.1 Spirochaetia bacterium | reverse complement strand
GGCGGAAAGGTGTATACAAACCATTTGATCGCACTCCACGTCGGCCTGATTTGCCCAAGTATGCGGTTGCATGAAGAGGTATCCCTCTCTTTATGTCCGAAAGGTTTCACTAAGGTTCGTAACACTAGTCTCCTTGACGCCACAAAGTCCACTCAGGTATGCTCCGATGATGAAGATTTGGCTCAAATACCTAATAGCAACCCTGGTTGGCCTCCTCGCCGGTCTGGTCATTCCCGCCGGAGATGGTAGCCTTCTAAGCTCTGTAGCAGGCATTGTCATGAACATGGGTCAATACACCCTGCTCCCGCTCATCTTCTTCTCGGTGGCCATAGCAGCCTTTGAACTCCATGAGGAGAAACGACTGCACCGCGTCTGGCTTAAGACGGCTGGCTACTCGTTAGTGATGGTTTTTGCCTTGTCTCTTATAGGCCTGGCCGGAGCCTTCCTGTTCTCTCCCGGCAGGATTCCTTTGTCGTCTGAAACAAATGCTAATGTAGGTACGGTACCAAGCTTCCTAGCCATCCTGTCCTCACTTTTTACCCAGGATGCCTTCTCTACCCTGCTGTCATTCGACTTCATACTTCCTGCATCCCTGTTCGCGCTTATCCTGGGCGTGGCCTTTGCCTATGACAAGTCTACGACAAAGCCGGCTGTATCCTTCTTCGACTCCCTATCAAGGATACTGTGGCAAATCAACAGTTTCTTCGTGGAGTTCCTTCCATTGCCCCTGATCGTAGCCTCTATGGCCAGGGTTGTCTCAATCAACAAGACGCCACGTCTATCGGTATTCGGCCCACTGTTCGGAGCCCTGGGTTTTGAGACGGCTATAGTCGTGCTCATCTTGTTGCCCTTAGCGCTCTGGCTGCTCGACAGGAAAAAGAACCCGTACAAGACTATATTCGCCCTCATAGCTCCCGCCATAGCCGGGCTCGTCTCTGGCAACTCCTATATTCAGGCAGGGGTGGCGGCAAAACACCTCAAGGAAAGCCTCGGGGTGCGTAGAAGGGCTGGAGCCGTCTCGCTACCAATAAGCCTGTCGGTCGGTCGTGCTGGAACAGCCATGGTTACGGCAACAGCCTTCGTAACAATACTCAATTCATACTCAAACCTTGGCCTTGGCTCTAGTGCCATACTCTGGATGATATTGAGCGTTCCCGTTACCGCCCTGCTCCTTGGTGCTGCTCCAGGCTCGGGTCCTATCGTAGCCTTAACCGCACTATGCGCATCGTATGGCCGTGGATTTGAATCGGGGTATATATTGCTGGTGCCGATAGCGCTACCTCTGGCCATGATAGCCGCCTTTATTGACGGCATATCCATGTCGGCAGTCGTGGCAACCGTGGCTTCAAGTGAAGGCTATGTGCAGCCCAAGGACATTCGCCACTTTATATAGGCGATCAATGGTCTTTAATTGACTTTTAGGGCGGCTAACCCTAGAATCGAGCCATGAGTTTAAGCGGTATCCTCACAGAGAAGACAGTCGCCATAGGGTTACATTCAAAAGACAAGCAGGGCGTCATTCATGAGCTCATCGATATGCTCGTCGTATCGGGCTTAATAAGTGATAAGGCGGCCGCCTTGGAGGCCGTGATGGTCAGGGAACACAAGATGTCTACCGGCATGAAGTACGGCATAGCCATACCACACGGAAAGACTAAGACGGTATCGTCTCTTGTGGCATGCGTCGGTATTTCTAAGGATCCTATACCCTTCGATTCACTCGACGATGAGCCTGCACGCATCTTCATAATGACAATTTCACCACCTGAAAAGACCGGGCCTCATCTACAGTTTCTGGCCGAGGTTAGTCAGCTCTTCAAGAGTGAAGCCAAACGGGAGGCGGCCATAGGGGCTACGAGCCCTGAAGAACTCCTGTCTATAATTACTCTCTAAGCCGGCTCTGTAGTGATGTTGCATTAAAAGAACGCCCTCTCCTGCTGGAGAGGGCGTTCTTTCATCAAGGTAGATGGATTGCTTATTCTATGATGGCTAGGACATCCGAGAATTTGACTATGAGGTGGTCGGCTCCATCGATCTTGATCTGGGTGCCGGCATACTTGTCAAACATGACCTTGTCGTTCTTCTTGACCTTGATGACATCGGTATCGGTGCCAATGGCGGCGACGACGCCTGTCTGTGTCTTTTCCTGAGCGGTCTGCGGGATTATGATACCGCCGGCGGTCTTGGTATCGCCCTCCTGGACCTTAATGAGTACGCGATCGCCTAACGGGCTTACTTTCATTTCGTATTCCTCCTGGAAAGTGTGTGAGTGGTAGTTCTATGACGATGCGAATGTACTAAAGAATTATGAACGGGGTCAAGGAAGTTATAGCCTTGTTTTGCATACTATGGTCTAAACCTATCGAAAGAATCAATGTTGTCGCCGACTATGGCCGAATCGGGGTCTGTATACGTACATTATAGTGCGGAGGATATGATGCCCCGTAAAAATGATTCATGGAATGACAAAAAGCCTAAGAAGTCCCTAAAGGGTGGTCCAATTCCACCCATTAACGGCTGGAAGTATACCATTGGCTATGTGTTTGTGGCTGTAGTGGCTATTAGCGTGTTCAACTGGTTCATAGCCTCGTCTGACAGCTCCATAGTGCCATACAGCCAATTCAAGGCTCTCGTTATGTCTGGTACCATAAAAACGATAGAGATGGACACTAATTATTATACTGGATACACGAACATGCCTGTCAGGCAGGATGGTAGACCTAGTGCCGACGGCCAACAACGCATATACAAGACAGTCCCCGTATACGATACAGAGTTCACCAAGCTGCTCGATCAAAACGGCGTAACCTATTCGGCCACCTCCAAGGAGAATAACGCCATCATAGGATTTCTCCTTAACTGGGTGCTTCCCATTGGTTTGATGTTCTTCCTATGGCGCATGTTGCAGAAGCGCATGTCTAACATGGGATCCAACGTTCTGTCTGTCGGCCAGAATAAGGCCATAATCGTAGCCGAAGGTGACGTAAAGACCCGTTTCGTCGATGTTGCAGGCGTTGACGAGGCTAAGGAAGAGCTCGTCGAGGTGATTGACTTTCTTAAAAACCCAAAGAAATACACCGACATAGGCGGAAAAATACCCAAGGGCGTCCTGCTCGTAGGCCCCCCAGGCACCGGCAAGACGCTACTTGCCAGGGCGGTAGCCGGCGAGGCTGCTGTGCCGTTTTTCAGGATGAGTGGTGCTGAATTTGTTGAAATGTTTGTTGGTGTAGGAGCAGCCAGAGTCAGGGATCTTTTTAAACAAGCCCGTGAGAAGGCACCGTGTATAGTATTCATAGATGAACTCGACGCCATTGGTAAGAGCCGCGTCAATGGTGTGATGGGCGGTAACGACGAGCGAGAGCAGACGCTTAACCAGCTCCTTGTGGAGATGGACGGTTTCGATGCGACCAGTGGCCTCATCATCCTGGCGGCTACAAACCGCCCCGATGTCCTTGATCCAGCCCTCTTGCGCCCCGGACGCTTCGACAGGCAGGTAGGCATCGACAGGCCGGACATCATAGGGCGCGAAGCCATACTCATTATCCATGCCAAAACGGTAAAACTCAATGTAGACGCCGATCTTAAGAAGGTAGCCAGGGCTACACCCGGATTCGTTGGCGCCGACCTGGCCAATATAGTAAACGAAGCCGCCCTCCTCGCGGTTAGGGCAGGGCGCAAGAAGGTGCACCAGGTAGACTTCGAAAAGGCCGTAGAGAAGATCATGACAGGGATGGAAAAGAAGAGTCGCGTTATGAATCCCGAGGAGCGCCGCGTCATAGCCTATCACGAGGCCGGCCACGCTATCGTGGCAGCATTCACTCCCGATTCTGATCCTGTACATAAGGTTTCTATAGTGCCACATGGCTTTGGGGCCCTCGGATTCACCCTCCAGGTGCCCCTGGAAGACCGGTACATAGTCACCGAAGGTAAGATGCTAGGAGAGATGGACGTCTTGATGGGAGGACGAGCCGCCGAGGAGCTTATATTCGGCATGGTATCGACGGGAGCATCCAACGATATAACCCGCGCCACCGACATAGCCCGCAGGATGATAACAGACTACGGAATGTCAGAGCGCTACAGGAACATGGCCCTGACAAAACGGGGTATGGGTATGATGGGCCCGTCTGCCGAACCCGTCATGGCCAGGGAATACGGTGAGGAGACCCAGCGCTACATAGACGAGACGGTAGCCGCCATGACTGCCGCTCGCTACGATACGGCAAAGAAGGTACTGTCTGAGCGTATACCCCTGCTTAACAGCTTAGCCGAAGAACTCCTGGAGAAGGAATCGGTCAATGAGGAACGCTTCAAGGCCATCATCGCGGAAGCTACTGATAAGCCAACAACGAGCGTAGAGGAGTAAGACACGTCCTGTATAAAAGATCCGCCGAGTGGAGGCGGCGGATTCTATCATGGATACACGTCACTGTAGATAAAAGTCACAGTAGACAAGCAATACGGTTTGCGATACACTTATAGACGAACAGAAATCTCTGTAGCTAGGAGAGCATATGTCGTCTACCATCCTGCTCATTGTATACGGTATCGTATTGCTGGTCATAGCAACTGCAAGCCTCAAGTACACAGACACCATAGACAACTTCCTCGTTGCTGGACGCTCCCAACGCAAGATACTCGTAGTTGCATCTATGCTGGCCTCCACCATAGGAGGCGGTCTGACCATAGGCACGGTCAACAGAACCTATGGCATTGGATTTCCGGCATTCTGGTTTGTGGCCGCGGGAGCCCTGGCTCACTTCCTGCAAGGCGCACTCTTGTCACGCAAGGTTCGTGACACCGAGGCGCTCACCCTGCCAGACCTAGCCGACAAGCTCGTAGGGCCATCGCTTAGGACCCTGACGTCAATAATAGTGCTCATAACATGGATTGGCATCACAACGGCCCAGTTTGTAGCCGCGGCCAAGATTGTATCGAGCATAAGCGGACTCGGCCACCAGGGAGCCGTCATCGCGGCAGCATCCTTCATGGTCGTCTACACCCTCATAGGCGGCCAGAAATCGGTGCTCCGCACAGACCTCTTCCAGTTCGGCTTCCTGTCCATAGCCTTGCTAGCCGCCCTCGCATGGCTGTACATAGGCTCCCCGCCTCCGGCCGGTACCGTACGCGTAGAAATTTTCAACACCGATTTTGGGTTTCTGGATCTTTTATACTACGTGATTGTACTCGGAGGCTCGTATTTCATTTGCCCGATGATGTTCTCACGCATACTGTCGGCCGACAGCGCTGAAAATGCCAGAAAGAGTTCATTCTATTCAGGCTTTGGCATGCTCGCATTTGCCCTCGTCGTCACCTTCATAGGACTCTGGGCCCGGGCTTCCATAGTCGATCTTGGAGGAATAGATCCGCTCAACTTCATAGCACAAAACACCCTGCCAGGCGTTCTGGGAACCCTCCTCATCTTTGGCCTCCTGGCAGCCATTCTTTCTACCGGTGACACGGTACTGCTTACCGCGGCCGGCGTCCTGGAGCATGACCTTCTGAAGCGAAGGTCGGTAGCTGGGATACGGATGTGGACAGTCGCCATCGGCGTCGTAGCCGCCGCGATAGCCTTGTTCCAGACCGATATAATAGGAATCCTTATCAAGACATATAATGGCTATACGGCAGGCATCGTTCCTGCATTGTTCGTCGCCATAGTCTTCTCTGGAAAACGCAAACTCAAACCATCCCTGACATTTGCGGCCGTAGCCCTAGGCTATGCGCTTGGTACAGCCGGTAGCTTCATGCCGGAAGGCGCTCTGGCTGCCAAGATACTTCCCCTGGCTGGACTTGTGGCATCTGGCACGCTAGCCTTGCTCGCCGCGTACGGCCCCAAGAAGGCTTTGGAACGATAAAACTTTGCTTTAAGAGCTTTGCCACAAGGGCCCAGGCATTGTAAGCTACTCCAGCGCGGAGACTCGCGCTGGAGGCTTCATATGACAAAAACCCGTTTTACTCGACCATTCACCGTATTCGCAGCCATCGCCTGTTTTTCATTGATGTTTTCAGGCTGCTCCAAGAATGCGGGGGCACGATCCGGCAAGGGCTTGGCTTCCGACCTTGCCAATTCGGCGGCAATAGACGCGAGCGTGTTGGACAGAGCCTTCGCCCGCAAGGAAACGCTCGAGGGAAGCCTAAAACGGGGCTCCATTGATCTAGGCACATCGTCAATCACCTATTATGCAAAGGCGACCACGGTAGGCCAAGACGCCCCGCTATCCCCCGAAGAGGGGAACATGGAGATAGTAGACTTTTCGCCTACCGGGGAGTTGCCCATAGAGATGCGCAGGCCTACCATCTATGTGATGTTCAAGCATCCCGTGGTGCCCTTGGCAAAGCTGGGAGAGCCGATGCGTGAAAGCGACATCATGAGCATAGAACCAGCGGTCCCGGGTACCTATCGCTGGTACGGAACCCGCGTGCTGTCATTCGAGCCTGACGAGCCATTGGTCGGCAATCCCAGATACACGGTGACTATCTCTGCCGCCACGCGTTCCCTCGGTGGGAAAAGGCTCGGCAAGGCTTTTAGCTTTGAATTTTATACTGAAGCCGTCAAGGTCGTCAATTTTTATCCCGGAAACAGCACAGATACGGCCGGTCTGACATGGGACGTACCTACTGCGATAGCCAAGTATGCAATTCTCGAGTTCAATCAAGCGGTAGACCCCTTGTACATCTCCAAGGCCATATCGGTACACGTAGGCAAAACTGAGGTACAATACAAGGCCTCGAGGCCCGCCTTCCCTGAGGCTCTGTCTACGAGGACTCCACGCGCCATTCTCCTTTCGCTTAATGATGAGCCACCAGAGAACCTGCGCGTCGAGATAACACTCAAGAAGGGAGCCTCCCCTTTCAAGGGCTATCCTGAGACTAAAACCGAGCAGAAGATGCGCTACAGCACTATTAAGCCGCTAGCCTACGAAAGCCTCGAGTCATACGCCTACGATATGCCCAGGAACAACCGGCCCGGCGCCCTCCCCGTCTATGCCCGTTTTAGCCACCCTCTGGCTAAGGGGGCGGAGGCCTTTACATGGACAGTGACGGTTAACGGCAAGCCCCGTTCGGCCGTCTTGGTAGAACTATTCGGCGTAAATGTGCGCCTGAGCCTGGAAGGGCTTGAGCCGGGGGATGCCATCTCGGTAACATCGCCGGCCGGCATCAAGGACGTCTACGGCCGCAGCCTGCCTGGTTCTTCCAGGTCGACTACAATACCGGAGCCCCAACCCTACGTCTCCTTCCCCTACCGCTCATTCTATCATCTGGAGGCGTCCTTCCCGCCAAAGCTGATGTGGGAGGCGCGCAACATGGACTTCATTTCCCTGGGTATAGCCAAGGGTAAGGCGGGAGACTGGGTACGAGGCATTGGTACCAGGCCTACGCTAACGCCCATCGATATGAGCTCATGGAAGCGCGACAAGGTTCGATATACACTTGAAGAGCTCTCTCCCTACCTCAACGGAGAAGGCTTTGGCACACTATTCTTCAACTGGACGTCAATATTCAAGACCAAGAGAGGCGAGAGCAAGGATGCATCGGGCTTTGCTGTGCAGGTTACCGATATAGGCATCACGGTCCGCTACGCGCATAACAAGGCACTGATCTGGGCGCATTCACTGTCGAGTGGAAAGCCTATCTCAGGAGCAAAGGCGACTATCGACTCCACCGCTGGTATCAAGGAGAAGACAGCCAGGACAGATGCATCAGGCCTCGCGACTATTGCCTTTGCCCCTGGAGAACTGGCCGAATATATAAAGGCCAATCGAGATTCTTATTTTGAGTTACCCGTTCGCGTCCAGAAGGGTTCTGATGAAGCCGAACTGTTCGCCCGCAATACACAGAATATCTGGATGTCGACGCTCTTTGGTTACATGCCGCCAAATTATGTAGAAACCCCTGTAGACCGTGCCATGCTATTCACCGACCGTGGCCTCTATAAGAGCGGAGAAGAGCTTGCGTTGCGTGGCATACACTGGGTGCAGAACGTATCTGCCTATGTGCCTTACGAGGGCGAATATTCATTAACACTCGAGGATCCGCGAGATGGGCGGCTGTTATGGGAGGCCAAGGGACGGACAACCGGATCAGGCGGCTTCGCTCATCGCTTTAGGCTGCCAGAAGGCCTTGAGCCGGGTTCATACAACATAGAGTACCAGGCGCAGGGGGGTACGTTCTCGAGCGGCGTCGCATTCACCATAGCCCAGTTCCGCCGCCTGGCCTTTCAGGTCAACAGCAGCGTAGTCGACAGGCCCTTCTACCAGGGCGACGAGGCGAGCGTCGAGGTAACGGCATCGTATCTAGCCGGAGGCGCCATGCCCCAGGCTACATACGAGTATTACTGGACTAGAAAGCCGGCTGGATTCGTCCCGCCAGGAACCCAATGGAATGGCTACGTTTTTGGCCCCGGTGCCTGGGAAGGAGAGAAGCACCTCTCCAGCGGCCAAGGCACACTGAGCCCCGCAAGTTCAGTCGTACTCAAGGAGAACACCGATGGTCAGAACGCTAGCGGCTCGACCTACCATTACGTCCTGGAGACGACAATACAGGACATAGACCGCCAGGCTATAGCAAGCGCGGCGACCGTGCTGG
>JAVEXO010000025.1:0-40739 GCA_034003955.1 Spirochaetia bacterium | reverse complement strand
CCGCATCCATGCGGCGCGCGCTTCGCTATGCGCTCGCGACGACGCTACGGTTCGAATCTCCTATTCTCCTTATAAAAAAGCCGCCCGAAGGCGGCTTTTTGGAGAATAGGGGATTCGGCTTACGCATCGGCACTTCCTGTGCCTCGCTACAGCCCGCCTCGTTCGCTTTCGCGCGCGTCCCTGCGCGCTTTTCGGCGCTCCCGCGCCGCGCTCTCTCGGTTCGAATCTCCTATTCTCCTTATAAAAAAGCCGCCCGAAGGCGGCTTTTTGGAGAATAGGGGATTCGAACCCCTGACCTATTGATTGCGAACCAATCGCTCTACCAACTGAGCTAATTCCCCGTCGGGGTAGACAGGAATATATAGAACAGGGGGGTTTTAATCAAGCGGCTCTCTGAAGGGGGCTTGTAAACTATTCTAACAGTCCTACAATTGTACCTAGAATGACAACAAGTGATATCGACAGGATGCGTCTACTCAAGTCAGTTTTCGCGGCCAGCCCCGACATCATCACCGTCACGGAATTATCCACAGGCATCATCATCGATGTCAATGATGACTTCGAAAAACAAACGGGGTACCCGAGGAACGAAGTAGTCGGGAAGTCATCCATTGCTCTCAATATGTGGGTAGACCTTGATAGAAGAAATGAGTACCGGGACATCCTGGCGCGCGACGGGGTGCTCAAAGACTTCGACGCCAGGCTTCGCATCAAGTCTGGCGAGGTAAGGTTATATCAGTTGTCGGCTTCCATTGTTGAGATGGACGTAGATCCAATCATCGTCACCATATTCAGGGACAAGACTGAGGCTTCGTTGCGCGAGGAGCGACTACGCAAGAACACGTTTTTGCTGGAACGGGCCGAGGAAATGGCCAGGATAGGAAGCTGGGAGTTTGATTACGATAGCAAAATAGTAACTGGCTCTGTCGGTTCTGCCAAGATATACGGGGTCCCGCAAGAGAGTCTAAGTGTGTCCATGATAGAGGACATACCACTTCCTGAATACAGGTCAATGCTCAACTCGGCCCGAGACAATCACATCAAGCACGGTACTCCCTACGACCTTGAATTCAAGATACGCCGGCAATCAGACGGGGCCATAGTCGATGTTCATGCCAGGGCTCTATGGGATGCCAAGAGCAAGCGCTTGTATGGCATGATACGCGACACAACTGAGGAAAAACAGGCAGAAGCCGGGCTCAAGGCAGCGATAGCCGAGCGCGACGCCCTGATAGGGGAGCTGTACCACCGCATCAACAACTCGCTTCAGACAATCGTCGCCCTGCTTTCACTCGAAGGTGAAGACTCAGAATCTGAAGCGTACCAAGGTCTCATAGAACGGGTATCCCGCAGGGTGAGGGCTATCGCCTTGGTTCATGCCAGCCTCTACGAATCCAAGAGCCTGAGCAGGATAGATATGAGCGAATTCTTAGAACGGCTCGTGCAAGACCTCAAGATGCATCAGAACCATGGATCCCTCTATGACATACGCTTCGACATTGACTCTGTAGGCTTAAATATCGATGCAGCGGTACCATGCGGTATAGTTCTCATGGAACTATTGGACAATGCGGTCAAACACGCGTACGTGCCTGGTACGGGTGGTCAAATACGTCTTGGGGCACATCGCCTGGCCAGTGGCGAAGTAGAAGTTTCGGTTGCCGACGATGGGCCAGGTCCCTGCTTTGAGCTTTCTGCCTTGCCGCCAAATTGCCTGGGGCTCGGCCTTGTACACAACATTGTGATCAATCAGCTCAGGGGATCACTCTTTCAAGGCTCTGGTCCCGGCTTCGTAGCAAGCATACGGTTTAGGGATGATTTTATGGTAGATCGTGTTTGATCCCTCCTTACACGATACTATTGCTATGGTAGAGACTGGGCAAGTTCAGGAAAGCCTGCCTAAGGAGGACTCATGAAACGATTCAGCCTAGCCATTTTTTCACTGCTCTTGCTTGCATCGGCCTCCTGGGCTCAGGAGACTCGCTATGTCTATGAGGTGCAACAGCGCGATGCCTTGTCATCCAGCCCATGGTCGCTCAACATGGGTGCCATGGCAGAGGCGGCGCGGCTCTATGCCCCCGTTACGTTTTCAAAGGTAGGCTCTAAGCTGTCGATGTCACTTGATACTTCCTTTTCATTTTCTCTTATGGGGAGTGTTCAGGTGGAGCGTTCCGACACCAGAATGCTTATGAGGCACGAGGTGCGACTCGATGAGCAGGTGCCGTTTCCAAAGGCCACTAAACGATCTACCATACGTTTCAGCCTGTCTGATTTGATAAAGAAGGGTGGATCCTATGCCCTTTCGCCACTCCAGTACGCCATAAGAAAGGCAATAGACTCCTCGAGTCAGAAGTCTGGCAGGGCCTGGATAACAGACTGCTCCTATGCTTGCGGCAGATTCGTGGTAACGGTGGCGTTTACCGGAAGGTGAGTCTACTAAACGACTTTGTCTAATCTCAATTCTTGGGTATACTATATAATGCATATTATATACAGCAGCTAATATTTGGAGGATAGCCATGCATGAGATTTCTAGCACCTGGCAGGGCGACATGGCATTTGCGAGCGAGCTAAACGGCCATCGCATAGTAGTAGACGCCAATGAAGAATTTGGAGGAAAGGACTTGGGTCCTCGCCCAAAGCCACTCATACTGGTCTCGCTAGCCGGATGTTCCGGCATGGACGTGATTTCCGTGTTAAAGAAGATGAGGGAGCCTGTCAGCTGGTTTAATATGCGTGTGCAAGGCGAGCTGACTGAAGATCACCCTGTAACCTACAAGAGCATCAAGATCATATACGAGTTCAAGGCCTCAGACGGGCTCAAGGAAGAAAACGTCAAGAAGGCCGTTGACTTATCACAGGACAAGTACTGCGGCGTCAGTATCCTGCTCAGGAAGGCCATTCCAGTGGAGTTTGAGATACAGTACCTGTAAGGATAAGACCCGCATTTTCTATTAAACCATCCTCATAGAAGCTGTTGAAAGCTCCTCAAGAATTTACAGTCACGATGTATTATACTTGTTTTATCTATATGTTAGTGGCGAATAACCACTGGGGGGCGTATGAAAAGGTTCTATTCTCCTATGGGAACATTTTTTTGCCTGATTCTCCTCGTGTTGCCATTTCTTTTTACCGCCTGCGAATCACCGCCGGGGGGAGGGACACCTGGTGTTCCCTCGGTTAATCTGACTGGAACCTGGGCTAAGTTTCCCAACGGGGGTTTCGAGTATGTACCCGGAGAAACCGCTGCCGCGATGATTATGGAAATTATCGGCAACGCCTACACCATTGTTTTCTACTCTGGGAGCGCTGGCACTCCCCCTGACGCGCAGATCGGTGGCATCAAAGGCACGTTTACTGTATCAGGAGAAACTCTTGTCCTCAACTCAACACATTCGTGGGATTCTACGGTTTTTAATTGGGACCCGTTTATTGATGATTTCTCCTCGGATTTCTCTTTGAGCGGCAACACCCTCACGGTAAGCCTACCCTCCGGTGTATCACTTGATCTGACTAAAACAGTCTTCACAAGGCCTCCAGCCCTGAGCGGCACTTGGGAGATTACGCCAGATGTAACCTTGGTGGTAAGCAGCACAGGGTCTTACCAGTACACCGACACTTCAGAACAAATGAGCCAAAGCGGCACCTGGGACGTGTCTGAGGGTAATTCCTATTTGAGAACCCTCGCGACGCTGCAGGACAGCAGTACACTTTCCTACGGATTCCTGAATTTCTACGAATACGACGAAGCTCCAAATCCCGACACCCTCACCATTGGTGAGCAGGCTTATACAAGACAGTAGGCTTGCACCGCGTCTAAAATTGCCATTATCTCTGGGGTTGCTATATTCCAAAGATGCTTTAAGACGCAGGAAGAACGAATAAAAACTGGTTCGAGCCTTAGGATGACTTGCCGAAGGGGCTGGGCTACGCCTGTGGCCTCAGCCCTGTGTCCGTCACTTGCATCAAGCGCCTGCGTTTGTCACATCACTCCTTCTCAAAAGAGCCTTATTATCTTTAGACACAATGCTCATACCGTCTTTGAAAGACCGGCAAACAAGGGCTCCCAATCCGAGCCTGCCCGCCAGAAGGCAGGAGGTTCGCCCAAGGGTGCACTTATTGCGTAATCACCCGGCCGGTAGCGGGTGCCTGTCCACAGATGTATCCACTCGTCGCCTGGGGGCAGATGCACGAGGCGGGAGTGAGCACCCTCCTCCACAACCGGAGCCACCAGGAGGTCACGCCCGAACATGAACTGATCCTTGATGCTCATCGATGCCACATCTGCCTCATAATGGAAGAAAAGTGGGCGCATAGCAGCCACTCCGTCCTTCGAGTTTTCAGCCAGCACAGCCTTACGATAGGGTTTGAGGGCGACGAATAAGCGGCCCATCCTTGCCAGGGCATCGAGGGTATCGTCGTCTGTGTCGAATTGCCAATTGTCGAGGGGGCGGTTGCCTTCATGGCTACGCATCATGGAGGTGAAGGCCGATAGCTCAGCCCAGCGCAGGAGTAGCTCCTTGGTACGCTTCATGCCGAACATGGTGGTGTAGCCACCCAGGTCACTATGGTGCACACCGTGGCCGCAGACAGCCAGTGACAAGGCCGCCGTTATGACAGAAGGCAGGCCGTCGTCCTCTGACCAGTCTACATTCTGGTCTCCTGCCCACATATTGGGGCACCAGCGCTGGCTTCCTACGGCGCCGGCCCGCATGAAGAATACTATATCATCTGACATTCCTGCCTCGGCTACTGCCTCGTGGCAGACCCGTGCCCACATGGCCGGCCAGGGGTTGTGCGCCAGCATGGCATCTGTTCCGTCATGGAGTACGGCATCGGTGGGCAGGTACTCGCCAAAGTCGGCCATCCATCCAGACAGGCCAAACTCTATGAGGTTCTTCCGTATTACCGACTTGTACCACTCGAAGGCCTCCGGGTTTGTAAAGTCGACTATGCCGGCATAGAACTCGCCAAAGTCAACGCGGTAGTCGTCGCCCTTGGCATCCTTTGCAAGGAAGCCGTGCGAGGCCGCTTCAATAAACAGAGGCTTATCCGCAGCCACATAGGGGTTTGCGTAACCAAGAAAGCGGACACCCTCATCGCGCCAACGTCGTATTGCCTCTGGCAGGCCCGGATAGCGCTCGGGGTCCCATTCCCAGTTCCAGCGGAGGCGCTGACCAAAGCTTGTGATATTGATGCCTTCCCAATCCTGGGCCCAGATGCCGCAAACGGGAACGCCGCGGGAGCGGGCGCGGGCAAGGCGCTCTTCACAAGGCTTCGTACCACCCTGCATCCCAAGTATGATGCCATCATGGGTCCAGTCTGGTGGCTCGGGCTGATGCCCCAGGAGATCAGAGATTGCCCTTGCCAGTTCGAGCATCGAGTCGCCCGTTCCAAGGATGAGCCTGTCGGGCAAGGCCCAGAACTCCAGCTCATGGTATTGAGGGTCACGGAAGTCAAAGGCCGAATAGGCGGGGCACTCGGCATGGATATAGTAGTGCCTTGATGAAACAAAGGTTGGCTGTGGGAAGAATGTCCACCAATAGTCACCGCCGGCCTTGTCGGCCACATCGGCTTCCCAGGTAACGCGGGTACGCTTGTTGCGCCCCACGCCCTGCTCGCTCGTCCACAGGGGGAATCGTAGCCCCCGGAGGTTGAAGTGGGAAAACTGCTCGCCGCAGCCAAAGACCGATTCCCCTGGCTCCGCGTCTAACCTGAACCAGAACCTGTTGAGTCCCGGAGTGTCTGTAGACAGGGCGACATGGAGCCGGCCCGAGACTTCCGTTAGACTGAGCTCCATGGCAAAAAGATCATCCCTGAACAGCCTGATACGGAGGGCCTCTCCTGCGTCGTCAATAGAAAACTCGCTTAAGGCTACCCGTTCATAGATCCTGTCTTCTATTGAGAAGTTGCCGCGGTACATGTCTACCAGCTCGTTGCCACGGCCTGCAAAGGCGAAGGGGCGGGTGTTTGAATGGGCCATCACCGTCGCGCCATCGAGTGCTATGGCAAAACCAGAACCGGTTTTTGTAAGATTGAGCATCGAGTCCTCCGAAAAAATACCCGCCCGATAGCACTATCGGGCGGGCTTATGTCTTTCAATGTATGGCTTTAGCCCTTGACGCCGCCTGCCGCGACGCCTCTTATAAGGAATTTTTGCATTGCAAGGGTAAACACGAATACCGGCGTGAGCATAACCGTGCTCGCGGCGCACATCTGGCCCCAGGTGAGCGTGTCGCCGCCTATGAGGCTGGAGATGGCCACGGGTGCGGTCCTAGCCTTTACGCCTGTCAGGATGAGGGCGTAGAGGAACTCGTTCCAGCTATTGATGAACGCAAAGACGGCAGCAACGACCAGTCCTGGTGCGACCAAGGGCAGGAACACCAGCTTGAACAGCATCCAGCGGGTACAGCCGTCTACCATGGCGGCTTCCTCGTAGCTCTTGTCTACTGCCGTGAAGAACGGAATGAGCATCCATATGACGTATGGCACGTTGAAGCTTGAGTGAGCCAGGGTAATGCCAAAAACGGTATCCCGCAGGCCTACTGCCCTGAACATCATGTACAGCGCGACGACGAGGGACATCTGCGGAAGCATCCTGAAGACAAGGAAGCTATACGCCAGCGCATTTCGTCCCCTGAACTTGAAGCGTGATATGCCATAGGCAGCCATCGCACCTACCCCAACCGAGAGGGCCGTAGACAAAAGTCCGACGATTATTGAATTACCCATTGCCTTCATCATCTGACTGTTCTTGAAAACAAGCATGTAGCTGTCCAGTGTCAACTGGCTGAACTTGAACGGCTGACCGGACAGAATGACTATGTCCCTTCTAAATCCATTGAGCAGGGTAATGATTATTGGGTAGAGCTCCACGAGCAGCAGGGCTATGGCGAAGAACATGACCGCGGCTGTTATTGTCTTTCGCCTGTTGGCCATCGTCATCGGTTACCTCCCTGGTCCTCGAGCCTTTCAAGGCTCATATTCTTACGCACGAGGGTAACGGCAAAGACGACTGAAATAGTAAGGAGGAACATTGCCATGGCGCTCGCCATGCCAACCTTCATGTATCCAAAGGCCTGTCTGTGTGTGTATAGGCTGAACAGGGTGGTAGACATTCCCGGGCCTCCCTCTGTCATCACATAGACCTCGCTGAATATCCTGAGCGCGTCTATGATACGGAGGAGTAATGCTGTCAGTATCGTAGGATACATTAATGGCAGAATGACACGAAACAGGCGTTTCCAGAATGTGGCGCCGTCAATCTCGGCGGCCTCCAGGACATCGCTTGGAATGCCTGCCAAGCCGGCATAGAGTAGCATGAAGACGAAAGGCCACATGCGCCATATATCCTGGACTATGATGGCGACATAGGCAAAGGTAGGATGCCCCAGCCATGTAATCTCAGGGGCTCCAAGCGCTAACAGAAAATTATTGAGTGCGCCGTATCGGGGCTGGAGCATGAAGCGCCATGTCATACCGGAAACAACCGGCAGGAAGAATACAGGCAAGAGAATGAGGGCTCGAACGACTCGTCCTCCCTGGAACTCTCTATTTAGAAGCAATGCTGCCGCTAAACCTAGAAGCAACTCAAGAGGAATTGCGATGAATATGAATCCCAGCTGCAGCTTGAGGCTGTTCCAGAATTCCTTGTCCATGACCAGGTCTTTGTAGTTCTCTACCCCGACGAATTCCCTTTGGCCGCCACCCGCGGACAGGGGCCAGTTAAAGAGCGACACGACGAATGAGAATATTATGGGGAAGATGAGTACGGCGAATACTATCAGGAGCGCAGGCACTAAAAAAGGAACGGGGGACCCTTGGCCCCCCGCCCTCTTAGAGGCGACTCTCCCGCTTTGGCTAGTAGCCTGCCTTCTGGAGAATGTCATTGGTTTCCTTGACTATCATACTGATAGCTTCGTTCGTCGGCATGGCGCCGGTGATTCCCATGACCCAGTACTTCTTGACCACATCCTGAACCTGGCCAATCTCCTTGAAGCGCGGCCTTGAGGCGGCTACTGCCATGGAATCGGCCAAGGCTGGCAGCCAGGGCTTGCTGGCGGCATAGGCCGGGTTGGTCAGGGTCTCGGTGCGTGCAGGAATGGTGTTGGCCTGGACGAGCTTGTCGGCTACAGTCTTGCTTGACCACCAGTATACAAACTCGGCGGCCGCTTCCTGGTTCTTGGAGGCCTTGGGAATGGCTATGGCCCAGGCGCCGGTGACGGCTGCCTGTCCACGAGGACCGGCGGGTGGAGCCGAATAGGCTATCTTGCCGGCTACCAATGACTTGGTGGGATCTTCATACGCGGCAATCTGGGCGGGCCAGATGAACATGGAGAACACACCCTTGGGGTCGGCGGCGAAGGCGGCCTGGCGCTCTACATGGGCCATGGTCTCCGCTCCCTTGGGGGATATGGCCATGAGCTTCTTGTAGAATTCCATGCCTTCTACTGCCTTGGCCTGATCCAGGACGACCTTGTATGTTCCACCTGTGTAATCTATGAACCTGGTGCCATAGGATTCCCACATGAATACCGCTTCTGATAGTACGCCGGCAGGTCCACCGTTGAAGGGGCCGAAGCCAGCGGCGATGTTGTTTTCATAGAAGAAGGTGCCCATCTCCAGGAGTTCCTTGAATGTCTTGGGAACACCAAGCTCATAGCCGTACTTGGCCTTGAACTGAGCCTTGTAGGTGGGATTTTCTATAAGGTCCTTGCGGGTCATCCAGACATAGAGGTTGCCGTTGATAGGCACGCCGAGCTGGACGCCATTCCAGGTGCCGATGCTGTACATCTTGGGTGTTATTGACTTGGGGTCTGTCTTGGGGTAGACGGTGCCCTTGTACCAGGAATCGAAAGGCAGAAGCAGGGAGGCGAATACGGGGACATTACCCTCGTCGATGCCTACGACATCATAGTCGGTGCTCGTCGGGGTCACTGATATGGCAGTCTTGGTGAGCACCTGCGGGGGCTGCAACATCTCGATGTTGACCGTGATGTTGGTGGCGGCGGTGAACTCGGGAAGCATAGCCATGAGGGCCTTGGGATAGGGATCATCCCACAAGAGGACGTTGATGGTTCTGGCGGGTGCAGCTGTTGTGCCACCAGCGTCCTTGTCGCCCAAGGCGAACGCGGACATAGCAGAAACTGCCAGTAGCACGATGAGGAGAACAGAAATTTTTGACTTCATCGTTTCCTTCCTTCCTTAATACGGGAATGTTCGGAAGCATACAGCTTTCCGTTAACCAGACGGCACAGTGCCTCAAGCGTCTCGCAGCTCGGTGTTCAGACAGGCCGCTATTAGTTAGTCAATGAAAATAATACACTACTTTAACGGGCTGTCAATAGAAAATATCTTGTTTATAATCGTTCTTCATGGCTTTTATCATGACTTTTAACGCATGTGGTCACGATTATGCTTGATAGGATAGCCGTATTCATCTATCAATAGGCATAGGGCCTTGGCATTAAAAAAACAAATAAAGGGGTCTTCTATGAACACTAAAACCAGTTACAGACCGCGGACCGCCAGAGGCTTCAATAGGTTGCTCAGGTGGACGCTGGGAAGGATACTCGTTCTGCGCTTCAGGGTACGCCCTAAGGGAACCGAACTGTTCAAGAAGCTGCGGCCACCATTCATACTCGTACCCACACACCATGGCATCCTGGATCCGTTCATGGTTAACTACTTCGTACCCGGCCAAGTCTACTGGGTAACAGGCGATGGAAGCATGCGCTCATCCCTCATGAAATTCCTCCTAAGCCTCGTGGGCTCAATACCCAAGTCCAAGGCAATACCAGATTTGGAGACGGTGGGCTGGATAGTAGAGGTGATACGCAAACGGGAAGGCATAGTAGGCATATTCGCCGAGGGTCAGGCAAGTTGGGACGGTCACACGCAGGAGCTTATCCCGTCTACGGCCAAGCTTATAAAGCTCCTTAAGGTACCCGTTGTCGTGGCAGTGCTCAAGGGATCATTCTCCAGTCAGCCGCGATGGGCCTGGAACCACCGCCCCGGTTTGATGGAGATAGAATACAAGCTTGTAATGAGCGGTGCCGAAGCCAAGGCCAAGACGGCAGAAGAGATACTCGAGGACCTATCGGCGGCCATGGCCTACGACGAGGAAGAATGGCGAAGCAACCATCCTATACAGTACCGTGGTTCTGGTAGGGCCAAACATCTTGAGCTGTCCCTCTTCATGTGCCCTGTATGCAGGCACATCGGTTCAATGCGCAGCCATATCAACAGACTGTACTGCCACTCATGCGGATACGTCGTCAGGCTGTCGAGGAGCTACCACTTCAGCGCCGTCGGGTCAAGCACGCCCCTCTTTACTACCATCAGAGCGTGGGATTTATGGCAGACCGATATGTTTGGCAGGCATATAGCGTCGGTTCGCGCCGACGGCAATGCACCCATATTCTCTGATGACGGCGTCATGGTATTGCGCGGGCATAAAAGCAACCCATTACGCAAGCTCCGCACCGGTTCCATGATTCTCTATGGTGACCGCGTAGAGCTTGCCACACTCTCAGGAGAGCGGCTCGTCTTCCCAATAGCAGAGATTGAGGGAGAAGGCGTGCTCAAGCAACAGATACTCGAATTCTACCACCACAAGGCTCTCTACCAGTTCAGGTTTCCCCGAAAATTCCAGTCTGCCCGGAAGTGGGTAGAGGGCATACGACTACTCAAGGAGCCCGCGTCATAAACCTGTAAGACAACCTACTCCTCCAGCCAGGCAACGGATGGTTTGTGAAACAGGCGCTTCTTGGCAACGATGGCAAGGGCTACTGCCGCATAGACTATGTAGCCCAGCGATATCAGAACCATGTTCCAGAAGGGGCCGAGTGATCCTTGGACCCCCGCCTGGGCCGGCAGGTTGATAGCGAGAATAAACGGTATGGCAAGGGCAAAGGTCATGCCAGCAGAAAGCATGTAGTCGCCTGAAACCTTAGTCTTGAACTCAGGGTCGACTATGCGCAACAAGGCGAGCCCGGTGGACAGGGTGCCTGTAGAAACACCAAAGAGCATTACCATTCGCTCGTAGCGATGATCTTTAAAGACACGGGAACACATCCAGGGCACGGTAAACACCACCGACACTCCCCCGAAAGTAGAGATTGTCAGCAAGGGCAGCCAATATTGGCCCACAAAAACAAGGGAGATGGCGGCGAGTGCGCCTGTGACCATGTAGTCTATGGCCATGCCAGATATCCTGGAAAGACCATCGTCGTCCAACAAGTGTCCCAGCTTTAGTCTATTAATGACAATACGCACGACAATGGCTGTTAATGAAGAAAATATGAAATTCATGCCCCATAGATTGTAGGCAAGATCGCGGCCTACCTTGCCAGCCAATCCAAGCAGGGCTCCAAGGCCAGTCAGAAGCACGAATGACAGGATGTATGTAAAGGCTACAATAGCCGCATGGAAACTCATAGGGTCTATGGCCTCGATGTCGGTGGTATTTCTGGAACCAACGGGCTTAACTGCGTCCGCTGGTATGACACCCGTCCTCAGGGTTCTATTGCTCAAGGATTCCAGGCTGGGCAGATAGCCCTTGCGGACACCCCGGTTGACGAGTATAACGCCTACCACACAGGCCCACAGGTAGCCTAAAGCTGCCATGGTCAGCCCCACAGAACCGGCGCCGGCAAAGCCAAGCGGTTCCCAGGACTTGGCTATGGCATAGGCTTGGCCCGGCCCCATGGCGAAGCCCAATGGCAGGGTAAGACCAAAGGCCGGACTAAGACCGGGAATAATGGTAGAGAAGAATACCCAGGTGAGCATGAGGCCAAGGAAGGCCTGGATGGCGTATTGAGACATGATGACTGTTGACATAGCCCATACAGAATTGTCTTTCTTGCGTCGAGCGGAGGCGGGGCGTGAGCGCAACGTCATAGCGATGAATGATATGCTTAAAAGGTGGTAGACGAGGTCACCCAGGCGGTTCTGGGTATAACCCAGGGCTGGCATAAGGTAATTGTATACTGGTAAAAGAATAAATCCGGCTGTCAAGGCGTTTGGAACCATAAATTTCTGAAGGAATTTTAGTTTTGTCCTCAGGAATGTTGCCACCAGCAAGGCGGTGGATATGATACCGGCGTCTATTATTATCTTCCATGAAAAATCCATTGTGTAGCCTTTCTTGCCACGGGACGAACGCTGCATGCACATTCAAAGCATGGCTTGAAACATCGCCTCGCGAACATACTGGACTCCTCGCAAGTATGAGCCAAGGGGCCTCTCGAATCAAGTACACCACAAAACGAACACACGCCCCTTCTCAGGTCAATGCTTCCGTAGTAGACTACATTTATATGGACTTACATCGTTTTACCGATGGAATGCGCGCTTTGGTCGAAAAAACGCCTCTTTTTGGGCCTGAAGAGCTTGAAGCCGTACTCATCATCAATCCCCGAGCCGGGGGATTTTCAAGACAATCCAAGGCCGTGATGACGCTTCGTGATGTAGAAGCAGCCGTAGAGGAAGCATCAAGGATGCCCACCAGAATCGGGGTTCTTTCATGGCGGATGATTCTTACAAACTGCCCCAGGCATGCAAGCACCCTGGCCGCCAAATACCTGGAAGAATCGGCCATGAAACCCAAGGCTTCCTGGCTCATCATCCTGGCCTGCGGTGACGGCACCAGCCTTGAGTTCCTGGATGAACTATCGCGAGCGCCCGATGAGTTACGCAATCGCTTCACGGTATTGCGTCTGCCTATGGGAACGGGTAACGATGGGGCGGACGGCAGGGAACTCAGCGATTCGCTTTCAAGACTCATAGGAAGAGGCACCATTGCCGTACAACCGGTTCTCCGTGTAATACCGGCTCCAGGAGGCCCCGCGTCCTTGCGAGCTCCTGGCGGAGAATGGCGATCGTTCAACATAGCCAGCGTCGGCCTCGATGCCTTTGTGACAAATATGACAAACAAGCTCAAGGCTTCGCTTCCAGGCGATTCCTATAGGTTATGGACAGACCTGGCGTCTGTGCTGTATGACAGGATCTATCCGCCCATGCCCATGTCTATAACAAGCATGGATGCTAAGGGCCAGGTGAAGGCGTCTCATGACGGTACCTACCTGCTCATAGCCATGGGAGTCAGCGGCAACAGAACCTATGGATCAAACAAGCCAATCCTCCCGGATGGCGATAATGTCTGTACCGTGCATCAGATGCCATTGCTGAGGAAATTGGCCCTCAAAGGCCCAATTTCTTCAGGAAAAATACGCGAATTCAAGGAAGCCAGCCTCTTTTCAGCAGAAATTATTGAAATCAACTATAGAGAACGTATACTGGTACAGATGGACGGCGAGGCAGAGCTCCTCGTAGCGGATGACTTTCCGTTGCGCATGGAGAAGACAGCACCGCTCATACGACACCTGGCGCGAGCCTAGCCTTTACGCGTCTTACCATCAGGAAGGAATATCATGCGACACCATAAATTTTCGGCATTAGCCTTTGCTGTCACGCTGTGCGCAGCAGGAGCGTGGGCTCAAACCAAGCCCGCCGTTGCCGTTCTGAGCGTAGACAGCCCCCTATACTCTTCCGCCGTCATAAGCGATTCAAGAATAGATGCCAGGCTCAGTGCCGGAGAACCGCTACTCTTGCTATCATCCCAGGACAAAAGAATAACGCTGGACGGAATGCCCACCCTCTGGTACCAGGTCAAGACATCTGAAGAGGCTACGGGCTGGATTCCTGGTTCAAGGCTAAGCTTCTCATCCACAGCGTTCAAGCGCTCAGCCTTCCAGAGCGAGGACCAATATGCCGCCTACATCATCATGGCGGCCCGCCCCGGAGAAAAGGTACTAGCCGCACGCAGCTTCGAAAAGATAGCCAAGGGAGACATAGGATACTACGTCTCGTACCATGATGG
Source organism: Spirochaetia bacterium (assembly GCA_034003955.1). Classification (GTDB taxonomy): domain Bacteria; phylum Spirochaetota; class Spirochaetia; order Treponematales; family UBA12059; genus SZUA-370. The sequence continues at coordinate 26,857 of JAVEXO010000025.1, read as the reverse complement.
GGGCTTGCCACTCGCCATAGTATGGGAGCGCAACCTTGCCGCCACACCGAGCGACGAGCACCTGCCAAAGAATTTTCCATCGGCCCTCAAACCATTCGTCTACTATGTGCAATGGCCCGTGATCGAGCTGGCAGGAGAGCAGAAAACAGTCTCGCTCGATAGCCTGGCTCTGAGCATACCGGTACAATTTCCCACCGAGGATGGCTTCTACACCGAAGAGATAGACGAGGGTTTTCCATGGTATACCCCCGAGGAAGCCAACTATTACTCGTATGCGTATGACGGTGATGAGTATGACGACGACGAAGACGGGGAGCGATACATCGATCCTGACTTCGTGGAGGGCCTGGAGTCATACGGCCTCATCAAGGTGGGCAGTACCGTGGTGCTGGGTCGCCACGACGATGTCAACGGCGGTGCCAACTGGGCAGACGAGATGGATGAGTATGTCGGTCAGGAAGCCGTTGTTACATCGCTGCCCGGTGCCGACACCCAGGGCTTCCTTGTAGTCAAGGTAGACTCTAACGGCTACGCGTGGCGCGTCCGTAACGTAGCGCTCAAGGGTGGCGGCGAAGCAGGAAGCTACGGGTACCAGCTTGGTGACTCCGTCATCATAGGAGCCCATCGCTACATCGACGAAGATAACAACTGGGCCGACGAGATGCTGGAATACGTCGGGCGCACGGCGGTCATTACAAGCCTTGAAGGCATCGATGGAGGCAACTGCTACATCGTCCACGTTGACATCGACGATGGCGACTGGTTCTGGCGTGTGGAGACGATGAGCCCGGCCCAGTAATCATAACAGCGATAGTACCGGTTGCTGGCACTCGACGCGGCGGATAAAACCGCCGCGTTTTTTTGTATCCCTGTATGGACGCTTTTTAACAGGCACAGTATAGTCGGAACACTATGGAAAACATGAAGCGCACCGTTACCTGTGGAGCCCTGAACAAGGCTGATTCTGGCAAGACTGTTATCCTGAACGGTTGGGTCAACAGAAAACGCGATCACGGCGGTATTTCGTTCATTAATCTACGGGACCGCTATGGTACTACCCAGGTGGTCGTAGACTCCGATGCTCCAGACGCACTTAAGGCAATAGCAAACGGGCTGCGAAGCGAGTACTGCCTGGCCATAGAAGGCAGGGTACGAGCGCGGCCCGACACCATGATAAACCCCGATATGGCAACCGGTCAGATAGAGCTAGTGGCGACCAGGATCGATATCCTCTCCACCTGCGACATACTCCCCTTCCAGATAGAAGACAAGACCGATGCCAAGGAAGAACTGAGACTCAAGTACCGCTATCTTGACCTACGCTCGGGCGGCATGCAGCGGCGTATCAAGCTACGCAACGACGTCGCATTCGCGGTTCGTGAACATCTGATTGGACAGGGTTTCTACGAGATAGAGACCCCGACGTTTATAAAGAGCACGCCGGAAGGCGCCCGAGACTATCTTGTTCCCAGCCGCCTGTACCCTGGAAAGTTCTATGCCCTACCCCAGAGTCCCCAGCTATACAAGCAGATACTGATGGTCTCAGGCTTCGACAAGTACTTCCAGATAGCCCGTTGTTACCGCGACGAGGATGCTCGCGGTGACAGACAGCCAGAATTTACCCAGATCGATATAGAGATGTCTTTCGTCTCCCGTGAAGACGTCCTTACGATGATAGAAGGTCTTTTCTCTCATGTCTTTACAAAGACACTGGGCGTCACACTGCCTGCCACCTTCCGTCGCCTGTCCTATGACGATGCGCTCGAATTGTACGGCACCGACAAGCCTGATCTGCGTTTTGGCATGGAGATGCAGGACTTCGAGCCTTATGTGGCCGAATCTACCTTCCAGGCATTTAAAGATGCGCTGGCCACCGGTGCCGCCGAACAGGCTGCCAGCGCCACCAAGGGCATCACCGTCAAGGGCGGTGGCGTCAAGGCCCTCGTCGTTCCTGGCAAGGCCGACTATTCGCGCAAGCAACTCGATGAACTGGAAACAGCGGCCAAGGTATACAAGGCCAAGGGCATGGCCTGGATGAAGGTTGTAGCCGCCGGCGATAGTCTTAGCCTGGAGGGAGGCGCCTCAAAGTTCTTCGGCGAAAACGCCTCAAAGATAATCACCGGCCTTGGAGCCAAGGCAGGAGACCTCATCCTGCTCGTAGCCGATTCTAAACGCAGGGTTGCCAATGTATCACTGGGGGCGGTTCGCTCAAAGCTAGGCAAGGATCTGGGCTTCTGTGACCCCTCACGGTTTGAATTCGCCTGGATAATAGACTTCCCCATGTTCGAATACAACGAAGAAGAGGCAAAGTGGGACACCGCTCACCACATGTTTACCTGGCCCCAGGAGCAGTACCACGCCACGCTTGAAAGCGACCCAGGCTCAGTAAAGGGAGACCTCTACGACCTCGTACTCAATGGCTTCGAACTTGCCTCGGGTTCGATACGAATACACGACCCTGTGCTTCAGAAGCGTATCTTCAAGATAGTTGGCTTTGACGAGGTCGAGGGCGAGAAAAAATTTGGCTTCTTGACTGAGGCCTTCAAGTATGGCGCTCCACCACACGGCGGCATAGCCCCAGGGCTCGACCGCCTCGTCATGCTCATGGCCGGAGAGACAAGCATAAAGGAAGTAATAGCCTTCCCCAAGAATTCCTTTGCCGTCTCCCCCATGGATGATTGCCCGAACGAGGTCGACCAGAAGCAGCTCGATGAACTGCACTTGTCTATCAGATACCCAGAGAAGAAACCGGACTGACCGAGTGAGGGCAATCTACCTCTACCCAATGATTAGGCAGCGCGGCTTACAGCCGCGCACAAGGGTTTTTAACTAGCGCCGCTGATTGCAGTAGCGTATCATGGTTAGAATAGGTGGTAGCAATGGCTATTGAACTCACATTGGCTATACTCAAGCCAGGAGTGCTCTCCAGACGCATCATGGGTGAGATTATTTCACGCATTGAGAGGAAGGGTTTCGACATCCTGGCGGCTAAGCTCATCAGGGTTTCCAGACAGCTGGCAGAAACCCACTATGCCGAACACGCAGGCAAGCATTTCTTCCCTGAATTAGTCACCTACATAACAAGCGGGCCTGTCTTGGCCATGGTACTGAGAGAAGACTCTGCTATTTCGATGCTCCGGGCCATGTGCGGCTCAACGAAGGCGGAAGACGCCGCCCCCGGAACGATTCGGGGAGACTACGCCATGCACACAGGCCTTAATATAATCCATGCATCAGATTCCTTGGCCAGCGCGGCTCGCGAGATAGACCTGTTCTTCACACCTGAAGAAATAATCGATTGGCAGGATGGTAACGACGGCTGGATATGACCCGCTACGGAGGCGCTGATGATTTTACGTAACATGACGACCTGCTTCATTCTATCCTTCCTTTTGGCCCAGACTGTCTTGGCCCAGGAAACGCCAAACAGTAGAAATGACAAGGCCGCGTTTACCGTATTTTCCATCAAGGATGGTCTGCCCAATACATCGGTGTCTGGCATACTGCAAGACAAACAAGGATTCATATGGCTGGGTACCCAGGGTGGCCTTTGCCGTTACGATGGCTCCGAGTTCAAAACCTATATAAACGAACCCTTCAATGACTCAAGCCTCTCAGGCGACCTCGTTCAGACAATCTACCTGGATGACGATGACACACTCTGGGTCGGCACCTATGCCGGACTCAATCGCTTTGATGCGACCAGCGATTCTTTCACCCACTACCGTTACTCAGACGAAGACCCATCATCCCTTTCAAACGACCTGGTCATAGCAATCTCCCGCGACGCCCGAGGCGCTCTATGGGTAGGCACACTCAACGGCCTTAGCAAACTCGACGAGGAGACGGGCACCTTCACCAGATACTTCAACGACCCCATAGACGAACATTCCTTACCCCACAACACGGTTCGATCCCTTTTTCACGACACAAAAGGCAGGTTGTGGGTAGGCACGACAGGGGGTGTACTCAGTTCCTATGACTATGAACGAGACCGCTTTGACAGGCGCCCCTTGGCGGCAGGCGATAGGCCAGGCATACCACAGAACCTATCGTTGCAGGACATAGCAGAGGATGAGAAGGGTAATCTATGGCTGTCGGCATGGGGAGCGGGTCTTGTCAGGTTCAAGCCTGACACCGGGGTGACGACCGTATTCCCGCTACCTGACAATCGCATCTATGTCATAGACACCAGCGCAGAAGGTATAGTGAGAGCCGGGACCTGGGGCGGAGGCTTTCATATTCTCGATGTGGAGAGCGGCAGCATAGATTCATACAATGCCTCGAAGGCCCTTGGCGTCCTTCCTAACGACGTCGTCTACTCCATACTGGAAGACGCGTCGGGCGAACTATGGATAGGCACAAACGGTGGCGGTGTTGCCAGGATGGATAGGACGCGGATTAGCTTTAGCGCCTTCGTAGCCGACACAAACGACCCTAGCGCCCTGCCCAACGGCAAGGTCATCGCAACCATCGTAGACTCAGAAGGCTGGCTTTGGACATCGATCTATAGTAATGGCATCCACCGCCTCATACCAGAAACGAATGCATGGAAACACTACAGGAATGCCGAAGCAGACCCTAGCAGCATAGCCGACGACATCTGTACCAGCTTCTACGAGGACAGGGAGAAACGCCTGTGGGTTTGCACGAACAGTGGACTATCGCTCTACGACAGGGAGAACGACAGCTTTACGACTATTAGATCAGAGAAAGAGCGATTAGGCAAATTTTCTGATTCTATCATCTATGGCTTACTCCAGGATCCATCGGGCAACTACTGGGTTGGCACCTATACTGCGGGGCTGGACTACTGGAACACCGCCACGGGTACTATTATCAATTACGCCTTCGACCCGGCTGATCCGTATTCACTCTCAGACAATCTGGTCACATGCTTATCCTATGATGATAGGGGCAGGCTGTGGATAGGCACAAACAATGGGCTCAATCGCCTTGAAAACGGTAAATTCATACGATACCGCTACAATGCAGAAGACCCAACGGGTCTATCGAACAATGCAATACAGCGCATAAAGATTGATTCAAGTGGCGCCCTGTGGATAAGCACGAGGGGTGGTGGCGTGAACCGTTACGATCCTGCGAGTGACAGTTTTATACATTTCTTGAAGGCGGATGGGCTACCCAACAATATATGCTATGACGTGTTAGAAGACATATACGGCGACTTGTGGTTTGTGACACAGACAGGCATAGCCCTGTACGACAGAGAAACTGGCTCCATCAAGCCTGTCACACTATACAAGGAACTTGAAAATGCCTCGTACAACGCGGGCTCATGCGAAGGCCCTGATGGGGTACTATACTTTGGCTCGGTAGGAATACTCGCAAAATTTGATCCAGCCATGTACGAGATCAATAAACATGCACCACCTGTATACATAACCGGGCTATGGGCGGCCAACATGGCCAAGCTTATACGGCCGCTCGCATCATTGCCAGAAAACGAGCCCCTGAGACTCGCCTACTACGAAAACTCGGTAGAATTCCGTTTTGCGGCATTAGATTTTCGTGATCCTGGCGCCAACGAATTTATGTACAAACTAGAGGGCTTCGACAAGAACTGGATACCCTCGTCTACACGCAACTTTGCCACGTACACCAACCTACCCGGCGGTCGATACACGTTCCGGGTACAGGCCGCAAACAACGACGGTATATGGAACCAGGTTGGAGCCAGCCTCCCCATTGTTGTAGCCGCGTCTCCCTTCCTGAGCCCTTTTGCCATAGCGCTCTACCTGTTGGCCATAGCGATGGCCGGTTACGGGATTGCCATGATACGTTCTCGCCGCGCCTTGGCCACAAAGGTGCATCAGCTCACATCGACCCAGAGCGACCTGCAGGCGGCCACCGCCACGGCCGAGGAGCTCGCCGTCGAGGCCAAGGTGGCCAATCTGGCCAAGAGCGAATTCATAGCCACCGTCAGCCATGAGATACGCACCCCCATGAACGGCATCATAGGCATGGCCGAGCTTTTATCCAGAACGAGGCTCGATGAACTACAGGACGAGTACGTAGAGACAATACGCAGGAGCGGTGACATGCTCCTTGGCATACTCAATACCGTACTAGACTTCTCAAAGCTCGATGCCAACCGAGTGGAGATAGAGGCTATCCCGTTCAGCCCCCGGGAGCTCATAGAGAGCCTAAGAGCCACCTTCTCATTCCAAGCTAGCAAGAAGAACCTGTACCTCGAGCTCTCCATAGCCGAGACTGTCCCCCCAGCTCTTCTAGGAGACCCACTGAGATTAGGACAGGTGCTCTCCAATCTCATATCGAATGGAATCAAATTTACCGAGCAGGGTGGTGTCACGCTCATCGTCGATACAGCTCATGAACCACACGGGTCTGAGGATGGCTCAAGGATCAGGCTCAAATTCAGTGTGGAAGATACCGGCATAGGCATAAAAGAAGAGAGTCTGCCCAATCTATTCAAGCCATTCATGCAGGAAGACCAATCGACGACCAGGCTATACGGAGGCACGGGCCTGGGGCTGTCGATATCAAGACGCCTCATAGAGCTGATGGGAGGCACCATATCGGTGCAGAGCACCCTTGGTTCCGGTTCTACCTTCTGCGTAGAACTAGAACTTCCCATAACGTACACACAGGCTCCTGTCTCCCGGCATACTGTTCCTGGCGATCCAGCTACAGGCTACCGTGGAGATGGACTCAATGCCTTGGTCGTCGACGACGATGAAATAAACCTGCGAGTAGCCACGCATCTATTACAAGAGCTTGGAATCCTGGTCCAGGGAGCATCATCAGGCCACGAGGCCATAGCATTCCTCGCCAAGCAGCGCTGCGATATCGTGTTCATGGACTGCTCGATGCCGGGCATGGACGGATTAGAGACTACAAGGCGTATCAGAAACCGCTCGGCCAGGGCCATCGACCCGAAGGTTCCCATAGTAGCCATGACTGCCCACACGCAAGCGGAGGATAGGGACAGATGCCTGGCCGCTGGCATGGATGAATATATTTCAAAACCCGTGAGTTCTCAGAGCCTACGACGCATACTCTCTGCCCTCCTGGCAGACGACAGCAAGGAGAACAGACTAAAGCCAGAACCCAGGGCTGCAGCCAAGTCTCACGAGCTCATGGTTTTCGATTCTGAAGCCTTCGCCTCCCAGTACCCCGCTGGGGATGAGCTGGGAGACGAGATTTTAGCCTTGTTCATAGGAAACAACGTGGTCTACGAGGAAGCCATGGCGGCCTTGGCTCGAGGAGACGTTGTTTCGTTCAAGGGCATAGTACATAAACTCAAGGGTGGCGCCGGCGTCATTGGTGGAAGACGCGTCGAAGCCCTTACCGAGGCCATACTATCATCCAGTCCAGAGGAGATACAGAGCCAAGCCGACATTTTAAAGGTGGAACTCGAGGCGCTCATAGCAGAGCTCAGGGCATTCAGCGCCTCTCGCCATAATAAGGGGCGAGCGTAGCCTAAGCCGATCTATTCCAGACCCGTGACTGGCGTGCCCACCGGATACTCCACACTGAACGATAAGGGCAAGGATACTTCTTGTCCTGGCGTCAAAGGAAATGTCCATACCAGGGTCTCGCCATCAGTCTTCTTGAGGCCCGGACTGTCCTTGGTGTATTCAGGCTCCTTTGGCCTCACGACTATCTGCTCATTACCGGAGATTGGCAGTTGATCATAGACTGACAGGGTAATACCCTGACGTTTTACGTTCTTGACTGATATGACATACTCCCACGTCGTCTTAGTCTTCTTGCTCATGAATCCGCTCGTCTCGTCGAACTTTCTTTTTAGCTTTCTTTCAACCGTAATAGATTCGTCTATCCCTAGATCTGCATCGAATTCCCCACCAGACGGAACCGAACCCAGGGACGCATCCGCCATATACCCCCCATCGACATAGACATGCGTAATACCGGGCAGAAGAGGATAGTTGGATGAGTTGGTAGCCTTGGCCTTGAAATAGGCATACGGCGACAGCTTAGGCAGGGCCGCATAGGAATAGACCACCGGTATATCAAGAAGTGCTATGCTTACCGTACGGTCACGGTTGTCAGAGTCAATGCTGGTCGCTCCAGGGATGGAGAATACCACGGCCGTGGCTCCGGTCTCGGCGATTGACTCTGAATACTCCATTTCCGGTGCCGAGACTAGCTCATCGGCCATGGCTCCTGACGCCATGATAGCGGGAGACGGAGCCGCCATGCCCTCACGGCTTGTCTTTGCAGAGCTCTTGTATACGGGTTCGGGCTTGTATACATCGATACGCCAAGGCCTCAGCGTGGGCATTGTACCACCGAGCTGCGGTCTGGCCGTAGACAGCCTGACACTGGCATCCTTCCAGTTCTCACCAGTATTCTGCCTGACCATGGCTCTATAGTGAACAGAGATGGTGGCCGCCTCTGAGTTGGCCCGTAGAATGTAATCGGGCTTCCATGATGGCCCGGCGACTATGTACGAGACATCTATCTGCGCCTTTATCGCCGCGCTGGCTTCCAGAACGACCTCGGCCTCGAGGACCGACAAGCGCGACTCCGGCCCTAGAGCCCGTATCTCCCTATTGAGTCTGTCTATGTCTAGTCTCAATGCCTGTACATTCCTGTTGGCCGCACGGAGTGTAGCATTGACCGCCTCGTTTCTGCCTCTATGAAAGTCGAGCATCTTGGCCCAGGCCGCGGTATCGAGAGGCAAGGTTTCAGAGCTACCTGCACTCGATGTGAGGCGCTTTACCATATCGGCCAGGAACTGACGCTCGGCTTCTGCTTCCTTTATCCTGTCATTTTCAATAGACAGTGCATCATCGTAGCCTCGCCGTTCATCCTCGAGTGCCTTGAGGCGAACGGAGACATCACGACTCTTCTGCCGCGTTACGAGTCTGACATCGCGAAGCGTAAAGGCGCCCTTACCGCTCACCTGCAGGCTCGCTGAATCGGTAGCGGCGGGCAGGTCTGTAAAGACTAGGCTCGTCTCGCCAGCAGGCAGATCGACTTCTGTACGCCTCGTGACGAGAGCCCTGTCTCCATACACCGTCACCTCGGCGACTCTAGAATCTACCCTGAGCATTGACGCTTCTGCAGTCTGCTGAGCAGAAAGAGAGAGCCCTACTACCAACAGGCCGACGATCATGGTGACTACATGCTTCATTCCCATACTTTCCTCCAGCAAGACCGCTCACGAATAGATACAATGATATAGCGCGCCGACAGTCTCGTCACGTATCCATCAATAAAAAAGGACGGAACCTTACGGCTCCGTCCTTTTGAGCAACAGTTGTAGAATACCCTTGCTTACTTGCCGCAGAATCCTACGCAGTCGTCATCGTCTGTGTCACCACAGGAGGCACAACCCTCTCCACAGGCGGCGCAGCCGGAACTAGAGCCACCGATGCTCCCTGTGCTGGCACCACGCTCCAGGCTGAGCTGGGATGCCATGGTACCGCCTACCGGCTCTATGAGGCTGGAAAGCTCCCTGTCGCCCTTGAAGCGAAGCACGTTGACCATGAATATATTGAGCTTGTTGACGATGTTGGGTGGCAACTGGTTGCCGTCAACTTCTACTGATATGGTCGGGTAATTGCGGTCGCGTGCCCAGGGAGCAAAGAGCCCCTCTATGACACGGCCTATGAGACAGGCAAACGGGGAGATGTTGACTATGCCTGAATAGCCGTTCTGCATGGCCGTTGCTGCCACGCCCGTTGATACGGCTATCTCCGAGTTTAGTTCAAGATTGACGAAGTGTTCCTGGGTATTGGCCATTATCTTCCGCATGTCATGGGGCGTCTTGGGGATGAGGCCTGTGGGCTCCAGGATCCGTAGAACCTTCTTCTCCACCGAATGCTTCCACATTTCTTCAACATGGAGTTTGAGCAGGTCACGTGATGGCCGGGAGAAGAGGCGCTTGCCAGCTGGCTGTAGTCTGATAAGCTTCTTAAGTGCGTACTCACGGACGAAGTCCAGGTAATGTATCCATTCACCTATTCCTGAAACCTTGACCACTATGCCACGCTCGCTCATCAGGTCTGTAAGCTCGCCTACGGCGAAGTCGTCACGCCGTACGTATATCTCACCTACGACGAGTACCTTGGGACAATCCTCCAGCTTTCGCTTGAGCGGTATCTTCTTGACGTCTTGGGCTACACGCTTGAGCTCTGACCAGAGCCGATCTGGATGCTTCTCAACGACTTTCATCATGATTTTCCATGAGGTTTCAAAGTCGTGGATGGCCTTGAGAGGATCGGCTGCTGTCGCTTTGAGGGATGTCTGAACGTCCTTCATGTAGTCTGTGACTACCAGGCCCTTCCACATCTCCTTGGCAAAACTAGGACCAAGCTCAGTATATGAGTTGTCGGCAGACAGGGTAAAGACAACAACGTTCTCTAATCGCATGTCCCTAAACAGGTTTTCATAGAAGACGAAGTACTGGCCGGTTCGGCATGGGCCTGTAGTGATGGGTACAAAAATCAAGTACAGCTCGTCCTTGCGGTACTTCTCAGAGGCAATGAATTGGAGGACACTACCGAGAAGCAAGTGGCTGGGCACACATTCCTTGCCGGAGGCGTGGGCTCTGGCCAATTGGATTGTCTTGTTGGTCGCCACTGGCATGGCCTCTGCGTTGAGGCCGATGCCGCGAAGGGTCGCGGCCATGAACTCAGTCGAGACATTACCCATGTTTGACAGCAACAGCTTGGTGCGTTTGTTGTCACGAACAAAGACCTTCTCACCGGTCTTCTCGTTGACTACGCGAAGATCTTCGCCACCACCGTACTTGAACTTCCAGCCGTTGTCGTAGCGCTCTGCCTCTATCTCTGTCTTCTTTGCACGGTATCCGTCCAGAATATCCAGGAAAGCCTCTACTCGTGTATCGATGCCGGCGTCGGCCGAGTGCGAGTCAAGCTCCAGAACGAGGAATGGTTTCTGGCCCATGATCCACTTGAGGTAGTGGAGCATGAAGGAGTCTGGAGCACAGGAGAAGTTTGTTATCCAGGTAACGTAGATGTTTGGATGATTCTTGAGTAGCTGGGCGGCACGCATGTCCTGCTGGCCATAGTACCAGTACATATTGGGGAAATTCTGCTTCTCGTCGTCTATAGGGAGAATATCGAATGGAATTACCGAGTAGCCACGCGTGGTGAACTTGCGCGGGATGCCCATGTTAGCCTCGGGCGTGAAGGCGTTATACGGCCTACCGAGGACAGCTATGACCGGTCTGTCCGCTGTCTTGGCGTCTTCGAGGGCCTGTCTACCTAGAGCCATGGCGGCTACGAAGTACTCACGCTGCTTGATTACAGCCTTCTCGAAGGCCACCTTTGTCTCGGCCTCGCCGATACCTAGAAGCTCAGTCATGCGGGCAAAAAGCTCAAGAGCCTTCTTGTCGCCAAATTTGAAGCTGACGACGAGGGGCAGGAACCGCTTCTGGTCAATCTCAGGAAAGGCCTTAACGATGTAGTACGGTAGGCCTTGCGTGATGGGGCAGGTGTTGGCGTGGACGTCTTCCTCATAGCTCTGCATGTCGCGGAAGTGCGGCAAGAGCACGTAGTCTACGCCCTTGTCCAGGCAGTCTTGCACCGCGCCATGGGCTATCTCTGCAGGGAAACAGTAAGCGCTCTCCACCCTGACGACACCTTCCTGGGCAACCTCGGTAGACAGCACCGTCTTGATGCCTAACTCATGGAAGAACCATGAATATAGCGGATACAGGCTGTGCGTTGAGAAGGCACGAGGAATACCAACGGTGAACGTCCTCTTGGCGACGAAGGCGTCTACAGGAGCGGCACATGTCTCAAACATCAGATCCTGTCGCTGCTGTACGTAATCGAATACAGGAATGTCCTTAACAGTCTTGCGGGTATTGGTGTATTTGTTACAGCGGCCGCCAAACATGTATGAGTGATCGTTGACCTTGAGCACCTGTATAGGGCAGAGGTTGTCGCAGGCCTTACAGGTAAAGACCCTCTCGTATTCAATCTCCTGTGAGATGAGTGCGTCCAGGTTTATGGTCTTCGTATCGAGGAGATTCTCGGCGCGCTTGCGCTTGGCCAAAAGAGCCACGCCAAAACAGCCCATCAATTCTGGAGATGGGGGAACAAGGATCTCCTTGTCCAGCATCATCGCAAAGGCCAAGGGCACGGCTTCATTCTTGGCAACACCGCCTTGGAGGAATATCTTGCCGCCTATGGTGCGGTTGCCGACGACGCGGTTGAGGTAGTTGGCGACTATGGATACAACGATGCCGGCCGTTATGTTCTCGCGGGTAGCACCCTGCTGGACAGCCTTGCGTATGTCTGAGTTTATGAATGCGGAGCAGTGTTCGCCGAATTTAAGCGGAGCGTTTGCTCGCAGCGCAATGGGGCCAATATCCTTGGCGCTGTGTATAGACAGGTCTCCGGAAGATGATTCCTCAAGGAAGCTGCCGGTACCAGCTGAGCAAGCCTCATTCATCGCGTAGTCTATGGGTACGCCGTTCTTGAGGAGCACATACTTGGCATCCTGGCCACCTATCTCGAAGATAGTCTCGACGCCTGGATCGAAGAAGGCCGTACCTACGGCATGGGCTATTATCTCGTTATAGACACCGGGAGTCTCCAGGAAGACACCTAGAATTTCGCGGGATGAGCCGGTGGTAGCGCTCAGCTCTATTTCCACCGTGCCGCCGTTTGTGTCTGCGTCTATCTTGCTGCGGACGACGGCCAGGCATTCCTTGAGCGCCTTGACAGGATCCCCGTGGGTCCTACCGTAATGGCTTGCCACGACCTCGTCTGTTTCGCTGTCTACGAGGCATACCTTGGTGGTGGTAGAACCGCCATCGACACCCAGAATATAGCGCTTGCCGGCTACGACCTTGCCCTCTGTGGCCTCGAACATGCGGACCTTGTCGCGCCATTTCTTGAGGTCAGGAAGGGTGTCGAAACGAACCACATTAGGCTTGAGCAGGGTCTCCGCTGGAGGCAATGGAGAGCCCGCCTCTACCGCCAGAACAGCGGCTCCGTATGCCTCGAAGACAGACGCCGTATCAGGCACGATGAATTCTATGTTAGGGGCACGCTCGCGTATGAACCTGATGATGTGGCGATTGAGCGTGACGCCACCCGTCAGAATGACACGGCCCTGGTTTACCTTGGCTCTCTTGAGGAAGTCTACAACCTTGCCGGCCATCACGTTTGACAGCGACAGGACGATGTCATCCTTGGTGGCCTCCCGCTTGTTGAGGCGATGGGTACAGTCGCTCTTCATGAAGACGGAGCAGCGTGTGGACAGCGACAAGACACGAGCATCGTCGGGAACCGTGGCGATGTCTGCCAGGTTCATGTCCATGCGTGCAAGCTGTTGCTTGAGGAACTCTCCGGTACCAGAAGCGCATTTATTGCCAGAAAAGTTATTTACAATCTTTCCTGACTCATCGAGGGAGTATACGACGAGATCCTCACCGCCCATGCTTGCCACGGCGTCGGCCTTGAGGCCAGAAGCCTTGAGAGCCGCCTCTACACAGAGGGGCTCAAGGGTACCAGCCGCATTAAAGAGGTAGCGGCCTTCGTTGCCTGTTACCAGGACCTTGGTGCCTACGGGGATGTCTCGCTCACTCATGAGCTTGCGAACCGCCGCGTGAAAGTCACCTTCATGGGGTGTCAGGGCGGACCAGAGTACCTTCTCGCCGTCGGCGAGCACGAGCTTGAGACTTGAAGAGCCAATATTGATTCCTAAGGATATCATAAGAAGAACCTCACCGGAGACCGATGGTCATGAAGATTACCGAGAATATCGACGCTTGGGTCGCCCCCGGAGCTGGTGCATCATATACCTTTACGACATGCGTTTCAATAGTGTCACTAGCTTTGAGTCGCGCTAAATAGCACGGAATGCGAAACACAACAGCCCTCGTTTACGTTTTCAAGCATTCCTAACCTTAATCATGGGTCTACCCCCGTTCATTAAAACCAGAACCCGCCACAAATAAGGCCTGCAATCCATATAAAACACTCAGTTGACAACGCTGAATTTAGGCGTACACTGCTGGTGAGCGGTTGCTCACTTTTAACCCACCACCGGCAAGGAGGCTATCATGGCGTATGCGATACGTGAATACCACGATGTTGGCGAAATCTACAGGCAATTAAAAACCCTGATGAGTCTTGAACCACTCCCCATTAAAAAAGAATCGATGGCTAACTATTTAGCCTTCTACGATGGTTGTTCCACGTCCAAGACCATGGTAGATGAGGCCAAACGCTACATACCAGGCGGCGTCCAGCATAACCTGGCCTTTAACTACCCCTTCCCCCTCGTCATAGATAGGGCTGAAGGGCCCTACCTCTACGATATAGATGGTCACCGCTTCATTGACTTCCTACAGGCTGGTGGGCCAACCATCCTTGGCGGCAACGATGAGGCCGTCAGGAGCCAGGTCATAGATGTCCTCAATAGAGTTGGGCCGTCTACAGGGCTATTCCACGAGTTTGAGCTGCTTTTAGCCAAGGAGATATGCTCACACATGCCGGCAGTGGAGATGTTCCGCATGCTTGGTTCGGGTACCGAAGCCGTGATGGCTGCCATACGCGTAGCCAGACTGGCTACCGGCAAGAAGCGTGTCGTCAAGGTAGGTGGTGCCTACCATGGATGGAGCGACCAGCTCGTTTACAGTCTCAAGATTCCAAAGACAGGGCGTTTCGAGGCACACGGCATTCCTGCCCGCGCCAGCAGCCTGACAGACGAGGCGGCACCAAACGACCTAGGGTCGCTTGAGCGCGTGCTGGCCCGAAACAGACTTCGCGGCGGTACGGCCTGCGTCCTCATAGAGCCTATGGGGCCAGAAAGTGGCACGCGGCCGGTAGACTTTGACTACAACAAGGGCGTTCGCTCGCTTTGCGACAAGTACGGAGCCCTCCTTATTTTCGATGAGGTAGTTACTGCCTTTAGAATAGGGCTTGAAGGCGCTCAGGGCTACTTCGGGGTAAGCCCTGACCTGACAACCTTTGGAAAGATTGTCGCAGGCGGTTACCCTTCGGCGGGTGGGCTCGGAGGACGCAAGGACCTGATTCTGCGCATGGCCGCAGGCCTCCAATCGGGCAAGAAGCGCGCCTATGTGGGCGGCACCCTGGCGGCCAATCCATTATCCGCCGCGGCCGGATACTTTACACTCAAGGAAATAGCAAAGAGGGACGCCTGCGCCGTAGCCGGCAGGGCGGGTGATCGTCTGTGTTCAGGGCTCAAGGCGGCAATACAGAAACGCGGGCTTCCCTTCGTTGCATACAACCAGGGTTCAATCTGCCACCTCGAGACGGTTGGCGCCATGTTCATAAAGATGGACCTACTGCGGATTGGCAAGGTGCTCAAGGAAATAAAGTTGCGCAAGGGCATGATGGAAGGCTACGGAGCAGCATACGCCGCCGAAGGCCTCGTCACCCTGGCCGGTAGTCGCATGTACACAAGCTCGGCCGACACAGATGCTGTTATAGACGACGCCATAGCGCGTTTCGATAGAGTCTTTGCAAATGTGGAAGGCCAGAAGGCTCCTTTAGGCAAAAAGGAAACCCAGGATGAATGAACACGATGCCAAGGAAGCCGTAAGAGCCTTGGGCCTAAAGCTCATAGAGACGGGGCTAACTGCTGGAACCTGGGGCAACGCCTCCATCCGATTCTCTGATGAAGCGATGGCCATTACACCAAGCGGCATGGATTACCAGGAGATGCGGGCAGAAGACATCGTCATAGTCGACTTAAAAACAGGTGAAGCACGCGGTGGCAAGCCATCTTCTGAAAAGGCCTTGCACATTGAGATCTACAGGAAACGACCTGAGGCCAGGGCCATAGTCCACACCCACTCGATGAGCGCCTCCACGGTCGCGGCGGCCGGGCGGGAGGTGCCGCCAATCCTCGATGACCTTGCCCAGATAGTCGGGCCAACGCTTCGTGTCGCCGAGTACTCGATACCAGGAAGCAAGAAGATGGGAAGGGCGGTCATTCGCGCCATGTCAGGCCGCACGGCCGCCCTGATGGCCAATCACGGTGCCGTCGCCATGGGCAGATCCCCTGACGAAGCATTACTGTGTGCGCAGATTGTAGAGAAGGGATGCAGAGCATTCATAGAGGCCGAATTCCTTGGCGGAGCCAAGAGCATACCACGATTCGAAGCCGCCATCATGCATGAGGTATACCTCCGAAAATACTCCAAGCTTAGAAATCGTAGGTCTCAAGACATTAAGAAGAGATTAGAGGGCGGGCAATGAGAAACACAGGCACGGTAGTCGTTGCCTATGACATAGGCACGACAGGTGCCAAGACCTGCCTGTATGGCATCGATGAGGGTGGCGCTACACTCATCGCCAACGCGACCCATGAATACGGCGTACGCTTCCTGCCTAACGGTGGCGTTGAACAGGATCCTGATGACTGGTGGCTCGCCATCTGTGCCGGAACAAGAGCCGTACTCACTGCATCGGGCTTGCTCCCTAGCGATATAAAAGCCATAGCCTTCTGTTGCCAAATGCAGGGGCTGGTGCTCGTAGATAATGCCGGCACGCCAGTCAGGCCGGCCATGAGCTACATGGATCAACGCGCATCAGAACAAAAACGACGCAGCATGGAGACAGGGCCAAGGGTCGCCGGCCTCAACCTGCGCAGGCTACTACCCTCCCTGGCCATAGCGGGAGGTGTCTCGGCCAGCACCAAGGACCCCGTATGGAAGTACCAATGGGTACGGGAGCATGAACCAGAGGCATTCTCCCGTGTATACCGCTGGCTGGATGCCAAGGAATATCTCGTAGCCAGGGCAACAGGCAACTTTGCAATGACACCAGATTCCGCAAACACAACCTTCCTCTATGACACACGCCCGGAGCGACTCGATGAACGCGGGTTGGGCTCCTGGAGCGACACCCTGTGCCGGCTCTTCGGCGTAGAGCGCTGCCATCTTCCAGACGTCGTGTCTCCTACAGATGTGGCAGGCCGACTCCTACCCTCCTCGGCTCAGGAACTCGGCCTGGTTCCAGACACGCCGGTATTTGGAGGAGGAGGCGACTTGTCACTCGTCGGGCTTGGATCAGGGGCAGTGGAACCAGGAGACGTCCACATATACATGGGTACTTCGGGCTGGGTTTCGGCCGTCACCGACAGGCGATTGGTCGACACCGAGTCCATGATAGCCTCGGTGATGGGTGCTCGCCCCGGCCTGTACAATTACATATCAGAACAGGAGACGTCAGGCAAGTGCATGGAATGGGTGCGTGACCACCTGGTACTGGATGAAGTAGGCGCATACTTAGGGGCCCGTAATGCTGCAGAGGATCCCGACGCCCACTACGCGTCTCTCTTCGAGCTTCTTGATGAATCGATAGAAACGGTGCCACCAGGAGCCGACGGCGTCTTGTTTGCACCATGGCTACACGGCAACAGATCACCCTTCGAAGACCCAAACGTCAGGGGCGCGTTCTTCAATATAGGCCTCGGTTCCGGCAAGAGATCGATGATACGCGCCGTGGCAGAGGGCATAGCCATGCATAATCGCTGGCAACTCGAGTCAATACGCAACAAGGCAGTGGCCCATGGCCCTCTGCGTTTCGTTGGCGGGGGCGCGCGATCCCGTTCCATAGCGAGGATAATGGCCGACATCACCGGAGAGGTCGTAGAGACAGTGGAATCGCCCCAGAACGCCGGAGCACTCGGCGCGGCCTTGCTATGCGCCAAGGGGCTAGGCCTCCTGGACTCGCTAGCAGAGGCCAGTACACTGGTAAGAGCCAGCGTACGCTACGAACCAGATTGCTCGCGCAAGGGTCTATACGACGATCGCTTTGGCGTCTTCAAGCAACTGTACAGAAGAAACAAGGAGCTGTTTGCAAGCCTTAATAGCGAGTCAAGGCGAGAAGCTAAGAGCGGCAATCAAACGACCGCCTTATGAAACGCAGGGCGGCTGCAAGTATGTTTTCAGGATC
This sequence comes from Spirochaetia bacterium, assembly GCA_034003955.1. GTDB lineage: Bacteria > Spirochaetota > Spirochaetia > Treponematales > UBA12059 > SZUA-370. Next base: position 8,936 of record JAVEXO010000025.1, on the reverse strand, counting down.
GTCGGCATCGCTACCTACAAAAATGTCGAGGCGGGCCCGATAATACGTGGAGGCGTAGGAAAACTGTATCATAAGGAATATATTGTCCAGAAGGTAAGCTGAACTGGCTGGGTCTATATCGGCGGCGACCTCTCCTGAAGCCACGGCCTCTGCTATCATACGCCTATACATCGTGGCCGATACTGTTTCTATGCGTCCTGATAGCTGGACTGCAATGCCTGATAATTCTTCGGTGGTACAGTCGACATATATCTTTATGAGTTCAGGGTCTTCCAAGGCAGAGGCTATGGCTGCGCGGAGGAGGTTTTCCACCCGCCCCAGGAAGGTGGGTTCTGAGCCAAAGATTGAATCGAGGGCTCCGCCAAGGAGGAACTCATACTCCTCTACAATTGCGAGGAACAGGTCTGTCTTGGTTCTGAAGTATTTGTATAAGGCGCCAACCGATATGCCGGCGGCCGCGGCGACATGATTGACATTGGTACCGGCAAAACCGTTGTGGGCAAAGGCAGACTTGGCGCTTTCCAGTACCCGTCTACGCTTTTCGTCGGGGATGCGATCGAAGACCGGTGTCCATCGGGGTACCGGCAAGGGGATTCTGTTCATGTAACTACTATAGCGCGGGAGGCGCCGCCATGACGAGTCATGGCCAGTCATGGCATCATCAGATAGAAAGAAGGCAAGCATGAAAAACGATACTAACAGGGTCTACTCCTATCGTTGGGTCGTACTAGGATCATTCATGATGGTCAACCTGGCCATACAGCTTCTATGGATTTCATATGCCCCGGTCACCGGGGTCGCTGCGGCTTTCTATGGGGTCTCGGACCTCAAGATAGGCCTTCTTTCGATGTTGTTCATGATAGCGTTCATACCTCTTTCCATACCGGTTTCCTGGGCCATAGACACGCTTGGTTTTAGAAAGACGGTTAGTGCCGGAGTAGCCCTCATGGGTGTTGCGGCCATAGCCCGAGGTCTCGCTGGAGAAAACTATCCACTGGTCTTTGCCACAACAATAGGCTTGGCGGCTGCTCAACCATTCATGCTCAACGCTTGGACAAAGATACCGGCGCTGTGGTTTCCTCCCCGGGAGCGAGCGACCGCCGTAGGGCTCATAACGCTGGCAAATCTTGTAGGCACGGCTCTAGGCATGGTTCTTACGCCTGCCTTATCAGCTATCATGAGCATACCCAGCATACAGCTTTACTATGGAATATTCTCCGCAGCCTGTGCCGTCTTGTTCATAGTAACGGCTCGGGAGCGCCCGGCAACGCCACCAAGTGAAGATGCTGGCCAGGCCCGTTCATTGATGCTCGATGGACTCAAGCACGCATTTAAAATTCCAAGTTTCCGCCGATACCTATTCATCTCCTTCATAGGCTTAGGTGTGTTCAACGGCATTACCACCTGGATAGAGGCCATAGTCAGGCCGCGAGGCTTCTCTCCTCAGGACGCTGGTACATTCGGCGCCATAATGCTGGGAGCCGGTGTCGTAGGGGCGGTCATACTCCCCATGCTGTCTGACAAGACAGGCAGGCGCACCCCATTCATAGGAATAGGCCTCGTACTGGCGGTACCAGGGCTCTTGGGTCTGGCTTTGGCACCGACATACTGGCTCCTATGCCTGTCCTCTGGCGTCCTGGGCTTCTTCCTGACGAGCGTAATGCCAACCGGGATGCAGTACGCCTCAGAAATAGCCCGCCCCACTCCCGAGGGTACATCGAGCGGCCTCATACAACTATTCGGCCAGGCATCGGTCGTCTTCGTCTACTTGATGGAAGCGCTCAGGAACGACGGCGGATCATTTACTACGGCCATAGTCGTAGCTTGCGCCTTGCTCGTTGTCAGTGCGGGCATGACATTGTTCTTGAAGGAGTCTAAACGATAAGGGTAGACCATAGACTCAGCGCTCGATGCCCGTCCTGGCCTCTATGCCCTTCTTGTAGTAGTGCTTTATCTCCCGCATCTCGGTGACTAAGTCGGCGGCAACCTTCACCGCATCGCTCGCATAGCGGCCCGTTATAACAAGCTCGACATGTGGCGGGCGGGTAGCTATGAGAGCGAGCACATCGGCCTGGGGTATCAGGCCAAGATTGACGGCCACGTTCAATTCGTCGAGCACGACGAGGTCGTATGAGCCGGAGCTTAGTGCGGCTGAGGCTTCTGCCAATCCGGCAAGGGCCACGTCGATATCCGCCTGTTCTGGATCACGCATTATGAAGCAGCCTCGGCCAAATTGTTTAAGCACAAGACGCCCCGGTTCAAGGCTGGAAGCCAGAGCCTCCAGCATCCCTATTTCAGAATAGCGCATGCCTTTTATAAACTGCCCAAAGTATACCGACATGCCGGCACCGAGAGCCCTGATGGTCAAACCTATTGCAGCGGTTGTCTTGCCCTTGCCATTACCCGTATAGACATGCACACATCCTGTTTCCAACATAGACTCCTTGCTTTCTTAGAGGCAGGCTATGTCAGTACTGGAATATCGTCAAGCTCATAGGAGCTCTTATGTATCAAACTCCAGCACAATACGTGTCCCCGTACCACGCTCTATCCTGATCACACCGTGGAGCTGCTGTGTCAAGGCATGGACGAGCTGTAAACCAAAGCCCTTTGGCGACTCAAAAGATACTGACTCCGGGATACCGCTACCGTCATCCTGCACCGTAAGCGTAACACGCCTGTCTGCGCGGAGCGCCGATACCGAAATGTGCCCGTACTCTTTTTCCTTGAATGCATACTTCATGATGTTGGTAAGCAATTCATTGATGATTATTCCCAGGGCTTGCAGTCTCTTGACATCAAGAATAAAATCATCAATCTCGATTTTAGTGCTAACACGATTGCCGTTAGGAAAGTTTGCCACAACATCATCGACCAAGGATGACAGATATTCTTTTATAGACAACTCGGTAAATTGAGACGACCTATAGAGCTTATCGTATAATAAACCCATACTTTGCACCCTGGCGCTGGCATCCTCAAAGGCGGCTAGAGCAGATGGTTCATCGAGTGCCTGGGCCTGCAGGGACAAGAGGCTGCTTATTGTATTCATGTTATTCTTTATACGATGATGAACCTCTTTAAGAACAAGCTCCTTTTCTGCAAGGAGAGACCTGATTCTTTCTTCAGCCTGCTTGCGTTCTGTAATATCTTCTATTATGCCCCAGACGACCTCGGCTCCATCATAGTCAATGATCTTGGCTCCGCTTAAGGCTATTGGATATCGAGAACCATCTTTTTTTATATACTCTTTTTCTTTTGTCTTAAAGACATCGGTCTCATTAAGCTCATCAACCTGGTCCTTCTCCTGCTCTTGGTATTCTTCTGGCGTTATGTCCCAAAACGTCATGCCAAGAAACTCTTCACGGGTATAACCGGTGGATTTTAATAAGGATTTATTAGCATCTAAAAACGCTCCGGTCTGATGGTTAATCATGGCCATTCCAACCGGCAGCATATCAAAGAGCATCTTATAGCGAGTCTCAACCCTTCGTTTATCCGTTATGTCTCTGACAATAAAAACTATTTTTAACGGGAGTCCATGCACATCCCGTATAAATTCGGCATTTACCTCTACATCGATGACCTTGCCATCCAGGCGAAGGAGACGATACTCTCCAATGCCTGACATGACGCCTTGAAACATCAACGCAATATTGCCAGAAGCACGGTCGCGGTCTTCTGGCACGATGAAGTCAAGCAATGAGCGCCCGATCAGGTCTTCTTCGACGCAGCTCATCGTCTTCAATGTCGCCGGTGAAACCAAGAGCACATGTCCCTTAAGATCAGTTATTATAATATCATCGGGAGAAGCGTTAAGGATTGATCGATACGTCTCTTCGCTCTCAGAGAGCCTATCCTCATTGTGTTTTCTTTCTGTTATATCATCGATTGAAACAAGGAGGCCTGTTACTACCCCCTCATTATCATGTAATGGAACCCTGCTGGTATCAAGCACCTTTACTTCTCCATCGATATCCACAAGCGTTTCAATCCTATGATACTCTGGAACATCTTCTTCCATGATGCGCCTGCCTATAGCAAGAGAGGCCTCTATTTCTTTCTGTGCAACAGCAGAACTCCAGCCCTGTATGCCTACAATCGATGCATCGGCTGATACTTCAAGCAGCTTGGCATACGCTGTATTGTAACCAAGAATTAACGAGGTTCTGTCCTTCCAGCATATAGCCTGGGGTATTGTATTCAAGACGGCATGAAGTAGCTCGTTGGCCGACCGCAGGGAATCTTCTGCAACCCTGCTCTGGGTAATGTTCGTGGCAATACCGGCAACTCCCTTGATAGTGCCCTGCGCATCCTTGAGTGGAGTAAGAGAAGATCTAAATGTTAGACCCGAATTCGTAGATTCATAATTCACCTTCTCACCGAGCAGGGCTCTCCGATGAGCGTTCAAGGCCACATCGAGAGGGTCGTCGGTTTTTAGGAAGTCTGTCAACTTCATGCCAACAATCTGATCGGGTTCAAGACCCAGGGCGACGAGGACCTGCCCCCTGGATGCGGTAAATACAAGATCCTTATCAAGAGTCCACAGGGAGCCATCGAGATTATTCATGGCAAGTTCGAAACGATCTTCAGTTGCGCGTAATAATTCATTTGATCTTTGAAGCTGTTTTCGTCTGTCGAATAGATTTAAGGCTGTTTTTATTGATGCATCAAGCACCACAATTGGCGTGTCATCAGCAACATAACCATAGGAAGCAAGATCTAGAGTTTTCTCTATGCGTTCTTGATTAAGCTTGGAAAAAAGAAAGAGTATTGGTATGTCATGATCTTGCAGGATGCTCTCTGCGGCTTCAACCCCGTCGAGCCCGTCACCCAGATCGATGTCTATGAGTACGAGGTCGATGTCAGGGTATTCATTAAGCAAGGCGACGGCTTTCTCACCGGTAGGGACGGTCTTGACAACATAGGCGCATTTCTCAAGAGCCACCTTCTCGCTCAGAGCAGTCTTGGCCTCATCTTCTACAAGCAAGATGGTTTTAAGCGTGGGTTCAGCCACAAACAGACTCCTTAAACATCACATAACAAAGCACTATACACTAGTATACTTTTGTTCAGAGAAAGTGCAATGATCTTTTGATATCAGATGGCACGGCGTGGCACGGCTTTATATGCTATGAATAACATAGTACACTCAATAAAGGAGCCTTTTATGACACTCGACAAGCTGTTTGTAGAACTTAAAAAACAAGAGTATATATTCGTTCAGACACATAACTACCCTGACCATGACGCGGTAGCCTCGGCATTTGCATTTCAGCAGCTGCTTAAAAACAAGGGAATACAGTCAAAGCTTATTTACGATGGAGATATGCAGAGGGATTCTTTAGTCCAGATGATAAGCGATCTTGCTATTGAGATTAAGCATTGCAGTGCTTATGATATGAATGCCGAGCACAAGATAATAATAGTCGATGGCTGCAAGGGTAACAAGAATGTTACCGATCTCATAGGCGATGAAATAGGCGTCATAGATCATCATCAAGTAGACAAGCCAGAACATGTGCTGTTTACAGACATACGCTCTGGCTATGGCGCCTGTTCTACTATCATGTATTCATACTTTGCAGAGTACGACATAGACATTCCTCAGGACGTTGCTACGGCCCTGATGATTGGTATAAACATGGATACGGCCTTACTAACCCGTGGTGTTGGCAAGGAAGACATAGAAGCCTATGCCAACCTGTATAGCGTCTCCGATATACGGCTTCAGAATAGTATTCTTAGAAACTATATCCAGACAAAGGATTTATCATTTTATCGCTATGCCATAGACCATGTGAACATTGCCGATGAGCTTGCCTTCTGTTATTTCCCCGATGGATGCAACCAAAATCTCCTTGCCATTCTAGGAGACTTCTTTCTTTCATTAAACGAGGTTGAGTTCGTCATACTATGTGCCAAGAACGGTACAAAAATAAACTTCTCAATCAGAAATGAGAAGAAGCAATGGAATGCCGCCATCCTCATACAGAAGGCTCTACAAGGCATTGGCTTTGGTGGCGGGCATGCCGACATGGCAGGTGGTATCATGAACAACGTGGAAGGTTTTGATCCTGAGTCATTCTTAAGGAAATTCAGGTCGTTGTTGCATTGCTGAATATTTTATCTTTGAAGTATCGCCGCTTTTCATTTATTCCAAGCATGATAGGAGCATAGTTAGTATGAGGGCAATGAAAACAAGGTGAATGTATGTAGGGGTAAGCTTACCTAGGCTCAAATTCTATCACAAACTTAGTTCCATTTCCTCGATCAATTCTAACTGCACCACCTATCTGCTCTGTCAGCATTTTTATGAGTTGCATTCCAAATCCTGTTGTATTCTCAAAGCCAACACTTTCAGGAATTCCTATTCCGTTATCATGATACTCTATTGAAACAAGATTTCTGTCCCTCACCGCCATGACCATTATTACCCCTTTTTTATCAGGAAAGGCGTATTTCATAGAGTTGGTTACCAGCTCATTGAGAATGATTCCTAGTGTTGAGAGAATTTTTGCATCAAGAATAATGTCTTCAACATGCGTTGAAATTTTTACAGTCTCAGATTTGGAAAATATGCTGGATATTTCTTTTATAAGAGATGGGAGATATTCCTTTAAAGATAGCGCTACTATGTTTTCTGATTGATACAGCTTGTCGTAGAGCACCATCATGCTTTTAATTCGAGCATCTGCATCACGCAGAATGCCCTTAGCAGCTTCATTCATTTGGGAATTAGACTGTAGTTTTAACAAAGAGGACACAGTGTTCATATTATTTTTCATGCGATGATTAACTTCCTTAAGAATAATCTCTTTCTCAAGAAGAAGATTTATTACTTTCTGCTCCGCCATTTTTCTTTCAGAGATATCAAAAAAACTAACTAAACTGGCATTTATATTTCCATCCTTGTCAACGACTGGGCTCCCGTACACCTCGAGCATAGACCGTGTCCCGTCGGGCTTTTTTACATCCATATCATCAATATGCGTTTTTTCTCCTCTTAAGCCGCGCAGTATTGGCATTTCTTCTAGCGGGTATCTCTCATCACTATTTCTCATAAAGGCTTGATACACCTCACCTATGCTCTTAGCGTTGACATCGGGGAGAATACCTCTGCCTAAAAGCTGTTTAGCAATTTCATTTGCCACGAGTGGCTTCCCACTCGGAGCCTCAACCATGAAGACACCAAGAGGCAAGTTGTCCAACAGAGAGCTTAAAATATTATTTTTTTCATCAAACACCTGCTGTGCTTTAATGCGGTCTGAAATATCCCTACAGAAGCTTGTACTGACACCATATTTTTTAATCCAACAAATAGACACTTCAACGGGTATAAGGCTTCCGTCTTTTTTACGGTGCTTTGTCTCACATCTCAAATGATCATTTTCAATAACATTTGTAATTCGTTCAATAAATTTATCTTTGGTAAAATCTGAACTGATATCAGAAAGATGCAAAGAAATCAGTTCGTCTTTTGAATATCCTAGCATTTTGCAATACACAGAATTCGCGTCAATAAAATACCCGTTAGCATCAAGAACATAGAACCCATCTTGTGTCGTTTCTACGACGGATTCAAGAAAGTCCTGCCGTTCTTTCAGTTGACATTTTACATCAAAAAGCTTGAGAGTCATCTTGATGGAAGCATCAAGAACCGTAAAGCTTGAGTCCTTAACGACATAGCCATAGTTTGTTATTGCTTCCGCCTTGGCAACTATCTCTTTCTCTGTATGTGAAGACAGGAAAAGTATCGGGATATCATAGCTATCGAGGATTCTACGCGCGGCTTCAGTCCCATCCATGCCTTTGCCAAGGTCAATATCCATAAGGATGAGGTCGACGGTCTCTTTATTTATACATATCATCTCTATAGCCTGCTCGCCGCTCAAGACATGAATAACGTTATAACCCTCAGCCTCGAGCAGCATTTTTTCAGACAGAGCAGTAATGGCTTGATCTTCAACAAGCAGTAGCGTTTTTTTTCTATTTTCAATCATACACGCCTCAGATGACTACAATAAATACTAGGGCAGCAATCTTTTAAGGATGGCGCCATGTTTAGCCACTACTTAGCATTTTTAGTAAGCAAATATGCAAGCAAGAGGCGGACACCGTAGCCGGTTCCATATTTTCCGGTATGACCCTTGTCATCGCGGGTATTGTAGCTCATGCCAGCAATATCCAGGTGGGCCCAGGCGGTTTTACCCTCTACAAATTCTTTTATGAAGGCGGCCCCTGCTATCGCTCCGGCGTGCCCTTTAGGTAAATTTGACACATTGCGCAAATCAGCCAGATCGCTCTTTAGAGAATCGCTTACTGCCTGGGGCATGGGCATGATCCACAGCGCTTCATTAGTAGCCTGTGCGCACTCAAACAGTTTGGCTGCCAATTCGTCATTATTAGAAAAAAGACCGGCCATCAGGTCACCAAATGAGGCTAAAATTGAACCAGTAAGCGTTGCAAGGTCAATGATAGTGCTTGGCTTGTAGGTTTTTTGGCAATAGCTCATGGCATCGGCCAGCACCAAACGACCCTCGGCATCGGTACTTATAATTTCTACGGTCTTGCCACTATACGAGCGATAGATATCGCCTGCAAAAAAGGCGTCGCCTTGCAGGCCATTGTGTGCCGCAGGCACGATGGCAACCACGTTTATCGCCGGCTTGATCATGGCCAGCGTCTTCATGACACCCAGCACGGCGGCGGCTCCAGCCATATCATCACGCATATTTTCTATTGAACCAGTGGGTTTAAGATTATAGCCACCTGAATCAAAGGTGATCCCCTTGCCTACCAGCGCTATCGTTTCTTTTGAGGCCGGTTTGCCGCGGTATTCAAGGCAAATAAGCCGAGGAGGAGTACTGGAAGCCCGACCCACCGCCAGCAGCAAACCCATTTTTTGTTTTGCTATTTCTTTTTCCGTCAGCACG
>JAVEXO010000024.1:0-40848 GCA_034003955.1 Spirochaetia bacterium | reverse complement strand
GCCACTGGCTTTCAGGAACTGGTTTTTATGTAGCTTGCCGGGAGCAAATTCGAGGGGTACTATGGTCGACATGAGCTACCATGCTAGATAGTGCCGGAAGTTACCGGACCCCGGAGGCCGTAGACGCCGGGCTTGAGCGCATAGAGCGCCTCCAGGGAGCGGATACAGGGATATTCGTACTCGCCGTGCATGCCTTCGTGGAAGGCTGGATCAGGGATAAGTTCGACTACCAGATGTCCAGCATGCACTTTGGCACCCTGGTCGAGGATTTTATTGACTCATGCAAGGCTAACGGTGTGGTCAAGGGTTTCGCGTCGATTGACGCGCTCAAGGCATCTCATCACGAGACAGACTATGTGCGCCACAGATTCTACCGGCTGACGCGAGCCTACGCGGAGGCCGCAACCCAGCAGCTCGACTCATTCTGCCGTCTTGCCGGCATAGGCTCGCCTGAGCGCCTGGAAGCCATCAAACAGTACCTCGCGGCCTGGGACGAGCGCAAAGCGCTTGGAGCCCTTGTCGAGGAGAACGAGGTGATACGCGCGCAGGCTCTAAAGGATGTGGATGAAAAGCGTACCCTTTCGGGCCAGGTGGCAGAACTGTCAATCCGCGCGGGAATTGTAGAAAACCTTGAGGCTGTGCTGAGAGCCAAGGACATACAGTTGGCCGAGGTCGCCGCCACGAGCGGCAAACGCAATGAGCGTATCGACGAACTCAGGGTACAGAAGGCTGCCGTGCAGGCAGAACTCAAGGACGCCCGGAGACGGCTTGGAGAACTCGAAGAGGCTCGCGACTACGTAGACGCGTTGCGCCGGATGACCGCGTTTACCCGGACCCGCGCCGATTATGAGCGGGCCGTTGTACGGCTCACCGCCGAACAAAAAGGCATACTGACACAGATACGGCTCGATCGTGACTTCCTGGTAAAGGGATCCGCGGGCACAGGCAAGACCCTCGTCCTCCTTAAGGCCGTTGAAAAGGCCAAGGGCATAGGAACAGGCGCGGTCTCCGGGCAAGATACTCTCGGCATGGAGGAACTCGGCGGCTCGGTAGCGCTTCTCACATATACGACGACCATGGTTAAGTACGACGCATTCCTGTCCTCGCTCATGTCCAGTGATCGCTTTGACGGTGCCGACAGGATATCCACCGCCGACAGCTTCCTGCTTGAGCGGCTCAAGGCGCTTGACCCATACGCCAGGATAGACTACTCGGGTCGCATGCTTCTTGACTTGGCTGCAAAGTATCCTGCTGGTGGCCTGGAACCCCAGGAACTGGCCGCTGAGCTAGAGAACTTCATCTGGGCCAACGACGTGAGCATGGACGAGTACGTCAAGCAGATGATAGACCGCAAGGGCATGCGCCGTCCGCTCCAATCCGCGCTGCGCTACGATGTCTGGGTCGCCTCAGAGACAATCGCCCTCGAGATGGAAGCCTCAGGTGCGTGCACGCGCAACTACGCAGCCCTGAGGCTGTGCCGTGCGGCCGACGATGGAACGGGCCCGGCGGCATCGGTGGATTACGTCTTCATAGACGAGGCTCAGGATCTGCCCACCGTAGTACTCAAGGCGCTCAAGTCGGCTGCGTGTCGCTGCGTGCTTTTAGCCGGTGACAGCGACCAGTCTATCTATCAGCCCGGCTTTAGCTTCAAGCGATCCGGCATAGACATAGGCGGCCGCGTCAGGATACTCAAGAGCAATTTTAGAAACACGGTGCAGGTGCACCTCCTGGCCGAGCGCTATAGAGCCGCGACAACATGCTTCGACACCGATAACGCACCCGAGGCATTCCGCGAGGGGCCGGAACCTGAACTATTCCAGGCCCGCGACGGCAATGCCCTCCTTGAGTCGCTAGAACAGCGGGTCAGGCTCTTCACCGGTACGCTCGGCTACGAGCCACAGAACCTTGGCATACTCGTGCCCTCAAGCGACGACATCCCGCCCATACGTGAGCGCCTGGCCACGATGGGCCTCGAGCTTGCCGACATCAGGGACCCCGCATTTTCTTTTGAATCCGAGGGAGCCATCCGCATATCAACGCTTCATTCCGCCAAGGGTCTGGATTTTCCCGTCGTGCTCCTGTACATGGACCGCCCGCCCTATTTTGGCTCCGGCTACGACGACGAGTCGGTGGAGCGCATGAGTGCCAACATCATCTACGTGGCCATGACACGCGCCATGGATCACCTCAATGTATTCTGCCTTGAAAAACCGGAGAGCCCGGCGATAGAACGGCTGCTTACTGTATTCGCAAACCGGCGGGACGACAAGGAATAGTCTCCTTGATCCAGCATGTACCATCTCTGTTAATTGCCGTCGTCTAGGGATTCCTAAAAAAATTTTATATACTAGAATTTATAGCTACTTGCGGAAAGTGCGCTTAAAATGAAAAGCCGGTAGTCAGGGGACGCTACATGCCGGAGTGCATTGGATATTGACAGATGCGTCCCCTGCCGCAGGCTTCCTCGCCGCAAGCAGCGTCGCGCCGCGGCCCGAATACGGTATACGGCTCGGTGATCCTGCGGCTCCCCTAAGGCTCTTAAAATATCAGATGACAGAATTTACTTGGTGTTCAGGGCAGGAATCCATGGTATCGTTGCTAAAGGCTCTGTTCGTTTACATGAAAGGATAGAAAATGCTAGATGAAACCGATATCCGTATTCAAGCCTTCCAATGGCTTAGAGACAGGGAACGGTGGAATGATGGCATTTTCCTTGGGCAGGAACTTAATAAGGGGTTTCAGTACAAGGGCAGCCGGATAACGCTAAAAGGCCAGACGGGAATCTGGTTCCCTGCAGGTTTTTCTACACCAATTTCAATCACCACCTCCAAAAAAGGGCCGTACGACCTCGATGATATCGGTGATGACGGTCTCCTTGTCTACGCGTATAGAGGTACTGATAAAGACCATCGTGACAACCGGGGTTTGAGGCAGGCAATGAGGACACGTACGCCACTCATCTATTTCAAGGAAGTTCACAACCACCGGTACCAGGCCATCTGGCCCGTGATGATTCTTGACGACTACCCAGAGTCGCTCTATGTCCGCGCCGCAGTGGATCCTGCGTACAGTGAACTAAGACCCGGAGTTTCCTTTGAAGATACCCAATTATCCCCCCTTGATCTCAGACGTTACGCCTGGACCCAGACACGGCACCGCTTGCACCAAGGGGCTTTCAGGGAGCTGGTAGTGTCGGCTTATGACCAGCGCTGTGCGATCTGTCGGCTTAACCATCCTGAACTGCTTGACGCGGCACATATCATCGCCGACAGCGACGATCGAGGCTTCCCGGTAGTACAGAATGGATTGTCGCTTTGCAAGATACATCATGCAGCCTATGACCAGAACATCCTGGGTGTGGATTCTGATTATAGAGTGCATGTCAGGGAGGATATCCTGCTTGAAAAAGATGGTCCCATGCTCAAGCATGGCATACAGGAACTTAATGGGAGCAGCTTGATATTGCCCAGGAGGGTGTCCGATAAACCGGATCAGGATAGATTGTCAAAGAGGTTTGAAGAGTTCAGGATGGCGGTGTCGTAGGAATCCGGACGGATAGCGGTACGAATGGATGGTGGCCCTCCTCTGGGAGCGCTTTGTCCACAGGATGTACGTTGCCGGCTTCCTCTTCTAGTGAGCGACGCTATCAACGATGGAAAGCACGCGTTCTATAACATCGTCGGGTACCCGATCCCAGAACAGGTTGCCATGTTGCACGACACCTGCGATGCCGTTCTTTGTCTTGAGAGCACCTACACTCACGCGCTTTTCAAAGGCAAAGTGCTCATCGGACCGTATCCCCGTAGGGATATTCCCGAGGCGCGGCTGCCAGTGGAAGATACCGTCCAAGTACCAGCATGAAGAGCAACCTGCCGAATAGAGTTCGCAGCCTATGACGGGGTTCCAATCGCAACTTAGGATATCGCCTGGATTCTTCTTGGCCCTGTTACCCTCCATGTTTGTGGTCTATCTATGCCTTGATGCTAGTGTCCTCATGCTTGGTGACAAATACTGTCATTGATGTATAAAAAAAATGGGCTTAGTTATTGGTAGTAGCTTCGTCATAGTCGGACCCGCGACCATAAATACTGTTGGGCAAGGGAGGAGAACTGTTTCGCATCCAGAAACGAGGTAGCTATAAGTTCAGGCGACGAATATGCTACTACACGATTCTGAAGGACCCTAGTTAGGTATTTAATGAGTTCCCGTCTATCACTATATATCCATCGATAAATTGATTCATGGTTTGTTTTATATCCAGGCTTGTCTTCCAGTAATTTGCAAACAATTAATTCAGGAGTCCACTCTTCTTTGAGTTTAGCAATGACATGTTTTCTTACAACACGGTTACTTAAACGTTCCCGCGAATGGCTCTCCACTTTCCGTTCATCACAACGAAGTTGAGCTCTATTAGCTCTATATTGCACGGTATTCACTTGAGCGTTATTCCGGCTTGCTTCCCTATATATGGTGGACGCATTTCTTCCAATTGATTTCGCTATATCAATTATTCGTTTATTATTGCTTAAACCGATAGATATTTCTTCACGTTCTGCAAACGAAAGATGTATATACTTATTCTTGGTATCCGTGGTATTTTTGCCCATAGCGATGCTCCTGTGTTTTGTTGTTGTGGTAAACACACAATACAGGTTTTTGTCGCTTTTGGGGAGGAGCCTCGGCTCCTCTCTTTTCGTACTTCGTTATTGAACTCGGGTTTGAAGATTATAGCTATTCTGGAATAAAGCCAATTAAATTGATAACGGATTTCAGCCTTTTTAAATCAGCAGAATAATTTTTTTGTAGCATGGGATTTATAGTAGTACGCGGAGCACTGATCACCCAGATCACACCTAATCCCCCGCATCCCCCCCGACGCTCACCAGTCCAAGCCAGCCGTCTAAGCGCACGTGTATGCCATCGGGGAACATGGCGGCATCGCGTACGCCGCTGACGCAGGGTATGCCTGCCGCCCTGGCAAGGAGGGCGCCGGAGCCGAGCCGGCCACCCTGGCTTTCTATAACGGCTGCGGGCTTGAGAGCCATGAGGCTAGGGTTGAATCGCTCGCAGGCAAGTATCAATGGTTCATCGACGGCTCCAGGTGTGCGGCGCAGAATCCCCGCCGCTCGACCCGGTGAAGAAGGCAAACCTATGAGCTGCTGGGCCTGAATCCTAACGTGCCGTGCACTGGCTTGAAGTGGAGTGCTTACCTTTACAGTCTTGTCGGTGTTGACCGCATCCGTTTCCAGTGCCAATGAGCGCGTAGCCAGGTCGATGTAGGCCTGAGCCTCAAGCCTGCCGCTGCCGTGGCTCAAAGTGAGGTAGCGTTCGCGTAGTGATGCTGTGTCAGTGCCCCCGGAGGAGAGCAGGCCAAGAAACTCGAACGGGTCAGAGGGAGCAATAACGCTATTATAGCTGCAGCCAAGTGCATAGCGACTATACGCGCCAATTTCGGCTAGCTTCGAGGCTCTTTCTCCTCCTCCTGCCTCGGCTGCGGCAGCTTCGAGGCTTTGTGCTAAATCCTGTGGAGACATGCTTAGGTATTGGCCGTCCGGGAGGCGTTCGCTCCAGAGCTCAAGGCCTGCGAGTTCCTCGGTGGATGCTGCGCTACGCTCGACGACGGCTATTGTCGGCCAGGCTGGTTGCAAGACTGGCTGGGAGGCAAAGGAGGATAGGGAAGCAAAGGCTGGAGCATAGGCCCGTGCCCAGGCGGCTCGAATAGTGTACAGAAGTGATGCTCTCGTGTTTGTCTGCCATAACGCGACGCCCGATGCTCCGCAGGAAGGGCCGCTTGCGCGTACCAGCAGAGAACCTTTAAGAGAGTCGATGCTGGCAAGTATGCGCGCCTCCAGGATCTCAGGCAGGGGGAAGCGCCCGAACAGCCAATACGCCTCTAGGCTTATTTCCAGGGCTGCTTCCAGGCTAGCGTGGGGCAGGGGGAAGCGGCCGGCCAGTATTGTCAGCCTGGCGCCTAGGCCTGTTGCTTCCAGATACTCTTCCAGCCATGAGCCGGGTATGGTCACGATTTGTCTCCTGTATAATCTGTATGACCACCTATGTTCAGAACGAGCACGTGCTGGAAGTGGTCCACCATGTCATAGCGCTCAACTTCAAGGCGCATAAGGGCGCTCCCTGGTGCATCAACGAATGATGCCATGTCAGGCCGGCGGGCAAGGAACATGGCGCGGTAGTCGTCGCGTTCCTGCCCAAGCAATTCCCGGACTCTGCCCTGGGCCTCGAGGCCGCTTGCGTCCATGATCTCCTCTTTGCGAGGACGGCGGTCGTCTATAAAAAAGGTGATGCGATCGCGGGCCATCATGTAAGCATATTTGCGGGTAGTACGTGGCGTGGCGAATACGATGGCAGACAGGTCGTCGGCGCTTGAGAAGGCTATGATGGAGGCATGGGGCGCGCCGCCTTCACCCTGGGTTGCCAGCACGCCGTACAGTTGGCTATGAAGAAGTGCCTTAACGCGGGTCCGCAGTTCATGGTCGTTCATGATGACGTTCCTTTCCACTTGAGAGCCGTTCATAAAAGTCAGCATAGGCGGCGGCCATGGCCTTGAGGGAGTAGCCTTCCTCAATGCTCCGTTTGGCCTCGGCTCTCAGACCTTCCAGCCTGTCCATCTCAAGTGCGCCCTGGGCAAGGAGTGCACCGAGCTCGCGCCCGAGGCTCGACGAGTCACGGGTGTCGAGGAGAAAGCCGTTTATACCGTGGCGCATGTAGCCGCGTGCTCCGCCGTTGAGTGGAGCGCAGCTTGGCAGGCCCGCAGCCATGGCTTCCAGGATCGATAGGCCAAATTCTTCTTTAAGGCTCGGGCATACATAGATATCGCTACCAGCAGATGGTCGTCTGGAACCCCACCAGGATAGGAGGCTCCGTACGACGGTGTTATCCTGGGCCGGTAGATGACACAGCCTGCCCATCGTTGCGCTGGAGAGAAGAGCGCGTATTCCGTCACGTTGCACGCGCTCCTCTTCACTTGGCTTATCCAGCTCGCCGCCTATCAGTATGAGATTCCAACGCTCAGCTAGAGGGCCCGCTGCCCAGGCTCGGGCCAGGTTGAGCTGGCCCTTGAGTGCGTTGAGTCTGCCCACGCAGATGATGGCAGGCTCGCCCACGCGTAGCGGGTCCAAGGGAAGTGCAAGAGCCGGGTCACAGAGGAGACGCGCCGGGTCGACTATAGGCTCGGGCTCGTCTGTGTTCACGCCTTCATCTATGCCCGCCCTGACCGTTCCACGCACGTTTTCCAGCTGTGGGAAAAATTCAGGCAGGGCGCTTGAGAAGGCCTCGCGGCCAATGCCGACGAGCCCGTGGGACCAACGGAGTAAATCGTCGCCTATGAGTATGCGGTTAAAAAGCTCCCGCACCACTTCGATGCTACGAGACACGAGGCGTCCATCCGGGCCGCATACGCTTCGGTGCGGGTCAGGCGTGAGTGTAAGGGCTATACATAAATTCAGACGGCGTGCAGCGGCGGCAACGGAACGGGAGGCGTCGTCGATGTAGCGAATATGTACGATGTTTCCAGATCCTGCAAGCTCGTGTAGCGCGTCTTCGCTGGCCGCCTCTATACGAGAAGAGGCTAGGAGGAAGGCCTTGGGGTTACGAGCGGGTAAGGTGAGAGGCAGGCGCCGAAGCTCATGGCCATCGTCGAGCATCACTGTCTGTGGCAGTTTCGTTCCAGAGGCATCCACGCCCTGTGTGGCGATGGTAATGACGGGTAGACCCTGCTGAGCCAGGGCCTTGCCAAGAGAGCGTATGAGGGTGCCCAGGCCGCCGCCGTTGGCTCCGCCAGGCAAAGCAGGGTCACCGTAAAAAATCGGCTGCACGATTGTCGCCTGCTTGCCCGGAGAGTGGGTATCTGGATGGGCTTCCGGGCGGCACAGCGAGGAACTCTTATCTTGGGGCTTCGATACCCTATGCAGTGCGGCAAGATAGCGATCGGTATATGGAGATGATCCGGCGCGCTTGAGTAAGGCCGTACGGGCATACTCCTCACCCGCCGCCGCATAGGGGCTGCCACTAAGCGCGGCACCGCGGCTATAAGCCTGTAGTCGGGCCATGTCCTCTAGCTCGGTATCGAGAGCGCCATCCTGCCCCGAAAGAAAGCGAGCTAGGCGCACATAGCCTTCGGGATCGTCTGGCGCATGGTTGAGGTATAGAGATTTCCGCAGTTCTGCGAATTCGTTCACTCGTCATCCTCTCATGCCATGATATTTTCACAATCTCGATCAACATACAAGCATCACGAACGCGAAGTGTCATTCCGCCATTTTAGCTGTTAATATGAGGTATCAGACAGATGGAGGGTGCATGACACAGAAGAGTACAGCAATGCTTGAACCCTTTTTGTAGGATCTTACTTGACTTCAGCGCACAATAACGAAAAACTGATTATATGGAGTGTTCCCATGCATAGATATTTTTTACTAGCTTCGTTATTAGCGTTAGCAGTTACAAATACCATGGCACAGGTTCCAGCTCTTGTCGTGACCATAGAGATATCCAACATCATGATAGATGGAGGGGATGTCTATGTCGCGCTGTTCGACTCGGCGGCTGGCTACAAGAAGGAGGAAGCCTTCCTTGGTCAAATCCTGCCGCCGTCGGCCACCACACTACGCTTCAAGGTAACCGTCCCTCCTGGCAGCTATCTTGCGTCGGCCTTTCAGGACAGTAATGGAAACGGTAAGCTTGACAAGAACTTCATCGGCATGCCCCGTGAGCCCATCGGCCTTAGCAACTATGATGGCAAAGGAATACCACCCGGCTTCGATAAGCTCAAGACGGAAGTTGTCAAGGACGGCACGATACTGCTCGTTAGACTGGTGAAGCTGTAAGCCACATTAAGGCCTGTATCATCGAACCATCCTAGAAAATTGTATAGACATTAGTGCATGGGTTTTTGATTGTATATGCTGTCTTTGTGGGAGATCTAGAAGCATTATCGAGTATCGCCCATATCTTTGGCAGATACTGGTGTAGAAACCTTAATAATCAGCCCTTACTTTATATTCTTTTTAAAATAACCATAGGTATCGCAAAAAGTTGTTTTTTAATAGTTTTGTATTATAATTGAGTATAATAGTCATGTATGATGTTGATGTCTGTTTCTCTAAACCGAGGTATGTATGACGGCACAACGAAGCTTTAAATTGCTGGTGGTAATTCCAATTGTATTATTGATTGTGGGTATGTTTGCCGCGTGTAAGCAGAGCCTCGTGCCAGAAGACCATGCAGGGTTTACTCTCGTGTTTCCTTCTGTCTCTGGGGCACGAAGCTTGGGAAAGTTTGACGCAGTTGCAACATGGAGCATACGTGGTAGTAACGCAAGTGCAGGTTCTGGTTTTACAAAGGAGTTTCCTGGCACGGCTCAGACTGCTGTTATTGAAAATGTGACACCCGGCGAGTGGGCAATTGCAATAGATGGGCGCGATACTGGTGGTGTGCGGCTATTTTTTGCTACCGACAATTGCACCCTCGTGGCAGGAGATAATACTCTAAACATCGCTATGGTGAAGGATCTTTCCGCAATTCCTAAAATTGAAGTTAGTGGCCCTATTGCCTTTGGAGGAGCTGTCGACACGCTGATGGAAGGCCTTTCCATTGATTTTGGTGGTATCTATTATAATGGTCCAAATCACACAATCATATTTTCTATAAAGAATACTGGGAATTCAGACTTAGTCCTATCGCTTGCCTGTACCTTGACTGATGGAGTTTTTTCTATTCCTGCCCAGCCAAGCAACCCTGTAAAACCTTTCGCCATTGTCAATTTTGATGTGGTTTTTGATCCTCCAAACACTGGAGCAGGTTCTAGAACCGATACCCTGACGATTTCTAGCAATGACCCGGACATACCAAATTTTGTGCTCAATCTTACGGGATCTTATAGTGCATGAGAGACGACGCTTCGACCGTGTCCATGCTTTTTGCTTGGCCCAGCTCTGGAAAGAGAAAGATTTTACTGGAAAGCATAGCCGGGCATGCTGAAAACTTACGGCATTACGGCCGATTGCTGCCGCTCCTTCTTGCGCTTGATGGCCGTCGGATTGATTTAGATCCAGAAGTAAACAGCGGGCTTGAAAAACTTTGCCAGCGGTACCCCCAGCAATTGCAAATTGTCGATGAAATTTCGCGTCAGGCTTTTCTAGAAAGCCTTCCTCATGATATAGACGGGACTAGTGCCTCCTTTGCACTAGTTCCGTCGCTGGACGATGGCTTTTCCTCCCGCGGGCCGGGCCGAAACCGCAACATGATGTTGCTTGCTGCAGCCGGCGGACTGTTGCTGGCTAGTGATGATGATATTTTGTGCACTCCGGCTACCAACAAAAATAAAGGATCGTTCGGGCTAGAGTATTCTTCAGAGCTCTTTCCTCTTCCTCTGCGTTTCTATGCTGATCGAGCTGCCTTATTAGCTGAAATAACTAAAGGTGAGTGTGACATCGTAACGGAGCATCAGCGGTATCTGGGCCATAACGCCTCTGAGTTTTTTAACAACGACGCCCCAGCCGCACAAGGCAAAATAGTGCTGAGCTGTGCGGGTTGCTATGGCGACTCCGGTCTTGGCAGGGCCCGTACGGTGCTGGGCTTAAAAGATACAATGCGTAGCCATATGCTCAAGTCGGGCTATGAACAAACCCGTTATTCCCGAGAAGTAACCAGGATTCCAGATCGAGTTTTGATAGGCCCCTCAATGGTTTTTATGACGGGTCACTCTGGCTATGATGTACGTGAATATCTGCCACCATTTTTTCCTTTGGGAGGCAATGAAGACGGATTCTTTGCCATGCTTGTTCGGGTATGTAGTCCAGGTAGTCTGACCGTATTTCCCTCATTTGGATTGTTTCATGATCCGCCAGAGCAACGGCCATACAGCCGGGAAAGCCTGGTGGGTTTTAAACCAAATAGTACGGAGCTTCTTATGGCCCTCACCCTGGCTTGTCTGCCCGATCGCTCTCTTAGCGATACCCGTAGCCGTATGATACAGCTTGGCAAAAACTATGTAGATATTTCGCTCGTATCAAATAGCGATTTTGTAGAAATAATGCATCAGTGTTGGTCTCAGGGAGCGATGGCCTATGTAGAGGATTTACGAATGTTGCTCGATACCCATGATAGACAGCCGATTCTCTGGGCCTCTGACATTGACGAACTTCTAGAAAATATCTATATGCTGATGCGCGAACCTCACACTCTTTTTGGGCCAAACGGATGTGGGCTAAAAGTTGAGCAGGTAAAAGCCCTGCTTCTAAAATATGGCAGACTTCTTGAGGTGTGGCCTGATATGCTTGATTTTGCGGCAAATAATAAGACATGATTATACGAGTGATTCAAAGGACTAGCAAACCGTATATAATTGTATAAAAATGAAGGGCCATGGTTTATAAAATCTAGCCCTAAAACTTGCATTCAAGATTGGGTTAACGTAGACAAACTTTTGGTATGTCCTTTGACTATTAGAGAAACAAAACCTATTTTTGTTTGTTGGAGGTTGAATTCTTGGATATGATACGGTCATAGACAGAGTAACAAGTTTCCCATCAGCGGCAAACGCGAGTTCAGGAAAATAAATGAAAATATTCATCTTGTGTTGATTTATGCACCCAAGGTAGAGTTCGACTGCAAACAGATATAATGCTTATTTTTGACGACGAATATAGTCCATCGATGGGAGTCATGCAAATCTCCCAGCGTCTACAGATTGCTTTCTTGAAGTAGTATGAATAGAAGGCTTTGAACAAAAAAACGATACGTTTTATGGGTACCAATATAGATTCAGATTTTCAAAAAAAAGTGCATTTTTTGATTGCCAGCTGATACTCAAGCGAGTGTTCGTGGAAGAGGTTGTTCGTGTTTCCACGAGGCATCATATCCTTTGCTGTTGAATGATAAGGAGTACTAGTCATGCTGATTCCAGAAAAGATGCGGGATGTACTAAAAGAAGAGGGGGTGGTCGCCATCACTACCATGGGTGCTGCTGGGCCCCACATGGTCAACACGTGGAACACATACCTGCAAATCATAGAAGATGGTCGCCTTTTGATACCGGCCGGCAATATGAATCTCACCGAGGAGAATGTTGCAAAGAATAGCAAGGTATTACTTACCATGGGCAGCCGTAAGGTCCAGGGAAAGCGTGGGCTTGGCACTGGATTCCTGATCGAGGGCACGGCAAGGTTTCTGACTTCCGGAAGAGAATTCGAGATAATACGAGCCAGCTTCAGCTGGGCTCGGGCCGCATTGCTTGTGACCATTACTTCTGCTACTCAGACGTTGTAGAAGAAAATATGATTTGCCCCTCAGGTAACATGTAAAAGAGCTGGAATGATATTCAAGAGAGTCGATCATGTGAAAATTGTGTCGAGTGTTTTTGAGAAGGCTCTTGATTTTTATGTCAATGTCCTAGGTTTTAAGATCAAGAGCCGACACCCGGCGAAGATGGCACCCATGCGAGAAGGCATGTATATCGAACTGGGAAATACGGTTATTGAAATTATAGTAGTGGACAATCCCAACCCAAAATCAGAAGCACTATGGGGAGTGGGCTATAGGGGCATTGCGCTTGATGCTACGAATATGGTGCTGTTTCTTTGTTTGGAACATGGCGCGCCAAAATGCCTCACCAGTTTAACCAAAGATAAAAAAACCGCTCTCCCTTGTCATGCGAAAGAGAGCGGACCTTGGTCGCTTACAAGGCTCGTGTTTAGATATCCTTGCGAGCCTTTAACAGCCTGATACCAATCGACACCAGCACAACCAGCGTGCCTAGTGCGGCTGCGACGATGATAGGTGTACTGGATGCCTCGGCTATAGAGCTGCGCTTGAGTATGATGCCAGCATATGCCCAGACTACCACGAGGGCCGATGACACTGCTCCACGCATGAGCGCCAGGAGGGAGCCCACTACGGTGCCTGCCACTATCACTACGATTGTCCATAGTGCGGGATCAAGCCCAAATCCATTCCAGCCGGCAGTGACGAGAAGTGCGGTGACATTTGCTATGGTAGCTACTGATATCCAGCCAAGATAGACAAGAATTGGTACACGGATATAGAAACGGCGTAGCTTTTCGCCGTTGCTCGTAGCGGCTGGCAAGGTAGCGAAGGACTTGTGGTTTCGCTCCATGAGGAGCACAAGGGTTCCAAAGATGCCGAGCATGAGCAGCATTGAGAGCGCTATCATCCTCCAGTGCCAGGCCAGGATCCAAAGCGCGTTAAAAAGCGCATTAAGGGAGAATATCCATCCATCTGCTGCGGTCCAGCCGGGAGCATCTGCCTTGCGGAATGCGCCGGCTATTATTGCAACGGTATAGCCTAAGAGTAGTAGGTAGATGAGGCCCCATATGGCGAAGGTGAGCCCTGCGGGAACGAAGAGGTTTGGAATCTCGTCTGATAGCTGCCCGGTGTTGACGCCGTTCAAGGGCAGGGCATTGGCCATGCCGTTCAGGCTTATCATCACAAGGAACATGATTGCTGCTATTACAGCGGAAATCTTGACCAGTTTTTTTTCTTTCTCCATGTCTTTTCCTTTCAAATAGTATTTAATACTTGTTCAATATAAGCATTGCATGACATAGAGGCTATACAAAAACGTTCTGTCGAGCTGGGATTATACTTGTAGCAAGGCTCTTGTCTGCATGCTACGCTTCCTTGATTACAGTATGAGCTGGCTGACTATGAACATCTGTTCTATAGCCTACAGACAATGAGTCAAATTTTGATTACTTTTTAATAGATGCTGCCTGGCAAGGACAAACTAGATGATTGGTAGAAGCAATATTCGGCGTGTTATTATTATTTCACTAATTTTAAGTCTCTTCTGTCTAGTGGCGTCGGCACAGGACCCTGCCGTAGAGCCGCGGCCACAGGTTGCCTTGGTTCTGGAGGGAGGCGCTGCTCTTGGGCTTGCTCACATCGGCGTCATAAAAATTATAGAAGAGCTCGGTATCCCAGTAGACATCGTCGTGGGAACAAGCATGGGAGCCACCGTGGGTGGGTTCTACGCAGAAGGTTTTAATGCTGCAGCCTTGGAGGAAATAGCGCTCGATATTGACTGGTTTGATGTTTTTTTTGAAGGTGTAACATCAAGTGAAGAGAACTTTCGTAGCAGGGTGGATGGTTCCCAGTATTTTGCCAGCCTGGGCTTCGATGCTCGAGGATTAAAGACCCCTGGCAGGGTGCTCTCTGGGCGGAAAATGATCTATCTGCTGGATAGATTGACTATATCACAACCCTCTCCACTAGATTTTGACACGCTCCCTAGACGCTACCGTGCCGTTACTGTTGATCTAGCAACCGGTGAACGGGTCGTCATAGGGAACGGATCCCTGGCTGATGCGATGCGTGCTAGCATGGGTATTCCGGGCCTCTTTGCACCATACCTCATTGGTGACCGCTACCTTGTCGATGGTGGCGCCGTAGATAATCTCCCTGTTGATGTGGCGAGAGGCTTGGGGGCAGATTTGATCATAGCGGTCGACCTTATTGGAGGGACCCCATTCTCTCCTGAAGAATTCGACAGGAACCCTCTGGATGCATTAAATCGCACCGTGATGATAATGCTCCGGGAGAATGTTAAGGTGCAACTACCAGGAGCCGATCTGGTGGTAAGCGTGGATTTAACTGGCTACCAACCCACTGATTTTGGGAAAACAGCAGAAATAATAGCATTGGGAGAGAAGTCGGCACGGGCTCTTCGTTCAGAGCTTGAAGCATTCAAAGCAAGGTTGGGAAGCCTGTTGACGGAAGATACGGATATAGGCCTTAAAGATCAGTCTCCCATTCAAAAGGTGATCGTGGAAGGTGGCAATGAGAAAGACCGTGCGCGGGTACGCGCCTTGTGTACACAAATTTATGGTTTGTCATCAACGGAAACAGTAGAAAAGTTATACGATACTATAGAGATTCTGGAAGAATTGGGTATCTATGAATCAATCCGCGTACGCCGAAGTGAAGACGAGTCAATACCAACGCTCGTACTGACGCTCAAGCGACGGCAGGAACCAGGTCAGTCTGTCCGCCTCGGGCTTGAATATGAATCATCTTACTCGGGTTCCAATGTGGGTTGGTTCAGCCTGTTGCCAAGTATTGTGTTCCGTGACCTTACCACCGATGATTCAAGACTTGCTATTAATATGCGTATTCTCGATTCCCCGGCACTCAATGTTTCATTTGTCCAGCCTATAAGCGAACGGCTTTTCGTAGAAGGGGTCTTACAAGCGAGACAGAACACAGAAGCCTTTAGTAATGAGTCGACGGTCGATTTTCTCTATCAAAACCGTGCTGTGAATATAGGAATCAATGTAGGAATAAACCCGGCAAAATGGGCAGAAGCTTCTCTTGGATTAAGCTATGAGTGGATGCAATACGATCAGATACCCTTCATACGCTCAGGGGAGCGCATGGCTTCTGCCCCTATGGCGCATGCGCGTTTTTTGATCAACAGGCTAGATTCACCTGTTTTCCCCTCTCGTGGATTGTCGGCCCAGATTAGCTATGATCAATCCTTGTCGTGGACAGGAAACTCCCGATACTTCGGTACCATTACAAGTAGTGGAGTCTATATACCATCATGTGCTGTACCGGTATCGTTTTCCGGGTTTTGGAAGGTGGGGTCAGACTTCAGCGCATTGTCTGACGACTCAGGCGCGGCTCCTCTTAACTATAAGCCTGATCTGGCAGATAGAAATTTCTTCATGGGCCCGTTGGAGGCGGAGGAACGAATAGGTAGTCATATTGCCGGCCTTGGTGGGGAGATTAAGTTTCAGATTAATTGGGCTTCTGTTGCGATAGGGTTTCCGTCTTTCCTCCTCGTTCAATCTGCGGCAGGCTTTGTTTTGCAGGATATGGCCGATATCAACAGGCTGTCTGAATTGAGCCACTTGAGCGCCATGCTTGGGGTAGGCACGCGCATAAATGACGGGTTTGGGGTTTCGCTCCGGGTTGGAATACTGCGTGGATTCAGTCGCAGTTTTAGGCCCTTCGTGACCTTCAACCTAGGCTCTATTGGATACTAAGGCACCCTGCACCTGATAGGGGCATTATGCCCGTCTTTGGCTTAGCTACTCTTTTTGTAAAACAGCGCTGACCTTTCTGTCTATACCTGTTATTCTCGCCGGGTGGTGTTCAATCCTGAGGAGAGCAGTTTGAGTAAACAAGAGACGGGCTTGTCCCATAGGCGTTTGATAGGCACGGGCATGGTAGCCAAGATGGTCGTAGACATTGGTTCCCAGGTATTCAATCCCTTTCTATCGATAATATCAGCCGGTTTAGGCATGAGTGTTGTAGAGCTAGGGCGGATGGTCGGCTTACGTAATGCCATGGGTGTGTTTGCTCCGCTCAGCGGGGCCTTGTCTGACCGTTTGGGTTATAGGCTTGTACTGCGTGTGTCATTGCTCGTAGCCGCCGCAGGAAGCCTCCTGTTGGCGGTGAGTAGCGCGCCGTGGATGGTAGCGCTTTCAATAATCCTTGCCGGGCTTGGTTCGAGCGCATTTGTTCCCAATCTTCAGGCATTTGTAAGCGCACGCCTGCCGTATTCCTTGCGCGCTCGGGGTCTGGGAATGATAGAGTATTCTTGGGCGCTCACCGGTATCTTTGGCCTATCGCTTGTAGGGCTCCTTATAACAGTTGCCGGGTGGCGTGCGCCATTCTTCCTGCTAGCGGCAGGGATGACTGTTATGAGCCTTGTATTCGGAGCCATGCCAGGAGACCATAGTCCTCCTGCCGCGGCTGGCGGTGCAGGACTGCCAGCCAGGCGCTGGTATGTATGGCTTTCGTCAATATTCATAATAAAGACCAACAGGCGTTCAACCTACGCCACTATCATAGCCGCCACGCTTAGTTTCTTTGCCGCCATGCAGGTGACGATAGCTCACGGGGCCTGGTTGGTCAGTCGTTATGGACTTGACGCAGCAACCCTGGGCCTTGTTGCCCTTGTTATAGGATGCTTTGACCTTGCATCCAGTGTAGCGGTCAGCTTGTTCACCGATCGTATAGGCAAGAAGCGTAGTGTGCTCATAGGCATAGTTGGTTCTTTGATTGCCTATTGCATCATGCCATTCCTCGACGTAGGCGTGGTGTCTGCCGTTCTAAGTATTGCCTTGGTACGCATGTTCTTCGAGTTTAACATCGTGTCACATTTTCCTTTATTGAGTGAACAGGCTCCGTCACAGCGTGGCCAGGTGATGACGCTTGGTGCCGCCATAACGATGCTGGGGAGCACTCTGGCCGGATTCACCGGCCCCTGGCTCTATGTCAATGTGGGCCTCAAGGCCTTGGCCTGGTCATCGGCCACGGCCATCGCCGTGGCTCTGTGTATAGTCGTAACCTTCGTCAAGGAGAATATTGAATTGACCAAAGGGTGAGAGCTTGCATGGGCATACAAGTGACTTTATGTCGGCTTTGCGATACTATTAGTACTTGAGGAATATAGTAATGGAGCACTCTATGTATCGCAAGTTTTTAACCGCAGCACTCGGCGTAACGCTTTTTTCATCGTGTGCCTCCTTGGGTGATCCTTTTCTCCTGGCCTTCGATGTTGACTCATCGTATCAATCGGCGGCAATGCTCGCTGAAGGCAAGGATGCGTATCGCACAAGGCTTCTGGGAGAGGGTGACGTTTCAGCCTCTGCATCGGTGCAGCGCTACTTCGAGGCAGCACTCCGCTATGATCCCAATAACAGTGAAGCTGCCCGTTACCTGGTGCTGGTAGAGGATTACAGGGCTAGTCGCTTCTCAAGGGAGATGAAGAATGCCGAGACCCTTCATAAGAAACCGAGCAGAAGCCCCGACGAGGAATACGCCATGCTCGTCGCGATACGGCGTGCCGTCTCAATCTATCCACGTGATGATTCGGCTACAAGGCTCCTGAAAACCACCGCCGATGTCCGCAAGAGCTATGTTTCTGCCCGTTTAGCCGACGCAGAGGCCATAACTACATCTATCCAGGCCGATTCCAAGGATTCTGCCAAGGAACGTTTGTATATAGATGCCTTCAATATCGTTACAAAGGCGCTCGATGTAGAGCCTAAGGATCCAGAAGGCACCAGAGTCTATCGCTCGTTAAAATCGGACATACTATCGATAGTGCAGAAGCGGCTTGATGGTGTCCACACCCTGTACGATAAGGCTTCCTACGACGAAGCCAAGGCTGTGCTGTCTATCGTCAAGGAACTGAACGCCAAGATAGATCGAGCCTTTGACTCTGAGATAGAAAAGGCCGAGTACGGTTTATATCTGTCTTGGGCAAAGTACCATGAAGGCCGCAAGGAATGGTCAAAGGCTCAGACTCGTATCTCCACAGCCCTGTCAATCCAGAAGGGTGGCGAGGCTCTAGCCTTACAGAAGCGCATAGCATCAGCGGCTGATGCCGAGGAAAGAGGCGCCACCCTGGAGACTGGGCTCAAGAATCTTGATGCCTACATAGCAAGAGGCGACCTGATAAGGGCACAGCGTCTCCTTGTCTCCTTGACTAAGACGGCCTCCGATGCCTCCGGCAGAAAAGCTCTGGATCAGCGGCGTAAGATAATGATCGACTCTCTGTCCGGTATCTACGCTAGCGCCTTGAAGGCCTACCGTGAGGAGCGATTCAAGGATGCCATCGGCCTCTTCGAGACTGTCGTTGCTGTTGATTCCTCCTTTGAGGACGCCTCCGGGTATCTTGAGAAGGCTAGAACAAAGCAGAAGCTTCTGGATCAGTACTGATGCCACACTCAAAGGACAGCATGGAGAATAAGGTTGTGATCGCTACACTGAAGTCGTATATTCCAGCTTGGATATGGACCATGCTTGTGGCCGCCTGGCTACTCATGCCATTGGTGTTTGGCGTTCAGTCACCATTTGCAATCGGCCCGGAGATAGCGGCCTCGGGCGATGTTCCTCTTGGGATAGTCGCGGGTCTTGCCGCTTGGCTAGCGGCTCTCATAGCTCTATGGGAGCTTGCCGCGTATTTTTTAAGAACTAAGCTGCCGCTCATTGCCGTGCCGCGTAGCCTTTGGGCCATAATCATCCATTTTATATCTTCAATTGCAGTATTCGCGGTTCCGGTGACCCATGCAATGGTCTTTGCGACACGTTCCTCCTACTTCTCCAATCTCCCCTGGTGGACCTATGCAGCGCTCATACTGGCTCTTGCATGGAATACCTATTCGGTGGTCATGATTATTCGTGTCTTGAGCGAACGAGATGTAGGCTACCGAGAGTACAAGCAGTTCCGCCGGACGACAGAATCGCCGGAGCGTAGAAGCCGTGGCATGAGTCGGGCCAGAGGCATACAGGGCCGCCTAACCTTGGCGTTTACGGGGCTCATCTTCCTCGTTGTTGTCGTACTGGCCACCTCTTTGCTCCGCGACTTTGGCACGACACTACTGCGGGCCATCATCGACAATGGCGGTGCCCTGGCAGACAGAACCTCAAGCATAGTCAAGACTAACATTGCAGACCGTATTGCCCTCGACGATTATCTAGCCATAGAGGCCAAGAAGAATGAGGCTGCTTCCTTCCCCTTCTCTAGCGTGTCGTATTATAGACGAGATCCCAGAACAGGCGTCTATTCGATCCGTTCCTCTACAGACGAAGCCTTGCTTGGAAGCGCTCTTGACAAAGAGACGGCTGTTGCCGATACAGCCACGATGCTCGAAAGGGGCTCCGTCATAGAATTCCGGGCACCAGTTCTCCTGTCTGGCGTCAACCTTGGCTTTGTTTCTGTCGTCTACGACCGCGATACGATATACGGGCCGTACTACCTGACCAGAGTAAAGGCGGCTGTCATATCCTTCCTCTTCCTCTATGCCTCGGTGTTTATCACCTACCTTTTTGGACGAAGCATAGTCTTTCCTATACTGTTCCTTCATATGGGTGTCAATTCCATATCGACGAGGCTGGCATCTATGGTCAGGGGCGAGGAGCGTATCTCAGCCGACAGGCTACGCTATGAGGATCGCGTCGTTACTCAGGACGAGATAAAGAGACTGTCTGTAGAGATTAGCAATATGGCTGCCGTAATACGCGGTGTCGTGCCGTATATATCTGCCTCCACGCTCAAGCACTCCGAGCGGGATAGTCCCATGACGGAACGCCGTGACTTAACCTTTCTCTTTACAGACATACGTGGCTTTACCACCATCTGTGAGGGCCTGTCACCAGAAGATGTCGTTACAATGCTCAACCATTATCTTGATATTCAAACCGAGGCGATCGTTGCTCATGGTGGCGACATAGACAAATTCGTAGGTGACGAGGTGATGGCCGTGTTCGACGGTCCCGATAAGGAGATCAGGGCATGTAGGGCGGGCATGGCAATTCGCAAGGCCATGGCCGAGGAGCAGGAGAAGGCTAGAAGCGAGTCTGGCGCCATAGTATCTATCGGTATAGGCATCAACACCGGACCGGTCGTATTCGGATCTGTGGGGGCGAGGGATCGCATGGATTTTACGAGTATAGGCGATACGGTAAACCTGGCTGCGCGGCTTGAAGGCGCCAACAAGACATACGGTACCAAGGCGCTCATTTCAGAGGCCGTCTACGAGAAGGTCAAGGGAACCTTTCTCTGTAGGGAGGTAGACCTGATAGCCGTCAAGGGAAAGACAGTGCCCGTCAGAATCTTCGAGCTGCTCCAGGACAGCACAACGGCTTCTCCTAAGCTTATGAAGATTAAGGAAGGCTTCGAAGCCGGGCTCGTGTCGTATAGGGCCAAGCGCTGGGGGCCTGCCAAGAAACATTTTGGTTTGATACGGGATACTTACGGGGACGAGGCTAGCGAAGTCTTCATAAAGCGTGTGGAGGTTTTTGAAGCCAACCCGCCTGACGCCCTATGGGACGGCGTCTTTAGGATGACAGTCAAGTAATGCGGCTACTATGCTAGTGCGGATTATTCTGCTATATTCGTATAGACGAGAATATCCGCGACGCCTATAGGGACTGTACGCGGAGCGGCCGCTTTAACTATTGAATACAGCCATAGGGTGCCCAGGGGTTTCCCGACCGGTCTATTGGCCAAATTTATGTTTCTCGCCTCAAGGACTCTCATGCCACATTCCGATTTTGAATCTCTGGGCCTCATGCCCGCTTGCCTGGATGCCTTGCGCCACGAAGGCTATCAAAGGCCTACGCCCATCCAGGAAGCATCCATTCCCAGCCTGCTTAAGGGCCGTGACCTGCTTGGCTGTGCTCAGACAGGCACAGGCAAGACAGCAGCCTTTGCCCTGCCCACCATACAGCACCTTACAACCGTCCAGAACAAGCGACAGCCCCGCAAGGCACGCTCACTCGTCGTTGCGCCTACGCGGGAGCTTGCCATGCAGATAGACGCAAGCTTTGCCAGCTATGGCCGTAAGACCGAGCTTAAAAGAGCCTGCGTCTATGGTGGCGTTGGCAAGGTGCCTCAGATCAGGGCGATGGACCGAGGCGTAGACGTCTTGGTCGCGACGCCTGGCCGCCTTCTTGACCTGATAGGCGATGGTGCCATCGATCTATCGCTGGTTGAGATTGTAGTGTTCGACGAGGCCGATCGAATGCTCGACATGGGCTTTATCCACGATGTTCGTAAGATTATTGCCCTCCTGCCCAAGAAGAGGCAGACTCTCCTCTTCTCCGCGACCATGCCGTCAGAGATAGCGTCGCTGGCTAACGGCCTACTTAACAACCCTGTCCGCGTGGCAATAGAGCCTGAGAAACCAACCATAGAGCTTATACAGCAAAGCCTGTATTACGTGGAGAAGGGTTGTAAACGCGATCTCCTCGTCCACCTCATAAAGGAGCTTGGAGTGTCACGGGCCGTGGTATTCTCACGCACGAAGCATGGTGCCGACCGCATAGCCAAGACCCTCCACATAGCCGGAATTCCGGCCGGTGTCATCCACGCCAACAAGGGCCAGGGCAACCGAACCAAGACTATGGAAGCCTTCAGGGCAGGTGAGACGCCCGTGCTCGTGGCAACAGACCTTGCGGCTCGCGGCATAGACGTGGACGATATATCCCATGTCTTTAACTTCGACATGCCCACGGAGCCCGAGACATACGTACACAGGATAGGGAGGACCGCCAGGGCTGGAGCCTCGGGTACGGCAGTATCGTTCTGCGACACCGAAGAGAAGCGCCTGCTTAAGCAGGTGGAACGCCTTCTTGGCACTACCATTCCCGTAGTCAAGGTACATCCCTACGCCGGCGTCCATCGCGCCCCGACAGAAGAAGAGATACGCGACAAGATGTTCGAGGATCGTTCCCGTGAACGCCAGCGCTCACGCGGGCAGGGCCGAGGCCGCCCTCAGGGTGGTCAGCGACCAGCAGCCGCTTCGTCCGGGGCAGCTTCAAACACTTCCGGTAGGGGTCGACCCGCAGCGGCGCGGCCTCAAGCCGAACCTGCCCGGAAACCCAGCGTGGCCAGGCAGCCAGCCCCTCGCTCTCATACACCGAACCGTGATACCCCTCGTCAAGGCTCGCCAAGGCAGGATGCACCACGACATGAGACGCCATCCCGCTCCGGGCGAGACGTTCGCTCTGTCATAGATGAGATAACCGGGAGGCGATCATAGCGCCTACGTCTTTAAGCTTGAGGAATGGAGGATTGCATGAGCATAGGCTATGGCAAGGCTCTTTTTGTCGATCTATCGCAGGGATCTTCCAGGACTGAGAGCATAGACGATTCAATCTTGAGGCGCTTCATAGGGGGTTCCGGCATTGCCGCCTGGCTGTTCAGCAGGATTGTCTCTCCCGGGCTCGATGCCTTCGATCATGATAATCCACTCATATTTGCCGTGGGGCCGTTGTGTGGAACCACCTCTCCGACCTCCGGCCGCCATGAGGTCGCCGCTCTGTCGCCACTTACGGGCCTGTTCGCCGAGTCTGATGTCGGTGGAGCCTGGGGTAGCTCTCTCCGTAACACAGGCTTCGATTTCCTTATAGTGACCGGAGCCTCGGAGAAACCAGTATCCTTGGTGGTGACTGAAACAGGCGCACGCATTGAAGATGCCTCATCGATATGGGGGGCTGACACATTCTCGACCTGTGACTATTATGATTCTGCCTATCCACGTTCCAAGACGGCATGCATAGGCCCGGCCGGCGAAGGCCTGGCCAGGATAGCCGTCATAGCCCACGACGGGCGTGATGCCAGGATGGCAGGCCGCTGTGGGCTTGGGGCCGTCATGGGTTCAAAGCGACTCAAGGCCGTCATCGCGGCTCCTTCCAGCAAGCATCCCCGCGTAATACACGACGCTGCCGGCCTGTCGGCTTCCACCCGGGCCGTCGCCCGCACCCTTCCCGTCAACTCCGAGGCTCTGGCACGCTTTGGCACCCCTGGTGTCTTTGGCGGGCTCTACGAGATGGGCGACGTACCTATCAAGAACTGGCAACTCGGAGCCGCCGATATGGATATAGCCTCCATGACCGGCCAGAGCATGGAGGAGTCTAAGCGGCTTACGGGCAAATTCTTCTGCACCATGTGCCCCATCGGCTGCGGTCGTGTCGTAGCATTGTCCGACGGAGCACCAGGCGGAGGACCAGAATACGAGACAATCTCAATGCTCGGTGCCAACTGCATGGTAGACGATATAGACGCCATCATTCAGGCCAACGAGATAGCCAACCGCCTCGGGGTCGATACCATCTCTGCTGGTAGTGCCGTAGCCTTCCTGATGGAGGCATATGAGAAGGGGCAGGTGGGCGAGCATGACCTGGGTGGGCTTGTTCCCCTCTGGGGGAATGCCGAGGCCATGGTGCGGCTTATCGAGATGATAGGCTACAGGGAAGGCATAGGCCGGATACTGGGTGATGGCGTTGCTCGCGCCTCGGCGACTATAGGCAGTCCCGATTACGCAATCCACGTCAAGGCTCTGGAGCTGCCTGCCCATGACCCCAGGGCGTTCAATAGCCTGGGGCTTTCCTACGCCACGGCTAATCGAGGAGCGTGTCACCTGCAGGGCATGTCATACAACTACGAGAGGAAGCTGACGATGCCGGAGCGGGGCTTCAATAGTCCCCAGGATCGTTTTGGAAGCGATAGAAAGGCCGAGCTCGTCGTCGTAACCCAGGACTACATGGGGCTCCTCGATAGCCTCAAGCTATGCAAGTTCTCCATAGGCGGGGGCAACAGCGCTAGCAAGGCCCTGGAGTGGCTCAACCTGGCCACTGGCTGGGGCATGGATCTGGATGACTTCTTCAAGGCCGGTGAAAGAATATTTACACTCAAGCGATTGCTCAATACGAGGCGCGGAGTGAGGCGAAAGGACGATAGCCTGCCGGAACGCATACGCTTCCAGCCCAAGGGAGGCGGGGCGGGAACCAATATTCCCCCGGATCTGGATACCTCACTCGACGAGTACTATAGCCTTCGCGGCTGGTCGGCCGATGGTGTACCAAGCCCTGAGAAGCTGCTGGAACTAGGACTGTAGTTTGATTGATGCTGCCTTGGTATGTCTATGAGCGATAAACCCTCCGATACCCCGCATAAGCGCAGGGTGCGGTATAGGGGCACGCACCCCCGTAAATTCTCAGAGAAGTATAAGGAACACGACCCCGAGCGGTATAAAGACGACGTTGCGCACGTGATTTCCCGGGGAGACACGCCTGCGGGAACACATCGCTCTGTATGCCTCAATGAAGTGCTGGAATTCCTCGACCCCAAGCCAGGAGAGATAGCGGTCGATGCTACCCTAGGCTACGGTGGTCATTCGCGTGAGATCATAAAGCGCATCCTCCCAGACGGACTCCTCCTTGGATTTGACGTTGACCCTGTGGAGCTTAGAAAGACCGAGGCGAGGATACGAGCCGAAGGGATAGGGCCAGAATCATTTGTAGCCATAAACGCCAGCTTTTCGACGCTCTACCGCACGCTGAGCGACGCGGGGCAGCCGATGGTCGATATGATATTGGCAGATCTTGGCATATCGTCGATGCAGATTGACAATCCACAGCGGGGCTTTAGTTATAAGAATACGGGTCCCCTAGACATGAGGATGAACCAGGACTCAGGCGAGTCTGCCGCGCAACTCCTACAGCGCCTTTCAGAGGAAGAGATAGCCGCTATCCTGAGCGCCAACGGTGACGAACCGGATGCCGACATCATAGCACGCGCTATACTGCAGGATCGTAAGACTATGCTCAGCACTAAAGACCTATCCCGGGCAATACGACGAGCACTGACAAAGCTTAAGCGCGACGATAAGGAAATCACCAAGGCCACGAGACGCGTCTTTCAGGCCATACGCATAGCCGTTAACGAGGAACTCTCGGCTCTGGATGCCTTGCTCCTTGATATACCGCGCTGTCTTAAACCAGGCGGCCGCGTCGTCGTGCTTACATTCCATTCAGGAGAAGACAAACGCGTCGTCGCATCCTTTGAGGAAGGACTACGCTCGGGCCTCTACTCGCGCATGCATGAAGAAGACATACGAGAAAGCCGGGAAGAACGATACGGTAACCCTCGGTCCAGGTCTGTCAGGCTTCGATGGGCCATCAAGGCTTAGACGATTTTCTGCCGGGGACGAGACTTGAACTCGCACGCGCCTTACGGCACAAGGGATTTTAAGTCCCTGGTGTCTACCATTCCACCACCCCGGCGGGTATGCCGGGGAAAACCCCGGCCTTATCCTGGGTCGGTTCACGACCCGCAGGTCGCATAATAACCGTGGCTCGACTCATCGTCAAGGCAAGCACATCTCAATCTATTTTTCTTGACGTCAATGGTGAGCGGGAGTAGGGTGTCTTTGCTTGGTCAGAACCATGTTAGCGGATTGCAATCATTGACAGGGGGCATCATGTCTATACAAACCATGTGGTACAGGACATTCCAGGCGCTCATGCGCGTCGCGGCACATGCACTAGATTTTACGCCACCCGAGCTCCTGGAAGGTCCTGGTAGTATCAAGAGACTGCCCTCATTCATCGCTTCAAAGGGTTTTAACAAGATACTCGTCGTTACCGACAAGGGGCTGATGGCCGTCCATCTGCTCGACGGCTTGTTCTCAAGCCTCGATGCCTCCGGCGTGGTCTATGCGCTGTTCGACGGAGCCCAGGCCAATCCGACGATCCAGAACATAGAGGATGCACTCGCTCTGTACAAGGAGCATGACTGTCAGGCCATAGTCGCCTTTGGAGGCGGTTCGGCCATGGATTGTGCCAAGGGCTGCGCCGCCCGCGTTACCAATCCACGTAAGACTGTGCCTGCCTTGCGCGGACTCCTCAAGGTAAGACATAGGCCGGCTACCCTGTTTGCCGTGCCAACTACGGCTGGTACTGGCTCGGAGACGACAATAGCCGCCGTCATAAGCGACCCGTCGACGCACGAGAAATATGCCATCAATGATCCCAAGCTTATACCCCCGTACGCGGTGCTCGATCCTGAGCTGACCATAGGACTGCCTCCTCATATCACTTCGACCACCGGCATGGATGCCCTGACGCATGCGGTGGAGGCCTACATAGGTCACAGCAACACGAGGAACACCATCGAGAAGGCAGAAAAGGCTGTAGAGCTCATATTTACCAATGTAGAGTTAGCCTATAAGGACGGCACAAATATGGAGGCTCGCAGCAACATGCTCCTTGCATCATTCTATGGGGGCATTGCCTTCACCCGTGCCTACGTGGGGTACGTGCACGCGATAGCGCACAATCTTGGGGGGCTCTACGGCGTGCCCCATGGCCTGGGCAATGCGGTCATTCTACCCTACGTGCTGGACTTCTTCGGAGATGCCGTATATGCGCCTTTGGCTAGACTAGCCGAGCGGGCCGGTGTTTCGGAGTCCGGTCAGGACGAGGCTACAAAGGCTAAGGCCTTCATAGCTGCCATTCGTGAGCTTAACAAGCGCATGGCCATACCCGACAAGATAGAGACAATAAAGGAAGCTGATATAGCTCTTATAGTAAAGCGAGCCTTGAAGGAGGCTCATCCTCTCTATCCTGTCCCTAAATTCATGAGTGTAGCAGATTGTGAGCAGATTATTCGGAAACTGATGCCGTAGGTCCTGTGTCTAGAGTGCGTATATCGACTCAGGGTTGTTTATAGAAATAATATCGGGAATGGCGGCCAGGAGTTTTCGCAGACATTCTTCACGAGCCCGCCTTTCAGCCTTGCGGCGCTTAAATGCTATCTCTATCGATGCAAGGAAGGAGAGTTCACTGGCGTGCTGGTCTATTATGCCGTAGGAGTCTACAAGGGATAGCCGGGGCAAGAGGTCGAGGCTTACGCTGGTGGATACGAGTACCACCGCAACGGCATGTTCTTCCTGCAGTACTCTGGCCAAGTCTATGCCATCGATCTCTTCTGGTTTACCTTCAAACCCAGTTTCAATCAGTGCTATATCTATGGTGTGCTCTGATTCTAGCTGACAGAATGCCTCTGTAGCTGTATTGGCGACTGTGACGGTATACCCTGCCTCATTGAAGAGCTCGGCTCTGGCAGTACATGTAATAGCATTGTTTCCTACGATCATAATTCGCTTGGGCCGATTTACCACCATGCATCCCCCGATACCAGTCTAAGTATTAAGTTTTTTGACTATGTATAGATCGTATAGGCAGAATAAAAGGGTCGCAATCAAAAAAACAGAAAACCCTTGTAGACACTTGTCTACAAGGGCAAAATTGTTTGATTCTAGACGACTTTTGGCAGTTTCACTGCTTAGGAACGATCTTCAACCATTTCAGATGTTGAATAGAAGCGGATGG
This sequence comes from Spirochaetia bacterium, assembly GCA_034003955.1. Lineage (GTDB taxonomy): Bacteria > Spirochaetota > Spirochaetia > Treponematales > UBA12059 > SZUA-370. The sequence goes on along the minus strand of JAVEXO010000024.1, from coordinate 13,179 downwards.
CAGGGTTCTTCGTCTTGGTGCGCTCGAAGGCCCAGGGAGATTCCGACATGAATATATACGTTTCCCTGATATCGATGAGGATGCGTCTGGCATGCTCGTCTACAAACTCCCGCAAGGCCTTGGGGTCATCTGAGTCTATCCAGTGGGCGATGCTCAGGTCTATCGGGCGGTAGTCGCATTTGGCGTTGTACTCGTTCTCCATACGGTACTGAAGAACCTCAAGCTGTAGCTGTCCTACGACCCCGAGTACGCGTACATTTGCCTGGTGTGGTTTGGAGAATATCTGGACGACGCCTTCCTCGGCCAACTGGTCGAGCCCCTTGCGGTATTGTTTTTCTTTAAGCGGATCGGCATTGACTATGTAGCGGAAAATCTGGGGGGCAAAGCTTGGTATGCCCTTGAAGTTTATGCTTTCACCCTCGGTGATGGTATCGCCTATCTTGAAGGTACCCGTGTCATGAATGCCGACTATGTCGCCTGGCTGGGCCTCGTTTACAATCTCGCTGTCCTGGGCCATGAAGGCCGTAGGGTTTGCGGTCCTGAATGGCTTGCCCGATCGTACATGAAAGTATGTCTTGTTGCGTTCAAATGTGCCTGAGCACACACGCAGGAAGGCTACTCTATCGCGATGCCGGGGGTTCATGTTGGCGTGGATCTTGAAGACGAATCCTGAGAACTTTTCCTCGTCAGGGGAAACCGTGCGCTCCTCACAGAGCTTGGGAGTGGGGCTGGGAGCCAGTGTGCTGAGAGCGTCAAGCAGCTCTCGTATGCCAAAGTTGTTGATGGCCGAGCCAAAGAACACCGGTGTCGCCTTGCCGGCCAGGTATTCGTCTATACTGAAGGCCGGGTACACGCCTGATAGGAGAGCCACGTCTTCACGTAGCTTTGTAGCCAGACGGGGTCCTACCTTCTCTTCCAGGAGAGGGTCGGAGAGGTCGTCTATCGTCATGATGTCTGAAGGGCGGTGTATCTCCCCGGGGAAGAAGAGGAGCAGGCGCTTCTGGATAAGGTCGTAGACTCCCTTGAAGTTCCTACCCTGGCCTATAGGCCATGTTACGGGTCTGACACCTATGGCCAGTTCCCGCTCCGTCTCGTCGAGGAGCTCCATGGGGTCCTTGCCCTCGCGGTCGAGCTTGTTCATGAAGGTGGCTATGGGGGTATGTCTCATCCGGCAGACCTCGCATAGCTTGCGCGTGCGCTCCTCTACGCCCTTGACCGAATCGATCACCAGGAGCGCGCTGTCTACTGCCGAAAGGCCTCGGTAGGTGTCTTCCGAGAAGTCTGCGTGGCCGGGAGTATCGAGGATGTTTATCTTGCGATCCCGATAGTCAAAGCCCATCACCGAGGTACTTATAGATATGCCTCGTTCCTTTTCCATGGCCATGAAGTCTGAAACCGAGGCCTTTAACGTCTTGCCGCTCTTGACGGCTCCCGCCATGTGTATGGCTCCGCCAAACAAGAGGAGCTTCTCCGTTATTGTCGTTTTGCCTGAGTCTGGATGCGATATGATGGCGAAGGTTAATCTCCTGCGCCTTTGTGTGTCTGATAGGTTCATGGATCCCCTGTGTGTATGCCAGAACCATACCAAGATAGTGGCCTGGCTGTATAGTCTGTGTGTCATTGCCCGTCACATTTATGTATCCACAAGCTTCGTAACACTAGTGAAAAGCTGGAATTGCTAAGCCAGGTGCCTCTCCAGATATGTCTTGAGCACAAGGGCATTATTATGATCTTCATCATGCGCCGCATACAGTAGCGTCACCGTGCCTCGTTTAGATGCTTCTATTATGGGTTTCCAGGACTCGGGATTGTCATCAAGTTCAGCGGTATAACGACGCTCAAATTCCTCCCATTTGGTAGCGTCGTGTCCAAACCAGTGTCGTAATTCAGCGCTGGGAGCGACTTCTTTTAACCAGGCTTCCATGACAAGCCTTTCTCTTGACATTCCCCTCGGCCACAGCCTATCAATCAAATAGCGGGTGCCATCGGTGGCATCAGGATCCTCATACACGCGTTTTACCTGTAGCATATACGTCTCCTTTAAACGACTGCGATTCCTTTTTCTGTCAAGCTCTTGAGTAAGAGATGAAAATAGATTAAACCACCATAGTCCTCACAACCTGAAAGCGTACGCTTAACTCCTTGGTAGTCCAGTCGATGCGGTAGATCTAGCCAATGTTGCAAGTTGTTGCGGGCTCCAACGTCATCCCCGGGGAAGATATGTGTCCGGCCCAGGCCACGCAGTAAAAAATATTCTGCTGTCCAGCGTCCCACCCCGTGTATCCGACACAGGTGCTCAATAGCATCCGTATCATTGAGCGTCGCTATCTCATCCAGATCGACCTGACCCTCAAGCATCGATCCGGAGAGGCTGCATAGGTATTGCCCTTTTTTACGACTAAACCCCATGCTGCGTAGTTCTTCAAGATCGGCACCTGCCATATCCTGAGGGCGCGGGAATGCGTTGCATGTTCCTGTCAGTGTAGAAGCGTCATTTCTATACAGGGGGCCATAGGCCTGCGATAGGCGATTGAGTAATATGATCCCTACCGTAAGTGATAGTTGCTGGCAGGCAATGGCGTTGTTCAAGGTTTCAAAAAGAGACAGAAAACGTGGCGGTTTAGCACCACGAAATGGGGCGACCAGGCTTTCCAGACGGGGATGACCCTCAGCAAAACGGTAAAAGGCTTCCAGGTTGCTATGTATGCCAAGCAAGCGCTCAAGGTCCGCCGTCACTCGTGCTTCAATGGCTGCGCTAGCCTTAACGCCATAGAGCGAAACTTCAAGGAGAGCCGTCTCTGGCGAACCAGGCTGCGTTACTTTTATTGCAAAAGGCTTGTCATCCAGCATTAAAACACGATGATACGCCTGCCCGTCCCAACGATCTATCTGGTTGTTAGGGCGGCGGCGGAGAATCCACGTCGTCAGGTCAAGGCGAAAGGGTGGGATTGCCTGTATTGTAAAAGTGTGTGGTGCCAGGCTAAACATACTCTATACGACGTTGTCCTCTATCATTTTTTCCATACCCATTGCCTCCTTATTGTTGCTCCTCGAACACGGTGGTGAAAGGATACCCGGAGACATCCTCTCGTACCCAGACGTGGCTCAGGCTAGACAAATGCAAGGCGACATCTTTGAGAGATGATCCATTTTCTGAGCGGATTTCTGGTAACAGCTCGGACACGGGAACGGCACGGTGGGCATGGTGCCAAAGGCTTGGATCCAGTAGCTCTTGGTCAAAGAAAATGATGTCCATATCCATGGTGCGTGGGGAGTTCTTGTCCTGTGTGCGCACGCGGCCCAAGAGTGCTTCCAGGGGACGTACTACGTGTTCTTTAAGGCTATCCACATCCAGGCTTGTCTTGGCCAAGACAGCGGCGTTTAAAAAGTTGGGGCCATCAGAGCCGATGGCCTTTGATTCCCAGACAGATGAGGTTTGCACAAGAGCCACATGCTTTGCCAGGAGTTGAATTGATTCTGTGAGGTGTTTCTCTGGCTCTATGTTCGATCCCAAAAGCAAGCAGATGCTATGCGTATTCGGGTTCATTCCAACTCTTCTCTGCTTCGTTCTATCTCGACGCCTACGGAGCCAGAGAACCTCACCGCATTTGGTTTTTCAACGGTGATACGAACCTTGTGGACACCCGGATCTTCAAGGCACAGGCCTGCCAAGTCGGCTGCCAGGGCTTCTACCGTTTTTCTTTTGGCAGTTTCGCTGTGTTTAAGCAGCTTTTTGGCAATGGTCCTATAGTTTACGCTGTCCTCTATAGAGTCACTGATGCCGGCATCACGCAGGCTAGCAAAGAGAACGACATTGATTAAAATTTCCTGTGGTTTTTCTCGTTCCCAATCATTGATGCCAATGATGCCACGGGCAAGCAGGTTTTTAATAAAAATTTGGTCCATCGTGTTTCCTTTCTATACCAGGTGACGACCACCATCGATGTGTATAATCTCACCGGTGATATACGCAGGTCCATGTAACAAAAAAACCAGCGCTTGATTTACTTCCTCCAGGCTGGCCCAACGCGCAAGAGGAACCTTATCCAGAATTGTGGGATCATTGTTACCGTCTGTTGGTGGCAGGACGGCGCCAAGAGCCAGGCCATTTACGCTAATCCGCGGCGCTAAGGCGGCGGCAAGAGCATGGGTCAATGCCGCCAAGGCAGCTTTGCTGATGCTGTATGGCAGATGATCAGAACCAGGCCGCAAGGCCCTCCAATCCAGCATGTTGATGATGCGTCCTTGTTCCCCGGGGGGCAGCGATCGGGCAAATGCCTGGCAGAGCAAGAAGGGAGCGCTCAGGTTGACCATCAGATGTCTATTCCAATCTTCCAGGCTTGAGTCGTTCCAATCCAGTTTTTCAAAAATTGATGCATTGTTAACGAGGCCGACCAGACTGCCCTGCTCCAGGATGCGAGGCATCAATCCTTCAAGCTGATTAGGCTGTGATAGATCGGCTTGTAAAATAATTATTTTTCTTCCCAGTGCTTCAATCTCTGTACGGAGGCTTTCGGCTTCTGCCTGGGAATTAAGGTAGTGGACTGCGACATCGTCTCCTGCACGGGCAAGGGCCAGGGCTATCGAGCGCCCGATGCGTCTGGCCCCACCGGTGACTAGAACGAAATTACCGCGGCTCATAGCGCTGCAAGCCACAGGACGTAAAGAATTCCGAGCGTAAGGCTGGATCATTTTCATAGCTGCCGCGCCATACCGTGGTTCTTGTAATCGCGGATGCTTCTCTAACGCCACGTAATTCCATGCATAAATGATGCGCTTCCAGGTAAATCGCTATACCCTCGGGATGGAGAGACGTCTCCAGCATGTCTGCAATCTCCTGGCCAATTCGTTCCTGAACGGCGAAGCGCCTGGAGAAAAGACGAACCAGGCGAGTGAGCTTTGAAATTCCTACGATGTTTTCATGCGCAATGTAACCCACATAGGCCTTGCCATAAAACGGCAGGGCATGGTGTTCGCAGAGGGCAGAGAAAGGAATTGGTCCCTGTATTACCTGGCTGAATCTGCAATGGGTTTCACCGTGGCATTCCGTTTCAAAGACAGTCATCAGTTTGGGGTCTCCATCGTAGCCTTCTGTGGCATCAAACATGGCCTTCATGAAGCGTCGGGGTGTGTCTTTTGTTGAGGGAGTATCGAGATCCAGACCAAGAGAGCCAAGAATTTCTGCGGCATAAGCTTCTAGCTTGGCAAAGTGCTCATCGCTTATGTTGCGAGGCTTGCGTTTCATTGCTGCATGGTATGCGAGGACCGCAGGATCATCATGGGTATTAGTACTGTCTTTTTTTGTCACTGCTTTCTCCTTATTGTTTATAATAACAAGAGTTTTAAGATAAGCCTACTAAAACAGTAATGATTACTTGTTGACTTGTCTGGGCATCGAGGACTGTAGTCGGGATGGATTGTCTAATATGATCCCTGCAGACCAGTGATTGTGCTTGATTACTATACAAATGTATAGTACTACTGATGCATGAGCGAGCGGTTTGAACAGGAATGCGATATACGCATAGGTACCTCGGGATACGACTATCCCGAGTGGGAGGGCAGGTTCTATTCCCGTGGTTTGGGTCGCTCCGAGTACCTTGGCGTTTATAGTGAGTCATTCCAGACCCTGGAACTCAATTTTTCGCCGCCAGACCTGCCCAGACCTGCGGCACTGCGCGAGATGATGGCTCAAACCAGGCGTCCGATAGACTTCTCGGTGCTAGCGAGCCGGGCCCTGACTCATGGAGTAGCGCCAGCCGGCTGGAGAGCCTTCGCGTCCGAATTCGTCTCAGGCATCGAGCCACTCGCAGAAGCCGGCCGGCTCTGTGCCGTGCTCATAGGTTTCCCGCCGTCGTTCCTCTATCGTGACGATGAGCGGCGCTATCTCGACGGGCTTTTAAAGGCGTTATCATCATTTCCTCTTGTAGTCGAGTTTCTTAATGCCGAGTGGTATAACGCCCGGGTCATCGAGGGCTTCAAGTCCCGTGGGGTAGGGCTGTGCATGGTGGATGTGCCAAGACTGGATGGTCTGCCGCCGGTATCGGATATGGTTACAGCCGATCTGGCCTGCGTTCGCTTCCATGGCCGCGACGCTCAGGCCTGGCTGGCCGAGGGGCCGGGCGGCGGCGCATACCGTTATTCCCGCGATGAGCTGGCCACATGGGTTCCACGGCTCCAGGCCATGCGCGTAGAGGCCAAACGCCTTCGCATCTATTTTACCAATCACCGCGCCGGCGCCGCACCGGCTGCCGCTCGTGACTTGACCAGGCTCGTCGCCGGACTTTGCTAGGAGGACGTCGTGTCATCCGGCTGTATCCTGCATATAAACGCCGTTGGGCTCATGGCCGCGCTCGAGGAGTTGCATGACCCATCGCTCAGGCGAAGGCCATTCGTCGTCGCCAACGAGCGCTTGTCCCGTTCTATCGTGCTCGACGTTTCGACACTGGCTCACCGCGAGGGCCTCCGCTCAGGCATGAGCCTGGCAGCAGCGCGCGCCATCCTGCCAGGCTTGCCCACTGTAGAGCCACACTCCGAGACGTATCGGGACGCCGAGGATCGCCTGTGGCGCTTGGCCCTCGATTTTACGCCGCTCGTAGAACGTGCCGGCCGTGGCCACCTCTTCGTTGATCTGTCCGGCACCAGCCGCCTGTATGGCCCGGCTCAGGATGCCACGCAACGGCTACGCTCACGCATATTAAACGACTCAGGTCTCCAGCCGGCCTTTGCGCTGTCGTCTACCAAGACAGCCAGCAAGGTGGCCACCAGGGTGTTCAGGCCCGGCGGCTTCATAGCCCTGTCGTCGGGAGAGGAAGGGCCGCTTGTGAGGCGCCAACCCGCGGCCCTCCTGCCTGGCGTCGGCCCGGTGCTGCTCGGGCGGCTCGCCCTCCTCGACATAGACGACATAGGGGGCATAGCCGACTTGTCGGAACGCGAGGCCAGGGCCATAGGACCCAAAGGGCCGGAGCTGGTCGCACGGGCCAGGTGCGTGGACGATTCTCCTGTTAACCCCGAGCCCCCCGAACACCGCTCCGTCTGTGCGGAGGCGCTGTTGGAGCCTGATACCATCGACCCGGAACTACTCCGGCTACGGCTTGGGGCCCTTGTACGGGATCTTGCCTTCTTGCTACGCAAGGAAGGCCGCGGCTTTCATCGAACTGAAGTAGGCTTGTCCTATGCCGACGGTCTTGTAAGTCGGGGCTCCGCCTGCTCCAGACGGGCGCTACACCGTGATGGTGAGACCTTGCAGCTAGCCCTCGAGGCGATGCAGCGCGCAAGAACGCGTCGCGTCCGTGTGAGGATGATACGGCTGAGCATGACAGGTATAGTAGCCGCCGGGCCTGAACTCGATCTATTCGAACCCGATGACACACGGATTACCAGGCTCCAGTATTCACTCGACACGATTCGTGGCCGTTATGGTAGTGCCAGCATAGAACCATGCTCCATGCTCACACTGGCAGGCTCGGCGTGATACCCGACACGCTCCCCGAGGCATCGATGGCGCCCCTGCTGGTCAGCTCGCACTATTCATTCCATTTTGGAACCGCCTCGCCTGGGGACCTAGCCAGGCGTGCCCGCTCCCTTGGCTACACATCCTTAGGTCTGGCCGACCGCAACGGAGTCTATGGCGTTCCTGCATTCATCGAGGCCTGCGAAGCCGAAGGCCTCTTACCCATCATAGGCACCGAGCTTGTCTATGGCCAGGCGGGCGGCACGGAGGGCGGCAGGGCCCTGCTCGTCGCACGCGAAGCCAGTGGCTTTTCCCGTATATGCGAGCTTTTAAGCGCACGAGCGGAACCCGGCTTCGATGCACGTGCCGAACTCCTGGCCGACGCGTGTGGCCTGACCGTAGCCAGCGACGACCCGCTTTTGCTGTCGGGCGATGGTGCGGATGATTTTTGCGCCCTCTTGTCACCACAGAATATTCCTCTATGGCGCGGTCTCCTAGGTTCGGGTCGGCGGCCATTGGCCGTCGGGGAGGCACGCTTCCTTGAACCAGGAGACCAGGAACTACAGCGGCTACTCGTAGCCATAGGAAGCGGGAGGACGGTCGCCGATGTCGGCTCAGACGAATTATCCAAGCCGGCTAGCATCCTGTGCGGCCCTGCCGAATTAGAGGCTCTGTACGGCTCAGTCCCCGCCGCCATAGCCGAGAACAAGACACTCGCGGCGGAGATCACGTTTCGCTCGCTTTTTAGCGGCTTCATCTTTCCCCGCTATGACGCCCGAGGTAAGGAGGAGTCCGCCCGTACGCTACGTCGCCTCGTCAAGGAAGGGATAGCCACACGCTATAGTGACGCGTTAGCCAAAGACCCAGGGCTAGCCGACAGATTGACGACCCGCATGGATTACGAGCTGGGTATCATCGAAGAGAAGGGTTTTAGCGACTACTTCCTGGTCGTGCGAGACATAGTACGCAAGGCATCCAGAACCTGCGGTCGGGGTAGCGCCGCGGCAAGCATAGTTTCGTACTCGCTTGGCATCACCGACGTAGACCCTGTCAGGCACGGGCTCTATTTTGAACGCTTCCTCAACCCCGGCCGCGAGGATCCACCCGACATAGACGTTGACTTCGCCTGGGACGAGCGAGACGCCTTGCTTGAGTCTGTCATAGCGGAGTACGGGCCGGCTCGGGCATCCCGTGTATCCAACCATGTCTGTTTCCAGACTCGCTCGGCGCTTCGAGAGACAGCTCGCGCCTACGGCATGCCCGACGGCGAGATCTCTGCCTACGAGCGGCGTGCCGATATGGATCAGCGCGTCGGCCTGGACGATGCCGACTGGCAGGCCATAGCGCGGCTAGCCCCCCGACTCACAGGCATTCCCCGCCACCTCGGGGTTCATTCAGGCGGGCTCATTTTGGTGCCCGATCGGCTCTCCAGTCGGGTGCCGTTGGAACACTCCGGCAGCGGCATACGGGTTACGGCCTGGGACAAGGACGGCGTCGAGGCTGCGGGCCTCGTCAAGATAGATCTCCTCGGGAATCGTTCCCTGGCCGTAGTCAGGGACGCCCTGGCCAACGCACATGACAATGGACAAGGTATAGACGAGGCGGCCTGGAACCCGATAGACGATCCGGCTACCGTCGAGCTCTTGGCCAGGGGTGACACCATGGGCGTCTTCTACGTGGAGTCACCCGCGATGCGTCTCCTCCAGAAGAAGACGGGACGAGGCGACTTCGAGCACCTCGTCATTCATTCATCCATCATCAGGCCGGCCGCCAACCGTTACATAGACGAATACATAGACCGCCTGAAGGGCAAGCCATACCGCCCCCTGCACCCGCTCATAGGCGACATACTGTCCGAGAGCTACGGCATCATGTGCTATCAGGAGGACGTCTGCAAGGTAGCCGTCGCGCTGGCGGGCTTTAGCGCATCCGAGGCAGACAAGGTGCGCAAGGTGCTATCCAGGCGGGATGCCGCAGAGCGCCTCGTCTCATACCGCCAGAAATTTTTCAAAGGAGCCATGGCCAAGGGTGTCGATGAGGCCACAATAGAAGATGTCTGGCGCATGGTTGAGTCTTTCTCCGGCTACTCCTTTGTAAAGGCGCACTCGGCCAGTTACGCCATGCTTTCATTCCGCTCGGCCTACTTACGCTGCCATCATCCTGCAGAGTTCATGGCTGCCGTTATTTCCAATCGCGGCGGTTACTACTCGACCCTCGCCTACGCCAGCGAGGCCAGACGCATGGGCCTGAGCCTCTTGCCTCCCGACGTCGATGAAAGTGTTCTACGGTGCCGGGGGCGAGAACAGAGCCTGCGCTTTGGCCTGGGGATGATAGGCTCCCTGGGAGAAGCCCGGGCCCAGGCCATAGTAAGCGAAAGGCGTCTGCGGGGAGCCTTCTTGTCTGTAGACAGCTTGGCGCGGCGTGTTAACCTGGACAGGACAGACGCCGAGGCCCTCGCCGGTTCGGGCGCCCTTGACTCGCTGTCGCCTGGTATGAGCCGTGCCGAGAAGCTGATGCGGCTCTTGTCGGCCCAGGCGGAACGGGAAGGCGACCGTGCCCCGGCTCATGCCCAAGGCGAGTTGTTCGCCGCCGATCAGCCTGCTCCACGTCGTCGCCCTATACCGGCTCCTCCTAGCCCGGCGTCTGCATCTCGCGATGGTGTGCGTCTCAGACTCGAGTCGCAGATGCGCTATTTGGGGACGACCCTGTCGGAACATCCACTATCGCTGTGGCCTGGGGCTCTCTCTCTATGCAGGTCGCTTGGCTCTGAGCTTTCCGGTCTCGTAGGTCGGCGAGTCAGACTCGTCGGTTTGCCTATAACGGCCAAGCCTGTCATCACGGCTGGGGGGCAGGCCATGGAGTTCGTGTCATTCGAGGATGAGACGGCCTTGTACGAGGCTGTCCTCTTTCCACAGGCCTATGCCAGGTACAGGCCTCTGCTGTTCGATCAACAGCCGCTCCTGCTACATGGGCTCGTAGAGGAGAACCGGGGAGTTGTTACGCTTACCGTAGAGGGGATGGAGAGGATAGCCTAGCAGGTGCCTTCAGGCCGTGGCGTTTTTCCTGTTAAGCTCGTTTTGATGTGCAGCAGTGCTGGCGACGGCGCTAACGGCCGTGGCCGCAACGCCATTTTTAAGACCAGGCGCCTGGAGCAGGACGGTTGAAACTGCACCTTTGTCGTTTCTCATGGTGAGCGTGCCTGTAAACTGTTCAATAAGCATGCTTATGAGGGATAGCCCCAGGCCTCCGCACTTGACCGGATCAAAGCTATCAGGAAGGCCGATGCCATCGTCCCTGATCGTCATTATTATTGATTCATCATATGCTTCGATGGTAATCCTGATAGAGCCGCTCTCCTTACCCGTGAAAGCGTACTTCATGATATTGGTTATAAGCTCATTTGTTATGATTCCCAGCGCAAAGGTTCGCTTGGGGTCCAGTGATACATCAGCGACATGCATCTGGACGTCTACATTGCTTGAGAATGGAAAGATGGGGAGTATGGTGTCGACGAGGCTGGCCATATACGGTTCTATGGCGATGTTGGTGTCTGATCCTCCTATTGCCAGCATGTCGTAGAGGGCACTCATGCCTTCTAGCCTGGCAATATCATCTTGCAGTGCATCTACTGTTTCCTGGCAGGCGGAGGCGTCAAGCTGCATGTTCATCATGGCCTTGATAGAGGCAATGTTGTTGCGAACACGGTGATGAGCCTCACGGAGCCGTGTCTCAGCCGCCGTGACAAGCTTGGCTGCTTCGGCGGCGTGCCTGCCGGCCGTCTCCTTTTCAAGCGTAACGCGCCTGAGCGCCATGCCTACCGATGCTACGAGTAGCTCGTTGCTACAATCCTTGTGTATCAAGCCATAAGCTGGAATAGAAGCCATGTCCTGCAGGGTAGACTGGTCAGAGCGAGCCGTTACAAACAAGAGGGGAATTGAGACTGACTGCAGTATGGTGATGGCGGCCTCTAGCCCATTCATGCCTGGGCCGAGGTCAATATCCATGATGATGATATCCAGAGGGTGAACCGTACAGGCTACTTTAACGCCCGCTTCCCCGGTCCGTGCCGTAATAACCGAGTAGCCCGCTTCTTCGAGTGTCTCTCGCTCGTTCAGTGAGGTAATGGGGTCATCTTCGACAATCAGGACGGTTGCCCGTCGGTCGATTCCCATGGTCACTCCTTGAAGATTGAGACACGCTACGGTTGCGATGTCTGACAACGCGGGTGCGGCCTTTAGACTATGGCTTTAGGTCGCACCCGTTTGTCGTCTCAATATTTTGTATGATTTTGAAAGCATTTTTTAATTATTTTTTCTTTTTTTATCCTATCCGCTCCGACCTGGCCAGGCAAGCTTTATTACTCGTTTCCCTTGTAGACACTTGTCTACAAGGGGTTTTTATGATGGAATTTAAGTCCAAAATAGCAATTATATCCAAAGACAAATGCGTATTATAGAGAATAAACCTGGCGTAAAGGATAGTTCCTTCAGCGCATGGAAGCCCGCACATTATTCCATGTAGCCATCAGACTCTCGTGTTCTATGCTGGCGGGGTCGAATCGCAGGAGCTTGAAGGTGAGCTGCATGCCTAGCCCTATGGTCAGCGCAAAGAAAAGTGTACCAAAGCCGACGAGTCCTCCCATACGCCATCCGACAAATACGGCAAAAAGTTCTATGCCTGCACGTGCTAGCCCTATGGGTATCCTGGTTTTTCTCGTTATGGCTACCATGAGGCTGTCACGAGGTCCGGCTCCAAAGCCGGAGCCTATATAAAAGAAGCTGGCCAGGGATATGACAAGGAGACCCGCGACCATCATGGCCAGGCCCAATACCGGCGAAGCGGCTTGTGGAATCACATCAAGGGCCAGTATAAGGTCAAGAAAGAGGCCTATGAGAACCATGTTCAGTATGGTACCCAGACCTACGCGCTCGCCTAAGAAGGCCGCCGTTATGACTATGGCCAGCCCGGTTAAGATCGACGCCAGGCCTATGCTCATACCCACAACCTGGGACAGACCGACGTGGAACACATCCCATGGCGAGTATCCGATGTGAGCCTTCAGGGTCAGGACTATGCCGATGGCATATAGAAAGAGCCCCACGATGAGGCGTACAAGCCTCTTAGCTATTGCACCCATAGCGATTGTTCCGTCTTTCCGGCTAATCTGCCTTTGTCATGTCTCATGGCATTCTAGCCGCAGACATATCGTCTTGGCAATCGAGCCTTGCCATCCACAAGCTTCGTAACACCAGGCTGGACGGCTGACTGCCCTTGGCTTAGAATAAAGATGCCCCCTCGAAAGCGGTGATGGAGGTGCGTATGTCACTACAGATTTTCGGCACCAAGAAGTGCGCAACAACGCGGAAGGCTGAGCGTTTCTTCAAGGAACGCGACGTCGATTACCAGTTCGTCGACCTGGCCGACAAGGGTATAAGCCCCGGAGAATTGAAGGCCGTCATCAAGGCTCTGGGCAAGGATGGTCTTTTGGACCCTGGCTCCAAGCATTATGTGCAGAAGGGTCTTAAGTACATGGATTTCGATATCGAGGAGGAGATCCTGGCCGATCCCCTGCTCATGCGCACTCCGGTCGTCAGGGATGGATCCACGGCGACTATGGGCGACGATGCCGGCGCATGGGCTCGATTCGCCGTGGCAGCCAAGGCAGGCTGAGGACACGCAGGCAACGTTACTCTTCGTCTCCGTCGCTTATAGCCTTGAGGCTGGCT
>JAVEXO010000001.1:72204-139076 GCA_034003955.1 Spirochaetia bacterium | reverse complement strand
CGCCCGCTGTGTCGCGGATGCGAATACGGCCATTGGTAGTGGCAGAACCCATTACGCTATAGAAAGGTGCGCCGGTCTGGATGGAACCAATGCGGAGCATGTTGGAGCCGGAGCCGCCAACCTTCATCGTCCACACATCAAACAGATCTTTCATGGTGAATGAGGCATCGGTAATTACTGTATTTCCTATGCCAAAATAAGTAAAATCGTTGTCTATTTCAGACATGGTGGCAAAAGTCGCGGATGCGTTGCCAGCAGAAGCAGTGATGTTGCTCCTGTTGTAGAACAGGCCTGGAGCGTCGGGATCCATGTAGAACGTAGAGCCAACAGACAGGTTGTCATACTTGTAGGCAAAGGCACCTTCAAGAATTTTGTCTGCACCAACAATATCCGTAAAATCACCGTTCAAAGTACCGGCATAGGGAAGATTGTCATAACCGTTGGGGTCCCAGTAATATTTACCGGTAAATGACATGTCTCCAAAGGCGATCTTCATCCAGGGAGTGGTGAAGAAGTAGGTCTCGTTCATCCCGAGTGGATTCTCAAAGGACAGCAGGCCATCGGCTGCGTCGATCTGATCCTGTGCACGAGATACAAGAGCATTGTGATCGAGACCAGCATCGATACCATAAGTAACAGTAGGAGCGGTTGTCAAAATGTCAACCAGTCCTTTGGCTACGGGAGCTGCGTCTTGGGCGAATACTACGCCACCGACGAGAGCGAGAGCCATAAGGAAAGCAATAGCTTTCTTCATACAGATTCCTCCTTGTAGGAATAAAAGCGGGGTGACGAACCTAAGGTCCAGCTTTCCCCTTAGCTTTAAAGCGAGTATAGCAGTGCCAAATTCAGGTGTCAAGGATATTTTAGGCTTCCCTGACATTGTTATGACAAAATCATTATACTTTGTCATGGAATTTGCCGCAGCAATACTCTCCCTGTCCTGCTTTCGGCTAAAAAGTGCTAAAACTTAATAGGGATTATGAAAATTCGTAGATTTTGGGCCCACTACAGCCCCACTCCACCAATTTAGCATAGGAAGCTTGTAACCAGACTTGGTTGTAAGTGACGTTGGGGCCCGCCTACCCTTTCCAGCCCCACTCCACCAATACAGTATAAGAAGCTTGTAATCAGACCTTACTGTAAGTGACGTTGAGCGCCTTGGCGCATCGACACCGTGCTTATCGCACGGCGCACGATGTGCCCGTTGCCCAACGTCACCTCTCAGGCAGGTCCTTTACGACTACCCTGGTGGAGTGGGGCTGATATTCACATTATCCACATGAGTGGCTAGCGGTTTCCGTTTATCCCAGCGGAGTGGGGCTGGCTTTTGCATTAAACACAGAAGCAGCTAACAACCAGCTGTGACTCTATTCGTGCCCAATGCCAGAGAGGCGCCCATCGCGCCGTTGAACCATGTTCGTATAAAGGCCACGCATACAGACTGTCATGGGGCGCCAGGATACGTGTGGACCCGCGATAAGCGGGTTCACATGTATCCAAGGCGGGGCCCCCATGACATGATCGATGAGGCCTTTCTAAAAACCCGAACCCGTTCCACGGCGTGTTGAGTGGCTGATACCCTATTTGAGCCCAATGCCAGTCAAGCGCTCATCGCGCCGTTGAATCATGTTCGTATAAAGGCCTCGCGTGCACCCTGTCGTGGGGCGACCGGAAACATGCGGGCCTGCGATAAGCAGGTCCGTATGTTTCCTAGGCGGGCCCCCACGACATGATATACGAGGCTTTTCTACCAACCCGAACCCGTCACACGGCGCGATGGGCGTCAGCCATGGTCGCAAGGAATGCAGAGCGAGATCCTTCTATAGAAGCTTCAGGTACACAGTAGCAGAGTCGTATCCATCCGGGGTAGCCAAAGCCTACTCCGGGGACAGACAGTATGCCTTTTTCCTTGAGTGCCATGGCGAAGGTTATGTCGGTGCTTTCGCCTGGTTTTGGCTCTGGACCGCCGGAGGGGGCCTTGCAGAAGAGGTAGAAGGCGCCCTGGGGCTCTGCATAGTGTATACCGGCCTCACTCAGGATGGAGGTGAGCATATCGCGGCGCTTGGCGTAGCGTGAGACGTCTGCCTTGGCACGCCAGCTGGCACTGACGGCTCGTTGCATGAGGGCGGGGGCGTTGACGAAACCCAGGACTCGGTTTGACGCCGTCAGTGCAGCCATGAGGAGCGCTTTGTCGCTACATGCCGGGTTTACGGCAATGTAACCGAGGCGCTCGCCGGGTATGGACAGGGTCTTTGAGAAGCTTGAGGCCACGATGCTCTCGGGGTAGGCTGAAAGGACCGGTGGTACGAGGAGTCCGTCATAGACTATGTCTCTATAGGGTTCGTCTATGACTAGATATGGCGAGCGACCAGAACTCTTCCCGTGAGCCAGCAGTACGCCGGCAAGTGCCTCTATGGCCCGTCTGGGATAGACCCTGCCTGTGGGATTGTTCGGGGTGTTGATGATGACGGCAGCGGTCCTGTTTGTGAGCACGCGGGACAAGGCAATGGGGTCGAGGTCGAATGTAGGGGATGAGTCTGCCACAACCATGACGCTGTTATGGTTTTCTATGTATGCTGAGTATTCTGCAAAGTAGGGGCGAACTACGACCACCTCATCCCCTGGATTGACGACAGACCTGAGGATGACGTTCAGGGCACCCGCTGCGCCGACCGTCATGATGATGTCGTCGGCAGTAGTCGGCACGTCATGCTCCAGCGCTACCTTCTGAGCCATCGCAGAGCGAGCAAAGCCGTAGCCGGCATTGGTCATGTAGGCATGGGTACCGGTCTCCTCGCTCATAGCGGCGGCCTTGAGCGCGGCTATGAATTCAGGCGGTGGCTCTAAATCGGGATTGCCAAGGGAAAAATCAAACACTTTATCGGTGCCCAATCGGGCCTTGAGTTCTATTCCAGCCTCAAACATCCTTCGTATCCATGAACCACGTTCAAGGCTAGCCTTGACGGCGTTGGCAATAGGCATCGCTGAATCCCTCGCTTTCATTGGTATTTACGTTTAGACTATAGCACGCCTATACGAGTCTTGGGGGCGGGAGGAGCATCATGTCAGAAGCATACAAAAATGGAGAGGCCAGGGCTGCGGGGTTTAGTTCGCTGCTCGATGCCATGTTGGCAGGCGGGCCGGCCGATGCGGTCAAGGCAGCCAAGGTTCTCATAGACGACGCGAGGCCGGAGGACTTGGTGGCCGTGGTAGACAAGGCCGTGGAGGAAGGTGTCGACTTTAGTGCGCTTAAACCGGCCGTGTCAAAGCTGGTCAACCTCCTGTCCACATCCCTGGCCAGGCATCGTTGTGCTCCCCCCACTGGAGAACGACTTTTCTCGTCGCTGATGGCGGAAAATGCCGGCCTCATCGCCGTGCTCGATAGAGGCAAACCCCTGGCCAAGGCCATCAATGACCCTAATCTTTCTACAGAAGGGCTTAAGAGCAGCCTCGAGGCCCTGCGTGCAATGGTATCAGAGCTTGGACTGATAGAGGCTCATTACCGCAAGAAGGAAAACGTCATCTTCCCCTGGTTTGAGGCTCAGTATCCGGAATACCGTTGCGTGAGGCTTATGTGGGAAATTCAAGATGATGCCAGGCGAGGCCTCAAGGAGCTAAGCCGACTACTCGACTCTGCACTGGAAGATGCCTCGCTGGCCGATCTGCTCGCGGTATTCGACCCCAGGCCCATAAACCAGGTGATAGGCAGGCTCTACTTCGACATGCATACGACGGTATTCAGGGAAGAATGCGCCTTGTTTCCCGTCATGCTAGGCCTGATCGGCAAGATCGACAGCGAGCGTTTATTCGAGGAATCAAGCGACTACGGATACGCCTTCATAGACAAGGAAATACTTTCGCGGCTTGCCGCACCTCGTGCCCCTGCAGCTGCACACGCCGAGGAGGAGCCAGAATCTGTCGGCGGGCGACAGGTGGATCAGGCTCATAAGATGAGCAGCGGGTTTTCAGGCAGAACCGGCTCATTGCCACAGGGGATACTCGGCGCCATGTTCTCATGCCTGCCTGTAGACATGACATACGTTGATGCCAACGACAAGGTAGGGTGGTTTTCAGACTCGCCCCACCGCATCTTTCCGCGCAGCCCTTCTATAATAGGACGCGACGTGCGCAACTGCCACCCAGGAGCCAGCGTAGACCGTGTCGTCGCCATTATAGAGTCATTCAAGGCTGGCAAGAAAGAGCGTGAGGCCTTCTGGATAGTGATGGGAGGCAGATTCATTCACATAGAATACTTCGCGCTGCGCTCCCCGGAAGGTGAGTATCTAGGTGTGCTTGAGGCCAGCCAGGACCTTACAGGGAAGCGCGCCTTGAGCGGCGAGAAACGGCTGGCAGACCAGGAGCCACTCGCATGAGCAAGGCAATCATCGCTATTTTTTCAGGCACCGGTAACGCGATGAGGGCGGGGAACCTCCTGGCCACGGAGCTGGGCGCGGGAGGGTACGATGTAGGAAGCGTCGATCTTTCGGCCGGGGAGCCCATCCCAAGTCTTGGCGCCCAAGATCTCCTCGTCATCTGTTCCTCGACGCTTGGGTTCTCGCCTCCGTCTACCGTCATGCAGCGACTTCGAGCCGCGCCTCGATCCTCCGGAACCAAGGTCGCCATGCTGTGCGTCTGCGGCGGCGTCATGCGTGAGGGGAAGCTATCTGGCGGCTGGAGCGGAGCCGCCTCAATCGTGGCACTGTCTATCCTGAGGCGCAAAGGCTATATGCCTATTGGTTCCGCCGACGCTTCATATCCGGAGAACTGGACCCAGATCACCGAGGCGGCCAAGGGTGACGATAGGACGGCCATCATAGCGCGTGGAGATGCGGACACCCGCTCATTTGGCAAGGCACTTATCGAAGGCCGAAGCGTATTCCTCAAGCGCAACATCTTGACGAGAAGCGGTGGACGCTTCATAGCCTTCATCTTCAGGCTGCTCGTGCGCAGAATACTGTCCAGCACATTTATAGCCGACGACAGTTGCAGCTCATGCGGGCTCTGTGCAGCAATTTGCCCGGATCAGACTATAATCATGAAGGAGGGTATCCCTTCCTGGACTAAAAGCTGTTCATCATGCAACCGATGCATCAACGCCTGCCCGAGCGCTTCGATCCAGACATCCACCGCCAGGCTGGTCATATTTGTAGCCCTCAACGTGGTTGTTTTGTTAGCCTCTCAACCCTTAGCCAGGGCGGTGCTAGGCAGCCTGGGATTGCCAGCCGAGGGCTTTCTGGCATCATTGGCGATCACACTGGGGGGTATAGCGCTGTACGCCGCGTTTACCATCCTGCAACTTGGGCCGGTGAGCTCCCTACTGCGTTTACTCGAGAGGAAACCCGCCTTAAGACGTTTATTCACGGCTAACTTTACCGGCCGCTACACGCGCTACCTTGCACCTGGCTTCAAGCCTGGCGCACACAAAGGCTCCTAAGGGCGGCGCCTCTGCAGGGCCATGTCGACGACACGATAGCAGCCGTCGTACAGGCCTATGGTGGCGTTCTTCAAGATTGCCTCGTTCTGGATGCGTAGGATGTCATTCTCCACGAGCATCAGCTCCAGGGCCTGAGCCGCCGACTCAAGGCTCTCCATCTCATAGCTGCCGTCCCCGAGTTCTGCGGCCCTGATCGCACCCCATCGCTCATGGCCGCCTATGCGCCTGGTCATCAGCTTTGGCACCGGGTAGTAGGCAAGCTCGCTTGGCTTGGTGACGAGGACGTCGCAGGCCCGCATGAGGAGGTTTGTGCAATATACGGCGGCGAATTTATTGGAGTCCAGGAAGCTGTGGACGCCCGTCACATGGGCAGACAAGGCATCGCGGGCAAAGGCTTCCGTGCCGGTCCAATCGTCGACATGCTCCGTCACCAGCGACGGAAAGCCTGGGTCGAACGATAGCATAGCCGCATCGAAAGCCGTCTTGAGGGGCTCATGATCGCCAAAATTCATGAAGAGCGCTACCCGGCCATCCTTTATGAGGGGTAGTATCCGCTTGACCAGCCCCAGGGTCATTGCAAGCTGGGCACCGGCGCCGCCTATAGACATGAGCACCCGCCTCGTCGACCCTGATTCCATGCGTCGCATGCGTGCTCCACTGTCAGATTCTAGATTAGATACTATCTCATGGTCGACGAACTGGCCTGCGAGGCTGATGTCAGAGGCAGGCATGGGCCTGGACGGCTTGCCGTCGTCGCACATCTCCCGCAAGAGACGATACCCAAGGTATGCTGAGGGTCCCTGCACCGCGTGCATGGCGCCCTCGGCCAGATGCAGTGCCATGGGCCAGTTGTCTACCACCGCGTTGACAACATTGCTCATGCCGGCATGCAGGGCTCCCTGGGCAGGCCAGCCGTGGGTTGTTATCATGGGAATATCGCGAGGAAAGGCAGAAAACAGTGGCGCAAACAGCTGCGCAACCTTCTGGTCGCTCGCGTTGTATGACAATTTCTTGAAGCCTTCATAGTTAAGCGGCTCCCAGAATAATTTATTAAAGAGCCTGCTCTTTTGAGACAGCCGTGAACCAAAGGAGTACAGCTCATTGAGATGTGAGACTATCCTGCCGGCCAGCGTGTGCTCATAGCCATTCAAGTCGAACCAGTAGGGTATGTAGCCACGTGCATGTATGACCGATGCCATGGCCATGGCTATGCGGTAATGGCCATAGCCCATACGTATATTGCCAATGATCATGCCACGCTTGTCGTCTATTGCATCTCCCGACCCATCCAGCCTCAGGTCTCTTACACCAAGCGACAAGCCTAACAAGGGGTTGGGTACAGAACTCATCACAAGGGGAACCGGACTCAGGTCTCTGGTACCTTTACCAAACTTATGAATATAAGCAGCCTGCTTCCTCTGAGCCTTGGCCCTAATCGATCCATCGATATCATTTCCAAAAACCGAACTCGTCCTGTCTGGCATGCTGTACCTCCGCTCCGCCGGCTACCATGAGCCAGGCATCCTATCATTGATCTACAGACTATCACAGTTTTCAAGCACAGCTTTCTAGCTAGAACGTTGCGGTAGATGACACAATGTATAATACTTATTAAGAAATACCGTGCTAAAGCGCCGATCTCTTCCGGCCAGGCAGGCACCACATGTAGAAGGAGATTGTATGAGTGAGTTACTTTCACATAGCGACGACAAGGCTCAGAAGGCCAGTCGTCTCAAGGCGATAATCGACAAACTAGCGGCAGGTTCTTCCCCCTCGGCCGTCAAGAAGGAATTCCATGACCTGATCAAGGATGCCGACGCCGCCGAGGTAGCAGAATTGGAACAGTCTCTCATAGAGGGTGGCTTAGCGGTCGAGGAGGTACAGCGGCTCTGTGATGTGCATGCAAACCTGTTCAAGGCAGGTCTAGAACGTGGCCAGAAGATGGATCGCATGCCGGGCCACCCCATCCATACCTACCTGGCAGAGAACGTGGAAGCCAAAAAACACGCACGCATGCTCAGTCGAGCATGTCTCGTGGGTGGCCTAGACGCCATAGGTGATGCCGTTAACGGCTTACGCCCCATAATAATTCATTATACACGCAAGGAAAACCAGCTGTTCCCCTATCTAGAGCGTACCGGATTCACCGGTCCTTCCAAGGTGATGTGGGGCAAACATGATGAGATCAGGACCGTCTTCAAGGAGCTTAACGAAGTCATCGCACAGAAGGACATCAAGGCTGCTCGCAAGAAGGGGCGAGACTTGGCTAAGCGCATACGAATGATGATTTTTATGGAAGAAAAAATACTCTTTCCAAACGCCATAAAGCGCCTGTCCGATACGGAGTGGGCCGATGTCAGACGCGGCGAAGACGCCATAGGCTTCGCCTGGATAAAGCCAGGAGCCCAGTGGGATCCGGCCCTCGTCGGAGGTGGAACCGCCTCTGCTTCAGGTGGAGCGTATGCCAACCTCAACGCGGCCATAGAGTCGGCGGTCGCCAAGGCTGGCGGCACCAAAGTAGGCGGCGTTAAGGTCGCTGATTCCATCCCGCTTTCAGAGGGAGCCTTACCCCTTGATTTCCTCAACCGCATCCTTACAAGCCTGCCCATAGACATTTCTTTTGTAGATGCCGACGACAAGGTCATGTACTACTCTGATTCGCCGCATCGCGTCTTCCCCCGTAGCCCCGGTATCATCGGCCGCTCCGTCGAGAATTGTCACCCGCCCAAGAGCGTCGATGTTGTAAAGAGGATCCTTGAGGCTTTTAAAAAGAAGGAAAAGGACAAGGCGGAATTCTGGCTGGAGATGAACGGTCGCTTCATAGTCATTGCATACAAACCAATCTATAACGACAAGGGAAACTACCTAGGAACGCTCGAGATGAGCTGGGACGCCACCGACGTGCGAGCCTTGCAGGGGCAACGAAGGCTCCTGGACTGGTAAGACCGTGTACCATATTTTGTCAGGATGACAAGTTGAAAGCGGGTATTATGTATTTAGGTACCACAATACCATATTGACGTTTCGTTCATTAGGTATTAGTCTAATAAACGCAAGGGGCCTTCGCTACCTTACATACAAATAAAGCGACGGCCAGAAGGAGCCATACATGAAGAAGTCTTTGACGCCTACCGTATCCTGGGTTGGTAAGGTTGACTGGGATCTTACCCGTTTCCATGGAGACGAGTATTCCACCCACAAAGGTTCAAGCTACAACAGCTACGTCATACAGGAGGGCAAGACAGTCCTCATAGACACCGTATGGAAACCCTACGCCAAGGAATTCGTCGACAACCTGGAAGCCGAAGGCCTCCTTGACAAGCTCGATGCCATAATCGCACAACATGCAGAGAGCGATCACTCGGGTGCCATGCCGGAACTGATGCGAAGGCGCCCTGACCTTCCTGTGTATTGTACGGCCAACGGTGTAAAATCGCTCAAGGGCCACTATCACCAGGACTGGGACTTTCATATTATAAAGACCGGTGATGAGTTTGATCTTGGCAATGGCAAGAAACTGGTATTCATAGAGGCTCCTATGCTTCATTGGCCGGACAGCATGTTCTCCTACATGACTGGAGACGCCATACTGTTCTCCAATGATGCCTTTGGCCAGCACATTGCCACCGAGCGCCTGTACAATGACCTCGTCGATCAGGACGAGCTGTGGACAGAAGCCATCAAGTACTACGCCAACATCCTCACGCCCTTCTCTCCCCTCGTTAAGGCCAAGATAGACTTCGTACTGTCACTCAAGTTGCCGGTCAACCTGATTGCAACAAGCCATGGCGTTCTATGGCGAGACAACCCAACCCAGATAGTGCTCAAGTACCTGGAATGGGCCCAGGATTACCAGGAAGATCGCATCACCATACTCTACGACACGATGTGGGAAGGCACTCGCGCCCTGGCCGACACCTTTGCCCATGCCATAAGCGAAGCCTCCCCGTCTACGACCGTCGTATCGCACTGCATGTCTAAATTCGACAAGAACGACGCGCTGACAGACGTGTTCCGCTCCAAGGCAATTCTTGTAGGTTCCCCGACGGTGGGCAAGGGCGTCCTGACGGCCATAGCCGGTCTTCTGGAGGAGATAAAGGGCCTCAAGTTCACCGGCAAGAAGGCCGCTGCCTTTGGTGCCTATGGCTGGTCGGGTGAATCGGTAAAGGTGATAGGTGACAGCTTAAAGACGGCCGGTTTCGATGTCGTCGATGAAGGTTTCAAGGCTCTGTGGAACCCTGATGAGGCATCTCTGAAGGCTGCAACAGAATACGCCAAGGCCTTCGTAGCCAAGCTATAAGAGAGGAATCACCATGTTGGAGAAGCTTTACCCATACACCAGAACTGACGCCAAGACTATGGAAAAGATTGTAGACGACGAACACGTCAACATAAACCACATCGTCGTCTCACCTGGCGAAGCCGTAACGACACACGTCTCCAACTCGCACGTGCACCAGATAATAGTGCGGGGCACCCTGAGTCTCTCTTTGGAAGACGGCCCGTTCAATCACCACCCCGCAGGCTCCATCGTGGCGGTCCCGTTCAACCTGAAGATGGTAATCCAGAATCAAGGCAACGAAACACTGGAGTTTTTCGTCGTAAAGGCTCCAAACCCGCGCAACATGCCTGCCACGAAGGCACTGTAACACGAAGCACTCAGTTGTACGCCGGTCGCTAGCACAATCACTTTTGACGTAGCTAGCGACCGGTTCTATACTGGTAGACATGGAACGTCGTGACACCTTACTGGGAGCGCTGGGAGAGGCACAAGCAGAATCTGGCAACAACTGGATTCCACCCGCCGACATCTCCCGCGAAGCCACTCGATACGGCCTGTCCACTGCAGGCCTCAAGGGAGTAGCCACATACTACTCGATGCTCAGCCTGGAACCTCGCGGGCGGCACATCATACGAGTCTGCGAGTCTCCGGTGTGCAGGCTCTTCGGCTCGGTAGAGCCGTTCGGCTCGGTAGAGCCGTTCGGCTCGGTAGAGCCGTTCGGCTCTGGAGACTTGCTGGGTATCGCCTCCGAAGCCAGCGGCGCAGCTGTGGGCGGAACCGACCCATCGGGAGAGTTCACCCTTGAAACCTGCCACTGCCTCGGCCGTTGTGCAGGGGCACCGGTTATGATGGTTGACGATACTATCTTTACTGGACTCAATCCCGACAGAATAAAGGCCATCATAGAACGGACACGCAAGACCGGTAGTGCTGAGGATTCGCACGGTTCGTCTTTTGCCATGGCCGCAGACATAGGGCCTTCAGGCGGGCCGCGCATTTCTCTACGGTATCCAAAGGCCTCAGACCCCACAGACGCCAGAACCTATGAATCTGCGGGAGGCTGGTCGGGCTTGAGAGCCGCACTGGCACTGGCACCAGACTCGGTGGTAGACGAGCTTACCAAGGCCAAGGTACGCGGGCGAGGCGGCGCCGGATTCCCTACAGGCATCAAGGGGCGCGCGGCCGCCGGCTCGGCATGCTCCGATGAGGCGGATTGTGAACGCTTCGTCGTATGCAACGCCGATGAGGGCGAGCCGGGGACATTCAAGGATCGCATCATCATGGAACGGACACCACAGCTCCTCATAGAGGGCATGGTCGTCTCCGCGTACGCCATTGGAGCCAGGCGGGGCTTTGTCTACCTACGGGGAGAGTATACCGAGGCCATCGAAGCCTTAGGTACTGCCATACGCTCAGCGTACGAGGCAGGATTCCTGGGAACCAGCATCTTGGGTACAGATTTTTCATTTGATCTGGAACTGCGCCTTGGAGCAGGCTCATATCTCTGCGGAGAGGAATTGACGCTCATAGAATCACTCGAGGGCAAGCGTGGCTACCCTCGAATCAAGCCTCCATTCCCCGCGGATCATGGGCTCTGGGGCAAGCCAACTCTGGTCAACAACGTGGAGACACTCGCAGCCTTGCCCTGGGTAGTCGAACATGGAGCCGACGCCTACCTGGCCCTGGGTACCGAATCGTCCCCGGGAACCAAACTGTTCTGTATTTCAGGAGACGTTGCCAGGCCCGGCTACGGCGAGTGGGAGATGGGAGTGGGCTTAGCTGAGCTTATCGAGGCGGCCGGTGGTGCCCTGGACGCCAGTGGAAAGCCGGCAGAAAAACCACAAGCCATCCTGCTAGGCGGTGCGGCCGGCACCTTCGTCTCCGGAGACTCAATGTCGCTGCGCATGGATTACGATTCGTTAAAGAAGGCAGGAGCCACGCTCGGTTCTGGCGCCATAATAGTGCTTGGCCCCGGACGCTCCATCATGGAGAGCCTGTCGGCAATAATGGATTTCTTCAAACACGAATCATGCGGCAAATGCGTGCCCTGCCGGGTCGGCACTGCCAGACTGGCCGCCCAGGCAAGTGTAGTCGCCGCTCAGGCACGATCCGCTGCGAGCGAATCTATACTCCGAGCCGCTCTTGGCGCCATGGTCATGGACGCCGACAGGATTTCACGAGCCTCACTCTGTCCTCTTGGACAGTCACCAATACTATCACTAAAAAGCGCAGAGCAAAACCTCAAGAAACTGACCTGAAGGGAAGCACGAATGCATGGCGCTACAGTTAGAATAAGTATAGACGGTACTCCAGTAGAAGCCGTATCCGGCAAGCTCCTCATTGAGGTTGCCAGGGATGCCGGCTTTGATATACCAAGCCTCTGCTGGCACCGCAAGCTCAGCCCCACGGGTGCCTGCAGGCTGTGTATCGTTAAAATAGAAGGCATGCGCGGCCTGGTTACATCATGCTCAACGCCTGTGCTTGATGGCATGGTCGTTACCGCCTTCGACGAAGAACTAGAAGAGGAGCGCAAATTCCTCCTTGGATCCTTGATGACCGAGTGTGGTTTTGGCAGTGATGGTTCATATCGAGACGAGTTTGCAGAGCTCTGCGTCCATTACGGCCTTTCAGACGCCATCACGACACCTAGACCGGCTACAGCAGTACTGGGCATGCCGCTCGTTGGTAAAACCTGGTCATGCATCGATGACAGCTCGCCGGTACTCAGCTTTGACCCTAGCAAATGTATCAAATGCTTCCGCTGCGTAAAGGCCTGCGACGAGGTACAGGGCAAAGGCGTCATAGGGGTGCTGGAACGTGGCATACACTCCTACATCGCTGCCGGTATGGACGGCTGGGGAGACTCTGAGTGCGACGGCTGCGGCGAATGCGTCCAGCTCTGCCCCACAGGAGCCCTGGTAGAGAAGCCGGAGCGGGCAGCCATCATCGCAGCCGCTGGCACGCGTACGCAAAAGACACAAACTACCTGTTCATTCTGCGGCGTAGGCTGCCAACTCTCCTTGACGACTATAGACGGCCGCATAGTTCGCTCAGACGGCGTCGAGGGCGTCCTACCCAACGATGGTCGGCTATGCATCAAGGGTCGCTTTGGCAACGACTATGTACACAGCCCGGAACGGCTAACCGTTCCCCTCATACGTGAAAACGGCACATTCCGTGAGGCGAGCTGGGACGAGGCCCTCGATGTTGCGGCAGCAGCCTTCCTTTCTATAAAAAACAAGTACGGCCCCGACGCACTGGCGGGCTACTCGTCGGCAAAGTGCACCAATGAGGAGAATTATCTCTTTCAGAAACTGGTGCGGGTAGCCTTTGGAACCAACAATCTCGACTACTGTACCAGGCTGTGCCACGCCTCGACGGTCACCGCAATGCTCAAGGCCCTGGGAGACGGGGCGGCCACAAACTCAATAGAAGATTACGAGTCAATAGGCTGCGCCTTGGTCATTGGCAACAACATGATAGAGACACACCCGGTGACGGCCACCTATCTCAAGCGCGGCCTCAAAAAGGGCGGCCGTCTTGTCGTCATAGACCCCCGCTGGACTCCCCTGGCTAACTTCGCCGATGTCTGGCTACAACCCAGGCTAGGCACCGATGTGGCCCTTTTAAACGGCATGGCCCGCATAGCCATTGAAGAGGGCTGGATAGACAAGGACTTCATTGGTAAACGAGTCTACGGAGGACTGGAAAGCCTTGAGGCGCTCAAGCTGGCGGTGGAGCCATACGACAGGAGCGCAGTAGAGCGGATCTGTGGTGTCCCCGGCGACAAGCTCTTCGAGGCTACCAGACTGTATGCCACGGCAAAGTCATCTGTCATTGCCACCGGCATGGGCATGAGCCAGCAGGCGGTTGGAACAAACAACGTATTCGCGCTTATTAACCTTATGCTTGCCACAGGCCAGATTGGCAGGGAAGGCGCCGGGATGAGTCCGCCGAGGGGCCAGAACAATGTGCAGGGCGCCACAGACGTAGGGGCGTCTCCCATCTTCTACCCCGGCTACATCAAGGCAACTGACGACGACAACAGGGCACGCATAGCAGCGCTCTGGGGATATCCCGTAGCCGAATTGCCGGCGGCAAAGGGGCTGTCCACCGTAGAGATAATGAAGGCGGCAGGCGATGGCACGATCCATGGACTCTATGTGATGGGAGAGAACCCCCTGCACACAGACCCCAACCTCAACCATGTAGAGGAGTCTGTAGGAAACCTGGATTTCCTCCTTGTACAGGATATTTTTATGACACCCACGGCACGCAAGGCCGATGTAGTCCTGCCGGCGGCATGTTTTGCCGAGAAGAACGGCACCTTTACCAATTCAGATCGTCGGGTACTCAGGGTACGCAAGGCCGTAGAGGCTCCGGTCGGCGCCAGGGAGGATTCATACATAATCCAGGAGATAGCCAGGCGCATGAAACGCCCAATAGGCCCCTATGGCGGATCCGCGCCCTACCCATCCGCATCATCGATCTGGGACGAGATAGCCGCCGCGGCTCCCATCGTGGCTGGCATAAACTATGAGCGGCTGGAACAGCAGGGCGTGCAGTGGCCCTGCCCCACGGCCGATCATCCCGGCCAGAGAACCCTCTTCCTTGACACGTTCAATACACCCGATGGTCTGGCCAGGATAACACCCGTAGCCTACGCATCCGGCGCAGAGGAAACAGACGGGGACTATCCACTACTACTCAACACGGGGCGCATCCTCTACCAGTATCACTCGTCGACGATGAGCCTCAGGAGCAAGCCCCTGTCGGCCTTCGCCAAGGATTCATACATCCTCGTGCACCCCGACGATGCCCTGCGCTACAGCCTGACCGAGGGCTGCCCTGTGCGGGTTAGCTCCCGTCGAGGAGAGCTTGAGACTACCGTAAGGATAGACGAGGGGCTGACGCCAGGAGAGACATTCATGCCGTTCCACTTCCCCGATGCCCTGGTCAACAAGCTGACACGCGATAACCTTGACCCATCGAGCCTCATAGCGCCTTTAAAGCTGAGCGCCGTGAGGGTGGAGGCTCTATAGGGACATGGCTGAGCAACAATAGAAATTGACACTGCCCCCAGAGAAGCCTACCTGCTCATCGCCACCACCGACACCGCGCCGGGGCCTGAGTTCAGGGCTACGACTGATGATATGTCGGTACTATACAAGGGCGGAAAACCGAGCCTTGCCTCCAACGCTGCTGCAAAGACAGCAGCCTTTTCCGGGCACCCCGCGTGCCCAACGGCGTAGTAAAGCAGGGGCTCCCTGGCGTGTATGTCCGATACCATGGAGACCAGGGTAGCATGATTCTTCTTCTCAGAGAACGATTTGCCGTACAGTTTTGACTTTCCTGATTCCTCAACGGATACAATGGGCTTGAGATTGAGGATCTTGGCCGCAAAACCCTTGAGCGGGCTGACGCGTCCTCCTTTTACCATATAGCGCAGGTTTTTCACAGACACGAGTATGTGTGCCTTGGCCGACCACGAGGGAACATCCCTGGCTATTTCGTCGGCGGAGGCTCCCGCCTCAGCGGCCCGTGCTGCCCGCAGAACGATGAGGCCGAGCGAGCCAGACAGATGCCTTGAATCTACGACCCTGACAGTACCCCCTGCCTTGTTAGCCTTCTCGGCTTCTCGCCTGCTGGTCTCGTAGGTGCCAGACAAGGCTGCTGCAAGATGAATGGCTACCACACCTTCGTAATAGCTGCCCAAATAGGAATAGAGCCGCGAGAAAAAATGAGCAGGAGGTTGGGCGGTCTTAGGAAAGGCCCCCTTGCCTTCGGCGACTATTCTAAGCCGCTTGCTCGACAGGGTAAGCTTGTCCAGGTACTCGCTGCCTCCTGCCGACAGGAGGAGAGGCACGGAGTGAATATGGTGACGTTCCAGAAGCTCGGGAGGAAGATCGCAGGCCGAATCGGTAACTATGGCTACAGATGCCACCCGCTCATGTGCATCGGCGTACTGCAGATGCATATCATCAACCTTCTGATATCCAAGGGTACCAAAGCCTGCCAGGCTCTCCATGACACCTTCGGGGTCGTTGGTATGAACGTGAATCTTTGTACGGTTACGACCAGCGGCTACAATGAGGCTGTCGCCAAACAGTGAGAGCCTCGAGCGAATGGCTTCCGAGTCGACATCAATACCAGTAACAATGGCCTCGGTGCAGTACCTGAGGAGCGGCGCCTCTACCGGCGCCTGGCCGTGAGCCTCATCATGAACCAAGGGAGCATGGGCAATGGGGCCATCCGAATGGCTGTCTTCTATTCCGCCGGCGTCGTCAGAACCATCGACACCATGCACGAGGAAGTCGTGCCCGCCTTCTACAAACTCAACGAAACCAGCCGCGCCGGCGTCTACGACATTTGCCGCCTTAAGTTCGGCCAAGCGTTCGGTGGTGGATGCCAGAGATATCCTCAGATCGCCCCTGGAGGCGCCTATGAGATCGGCCAGGCTACTGGATTCATGAGTACGACCCGCAAGGGACGTAGCCCAGTCTTCTATTATCGACAGCATTGTTCCGTCACGCGGGTCTGTTATTGCTGTCTTGGCCCTGTTGTAGGCATGCTTGACGGCTGCGGTGAATTCCTGGCTCTTTAATTCTGCAGAGGCTATAGCCTCGCTCAGGCCCGACACAAACTGCGCGAATATTACACCTGAGTTGCCTCGCGCAGAGACCAGGGAGGCATCGGCCAGTGAAGCAAGCGTGATGGCGGCAGACTCATGGGGAACAGTAGAATCGACGGCTCCAGCCAGGGTCGCCGATAGGTTTGTTCCCGTGTCGCCATCGGGCACGGGGAAAACATTAATTTCATCGAGATGCCTGCGAGATGCATAGACGCGTCTTGAACCTGCGCGGAAGAAGCCGTAGAGTTGGTAGCCGTCTACTAGTTCCATAAGAACCTCTTTCATCATTAGATTATATATCTGCTAACATGAATATAACTATTTCTATGTTTAAAATGGAACACTCTAGACAATATTCAACATTATGTCTTGTCAGTATAGTATACAAGAGGATGCCATGATTTTTATAATTATTGCACTACTGTCGTACCTGGCCGGATCCTTTCCAGCCGCCTACCTGGCTGGCAGGTTTCGTGGCATAGACATACGAAAGGCAGGATCGGGCAACTCAGGGGCAACCAACGCTCTACGCGTGCTTGGCCCAAGAATGGCTGCCCTGGTGCTCCTGCTCGATGCTGCCAAGGGCGCTTTCTCTGTCGTATGTATTGCGCCATGGATCATGGCCGATGCTTCCAAGACCAGTGGCGAGGCTCTGTTGTCCGGGCAGCTATTAGCCGGAGCTAGCGTCATACTTGGTCATATATTCCCTGTGTGGCTAGGCTTCAAAGGCGGCAAGGGAGTAGCCACTGGAGCGGCTGTCATAGCGTCTCTGGCGCCATGGGCAGCGCTCGTGAGCCTCGTTACATTCATACTCATCGTAACAATCACTCGTTTTGTATCACTCGCCAGCATTATGGCGTCCATCGCCCTACCGCTAGCGTATCCACTACTCTACCACGGCGCTAGCTTCCATACACTGACCTTTGCATTCTGCATGGCATCGTCTCTCCTGGTCATCGTCATGCACAGAAGAAACATAGGCCGGCTGCTACAAGGAAGCGAACCGAGGATCTAAACCTCAAATTTATCGGCGGCTTCTTTGACGTCTGCAATAAGCTCGGCTGTCCTGGAAGACAGCTCTGTCGTGGCTACTATGGCCTCGTTAATCTCCTTGGTACCAATATTGATCTGCTCATTATTCTGGACGACCAGCTTGTTTACAGAATTGAGGCGAGAAATCTGCCGTAAGATGGCGTTATTTCCACTAGACATCTCGCCGGAACCCGATGATATCTGCCCCGTTATATCCTTGAGGCCAGACAGGCCTTCCAGGAGTTGCCTCCCACCCTCGCGTTGCTCCGACATGGAGGCATTGATGCGACGAACCTCGCCTCCAAGCGCCTCGGAGCGTTTGAGCACCGTCCCGAAGGAGTCAACGGCATAGTCGGATGCACTACGCACCGTCTCTATGGCTGCTGAAACCTTGCCAAGCCCTGTAGATATATCCTTGGCCTGCCCGGTGGACTGCTCAGCCAGCTTTCGTATCTCGTCTGCCACCACCGCAAAGCCCTTACCAGAATCTCCCGCATGGGCAGCCTCTATGGCCGCGTTCATGGCCAGGAGGTTAGTACGGCTGGCTATTTGTGCAATTATATCGGCCGCCTCGCTGAGGCTCTCTGAATCGCGGACTATATCCCGTACAGACTCGCCTACCTCGTCTATCCTTTGTTTACCATCATTGCCCGCCAGAATCAATTCGTCGCTTGCCGAGGCGGCTACCGAGGAGGCCTGAGCCACAGACTCTACGTTGGCTATCATCTGTTCCACCGCAGCCGATGACTGCACGACTACCTGTGACTGCCTGCCTATAAGTTCCGACAGTGAGACTATATTGTGTGCCAACTGCTCTATTGCCGCTGACACCTCTCCGACAGAATCAGACTGTTCTCCAAGCTGTGCCTTGGTACTGCCGATGTTTGAGTTTATCTCTATGACGGCGGAGGCTGTTTCCTCCATATTCGATGCTAGTTCTTGGCCGGTCTCTTCAAGAGCCACGACCTTATCCTTGACGGTACCTATGAGTGACTTCATCCGCTCTATGAGCCTGTCTACGCTCCCCCCCATCATGCCCATCTCATCATCGCCTGAGACATCGACATTGTACCTGAACTCACCCTGGCTAAGCGTCTCAAGGGTACGCATGAGGGCCTGTATAGGCACCGTGATAGACCGTGCGATGATGAAAGAAAAGAGCACTATCACGCCTACCGTCACGAGTCCCACGATGAGGAGCGTAGCCACCAGGCGTGAAGCCTCTGCCTGGGCAGACTCATTGGCCTGAGTCCCTGCCTTTGCTAGCTCCTGATTGAGAGCCTCCAGAGACTCTACCATCAGATTGAATTGAGCCTCGAGCTCAGGCATGGTAGAAAGCGCAAGCGCCGCAGAATCCTCTATGAACCCGAGCGTATTACGTGAGTAGCGTGAATACCTATCAAGCGCTTCCTGTGATGCCAGGACGGCCTGGAGTTCGGCCTCCCCTAGTCCAGGAAAATCTGCCAGTTCTGCTACTATTGACATAGCCTCCTTGAGCGCGTCTTTGGCTGCTACTACCTCGGCCTCTATCTCGGAGGCCGCATAGTATTGGGAACCATAGTTTATGGCCTTGTACAGGGCCACCTGAGCCTCATATACCTTGAGACTCTGAGTCTGGGCCAATCTAAGCGCGCTGGCATGGACAGACTGCATGGTATCGAGGGCCGATGACACCCGGCTCAACGCCGTTCGGCTCAATACAAACAACGCGCTAAAGGCGATAGCGACGATGACAATAAGAATGATGAGTTTGACCGAGATGGTAATATTGGAAAGCCTACGATGTTTCACTTTTCTATTCCTTTTTGAAGCACTAGCGAATAGAGCATATCAATATAGTATATCAGTGAAATACAAACTTGCGGGAATACAATTTCGCAGCGCCATCAAAGCTAGTCGTATCTATCAATCGCTGTATATACTCGTTTCGTTTTTAAAGGGAGGAACGACATGGATTGGTATATAGAATGGGTCGGTGACAACATGCTTTTGTCGGCATTCATACAGTTTGCACTTCTAGGGAACCTAGGCGAATTACTCGGTATAGTAGCCTCGAAGCGACGCCCATCAAACAATGCTCTTGCCTGGCTTTTAAAGGCCATAGTATGGGGACTACTCGGTATACTGGTTAAGTACTCCTTTACAGGCTTCAAGGGATTCCTGGCTGCCCTTGTCGGCACTGGTCTCCTGCCACGAGCCTGCGAGGAAACAACCATTCTAAGAGCCTTGTCGCTATCCATCCTGACGAATTCCATGTTCGGCCCCCTCCTCATGACACTGCACCGAACTACCGACAACATAATTTCAGGAACCAAGGGCTACAAGGGCATAGAGAAGAGCCTGGCGACACTAGCCTGGTTCTGGGTACCGGCACACACGGTAACCTTTGCCCTACCCCCGGCCTACCAGGTAGGGCTGGCCGCGCTCTGGTCTGTAGCGCTTGGCCTTATCATGGGTTTCACAAAGAGGAGGGCTTAAGGAGCCTACAGCCGGGAAGTTCTTACATTACCCGACCCGATTATTACATCTCCTCCGGCGTGGCCTGTCTACCGGGTATCATCGCGCTTGCCATCGACAGGGAAGCCATAGCCAAAGGCCACTTTCCCTCCGAGGTAATCACGCTCGCAGGAGAATTCCATGAATACAAAGATGGATTACCGCAAGGCAATCCTCGTATCGCTTCCATTCTTCGCCATAACCATCTTCTGGCAGGCATACGACACGATCATGCCACAGATCCTCGTCTACCACTTCGGCATGAACTCAACGACACTCGGCATGATCATGGGCATAGACAACCTCGTCGCCCTCATATTCCTGCCACTCTTCGGAGCCCTGTCGGACAAGGTTAATTCCAGGCTAGGACGCAGAACCCCGTTCATCCTGTGGGGAACCATTGGCGGGGCCATAAGCTTCGTCTTGATGGGTCTTGCTGACAATATGCAACTTGCCCGACTGACCGCAGCAGGCATCCCGGCAAAATTCGCTGCCGCGACGACAGGTGCCGCCAAGGCGGCTCTTATCGGCGAGATAGGCGCACTACAGCGTGGTAACGTAGGCATATTCGTCCTCATGATGGGCGCCCTGCTCCTCGGCGTATTCCTCATGTCAATCTTCCGCTCTCCCGCCGCCGCGCTTGCAGCCGATGTATTCATCCGCCCCCAGCGCTCCAAGGGCAACGCCGTGCTCAACATCCTTGGAGGTTTGGCCGGTGTTGTATTCCTACTCCTCAACAAACGCCTCGCCAGCCTCTACGGCGGGTACTTCAATCTCATGATGCTATCCGCGATTGTCATGCTGTTCGCGCTTGCCGTGTACATGATCTTCGTTCGCGAGCGAAAGCTGCTCCGCCAGGTAGAGGAAGACAACGTACGTCTCGGCCTCGTCGAGGAGATAGACACCCACAAAACAGGCAAGAAGATCCCTCCAGAGGTGTTGAAGAGCATGATCTTCATCCTCGCCGTCGTTGTCTTCGTCTACATGGGCTACAACGCGTTTAGCACCCACTTCGCCATTTACGCCATCAAGCAACTTGGCATGACACCTGCTAGCATCTCAGGCCCTCTCCTGGTTCGTGTCTTCTCCGTCCTGATCTTCTGCATCCCCTCGGCGATGCTGTCAACCAAGATTGGACGCAAGATGACAGCCAGGATAGGACTCGTCATCCTGGCCGTATCAGTATCATTCGTCTACTTCTTGACGCCTGAAACCGCCAGGCTCCTAACCCCGATTTTCGCCGTCTACGGCCTTGGTTTCGCCATGGTCAGCGTCCATCTCGGTCCCATGGTCGTCGAGCTATGCTCGAGCGCAGATGTCGGCCGCTACATGGGCTACTACTACCTTGCAACCACCGTGGCTCAGATTATTACACCCGCGCTGGCAGGCGTTTTCCTTGACAGGCTAGGACAGCGAACCATCGCTTTGTACTCGGCTGTATTCATGGTCCTGGGATTCCTTGCTACCCTCTTCATCAGGCACGGCGATGCCAAGCCTATATCTGTAAATGCAGCCGACGTTCTAGGCTCGTCCGACTAATCTATCTCGGCACGGCGCCTTCGCAAAAGGACGCCGTGCCGTTTCCGATAAACCGCTTGTCGGCATGAAAGGTCTCCCATGATCGTATTCTTATTGATTCTGGCCGGCTCGGCGATCGCGGCTTCCATAGTATTCCTTTGGCTACTAGCTCCTGGCCGACTCTTGCTGTCCATGGAGACGCGACTTTCTGGAATGAAATATGCACATCGCGGCTTATTCAACAACCAGGGCAACGCTCCTGAAAACTCCATGGAAGCTTTTAGGGCGGCTATAGATGAAGGGTATGGTATAGAACTCGATGTACGATTAACAAAGGATGGCGAGGTAGTCGTCTTTCACGATGGCTCACTCGACAGAATGTGTGGGCTTAGTGCATCGGTATCATCGATGACGCTGGCGGAACTCAGGATGCAGAGGCTGCTGGAAAGCGATGAAACTATTCCACTATTCGGCGAATTCCTTTCAATGGTAGGTGGTAGAGTACCGCTTCTTGTGGAGTTCAAGACTAGCCTGCCAGGAAGTGATTGGAACGCAGCCGCCGCGTTATGTTCAGCGGCCATGGCCCTTTTGGACGAGTACTCGGGAGCGTTCGTCATAGAGAGCTTCGATTACAACATACTCAAATGGTTTAGGCAGAATCGTCCAGGCGTCATGCGCGGCCAGCTGGCTATGGGTCTATCATGCTACGTTCCAGCCTTGGGAAAGCGTGGTGCATTGGCCATCCCTGCCTATCGTCGAGTCATGCTATCATTCCTCCTCTATAATTTCGCAGGAAGACCGCACTTCATCTCCTACCGTTTTGAGGACGCGGGAATATGTCTTGCTCTATGCCGCGCTCTTGGAGCACGCGTCTCCGTGTGGACGGTCAGGACGGCTTTAGACGCAGTGGAGCTACTCAAGCGTTACGACGCCATAATATTCGAGGGATTCAATGCCTAAGCCAATCTCATCGGAAAAAACAGAAACTGGAGCGTCATACGCCGCCCCTGAATGCGCTCCGTTCTTCAGGGACACAGGTGGGAACGAGTGTTGCCTGTGTATACATGGTTTTACCGGTTGTCCCGCCATCTATCTACCTCTGGCGGACGAGCTGAGCGATCTAGGTTATAACGTGTCTGCTCCACTACTCGCAGGGCACGGTACTAGGCCTGAAGACCTTCGAGGCGTGAGCGAGAGATCATGGTTTTATGGCGTCTCAGCCGAGCTTGAGCGTCTACTAGACTGCTACAGGAAGGTACACATCATCGGTCTGTCACTTGGGGGTGCCATAGCCACATGGCTCGCCGGAAACAACGCCAACAGAGCAGGAGTAGGCAGGCTGATTCTCCTGGCACCCGGCTATGGGCTCAAAGACAAGCGATACTACGGGACTGGTTTTTTTGCGGCAGATGATGTCATGATCCAGCTACCAAGGCGAAAACCAGCGGGCGATGGCCTGGATCACACCCGATTCGGGTATCCCGCCATGCCCTTATATAGTGTAAAGCAGCTTCTGTTGGCCGCAAAGCGATCCACTCTCGTTTTGGATCTCGTTCGCATGCCAACGATGCTGCTCTATACGGCCGCTGACATGATCGCCGACCCGGATGCGTGTGAAAAGGCAGCAGAGCGGATTGTATCTATAGAGATTAGCCACCGATACGCTACAGGAGAACACAACCTGCTCCTGGGCCCGGATAGGCTGGACGTCATACGGCGAATAGTGGAGTTCCTCGGGCCGGCAGGCGCACCCTGAATCTCCCTACAATTTATCAGATGGTCCGTGCCAGGTGGGCAGCGAAGAGGCTTTTCGCAGTCGAGGCTCGCATGGACATTCTAATCTCCTCTCCCGTTTCAAGGATCAGACTATGACCAGAAATCGTATGCACATAGTCAAGATTGACGAGGAAACTCTTATGACAGCGGATAAAGCGGTTGTCGTCGCAGAGGCGCTCGAAATCGTCCAGTCTAATGTAAAAATCCAGCGCCCCTCGCTTCTGGCAATGTACGGAAACGATCCTGGCATTACTCTCAGCGTACAGGATCTCACTGAGCAGGATACGATAAGTACCCACCTTGTTGCTAAGCTGGATGCATCCGTTCTTCCCGCGGGAGATGGATTCCAAGGCAAGCTCCAAGGCCATAGAGACGTTCTTTTCAGTCAGGGGTTTAAGCAGGTACTGAAGGGCATGAACACCATACCCATCAATGGCGTGTTCCCGGGAATTGGTCGCAAAGATGATAGAGCAGGAAACGTCGAATTCGCGAATTTCACGGGCTATGTCTACGCCGTTGGCCAACCCCATGTACACGTCTAGAAAAATGATATCGAAGCCTTCTCCCTTGCCTATGGCGAAAAGCAGATCTTCTCCTGATCCGAACTCCGCTATGCCAAAAGAGATGCCCTTGTCTCTAGCGCACGCCTCAACGAGACAGCGCAGATGGTCGAGATCCGGTTTTTCATCGTCGCACAGCCCGATCCTGATCATATAGTATTGATATACCACGTACCGTGGTATATGAACAGGATGAAAGGGGAAGACACCATGCTATTCACTCCTGTAATTCCGACGATAACGCTTATAGCCCAGTTGATTATAGAATACTCCACCCTCACGAGTAAGAAGCCATCTCTTGTCCATTTGCTCGTGCGATCCGTATCCCTGATCCTTGTCTACGGGGGCCTCTTCCTCCTCAATGACCTTGGTGTTAAAGACTACGCAACCTTTTACCTGCTTACAGCAGCCTACCTGCTCGCCTGTCTCTACCTCTTCGAGGAAAGCCTGTCCCAGAAAATTTTCCTGTACTTCATAGTGTGGGGCATCACCAGCTTTCTGTCGTCTGTCTTTGGCTGGATAGCCTTCTGGATCGCTGGGAGGAGCGAGAGCGCGACGATACTACGCTATGTACTGTACGCCTCCGGCTATCTTATTATTATTCCCGTATACCTGAGATTCTGGCGCGTAAGGGTCAAGGATATGCTGTCTATATTCCAGCGCGGGACCCCGTTCTACGCCTTGTACCCGGTTCTTACCTTCGTGGTGTTCAACATTCTCTTTGGTCCGACCAATAGCCTTAGGACGCCCTACTGGTTCGCCATCATGGTCCTCTTCGAGGCCATCGTGCTGTTCAGCTATTATTTGCTCTTCTCCCAGATCTACGCGGTATTCGACAGGATGAGAGCCGAGGCGAGGCTCGAGAACGCGGAGCGCTACGTCCGCTTGCAGAAGAAATACTACGAGCAGATAGAGCTTGGTGAACGCGCACAAAGAAAGCTGGCGCACGACACACGCCACCACCTCGTAGCCATGGATGCCCTCTTGGGAGCCAGGGAATACGGGTCGCTCGCCGACTACCTGAGTACGCTACTTCTAAAATCCGGCCAGAGCTTTACCACGCGTTACTGCGACAACGTCATAGCCAACGCCGTGATAGGCGGCTACATCAAGATGGCAGAGGATTCGGGTATATACGTGTCGGTCGAACTCGACCTGCCCCAAGACATAGCCATAGACGATTACGATCTATGCACCGTATTCGGCAACAGCCTGGAGAACGCAATAGAGGCCTGCCAACGCATCGAGCCTGATTCTGCATTCTTTGACAAGCGGCACATCACAATGAAATCCAGGGCCAAGGATGGCAGGCTCATACTCAGGATAGAAAACTCCCATGACGGCTCTATCCTACGACGTGGCGACAGCTTTCTTTCCAGCAAGGGATCTCCTGGCGGAGTGGGGATAGAAAGCGTCAGGACCGTTGTAGAGCGCTACAACGGCTACCTGGACTTTGACTGCAAAGAGGGTTTGTTCACCCTCTCAGCCGTTCTCTATACCCAACGCTCATGACTCTCTACGAATCGTAGAGACGAACGGCGCATACCAGGCTTAAGGAGCCTTTGTATGTCTGTCTTCATAGTTGTATATTCAAGGCTGGCTTCCGTGTTGGCCATTAGGGAGCCTGAGCGCCATGGAAAGGACGTAGCATGAGCGATACAAAGAATCCAGAGCAGGATATCCCCGTGACACGCGGAGGCACGGGTCCTGGTGGCAAGACAAGACAGAAGATATTCAACATCATAGGCTGGCTGGCCTTCGCTCTCCTTGCCCCTCCTGTCCTCGCCATGTTCAAGCTGCCGCAGCTCCAGGAGCTGCTATCGACCAGGCTTGGATGGTGGGGATCACCCATAGCCTTGGTCATTTATTTTTATGTAGTACTATTCCTGCGCATCTTCTTTGGGTCGGACCAGCGCTATACGCCGGTGCTCATAGGCTACGCCCTCAGCTTCCTCTATTTCTCCATAGCGCTCGACATAGGATTCATGCGCTGGCTCTATAATTTGGCACATCGCGCTCCATTCCTCTCCTACGACGCCTTGAACCTCACTGCCGGCATTATAGCCATATTCCTTGCCAATGCATTATCAGGCATGAAAAAGGCTGGACCGGTAATTGACGCCATCGTATTGGGCGTACTGCCTGCCGGAGGATTGATCGTAGCTGGAATATATCTACCAAAACTACTCGGCTTATAGCTTTAACGCGCGCTAGGCATTATGTTTAGGATATGGACGATGTACATACCCATGTTAATGATGGCATACGCTATCTTGAGTCGGGTCACAACGAGAAGGCGGCAGAGGCATTCCTGGCCGCCAGGCGGAAGGATCCTGCATCACCAGAGCTGGCATTCAACCTGGGCCTGGCACGCCTGCGCGAAGGCCGTTGCCATGATGCATTAAAGGCCTTCGAAGAAGCCTTAGACCTAGGGCAGTCTAATGCCGATCTCCTCTGCAACATGGGGCTAGCCCTGTTCGACCTTGGAAGGGCAAGAGAAGCAGAGGATTGGTATCGCCGTGCACTCAAGCTCGATCCAAACCATCCCGAGGCCGCCAACAACCTGGGAGTCGTCATGTTCGCCCGATCACAATTCGACGAGGCCAAATGGTACTTCGAGCGAGCCATACAGGCGCGGCCTGGGTATCGTGATGCATGGTTTAACCTGCGCGATGTCTGTGACGAGCTAGACCTACCCGATGAAAAAGAGAAGGCCGCGGCCATGGTTAAAAGCCTGGATAGCGCGAACCATCTATAGCAACCATCTTTTCTGATAGGATTTTTTCTTTCTCCTTCCTTGAAACCGATTAAGGGTATATACTTAATACCCCTTCCATTGTAATGAAGGAAACATGTTAAGGAGGAACCAATGAGAAAGTCGTTCGGAACGTTTTTTGCGGTGATAGCGGCATTGGCGATTGTTTTTTCGATCGCTTCGTGCGCCCACCCCTTTGAAAAGTTTGCCGAGACTCCGCTTACTATCACATTCATAGAGACCACCGATATCCACGGGGCCATATTCCCCTACGATTTCATAACCGGCAGGACCCTCGATACGTCTATGGCCCAGGTAGCCACACTCGTGGCCCAGGAACGGGCCAAGGGCGGAGAAGTTGTCTTGATGGACGACGGTGACGTGCTCCAAGGCCAACCGACCGTATACTACTACAACTTTGAGAAGACCAATGTTCCACATATCTGGGGCGATGTGCTCAACTACCTGGAGTACGATGTGGCTACCATTGGCAACCATGACATAGAGGCAGGACATGCCGTCTATGACAAGCTTGCCAAGGAAGTCAAGGCACCGATGATTTGTGCCAACATAAACAAGGAAGGCACCGACGAGCCCTATTTCCCTCCGTACGCCATCGTAACCCGTCAGGGCGTCAAGATAGCAATCCTGGGCATGATTGAGCCTAAGATCACCGAACAGCTGCCCAAGGCATTCTGGGAAGGCATGGACATTCTTGGCATGGTAGAGACAGCCAAGAAATGGGTTCCAATCATCCAGGAGAAGGAGAAGCCGGACCTGCTCATCGGCCTCTTCCACGCCGGCGTCGACTACACCTATGGTGGCCAGACCAGAGATACACCGAAGAACGAGAGCGCCAGCCAGCTCGTAGCCGAGCAGGTAGAAGGCTTCGACATCATCTTCGTGGGACACGATCACTCAGGATGGGAAGGTCTTGGCTATAACCCCGAGACCAAAACCAAGGACGTCGCTGTAAAGAGCCCCTCCGGAAAGAACGTCCCGATATATGGTGCACTCGCCGGAGCTCAGAACGTAGCCGTCGTCAACGTCAGCCTGACCTGGGACAAGGAA
The DNA here is from genome assembly GCA_034003955.1 of Spirochaetia bacterium. Taxonomy (GTDB): domain Bacteria; phylum Spirochaetota; class Spirochaetia; order Treponematales; family UBA12059; genus SZUA-370. The sequence goes on along the minus strand of JAVEXO010000001.1, from coordinate 111,521 downwards.
GCCAAAGCCTGGAAGAAGGCCACAAACGGCTCACTCGTATCCATGAAGGGCGTGGCCGCAGACGCCGCCTTCCTTGCCAAGTTCGAGCCCGCCAAGGCGGAGCTCATGGCCTGGGTAGAGCGCCCCATTGGCAAGATGATTGGTTCCATCAAGAGCGACGAGGCCATGTTCGGCGACTCCGCCTTCGTAGACCTTATAAACCGTATCCAGCTCGAGCTCTGCGCCGACCCGACCATGGGTCTCAAGCCTGCCCAGATATCGATAGCCGCCCCACTCGACCAGTATGCCTACCTGCCTACCACGGCTGACGGTACCATCAAGGTTCGCGACATGTTCAGCCTGTACAAGTATGAAAACTTCATGTACACGATGAACCTTACCGGCGAGCAGATCATCAAGTTCATGGAATTCAACTACGGCAGTCAGTTTGCCACCATGACAGGCCCCCAAGACTCACTCATCGCCTTTGCCAAGAACAAGGACGGTACATACGTTTATAACGCCCGCTACGATAGCTATGACACTATCACCAGGCCGTATAACTACGATGCCCTTGCAGGCATCAACTACACGGTTGACGTATCCAAGCCCATGGGTTCCCGAATAAAGGTCATCTCGATGAGCGATGGCTCTCCGTTCGAACTGACCAAGACATACTCGGTAGCCATCAACTCCTACCGTGCATCTGGTGGTGGCGCACATCTAACCAAGGGTGTCGGCCTCCCCGCCGAGGATCTACAAAAACTAAAGCTCGTTACCTCCAGCACCACCAAGGATCTGCGTTTCTACATGCTCAAGTGGTTTGAGAAGCAGACAGGACCGATCGAAGTCAAGACAGACAACAACTGGAAGGTCATTCCTGAGGACTGGGCCGCTGCCGGCAGGATCAACTCCTACCCGATGATGTACCCACCCAAGAAGTAATACCCGCAACAGCAGTGGGACGTTAAGCGCATGCTTAACGCCTATGGTCCGGACTTTCCTAAAGGAGAGTCCGGACTTGCTTTTTTATCAGAGCATCCGTATTGTTTAGTACGGGTGAACGCCCTTGGGTTAACCATGGCTCGCTCCGTACGGAGGGGCATTTGATATCGCCTTAAAGGGGAAATCGTATGAAAGGTAACCGCATGTATGTCGACATCGGTTCGATGCTCGATGAAATTTTTGATGCAGCCAAGAGCTTCGGCGACCAGATGAAGGACAACTACGGGCCCGGTGGTCAGGACGATACATCCGACTGGTACCCCAGCTTCTCTTACCCGCCCATGAACATATTCCTCACACAAGACAGGTCCATGATCTTTGAGTTTGCCCTGGCTGGTTTCGACGAGAAGGACATAAGCCTCTCATTCCAGGGTGACTACATGGTCTTCTCTGCCAGGATAGGCCTCGAAGCCTCCCCGGAGGAAGGTGTCCGATACTTCAAACGTAGACTCAAGCTCAAGGACATCGACAAACAGAAATACTACGTCCCTGCCGAAAAATTTGACCAAACAGCCGTCAAGGCCATTTTCAGGAACGGCATACTGCGCGTTTCCGTTCCCCCTAAAGAATCAGACGAACCCAACGAAGGCATCAAGATTGAGATAATAAAGGAAGGCGACTAGGCCACCCTGGTTGCCTGATTGTTCTGGTAGTCCTTGAGACGACGCGAAAAATCATCAAGGTGGCTCATGACGAATATACCGGCGTAGAGCGTGACGAGCACCCCAAACATGAGGGCCAGAGGCAGGGTAAACCCGGCACCATAGACCGACCTCAAGGCTCTAAAATCAGACAGCATAGGAACGATGATGATAGAGACGAGGATTATGAAACCCGACAGAACCCAGTTGCGCATAGATATGGCCCGTCTTGGGGGGCTCAGGTATTGAAGCTGGGCCATGATACCAGGCACCAGATCGGTGGATCCTACCCTATCAGGCAGCTGGTAGAGCTCGAGGGCGGCCCTGAGGATCTCGTACTCATGAGCACAAACCTGGCAGGAGCGGGCGTGTGCTATCATGTCTATGCCCATGGCCTCATTGTCGAGTGCATCTAACTGAGCCAAGAATCGTTGGCAGGTCATATCGTTCCCTCCTCTGAGGCTAAGGCCTTACGTAGGTCGCGCTTGGCCCTGAACACGTGCGACTTTATAGTATTTACCGGGAACCCGGTAACCTCTCCAATATCCTCATACTTGAGGCATTCCTTGAAGTACAGCTCAAGACATACGGCATATTTCTCAGGTAGGCTAGCCATGGCCTTCCTGAGGGCTATGGCTGTCTCCGCGCGGATATGAGCATCCTCTGGAGACAGCGACTTCACATCGACAGGATCGGAATCCATGGGTTCATAGCGTCCAGCCTTACGTTTTGCATTGATGCCGGTGTTGTATGCAATCCTCGTTAGCCAGGTAGAGAAGCTGGAACGCCCCTTGAAACCGGCCAGGGCGACGAAGGCCTTGAGGAATACGTCCTGTGCGAAGTCCTCGGCCTCGTCTGAATCCTTGAAGAAACCGTATCCAAGCCTCAGAATCCTCTTCTGGTAGCGCCGTACCAAGGCAGAGAATGCATCGGTATCTCCGTCCAGCACCTTGGCGATTATGTCCTCGTCAGCCGCTTCTGATTCGGCCAGAATCATGCAGAGCGGTGTTTGGCGCCTAGCGTATAGAAAGCCAGGAAGCCTACGCCAACAGACAGCGGGATGAGGCCGCCTAGCAGGGTATATCCTGTCGAGGCTGCGACGATGAACACGGTCGTCAAGGTAAGACCCACCGCGACAAGGAGTATTCCAGACAGGAGACTAAAGGTATACAGATCGAATGGCCCCGGTGAGTACGAGCCTTTCTCTATCATCAGCATCTTTTCCCGATGATTCCACAGGATATAAAAGAAGACGACAACGGCGCCCATGACGATACCGACTATTGGTATTACCGAGATGATCACCTTTGAAGCCGCCGTTATGCCATTTTCCATTAAAAGCTCCACGCTGTTCATTGTAATGAGGCGTCTCCAATGAGACGCATGTATTTAGACAGGTAAAGTAGTCTACGGTTGCGTTTTTTACCCGAGGCTCCTCGTCGCTATGACATCGACACCGCTGCCCTTAAAGTCGTGTATGAGAACGTCGCCGCGCTTGACAGGCAAGCCCACCTTGAGCTTGTAGATGGCTTCTAGAAGCTCGGGCACATCCGCCTTGGGGTAGGCGCCCGTGCTACGCACCGGCAGCCGGGATATCTCGCCGATAGCGTGGGCAGAGTCGGCTGCCAGTGCTATAGAAGCGGTGGCGCTGACGACGCGCTTAGGCGCCAGAAGTTCCTCGTTGGCGTATTTCACGCCACGCGGGCAGCGATTACCCGTCACGGCCAGGCTGCCATCATCCTGCTTGTCTATAGAAAGATGGCAGCCCAGGGGGCAGGTTATGCATATAAGTTCTTCGCTCATCAAAGTCTCCTTAGATCCCGAGTAGCCATCAGGTGATTAAAATCTCAACGACAGGCTCGGGGGAGCCAGATGCCGTCTCCAGATCCTTAGGGCCCAATTCCAGGGCTATCATCTCCGAGGGCTGGATATGATTCTTCTTGACGCTCTTGACGACCCTGTTATTCACCTTTACCTCAAGGGTCGCATCATTCTTGACTATGAGCGTCCTTAAGTACAGCTTGTTTACGGCGTGTATGTCGACGCGGCCAGGGGCCGAGTAGCGGACGTTGGAGCCTGCCTTTACCCTGGCCTCTGCCTTGGGCCTTTCTCCCTTGAGCCAGCGGGCCGTGTGGGCACCTGCACGGCGGGCCTCCTCCACCACGTAGTCTACCAGGTCATGCACGTGCAGGACGTTACCGCAGGCAAAGACGCCAGGAACGTTTGTCATAAGCATGGAGTCGACATTGGGCCCATTGGTCATGGCATTGAGCTCGACGCCGGCCATCTTTGAAAGCTCGTTCTCTGGCACGAGGCCTACAGACAGAAGAACGGTATCGCAGGGAATGGTAAAGGCCTTGTCGTGCTGCATGGCACCATTCTCTATCGGTGTTATTTCCACGCCCTCGACCCTGTCCTTGCCTATGATGTTTGTCGTGAGGTGAGACAGGTACAGCGGTATGCCAAAGTCGTGGAGGCACTGGACTATGTTGCGCGTCAGACCCGAGGGGTAGGGCAGTATCTCCACGACGGCATGGACCTTGCAGCCCACCCAGCTCATGCGGCGTGCCATGATCAGCCCTATGTCTCCAGAGCCTATGATGACTATATCCTTGCCCGGCACGAGGCCTTCTATGTTTACAAGGCGTTGGGCGAGCCCGGCCGTGTAGACACCGGCGGGTCTGTCACCGGGGATGCGGATGTTGCCTCGGTTGCGCTCCCTGCAGCCCATGGCCAGCACCACGGCCCGGGAGCTTATCCGTATGACGCCATGCATGCCTGAATAGCAGTACAGGCTCTTTAGCTCTCCTGAGACGTCCATTTCCATAACCGTAGCGCCGGTAAATGACCTGATGCCGGTACCGGCTAAACGCTCCTCTATCTTCTCGGCAAACTCGGGGCCAGACAGCTCCTCGTTGAACTCAATGAGGCCAAAGCCGTTATGGATGCACTGGGTGAGGATACCGCCTAAAGACTCTTCCCTCTCCACGATGGCGCAGGAGAAACCTGCCTTATCCAGCTCCAGGGCGGCGGCCATGCCAGCAGCCCCTCCGCCTATGACTACCGAGTCAAAGCTAAGCTCTTTCATAACGCGTCCTTGAGTATGTGGCTGTGGCCACCATTCTTGGTAATTGCGTCCCACGAGAGTCCTGTCTCTCGCATTATTATCTGTAGTATCTTGTAGGTACAGAAACCGCCCTGGCAGCGACCCATCTGAGCGCGGGTAAAGTACTTGATACCATCGAGCGTGGTATGCCCGGCCTTGATAGCCGCGACTATCTCCGCCTCCGAGACCTTCTCACAGCGGCAGACCATGTTGGCATAGCTCGGGTCGGCCTTGGCCAGCTCGTCTACCTCAAAGGGCGTCAGATCCTTGACGTGGGGTCGCTTGCCGACGAATGGATCATAATCAGGCTTCTCTGACAGCCTTAAGCCCTCCTTCTTGAGGAGATCCTTGACGTACTCCCCTATTGCCGGGCTCGCCGTGAGGCCGGGAGACTGGATGCCGGCTACCTGTATAAACGCCGGAACCTTGGCCGAGGGAGCTATGTAGAAGTCCTCGTCGAGCGTCGGGCGGAGGCCTGCGAAGCTCGTTATGACATCGTACTCAGAAATCGAAGGCACCATGGTCCGCGCAGAAGACAGAATTTTCTCGAGCTGGTCACGGGTAGTAGCTAGATTAGCCTTGTCGTCTATGGCCTCGGCGGTAGGACCTATGAGGACGGTACCTTCCACCGTAGGAATGACGAGCATGCCCTTGGAGACGCTCGTAGGCACGGGGAAGATGACGCGATCGGGCCTGGCCTTGGTAAGGCGGTCGAGGAGGTAGTATTCGCCCTTTCTAGGCTTTATCTCGAAGTCCTCTGCGCCAAATACCCTGGAGACGTCGTCGGCGTAGAGCCCACCGGCGTTAACAACATAGCGTGCCTTCACGGAGCGCCCGTCGGCGGCCCTCACCGTCCACTCGTCGCCCGCGCGAACGGCGTGTTCAACCTTGAACCCGGTGAGTATCTCCACCCCGTTTTTCTGCGCACTCTCCACGAGGGCAAAGACGAAGCGGTACGGCTCTATGATGCCACCGCCAGGGACCCACAGGCCCCCTAAGGTATCGGGATTAAGCTTTGGTTCCAGTTCAAGCATGCGTTCTCGGGAGCACATCTCTATGCCTATGACGCCGTTGTCTACGCCTTGCATGTACAGCTGCTCAATAGCCCGCATCTCATCCTCGTGCATGGCCGCCACGACTATGCCGCAGCGCCTGAACGGGAAGTCAAGCTCCTGCTGTAGGCGGTCGAACATCATCGCGCCCTGCAGCTCCAGCCTGGCCTTGAGGTGCTTCTTGTTATGATGGAAGCCGCCATGGACTATGCCGGAATTAGCCTTGGAGGTGCCGAATGAGACGTCTGCTTCCTTGTCTACCAGGACAACATCGAGCTCGTAGGCTGACAGGCGACGCGCTATATTGGCGCCGCAGACGCCGGCTCCTATGATGCAGACATCAAACCGTTTTGATCCTGTTTTCACCTATGCCCCCTTAAACACTACTAGTATACAGCTAATCACAGGCGAGCAAAGCCATGGTTCTTGTGTCCTGGCACTTTTATTACCGTATTTTAAACAGTATAATTTTAAATTATGGCCTTAATTCATCGCACTATAATAAGAACCATGGGTTCTTCCATGTCTAAAAACCAGGTGGTTCTCGTGCAGGGGCCCCCACGATGCGGGCTATCCACCGTACTCCGTCTCCTGGCAACAGGGTTACCATCAGGAGGCACGATACTAGACGCCCGCGGACGAGAAGGCAGAGCCATGCTTGCCCATCCAGAACGAGCCTCAGCCGTCAGGCCAATACTCCTGGAGCATGCTTGTGCCGCCGACGCCGAGATGCTGCTCGCAAGACTCTCGGGGAGGCATGGACCCAGCGGGACTTTTCTGTCGAAGGCCATCCAGAGACCGCGCTTCGTGCTTGCCGGAGGGCCGTTCTCCCAGCCCGCCATCGAGCTCGGCCCCTTGAGCCTCTTCGAGGTTGGTCGTGCCTCAATAAAGAAACGCTGGTTGCGCGGTGGCTACCCTGAGTCGTTCTGCACTACTGCTGACGAGGAAGCCTTTACCTGGCTGGAAGGATACGCCGCAGACTTGGCCTATGGTGCCCTGGGTGCCTGGGGTCTGCCGCGGGAGCCTGCGCTGATAGCGGGCCTCCTGCAAGCCATCGCGGCCAATAATGGCAAGGCCTTCAACGCCAACGCCGAGGCCCGCGCCCTGGGTGTATCGCGTCCCACCATAGTACGGTATATCGACATGCTCAAGAGGGCCGGCATCGTCATGTCGGTACCCGCCATCGGAGAAGCCGGCCTGGCCGGGATACGGCACGGAGCCAGAGTCGTCAGGTCAAATGCTCTCTATATCCGCGACTCAGGCCTCCTACACACCCTGCTTGGCATACACTCAGCCGACGAGCTGACCCAGAGGCCCGGTGCAGCGGCGCGTTCATGGACTGGATTTGTCGTCGGGCAAGCCCTCGGCCTCGTGCCACCAGGGGCAAGCCTCCACCGTTTCGCCAGCGCGGATGGTGCCGAGCTCGACCTTGTCGTCATCAGGAACGGTGTTCCCATTATGCTCGCCGCAGCCAGACGGCACAGGCCGGTATCCGTGGAACGATCCATTTCCTATGCGGCCAAGGCTCTGGCCGGCGACTGCCAGGCACGCTTCATCGTCGTTCCAGACGAGGGTGAGCGAGCCCTACCCGGTGGCTTCGTAGCAATAGGGGCAGGCACATTTCTGGACGAATTTGCCTCTGTAACGGCTTGACCCGCCAGGGGTAGCGGCCTTTGTATTGACCACTAGCCGTCTATACTAAGAGGGGCCATCCGTAGTATCAGACAGCCACCTGAATGCGTCATACAGCTCCCGGTTTAGCATACGCACGGCCCCGGCGTCTATCTTGAGCACCTTCCGGTCGTAAGTGTAGAAACCGTTACTCTCTATCTCTACGTCGGAGACCTGGGTGTAGACAGCCGCCCGGAGGCCATTGCGAACGAGAGGTATGAGCTGTTTCTTGATCAAGTCAGCATAGCCTTCGCGTAGCCCCGTTTCGTCGTCATAGAATTTGTAGCCAAAACGTGCTTCGTCGTCCCACATGTGGCCAGGGATCGCCAGATTGTACCCGCCGTACTCCGAGATGAAGTAGGGGCGGCCATCGCCTCTCGGCGGGCGGCGCAGGGCGACCATATAGGTATGGCGGCTGCGGAAGTCTCCGGCTCCCTGGTCGTGCCAGCCTGAAACGGTGTCGATGAGCCTCGATGAATCGAGCCTCCTTAAGACTTTACTCAAGCGGAGCGATTCAAACTGTCCCCATGATTCGTTGAACAGCGTCCACATGATGATGCAAGGATGGTTGTGGAGGTGTTCTACCATACCGGTCAGGTCAGACTCGAATTCTTCGCGATTGGCAGCATGGTGTCGGCCGGCCAGCCGCAGGTCGCGCCGTGATGAATCGCCTCGGTGTATTCCGAGCATCATGGCGGCCGCCACCTTCAGGTAACCCGCGGCCCTGTTGCGACCGCCGGAGACTGCGTCCTGTATCACCAGCATGCCCAAGCGGTCGGCATGCCAATAGAAACGACGCGACTCAATCTTCACATGCTTACGCAGGCCATTGAAGCCCAGGTCACGCATAGCCTCTATATCGAAGATGAGGGCTTCATCGGTCGGCGGCGTCATACCACTCTCCGGCCAGTAGCCTTGATCGAGAGGCGCATGCACAAACACGGGTACACCATTGAGTAGAATAGCGGTCATGGTAGCGATTGGAGCCCCGGGGATCGGACCAAGCTCCACAGAGCGTATCGCAAAGTATGATAGTGCGGAATCTACAACGGCCTGTGTACCATCCGCCATAACGGAAATGCACACTCGGTAGAGGTAGGGATCGTCTGGGCTCCAGAGGCGGGGCCTTGGGGGGAGCACCTCTATGGGCCGGCCCGAGACGCCACACAGTTCTAGATCGTCACCATCCGGGAGGGTAACAGACAGAGAAAAAGGTGCCTGATGCTCGGTGCAAACGGTAATCGATACGCCGGGGCTCTCCCCAAGCGAATCAACCCGCATCTCAAGAATGGCGTTGCCCCGAGGGAGCGGCTCGAGCCAGACGCTCTGCCATATACCGCTCGTCGCCGTGTATAGAATACCGGCAGGATTGAGGGCTTGTTTACCACGCTGCTGAAACCCGGCATCGCTCGGGTCTCGGACGGCCACGACAATCTCACGTTCCTGGACGCCCCCCAGTGTCGGTGGCAACTCGAAGGCGAAGGGCAGATAGCCACCACGATGAGTCCCGACAAGCACACCGTCTACATACACAGCGCTCAGGTAATCCACCGCCTCGAAGCGCAGCATCAGGCGCCGGCCAGACCAATCGGCGGGAACGACCACCCGTCTGCGGTACCACAGCGTCTGTTCCGGCTGGAGAGCCATACCGACTCCAGAGAGGGCGCACTCCACGGCGAAGGGCACGAGTATGGTCCCGTCCCATCGATCCGGCACTCGTTCTGCCACTAGCGAGTCCATGCTCATAGGCTTGGATGCCGATGGTCGTATGGCGTAGTCCCACGAGCCATTGAGGCAGAGCCAGTCAGGCCTGGACAGCTCGGGCCGGGGATACTCGGGCAAGGGAATATCCGCATCGACCAGGTTCTTCCATGGGGATGCTATCAAAGGGCGGGCCTGTTCATGGGCCCGCGATGAGGTTATTTCCACCCTGCAGCGACTAGGCCCAGCGAACCAGTCCGGGTACGAAGGGGTGGACGAGGCCTTCATGGCGCGGCAGTACCCGTACAGAATAGCCATGCTGTCCGGTAGCCTCGCAGGTAACATTCACAAGATAGCTGTAGGCTCCACCCTGAGAGACGCCAGCCTTCATCTCGACACGTTTGGCGTCATGAATATCGCCGGTGCTTGAGACGGGTCCGTGATACAGCTCGACACGTACCTGTTCAGGGGTCAATGAACCAAGCTTTATCCTGGCCTCTACGCGTACGGTATCACCCCGCTCCATGACAGGCTTGGCCGTCGAGTATATGTCTTCCACGGAGACTGTAGGCCAGGCCGCTCTAGCCTTGTCTATAAAATCGGCCGTAGCCTTGGCAAGATCGTAGCCCTCTGTCGCAAGGAGACGGGCATTCTCCAATGCCGGCTGGTAGTAATGCTCTGAATACTCCATAAGCGTACGGTGGAAGCTAAAGTTCTTGCCCGTATTGCGTATGGAGCATTTCATCATCTTTATCCACTCCCTGGGCAGGCCATCACGGCCTCGCTCATAGAAGGTTGGTATTATCTCCCGCTCGAGCAGGTCATAGAGCGCCTTTGACTCTATCTCGTCCTGCAGCTCTGTATCGGTATACTCCTCGCCCTTGCCTATGGCCCAGCCACACTCGGGGGCATAACCCTCGGCCCACCAGCCGTCGAGCACCGAGCAATTGAGAACGCCATTCATACCGGCCTTCATACCGCTGGTGCCCGATGCCTCCAAGGGCCTGCGTGGCGTATTGAGCCACACGTCTGAGCCACTGGTCATGTAGCGTGCCATCGTCATGTCGTAGTCCTCGAGGAAGACTATCCTTCCCGCCACATCGTCACGGCGGGAGAAGTGGACGAGCTCCTTTATTATCTCCTTACCCGGCATGTCGTGAGGATGGGCCTTGCCTGCAAAGATTATCTGTATTGGCCTGTCCTTGTCAGACAAGAGGCGGATAAGCCTGTCAGGGTCAGACAAAAGCAGATTACCCCGCTTGTAGGTAGCGAAGCGGCGGGCAAAGCTGATGGTCAATGTAGCAGGTGACAAGGCGTCGTCTGCCCTGGCCAGGCCACTCTCCGATATACCAATGCGTCGCATGCCCTTCTTGAGCCTGTCGCGCGCAAACGCTACGAGGCGCTCGCGGCGACGCTCATGGGTACGCCATAGTTCGTCGTCGCTTATGCGGTCTATACGATCCCAGGAGGAAAGGTCTGTAGGATCCTCTTGAAAGTGAGGCCCAAAGTAGCGGTTGAGCACCTCGAGCAGGGTGTAGGGTATCCAGGTGCGGGGATGCACGCCATTGGTCACGTGGCCTATGGGCACCTCGCTGGAGGGCAGACCAGGCCAGATGGCCTTCCACATGTCACGTGACACATGACCATGCAGCTCAGAGACGCCGTTGGCGTAAGCAGATAACTTGAGAGCCAAGACAGTCATGCAGAACGGCTCGGCGTCATCGTCAGGTCGCTCCCGACCCAGTGCCAGGAAGGCCTTCCAGTCCAGACCAAGCTGGCTAATCCATCCACGGAAATACTTTTCCATCAGTTCGATGCTGAAGCGTTCGTTGCCGGCGGGCACCGGGGTATGGGTGGTGAATATATTGGTTCCCCAGAGCGCCTGAGCAGCCTGTGGAAAGGACAAGCCCTTCTCTTGGATTATCTCATGGATGCGTTCCAGACCCAGGAAGGCCGCATGGCCCTCGTTCATGTGGGCCACCGCCGGATTGATGCCTACAGCCCTGAGGGCGCGGATGCCGCCAATGCCTAAAAGGATCTCCTGACGTATGCGCGTTTCCTTGTCACCACCATAGAGCGTGGCCGTTATTGTCCTGTTCTGTGGTATGTTCTCTTCAATATTGGTATCGAGGAGGTAGAGCGACGAACGGCCGACCATGGCCACCCAGACCTGGGCCACGATTGTCTCACCCGCCATCTCCACGGATATCCTCACGGGCTCACCCTTGTCTGTCTCGCAGAGGCTGACGGGCATGTTGTACCAGTCATTTTCAGGGTACTCTTCCTGCTGAAAACCATCAGCATTCAATTGCTGTATGAAGTAACCCTGCCGGTACAAGAGCCCCACACCGACCAAGGGTAGCCCCATGTCAGAACTCGTCTTCATGTGATCGCCAGACAGTATGCCAAGGCCACCGGAATAGATTGGCAGGGACGAGTCCATGCCATACTCCATGGAGAAATACGCAATCGAGTCCTTATGATCACCCTTGAACCATGGCTGCCCGTTCTTGTAGGCCTGGAAATCTGTGTACACCTCGCGGAGGGCGGCGAGGTAGGAGTCGTCGGCGGCGGCGGCATCGAAACGAGCCTGTGGCACCATGCCAAGCATCTTGGCGGGATTCTGCCTTGACTGGCTCCAAACATCATAATCAAGCCGTATAAAGAGCATGATTGCGTCGAAATTCCAGGAAATCCATAGGTTGTGCGCCATCTCGTCGAGAGGAGCGAGTGCCTCGGGTATCTTGGGCTTTATGGTATGGGTAATAATCTTCATGGCTCACCACCAACTTTGTAGGATTGCATCGTCGCCAAACGGCGTGCATGCATCGATCATAGTCTAGTGAGCCATGGGACGCAATCCAAAGGCACTAGATGGCGTTGTCGAAGTTAGATGCCTCTATCTCCTTGAAGTAACGTACGGTGCCTACCATCAGCTCATTGGTCGCCTTCTCGTCGCAGACGACGACAAGCCTGGGGTGAAGCTGGAGACATGAGAATGTCCACAGATGGTTGACGCCTTCTTCTACTGCGTGCCGTAAGGCGCGAGCCTTGTTGGCTCCAGACACCAGGATAAGCACTTCCCTGGCATCCATTATTGTTCCAACGCCTACCGTCAAAGCCGTAGATGGCACAGCCTGCGAGTCACCACCAAAGAACCGTGCATTAACCTCCCTGGTGTCGCTTGTCAGTGTCTTTATACGCGTCCTTGAGCCCAGGGACGAGCCGGGTTCGTTGAAGGCTATGTGGCCGTCCACGCCAACACCGCCTACGAACAGGTCTATACCGCCTGATTCCTTTATGGCGGCCTCGTATCGGGCACACTCCTTGTCCAGATCAGGCGCGTTGCCGTCGAGGATGTTTGTATTGCCGGGGGCTATGTCTATCTTTGAGAACAGATTCTGTCGCATGAAACTATGGTAACTCTCGGGATGGTCTTCCGGCAGACCCACATACTCGTCCATATTGAAGCTGACGACGTTCTTGAACGACAGCGTTCCTCGCTTGTACAGGGCGACGAGGCACCGGTATAGACCCAAAGGGGTGGAGCCTGTCGGCAATCCAAGCACGAAACGAGAGTCTTTCCCTGCGGCTATGATGCGCCTGGCTACATAATTAGCCGCCCATTCAGAAACAGCGTCGTAATCCTCGCGAATAATCAGTCTCATTACAGTGTCCTTTCAAGCCCAGCCATGGCTCTTAGCCCAGTTCGTTCTTTATGAAACGCCCGCCTACCATCGTCGCGAGTACCGAGAAATCATTGTCAAAAACCACTAAGTCGGCCTCATAACCTGGCACAATTAGACCGCGTTTGCCAAGACCTACTATGCGTGCAGGATTGCTGGAGGCCATCTCCACAGCCGCTTCTATTGGCACACCCCACGATGCCAGGTTCTTGACGCCGGCTATCATGGTCAGACAGGAGCCTGCCAGGACACCGTCGCTTTTACGGTGGAATACGCCGTCTTCAAGCACGACCTCCTGACGGTTGGCTATGAGGGGATACCGTTCCTGCTCGGTTGGCTTGAGCGCGTCTGTCACCAGTACAACCTTGCTTTGCGGCTTGTCACGAAGAAGGAGCCGGATGAGGTCGGGATGCACATGCTTTCCGTCGGCTATTATCTCGCATGAAAGCTCAGGATTGATCAGTATGGCGCCAACCGCTCCAGGATCACGATGATGGAGACGGCTCATGGCATTGAAGAAGTGGGTAGAATGCATGATGCCCGCCTGCATTCCCTCCATCATGTTCTCGTAGCTGGCGTCGGTGTGTCCTGCCTGGAGCACGATGTTCCTTGAGAGGCAGTAGAGTGCCAGTTCCCTCATGCCCTTCAATTCCGGTGCGACGGTCATGTTTGTTATATGGCCACGGCCGGCTCTGAACAGGCGATCCATGACGTCTATATCTACCTGGCGCACATATTCAGATTGCTGAACTCCTAGACGAGCCATTGAAAGGAAGGGGCCTTCAAGATGGACACCCATCACCCGGGCTCCGGTTTCCTTGCCCATGGCGTCTACACACGAGGCAATGGACCTTACCATGTCATCCAGGTCCATGGGGTAGATCGTCGGGCAGAAGGCGCTTACGCCGTAGGAACCTAATCTGTCAGACATAGCGACTATGGCATCTACCGACATATCCTCGGTGCCAAAACCTGCAAAACCATGGATGTGGGTATCTATGAAGCCAGGAGCCAGGAAGGCACCGTCAACATCAAGAATCAGCGTATCCGATGGTAGATTTTTCTGAGCAAATCTTTTCTCTGAGAAGACATCCAGTATTCTGCCATCCTCTACGAGTACGGCGCACTGCTCCATACGGGCGTACCCGGCAAGCAACGCGGCATTATGTAGACATATTTGCGACACGAGGCACCTCCAGCGTCTTGGCTCTACACTACTAGTATATAGAAACACTGCAAGCAAATAAAAGTAAGTTCCAAGGGTTTGAGCTACCATGGTAAACTATTGCGCGATGCTACCCTTTCTGCACAGAAACGATACGAAAGATTGCTAAGGAGCCTCTCTATATGGCTATTAACGATTGGGTGTTTGGCATAGATGGAGGTGGAACGAGTTCGCGCATCCGTGCCGAGTCACTGTCTGGAGACAGGCTCTACGAAGGCTCAAGCGGAGGCACCAACCTCAACGCCACCAGCGTAGAGTCGGTAGCAATCACCCTGCGCAGCCTCATAGAAGGCGCCATGGCCGCTGGACTCGATCCTTTATCTTGCCGCGCCGGTTTCATAGGCTCGGCCGGTGTAGATCTGCCAGAAGACCGCAAGTCAATGACAGGAGCGCTACAGACGGCCTTCCGGACCGCTTCAAGCGAGGGAAATCCCGTTTTCGGGGCAGCCAACGACTCCGAACCTGCCCTCGTAGGCGCCCTTGATGACACCGAAGGCATACTCCTGATAGCTGGCACCGGCTCCATAGCCTTTGGGCGGACGAGGGACGGCCGCCGTGAGCGAGCCGGAGGTTGGGGGCATTTCCTGGGAGATGAAGGCTCTGCCTTCTGGATAGCATTTGAAGGTATACGGCGGGGAATCCATGCAAGCGAGGGCAGAATCCAGGCTAGCGGCCTCCTTGAGGCCTCATTAAGGCACTTCGCTCTGGCTGACGCCCAGGAACTCATACCGCTGACATTCTGGAATTTCGACAAGGCACGTATAGCCTCATTCGCGCCAATGGTAGCACGCCTGGCAGGCCATGGAGACTCGGTGGCCATGTCAATACTCGATGAGGCCGTCGTAGAACTGGCCGGCATAGCCACATCTGTCTATGACAGGCTCGCTCCACATCTGTCCAGGAAGCGCCTTGCCCTGTATGGAGGCCTCCTTGAGAAGAACAGGGATCTCCGGTCTAGAGTCGGCGATCGCCTCGTATCTCTTAGACCGGAATTGCACCTGGTGGAACCAGCAAAAGACGCCCAGAGCGGCGCCTGCCGCCTTGCGCGAGAACTGATACATGCCTAATCGTGCCCTACTCTTCCTTCTTGCCAAACAGGTTCCGCAGGGAACCTAGCAGACCCTTGGACTGTGGCTTGTCGGCACCTTTGTCCATGAGGGGGCTTGGCCTGGAAACGGGCCTGGAACCGGCTACCTTGTCGCCGTGTCGAGCCTGAGAAGCCGGGCCATCGCGACGGGCAGGGGGCTTTCGGCCTTGGGCATTGCCCCCTTGTGACTTGGCACCATGAGCCTTGCCACCCTGAGCCGGCTTGGATGCGCCTTCGCCGTAGCGTTCACGGTATAAGCTGAGACGTTCTTCCATGCTCACCGAGTATGGGTCCGCCAGACGCTGGCCGGTCCCGCCTTTGGGACGCCTGGCTTGTTGCCGAGGGGTCTGCTTATCGTCGCGACGGCGAGGCTGATCCAGCCCACGCTTGCCAGGCTCAGGGGAAGCCGGCCTGGAGACTGTGGCAGAATTTGCCGTGGCGCCGTTGTCTCTTGTCTTTCGTCCACGTTTCTTACTCTTAGAGACCGTCTCCTGGGTTTTCTTGGCCGGTTCATTAAAGGAAGCGTCTCGCAATGGCTTGCCACCGGTTATGGCGGCTATGTCCGCCTGGATTGCCCTGGCGTTGCGACCATCATACTGGCCTCCGGTATCGCGGTTATCATCGCCCCGCCGACGGCTAGAGCCTCTATTCGATACGCTTTCGGCACCAGCTGCTCCCCGGCTGTCCATCTCGGCTCGGGGACGAGGTTCTTGTATGGATACGCCGGCGACCATCATGGATTCTTCGGCCTTGATGGTCTTAAGACGATGACCCAGGGCTCTCTCGATGGCAGGTATTCCATATGCATACCGTTCGCAGGCAAAATTATGGATGCTGGCATCATCGATACCTGTGTCAAGATTTTCAAGCCTTGCAAGATAGTGATCGGCCTCCAAGGGAAGATCCCAGTTTACTATCATCGCGGCCCAAGCCCTACTCAGACCACGAGCGCCTTCGTCGGTGAGAACAAGGAGCTCATACTCTCCGCCTATGACAGCCTCCAGAATGGCATGTTTTCGCGGCAGATTACCAAGGATAAACTCTGTCCTTATACCACGCGCACGGAGCATCCTGGCCGTTGACTCGGCTGTCTCACGCAGATCACAGAACACGGCAACAGGCCGGCTCTTTTCCGACCTAAGCAAACCCAGGAGAAGACGACTCTTGTCATCGGCTGATAGTGTGTATGTCAGACAGGTCGCGCTCTTGGCTCTCTCTCCCTCGACCTCTAGCTCCATCTCCACCAACGCTCCACCTATATCGCGCGCTATTGCCCTGTGAGAAGGCCCCAGGTCGGTGCAGAAGGCGACCAAACGACGCTGCATAGAGGAGGAGCCAAGTGCATGCCGCAGCATGGCTGCCGTGGCTGCATTGGCCATAGTATCCATGTTGCTCAAGGCCACGAGGCCAAAGGAGCGATTTTCCAGCCTGCCCGATGCTACAAAGGAGGCTATGGTATCAAGTGAACCAATTATCACAGGAGCCTGTATCGACGCACCTTCCCGTCCAATGGTAACACCGGACTTGCCTATGGCCCGGCCAAGCGGATCAAAGGCCGCCTTCAAGCCGGCCACCTCGTGCTCGCTGGGTGCCACAACCAGTGTCTGGAGATCCGGTTCTGCCACCAGGGCGGAGGCGATTGCAGCCATAAGCACCGTGTCACGATCGGAGCCCAGCCTGACGGTGGCTAGCGCACCACCTACGGCCAGACGCTCAGAAAGCAGGGCAATAGCGTTCAGCAGCCCCGGGTCGGCTATGGCCGCCTCGATGCGCGCGTCAATTTTAAAAGACTCTTTATCCATATACAATCCCATAGTAGCGTTAGTTCGTGGCATGCTTCCTAGTTTTGACCGTATGCCTCGTAGCGTTCTACTATACAGTGCCACCACATCATTGTGAAGACTTGCAGACTCGTTCACAACACAGGCTTTTGAAGAGCCTTGTCCTATCGGGAGCTACGGTATAGATTCTAGGGATGCAGATGAAACTTGCCGGCATCATTATCGCCTCCGCCTTAGCACTCGGTTCATGTGGAGCCAGAAACTCAGTAGAGGCCGAGCCTTTGCCCAGCGCTCATGATGCAGGCCTACGGCGCGTACTAGCCGCACTGGACGTACTACCAGCAGATACCAAGGCGAGCATAGAAAAGGCCATTCTCGCCTCCCCTGACAGCTTCCTCGAGCTACTCGCGGCCGCGGATAAAGAATCGCTAGCCGCCGGCGACCTCCTCATCCTTGTTGATAAGAAAAACGCCTTGCCCCCAGACTACGAGCCTAATGATCTTGTTTCAATCAATGGATGGGGAGTTTCTGTCACCAGGAAAGATTTGAGGCTCAGGGAATGCATCATGGAGCCTTCCAGGCAGATGGCCTCGGCGGCAAAGGCAGAGGGCATCGACATCATATTCGCCTCTTCGTACCGCTCCTATGAATATCAGGATGGGCTCTTCAAGCGTTACGCGGCAAGCTATGGCGAGGAGGAAGCCTCGAGGTTTTCAGCCAGGCCGGGAACATCACAGCATCAGCTAGGCACGGTCATAGACTTCTTCCCCATAGATGATACCTTCGCCGAATCCAAGGCCGGCAGGTGGATGGAAGAGAACGCGTGGCGTTACGGCTTCTCACGCTCCTTCCCACAGGGGATGGAAGAGGTGACAGGCTACGTCTGGGAGAGTTGGCACTTTAGGTACATAACGAAACCCGGGGTCTTGTTGGAGCGCGACTATTTTGAAGGCATCCAGCAATTCTTCCTTGAATTTCTGGCTGCGTATAGGATGATAGGCGCATAGCGCCATGCGCATAGCGCCATGCGCCTAGTGCTTAACCGCGCTTAAATCGCGTATCTTATTGGTTTCCTGCCTGAAGCCCTCGCCGAATTGATCAACCGTCTTGCCAAACTGCTTATCACTCAAGAAACCAAAATCGCTGAGCACGTCCTTGTCAATCTGGTCGTAGGCTATCGATCCTAATTCATAATCGCAGAATACATTAGCCAGATAAACGGTATAGACCACGTCCTTCCAGTCGGTCGTCATCAGGGCCGGTTCGTGGTGGAAGCGTATGGCGGCTACGAGAGAATCAGGGAAATTCCATTTCTCGGCCACACGGGCACCTATCTCCGAGTGGTTCATGCCACCGGCCAGGTCTTCGAAGGTCGACTTGGCTATGCCCTTGGTTTCACAGAATGCCTTTATATGATCGAGCAGTTCCGGGTGAACGGCCGAGAATATAATCTTGCCCATGTCATGGAGCATGCCCCCAACGTACGCATCGTCCTGCAGGGCTCTGTTGCCTGGCTTGAAATTCTTGGCCAGATTATAGGCGTAATAGGCGCAACGATAGCTATGATCCCACAGGGCCTTCTGATCCATGCCCTTCTCGTCGGCAAGAATGCTCTGAGCGCCGTATGAGAACAGGAGGTTCTTTATTCCACGTAGTCCAACCAGTTTTACGGCATCGACGATGTTGTCCACTCGCCTCGGCAACATGAATTGCGCCGAATTTACAAGCTTGAGCAGATCTGCCGTCATTGACGGGTCGGTCGAAATGTTCCTTGCTATGTCAACCATCTCGCTCTTGGGATCTGCTATGAGCCTTTGGATGGTCAGGATATTCTCGGGGAAGTGAGGAAGGCTCGTTATCTGCCTGACAAGCTCGTCGGTCAATGCCGAAAGGCTTTCTATCTTGGCTGCGGCCACCGGGACGGTTATACGCGCCACGGTCTCACCGCTATCTGTCCTTATATCAAAGCATTCCTCATCGAGGCTCATCTTCTTGAGCATGAGAACCAGAATGACGAGACCTAGACCGGCGCCTTCCGAGGCGTCGAGAATCTGGGACATAGCCTCTTCTAGCGTACTGTACTTCCTGGAGTGAGCCAGCTTGTCCTGGATTCGGAGGTACTCGGTACGCGTTAGCTCGGCATTGTTCCTCACCTCCAGGACAACATTGGAGCCTCGTGCCTGAAATATGATTTTTATATAATACTGCCGCTCCTTCTGCTTCTGCAGATAATAGGAAATATTCTCCATGGTATCGGCCTTGAAGGAGAGCATCCCCTCCTCATAATCGGCGGGGTTCTTGAGATCCAGGCCTTTTGTCTCGAAGTAGACTCTCTTGGTATTAGCCTTCTTTGCGTTAACCGCGAGCTCTCTCAGGCAGTAGACCAGATAATCCTTTATCCTGGCCTGGCCTAGTTCACCGAGGAAAACCTCGAGGACTTCCTCTATGTACACCTCTATTTCATGAGGCAAGGTATAGGTTGTAATCGTGAGAGGAATGGCACTATGAGCCGCCTTCTTGATTTTGTTGACGTCAACGACTAATTCATTTCCGGCCATTCTATGTCTCCATCTTTATTGATTCAGATTGCATTCAAACAGTTCATTTCATTATAAATAGTCTTAAAACCAATATACACCATGACTAGATTACTTTAATACCTTCCGACTTGCAACGGTAAAAGAAGCAAGCAGGCTGCCTATTCTCCTACTCAACCGCTTATAGATCATTGACAGCGATCAGACACGGCCGGCATAGAATTATAGGCATGAAAACGGTATGCATCGTCGACCTCGATGGAGACGACAGAAAAGTCGTTTCATCCCTCCTTGCGGGTCGTTACAGGGTGCAGAGTTGCGCTTCCGTGATGGAAGCAACGCAGCTTTCACGCAATCACAAACCTAGCGCAATAATCATTGATATACGATGTTGCCTGGTAGATGGCATTTGCAACCCGCAGACAGCCGCTGCCAAGATAGATCCAGAAGCAGGGCTCGTCTGCACCGCACATGCATCATCATCTGCCTTCGTGCACAGGCCGGCTGGCTCGTATGGCTATGTCGAGAAACCGTACCAGGCCGAAGATTTATATGCCGCACTCAGGTTAGCCACAGCCGTTTCGTCCGCCGGTTCGTCCGCTGGTTCATCCGCCGGTCCAAGCGCCGGTTCGGTAGCCGAAGGCTCGGTTCCGAAGACACGCTACATTCTTGACAGGACAGAGCAGCGCCTGCTTGGCGACAGTCTCGTGTTAAAAGACGTTATGGAACGCATAGCCTTGTATGCCGGAGACGACGCCCCTGTCCTCATCCTCGGCGAAAGCGGCACCGGGAAGGAACTGGCCGCCGCCGCCATCCATGCATCTTCTACGCGAAAATTCTGTACATTTCTGCCAATCGACTGTGCCTCAATATCTGAGAATCTCGTCGAAAGCACCCTCTTTGGCACGGTCAAAGGGGCATTTACCGATGCCGTCGAGAAGAAAGGGGCCTTTGAATCGGCTCGTGGAGGGACCGTTTTCCTGGATGAGATAGGGGAGCTTTCATTGTCTATCCAGGCAAAATTCTTAAGAACACTGGAGACTGAGACAGGTTGCAGAGTAGGCTCGGTGGAACCGGTCGCATACGACATCAGAATCGTATCGGCTACAAACGCCTATCTGTATGGAAATCGCGGACGCTTCAGACCCGAGCTTCTAAACAGATTGGACACCCTCATACTCAGGATGCCCGCCCTGCGGGAGCATAAGGAAGACATAGCGCTTCTGGTAGACTCATTTCTGTCCAAATTCAGCCCGAACAAAAGCATCACACCCGACGCCCTCAAGCGACTGGTCTCGTGGGACTGGCCAGGCAATGTGAGGGAACTAAGAAACGTCGTGAGGCGGGCCGCCGTACTATCAGGCAGGAGCCCAGAAATAGCTGTTGCTGATATCGAGTTCTGTGGCAATGGAAGATGCTGGCAAGCCAGCCTATTCTAAGGCACGGCTACGTTTCAGAAAAAAGGCCTTATCGATACGACGCTCAGATACACATCCTTGGTGCCATCCTTGTTGGCCCTCAGCGTTGCATCCTTGACTATGGCAAGAGCGCGCATGCCGGCAGATCCATCGAGGAATTCACGATATGCCTCGCCTACAAACAAGAGGAATACGCGGTGTAGACGTATCTCCGAGGTGCCTATCCATTCACCCTCAAGGAATTCGGAGATGGCCCAGAAGGGTTGATCACTCTCTATAGAAGGCCGTGATAGTGTGCCAAAGAGGATGAAAGAGCTGTCTGCCGAAAGCTCAAGGAGTGTAGCCGCATCATCGAGTCTGGCTATCTCAGCCAGTCGCGCTATGCCAACGTCAAGCTTGATGCGCCCCACGAAAACTCCGTCACCAACAGGCGCGCCACCAGGGGATCCCTGGGCTCCCACCGAGAAGACGAGAGCGATCACCACGACCATCGCACACAAAAATCTTTTCACGTCGTCCTCCATACATCCACCACAGCATGACCCGCTACAAAGCCTACTGTCGACTAGGCCTGCGGTCAAGTTCGACCGGACAGGGCTCCAAGCTTTACAAACAACGACGTCATGCGCTTCAGCTCGGAGCGGGACAAGCCGGCTCGCATGGCGACACTGCGGATAAACACTTCTGTCTCTGGTCTCCCTGCAAGTTTGTAAAGACCTGCCTTCTGCATGGCATCGGCCATGTCATGGGCGGCTCCTTCTACCTGTGCCCTTGAGGCTACAAGCCGCCTGGAAGCTGACTCTCGAGAAACGGTGCTTGCTGCGGCAAGGTTCTTGCTCAGTTCCCAGCAGGCTATCTGTACCGCATGAGACAGGTTCAGAGAGGGGAACAACCTTGAACTGGCTATACTCACAGCCTCGTCGCAAAGCGATAACTCTTCATCTGACAAGCCGTTCCTCTCGTTACCAAACACGAGGGCCACATTCCCTACACGGTTGGGCAGGGTCGCTGCAAATGACTCAACGGAGACGTTCTCCTTGCGCTTTTGGCCTGTTCTACGGGTAAAGCCGGCGGCCAGGGAGAAGTCTGCAAGCGCCAGATCAAGACTAGAATAGCGCTCTGCCTGTTCATACACATCGTATGCATGGAGCGCATGCATTCTGACATCGACATCAATGTATTCGGGGCAGGCTGCCAACACGAGCCGTGATATGCCCATGACCTTCATGGCCCGGCAGGCCGCACCCACGTTTATGGATCCTTCAACGCGGCATAAGAGCACGGCGTATTTACTTAAACCGCTTGAATCCATCATACGCCCCTTAGACCTTCAGAATAGCATACTGTTTACCTGATGCAACGGAGCGACTATAATAGATGCTTCGATGACGAACAACACTAGAAACGTAGAGGACTCAACACTCAAGGGTCTCAAGGCCCTCATAGTAGGCTCGAGCGGCGGCATAGGCTTCTCCATCGCCAGAAGCCTCGCTATAGCCGGCGTAAACCTCGTCGTCCACGGAAGAGACGCAAAACGAATAGAAGCAAGGATAACAGAACTAGAGAGCCTTGGCGCCAATGCTCAGGCCCTCTGTGCCGATCTGTCATCGGGAATACCCCCTGAGACCCTCCTGACCGAGTCTAGACACTGCGATATTCTAGTCATGGCGTATGGCCCTTTTCTCTATAAGCCGCTCTGCGAAACCACAGCCCAGGATTGGCAGATGGCCGCTTTGGGATGCCTGGCTCTACCGGGGGCTCTCGCGACCGAGGCAGCAAACGCCATGGCATCCAGAGGTTTTGGCCGAATATTGCTGTTTGGCGGCACCAGGACAGATGCCATACGAGGATTCAAGTCCAACGCGGCATACGCGGCGGCAAAAACAGGCATAGGGGTGCTGGCAAAGTCTATAGCGGCCGAATTCTCAGGCAAAGGCGTTTCATGCTCCGTGCTGTGCCCCGGTTTCGTTGACACGGAGTACATGGACGATGAGACTAGAACAAGGCTAGAGGCCACCTCGGCCCGCGGCAGGCTCATTCCTGTATCAAGAATAGCCGATCTAGCCTTGGCTCTCCTTTCCGGAGGCATGGATATTGCCAACGGTTCAATAATCGTCGCAGACGAGGGCTTGTACTCGTTATAGACAATTTTTTTTTGTCAGGGCTAACAAAAGCGACTTTTTTAGCCGAGAATAATGTCGAGATGGTCTAAGACTTGAAGTAGGCTCAATTCTATGCCAGTTTCAATTTGACAAGGCATTGACGACAGCCTATGATGATCGTAGAATTGTCGATTAGTAGAAAAGACCTCACAATGGAAGAGGAGAAACATGCCAAATAACGATATCGTTCCTGGATTCGACGACGAAAAGGACGATAGCCTCAAAATTCGGCTTCAAAAAATCGACCATGTTGAGAACTGTCTAGCACTGTTCTTAACCGGTTATATCGATACGTATAATTCGAATTTCTTTCAAAAACGTGTCGGAAAAGCCATCGATTCAGGCTTCTCGCGCCTCATTTTTAATTGCGGTGGTCTCAACTACGTATCGTCCACGGGCATAGGTTCGTTTACGGCCTTCCTCAAGGCGGTCAAGCCGCGCTCTGGCGATATAGTACTCCTGGAGATACAACCCAAGGTCTACGAAGTATTCCAGCTCTTGGGTTTTTCTCAATTCTTTAACATCAAGGATAACCTTGAAGAGGCTACAGCCTATTTCCATCAAGGATCGCAGGTAAGCTCTCAGACGGTGTTTCCCAAGATATTCTCATGCCCGATTTGCACCAAGAAGCTCAAGGCAGCCAAACCAGGACGTTTCAGATGCTCGGAATGCAAGACTATCCTGGCCATAGACAACTCGGGCCAGGTATTCCTGGGTTGATTCCGCCTCTAAGCCGTATACATCCACACGAGTTATCCAGGAGGAAGCGATGGCAGGCATGAATAAAATAGAGTCCTATCTGATGGATCTCGACATATCATACCAGGAAGTGTCATCTTCGGCTTTCTTCGTCGAAGACTCTTCCAAGGGCTTACCAGGCATTACCATAACGCTCAACGAGCCAATAGTCATAATGCGGGCCTTCGTCATGAAGGCTCCCAGGAACCAAAGGGCCGAGCTTTTCGAGAAACTATTACGACTTAACGGCACCGACATGGTTCATGGAGCCTACGGACTGGATGCAGAGGACGTTGTTCTTATCGACACCCTTGAATACGACACGATGGATAAGCCCGAATTCGAGGCTGCGCTTGATTCCATAGGCTTGGCCCTGTCCAGGCATTACGGCACTCTAGGCGCGTTCCGGAACTGATTACAGGAGGCTGGGGCTATGGGAATATTCGACAGGATGAAGACGGTCATATCGTCAAATATAAACGATATGATCAACAAGGCTGAGAATCCAGAAAAAATGCTCAACCAGCTGGTCATAGAGATGAACCAGCAGATGATAGAGTCAAAGAAATCAGTCGCCATGGCGATAGCAGATGAAAAGAAGATAGAGCGGGAACTCCTGGAACAGCAACGCCTGGCAGGAGAGTGGGAACGAAAGGCCGTCATAGCCGTAAAGGCGAGTCGCGACGACTTGGCAAAGGAAGCCCTGCTTCGCAAACAAGAGGCCGAAACGTACTACCTTCAGCTCAAGCCGCAGTGGGAATCCCAGAGGGCCTCAGTAGAGAAGCTAAAGGAAACACTCAGGCAACTACAGAACAAGATAGACGAGGCATCACGCAAGAAGAATATCCTTGTCGCCAGGGCCAAGCGTGCAGAGGCCCAGGAGAAGATACAGAAGACCCTAGCCAGTGTATCCGGCAACACCAGTGCCTTCGATACCTTCGACCGCATGGCAAAGAAGGTAGATGAGCTTGAGGCACGGGCAGACGCCCATGCTGAATTAGCCGATCTTTCACAATCCTCGTCGCTTGACAAGGAATTTGCCAAGCTAGAGGCCTCCGGTGCGGGTGCGGACCTCATGCTCGAGGAGCTTAAACGCAAGATGATAGGCGACGGCTCGAGCGGGGACGCGTAGCGTGAGACTCCTCTTCGTAGGCAACGAAGAGGAGTACAATAGCATTGTAGAATCGAGGGAGGACGGCAGGCCGTTCTCCCTTTTTTTTAGCCCATCAATTCCGCCTGCATCGGAGCAGGACGACTTAATTGCCATCATAATACCGGCACTCCGTTTCCTGTCACAGCCCAAGGCCTGTCACCACATTCCCATCATAGCCAGCGGCTCTTCCGACCTGGCAAACGAATGCTTTGAATCAGGATGTAGTGATTTCATACGAGAACCATGGACAGAAGCCGAGCTCTACGCCAGGGTGCACAGTCGTAGCCCGGCACGCCTCGATTTTGGCACGGAAGCCGTATCAATGCTGGGAACAACAATATCTGGGCCCTCTGGGACCATACGGCTCAGTGATCAAGCATGCAAGCTCCTGACCCTTCTATTGGCCAACAAGGGCCATTCGGTCCCCCGGTCCGCCCTTGCCTCCTGCATAGCAATGCAAACATGCTCAGGACGGGCTCTCGACATGAGAATAGCCAGATTGCGCTCTAGCTTACGAGCAATAGGAGCTCCAGAGACGGCAGAAAAGATTCATGGCGAACATGGTTCGTATCGCCTGACACCTTGACAAAGCGAGTCAAGGCTGTTTCTACCCTTAGCTGTGGATAAGCTGTTCATATATTGTGTCGAAATTTTTGCAAAGTGTTTTAATCGTATATAAAATTGCACAATGACACGGTTCTCAATAATCATTCTCGAGTCTATTTATTAATTGCTTTTATAATATGTAATTAATTTTCATAATATAGAATTAGCTATCCCTTTTCGAGCAGGAAGCTCCAAAAGCTCAAAAATCAGTACGACTATTTTTGTCGAGGCCTTGTGGATATCCTGTGCATATTATTGTGTTTATACTTCAAACCTCCATTTGTCTTGTCAAGTGCCATGGCGCATGCTACAGTTTTCCCCAATGAAGACAGTAGGCAAGATTACCCTGCGATTCCTGATCGCCTTCTTCGCTACCATGATGATTGCCTCAGTCATATGGATGAGTGGCGTAGTCTTGGATACAGGAACACAAGACATTGTACCACGCGCAATACAGATACTCATGGCATCCATACCCTTAGCAATAGTGTCGGCTGCCTTTATTACATTCTTCCTGCTCAATAGACTCATACATTCCCGGCTACTCGGTTACATCATGATCTCAGTGATCGCAGGCATGACAATGGTTGCCACGTCCTTGCTCATCCGTTTTGGCATAGTGGCCATAGCCGATGGCTTCTTGTCGCTCCCCGATGCATACATTCCAATAGCCAGGTGGATGCGCGATATAGCACTGGCCCCTTGGCCTACAGCTGTAGCTGGCATCGCCTCTTTTGCCTTGTTTTCGTCTGCCTTCTGGGGTAGTACGAGACTATCCAGAAACAGGCCGCTCCTGGGAGCATTCATAGCACCAAGCGCGGCGATCTTAGCCGTATACCTTTTCGGGCTCTATCTATCGGGCCCGGCTGACGCTCTCTTCTCGTTCCTGGACGTAGAAATCCCCAGGCTCCTTTCTACAGCCATCCTGTCGGGGGCAAGCGCCTTGGCCCTCTTCTTGCTCGATGCCTTGTTGGCGACAAAACCCGAGGGAGCTAGCCGCAATGCCTAAAACAAATTCTGGCTTTCTAGGAGTAGCAGCCGCATTACTGGCAATGTCTTTTGTGGCGGGGTTCTTTACCGCTCTGTTTAATATTGGCCCTTCAAATGAACTGCTGCATATCTTTAAGTTGCGCTGGGAACTGAACCAGGCGCTTCTATACATTGCCGCATGGGCGCCGGCTGTTCTTCTCGTCGCCTCTGCCATAGCCATGGAATCGTCTTCTGCAAGTGACGGTTTTGCTGGTGAAGCCTACAGAATCATGGCACCAGCTCTTGCATTAGCCCTCATCGTCTCTCTCTTCTATCTCCTTATCGTACCTGGGCTGGAAGAGCGCAAGAACAGGTATGAGAGCCAGAGCCAACTGTTCAACGAGTCACTCAAGAAGGCAGAAGCGGCAAAAAAAGCAGGCAAATACGATGAGGCCGAAAGGTACCTGCAGGTCTGTGCCACGGTCGACCAGCTTGATAAAGGCTATGAAACGCTCAATAACGCTGTTCGCTCCATGATAATCCAGGAACGATCTCAAAGAGAATCATCAGCCCCTCCAACAGATTCAATCCAGGCCGACGACAAGGCTTGGCTAGCCGGGAATCGCTTCTACCTAGAAGCCCTCGATGCCAGGGCCGCAGGCAGATTCTTCGATGCCCACTACCTGGCTAAACGTTCGGCAGCCATTTACTCAAAGCGCCCCGAGGTGATGAGACTCGTAGATGAGACGTGGCGCGATCTTCAGAGGCTTGGCCCGTCGGCAGAGGCTGAAGCCGAGGCAAAGGTCTATAAGCGTAAACTGGATGGTTATACTCGCTTCCAGGAAGGCGACTATCTGGAGGCCTATAGGATCTACCTGGAACTAGCCGCAGAGAATCCTGACGATGAAGAAACAAAGACATATCTGGCAAGGAGCACCGAGGGGCTATCGAGCATAGCCTTCTTTCTGGAGGAACTGAACACAGCCTTCTCACGTTCTGGTGGGAAGCAGTTTTCGATATCCCTTGCTGGCACGGGCTCAAGTCTGGCCGTAATCTCAGCTTCACGCGCGACCGCTTCAGAAAACGCCGTCTACTTCAGCGATCTGTCACTAAGCATAAGCGGTGATACCAGGGTCATCCTCAGTGCGCCCTATGCCAGGCTTCATGGCAACACACTCATCCTGCGGGCGATAGACAGGCTCAAGCCTCATTTAGTATGGGAGCCAGACTACGAAGCCGGCAAGGTAGCCGGAGACCCTGGCTTTGCCATAACGGTGCCATTTACCCAGGAAGACGCCGAGCTGGCGCTGATACTATCGGGAGCCCCGGAGGACATCCCCCTCATAGTGCTCGTCACAGGCTCATACAAGACTCAAACTCCTGCCCCAGAAAAGACTCAAACTCCTAAATTAGAAAAGACTCGAACTCTTGGCATAGCCAAGGCTCAAAGGCTCGGCATAGACACAAAACCTTTGCTTGCGGAGCTTGGTGCCAGGGCGGCTTACCCCTTCGCGGTAATAATGCTCGTGTTGATAGGCGCAGGGCTGGGAGTACGATTCAAACCGCGAGAGCCAATAGGTAGCCTTAATAGATATCTGACCGCGCCTATCCTGGTAGCGCTGGCGCTGGCACCGCTGAAGCTGACAGGAAGCGTTGAAACCATTATTGCCAATGCCTTTGCAACATGGATACCAGTATCGGCCTTCCTGCCGGCATGGTTGGGGTTCATGGGAGCCTGCGTAGTCGCCAGCTTGTTGGTCGCGGCCCGCATAGCGGGCCGGACCCTTAAATAAGGCTTCCTACTCGTCCTGCCGCTGTATCCTGGCTCCAAGTTTTTGCAAACGCTCGGTGATGTGCTCGTAGCCACGCTCTATCTGATACACATTCTTGATGACGCTCGTTCCCTCTGCACACAGGGCGGCGATGACCAGGGCCATGCCGGCTCGAACATCGGGAGAGGTTAAAGAGTCACCCCTGAGCCGGGAAGGACCGGACACGACGGCCCTATGGGGATCGCACAGGACGATGCGGGCTCCCATACCAATCAGCTTGTCAACCCAGAACATGCGTGACTCGAACATCTTCTCATGGATGAGGACCGTTCCTTCTGCCTGGGTAGCCACCACTGTCATGATGGATGTGAGATCCGGCGGGAATCCTGGCCAGGGGGCATCGTCTATCTTGGGTATCTGACCGCCAAGGTCTGGCACGACACGTAGCGTCTGACCAGAATGTACCGACAGGTCGCTACCATCAATGCTCCAGCCTATACCCAGCCTATTAAAGGCTATCTTCATCATGCGCAGGTCGTCTGGAACCACGCCTTCTATGACGATATCTCCCCTGGTAACAGCCGCAAGGCCTATGAACGAGCCAACCTCCATGAAGTCTGGTCCTATGGCAAAATCGGCTCCGTGCAATGACTGGACGCCGTCTATGGTCAGGATGTTGGAGCCAATGCCCGACACGAGTCCTCCCATGGCCTGAACCAGCTTGCATACGTCCTGTACATGGGGCTCGCTCGCAGCATTGCGGATTACGGTGCGGCCTTCTGCCAAGGCGGCAGCCATCACGGCATTTTCTGTAGCCGTAACGGAGGCTTCATCGAGGAAGATGTCGGCGCCCTTGAGCTTGTTGGCTGTAAACAGGAAGGCTCCATCCACCTCGATGCGGGCACCGAGCTCCTCGAGTGCCAGGAAATGCGTATCGAGCCTGCGCCGGCCAATGACGTCTCCACCTGGAGGCGGAAGCGTTACCTTCCCGAACCTGGCCAAGAGAGGGCCTGCGAACAGGATTGATGCCCTCACCTTGGCCGCAAGAGGGGCTGGAACATCTGCCACCCGTATGGTGGAGCCGTCTATCTTCCAGGCATCCGGCTCCAGGCGTTCAACTGTGGCACCCAGGGCCCTACAGATGTCGAGCATCACAAGGACGTCTTCTATCTCTGGAATATTCCTGAGCGTGACGGGCTCCTCAGACAAGAGGGCAGCCGCGATGCAGGGCAGAGCGGCGTTCTTGTTGCCACTCGCACGAATGCGGCCCTTGAGAGGGTGGCCGCCTTCAATATGGTACTGTTTCATGCTGGCATCCTACCTGTCTATCGGCGTGGAGTCAACTTCCGTTTGACCGTGAGAGCCGCAGACACTACCTTTACGATACGGACCGACTGGAGTACAGCTTGTCCGATACCCAAAGGAGGCCTTATGTCGATAGAGAGGAAGAAACCTGTTCCCAACGATATTGTCATTGCCCAGGCGGCCCATATCAAACCCATTACAGAGATAGCCAAGGACTACGGTATCGCCGAGACATACATAGACCGCTATGGTTCCTATAAGGCCAAGGTCAAACTGGAATTCCTCAAGGATAACGCCAACAAGCCCAAACGGGCCAAGTATATAGACGTAACGGCCATCAGCCCCACTCCTTTGGGTGAGGGCAAATCCACATTGACGGTAGGGCTCACCCAAGGCCTTGGCAGGATTGGCAAGAAGGCCATAGCAGCCATTCGTCAGCCCTCCCTGGGGCCTACCTTTGGTATCAAGGGTGGAGCAGCCGGCGGTGGCTACAGCCAGATAGTTCCAATGGAGGATTTTAACCTGCATCTTACAGGAGACATTCATGCCGTCTCGGCTGCCCACAACCTATGCTCGGCTGCCCTGGATGCCAGGATGTATCACGAACTTCGCTGGTCAGATGCATTCTTCGAGAAGCAGGGTCTTAAAAAACTAGACATAGACCCCTATAAGGTGCTGTGGCGACGCGTCATGGATATGAACGACCGGGCTCTCCGTAACATCATTCTAGGTGTGGGGGGCGTCGACAACGGCCCGCTACGCCAGAGCGGTTTTGACATAGCGGTAGCCAGCGAAGTGATGGCCATACTGGCGCTCGCAAAGGATCTTAAGGATCTTCGAACCAGGATTGGCAAGATAATTGTGGCCATAGACAGGAGTGGCAAGGCAGTGACCACCGAAGACATCGGTGTTGCCGGCGCCATGACTATCCTCATGAAAGACGCCTTGGCACCAAATATAATGCAGACCTTGGAGGAGCAGCTGGCCTTCGTCCACGCCGGCCCCTTTGCCAACATAGCCCATGGCAATTCTTCTGTCATAGCAGATCTGATAGGCACCAAGGTTGGTGACTACGTAGTGACCGAAAGCGGCTTCGGCGCCGACATGGGATTCGAGAAATTCGTAGACATAAAATGTAGGACAAGCGGGATGTTCCCTGATGCCGTCGTCCTCTTAGTGACGGTGCGAGCCCTCAAGATGCATGGTGGCGCTCCCAAGGTTTCACCCGGAAAACCCCTGGCCAAGGCCTATGTTGAAGAGAACATAGAACTCGTGAAGAAAGGTCTATCAAACCTCTTTGCCCACCTGGACATTGTACGTGCCTTCGGCGCCCCAGCCGTAGTCGCCATCAATGCCTTCCCGTCGGATACCGAGGCTGAGTGGAACGTCATTAAGGAAGCCGCAATAAAAGCCGGAGCCTTGGACGCCGTTGTCACAAAAAACTGGGCTGAAGGTGGAGACGGATCCATCGATCTTGCACAGGCTGTCGTACGAGCGGCCGAGCTTACGAGTACGGTTGCTCCCCTGTATCCGCTTGAGCTTTCTATAAAGGACAAGATAGAGCGCATAGCCAAGACTGTATACGGTGCCGCCGACGTGAGCTACAGCCCCGATGCGGAGAAGGCAATAGAGACGTACAGTGAGCTTGGGCACGCCAATCTCCCTATCTGCATGGCCAAGACACAATACTCCCTGTCGCACGATCCCAACCTCAAGGGTGCCCCCAAGGGCTTTACCTTCCCCATAGCCGATGTCAGGCTGGCAGCTGGAGCAGGCTTCATCTACCCACTGTCGGGAGAAATAAACACCATGCCAGGCCTGTCAAGCAAGCCAGGTTACCTGGGCATGGACATAGACACAGAGACGGGAAACATAATTGGATTGTCTTAATCTGCCCTTAGTGCATTAAACTACTAGAGAGGAGGGTTCCTTGTGGTTCCTTCCTCTCTTTTTTTTAGGCAGGAGCATGGATGAGGAGCCGGATCAGTACTTCCTTGTAAGTAGCTTCTCTACCGTATCGCGCAGCTCATCCCGAGCGACACCCTTGGGCAGACGGGAAATCTCAAGCATGGCTCTCTCGGTATACCGCTGCGCAAGAGTCTTGGCGGAGTCTATCGCCCCGGACTGCCTTACAACTTCGACGATAGCCGAGACGCTCGCTTCGTCAGGCCTTTCTTGGCCGAGCAAAGGCAGGATGGTTTCAGGATGCAATCGCATCGTCAGTATCAAAGGCAGGGTGCATAGCCCGTCTCGAACATCCTTTGCCACGGGTTTACCCATGGTGTCTGCACTAGACTCGTAATCGAGGATGTCGTCCATGATCTGAAATGCCATGCCGACATTGTAGCCGGTTCTGACCAAGGCCGTGACAATGAGCGGGGAACTCTTCGTCTCAAGGGCCCCGGCACGCAAGGCAAGAGAAAAAAGGGCGGCAGTCTTGCCACCTATCTTGCGCAGATAATTTCGTTGGCTCTTGGGCCATGTAAAACGCTCTAAATCCTGGTGTATCTCCTCTGAGACAAGAGCCTGCACCAGGCTTGCCAGGAGACGCGCATTCTGTGGTTTGGCATTCTCTGTCACCAGCCTAAAACTACGGGAAAAGAGCCAGTCCCCGGTAAGCACCGCGTGCTTTGCACCATAGCGTGCATTGACAGACTCGACTCCACGTCGAGTATCAGACTCATCTATTACATCATCATGTATGAGCGTCGCGATATGAAGGAGCTCTATGGCCGCGGCCAGGTCTATGAGGTTCCTCTGTTCCTTGCCGAATCGCCCTCCCATGATGACGAACGCAGGACGCAACAACTTGCCGTTGGCTTCAATGAGCTCTTTGACGGCACTGGCGAGAGGAAATCTATCGGAGCCAAGCGCGTCTATCATGCGTCTTCTAACCGCCTGCAGACTCTCTGGCATGCCCGGGAGCCCGTTCCAGAAATCACTCATCGTCTATTTGGCTCGCTTCACTGTTTGTCCCGTCCCGCAGGAGGAGTCCTGGAGTGGAAAACGCAGAGGGGCGCCTTGCGCCGGCCTCTGCGTCCTTTGTACCTTAGCTATTATTGCACAGAGCTATACTCGATGCAGCGTTTACTTCGTAGGATCATCGGCATAGAAATGCCACTTGCGGGCGAACTTCGTGCCATTCCACCACTTCTTGAAGAAGGGTACGCTCCAGTAGTCTAAACCGAAGGATCTGCCCGCTCCACCAAGCATGAGAATTGCGGCAAAAACAAACCATAGCTGGTCCCAGGCAAACATGCCGGACAGGGTAAAGACGACGCACATCGCGATGCTCGCCATAGCGGCCCACCAGGTAAAGAAGCCGCCGAAGATTGCCAGGCCTATGGCTATTTCCGTGACGACTATCATGGCCTGGAAACCCTGGTAGGGCAGGAATGCGAACATGCCGTCCATGAAGGTTGTCCTGAACCAGGTGCTGACGACTCCATTGAAGTCGAATATTGGCTTGGTAAGATCCCAAACCTCACCAAAGGCCCTTGTGGCCCCATCTGCAACAATAGATACTGTCTCAACCACAGCGTCTGAGGCGGCAGCTGTCGCTTCCACGATAGGCTCGGCCCAATCACCGGCATCAGAAGCGGCGCTAACTGCCTCTACTATCGGCACGCCCTTCTGAATGACTCCGGAGCTGAACATCCAGCCACTCTTGGAACCTTCCGACCATGCGAGCCAGCCTTCTCCTATCTTGTTGACACCACCAATCACCCACATGAGGCCAAGCCACATGCGAAGGAGGAGAGGCCAGTAGCCACGTACCTTGTGCGCCGCAAATCCCCCTATGAACGATCGCCTGTTCTTTATATCAAGGAACTCGTGTTTGACGTATTCCCATACCTGGTTTATACCCGCAATGCTGAGAAGGTACCCCATATTGATGATATGCTTCATCGCCAAGGCCATGAAGCCACTGCACTTGATGCCGCCGGCATTGGCTACACCGTAGCGTCCGCCTATAGACACCATGAAGCCATGGAAGTTTGACTTGAAGGCATGGCGTTCAGGATTGCCCTCTACGTCGGCAATAATATTCTTGGCAACTACCTCGGCCATCTGATGCGCGGCTTCTACTATCTGGGGCAATGGCTTGCCGTTCTCCAGGAAGAAGGCGTTGTCGCCGACGACATAGACATAGGGATAGTCGGGGCTCTTGAGCTCAGCGTCTACCTGGAGCCTGCCTCTACCACGCTCGCCCTTCGGCAGATCAAGCCCGGCGGCAAAGGAGCTTCCCTTGACACCACAGGTCCAGATAAAGGTATCTGTCTCAAAGACCTTACCGTCCTTGCAGAGCACCTTGCCTGGTTCCGCTCCAATGATAGAGGCGTTAAGCATGAGCTCGCAACCCATCTTGGCCAGATACTTCTCGGCACGGACCCGCAGGGACTCCTCGAGGATTGGCAAAATCGAGGGCAGGGCCTCTATGTTTATTACGCGGGTCTCAGAACGATTAAGATAGTACTTCTTGCACATGACATCACGATACTCAAGCAACTCGCCTATCATCTCTATACCGGTGAAACCGGCTCCGGCGACGACGAAGGTAAGCAGGCGTTTTCGTACCTCAGGGTCTGTTTCTTCTGCGGCGCGCGCAAAAACATCTTCGACATGGTGCCTGATGCGCATGGCGTCTTCGAATGACCAGAGGCTAAAGGAGTTCTCCTTGACGCCAGGTATGTTGAAATACTCAGGCTCGGCTCCGGCTCCCACGATTATATAGTCAAACTCATAGGTCCGCGCCTTGCCTACGGCCTTCTTGGCCTTGAAATCCACCGAGGTAATCTCATCCAGGACGACTTCTATCTTCTTGGTGCCGAATATTTTCTTGAAACTAACCTGGATCGATTCAGGCTCGGTACGCCAGCCAGCTACTTCATGAAGCTCCGTCATGAGCGTATGAAACGGCTTCTTGTCTACCAGGGTAATCTGGATATTTGCCTGCTTCCTGAAATGCTTTTCCAGTATCTTACCCACCCCTACTCCGCCGTATCCGCCGCCGAGGATGAGGATCTTCTTGGTGCCGGTCATATAATCTCCTTAATGCATAAAAATAAGAGGAACCATGATAACAATTGAGTTTGGCACCAGATTGTGCCTTTATACACCGATCAAGTCAAGTATCTTATCTATATATACTTTAATCTATAATTAACGTCTGTTAGCGCCACAGTGAGCCTTGTGGCCCGGCTTGACCCAACTATAGAGCCACCGTTACATTATCGCTGAGGAGTATCAATGTTAAACTTTGAGAGTGTCAATAAGGCGATTCAGGATGTACGACCGTCATTGCAGGCAGACGGAGGAGATATAGAGCTTATATCGGTTTCCGATGAAGGCAAGGTCATAGTCAAGCTCAAGGGTGCTTGCGGTTCTTGCCCCATGGCCACCATGACGCTTAAGCAGGGTGTGGAAGCCTATCTTAAAAAGGTGCTTCCAGAAGTCTCAGAAGTAGTACAAGGCTGATATCAATAGGAGAAGCCTCCGAGGCTTCTCCTACTGTACGTTGATCAATGAACCGCGTCGTCGCAGGCCTCATCGGCGTCTGTATTCCTGGTAGCCTCGGCCACATGTGGTTTGTTGCAAGGATCTAGCTTGTTATCAATTTCATTCGGGTTTTTCTTCACGCTCTTCTGTTTGCTTTCATCTTCTCTTTCAATAGCCATAGGGGCCTCCTGTCATGCATTGACTGCGCACGGTGATTTAACAGCCATGAGGCAGTTAAATTGATCTATACATTCAAAGGCAGGTCTCCCAAATGCAAGAATTGCCTTAAAGCATCGTGTATAAAGTAATATAAGCACCAACAGAGGGCAAGTAACAGGAGCCCACAAGCCGCCTATCGCCTCTCCTTGGCCAAGGCTGAGATTCGGGCAGCCATGTTGGACAGTGATACCTGTTCCATAACATGGCCCATCTCGAACGCCACCTTTGGCATGCCATAGACGACACAAGACGCCTCGTCCTGGCCAAGCGTCATGCCACCCTCCCTGTAAACAGAGCCTAGTTCCCTGGCTCCATCCTTGCCCATACCGGTCATTATGACGGCCAAGGCCTTGTTTCCGTATTCCCTGGCTACACTTCTAAACAAGACATCGGCACTCGGTCTGTGTCCGTTTTCTGCTGGATCCTGGTTTATGCGGACAATGCTGGCCAGGGATCGCTTCTCCACCACGACGTGCCAGTCACCAGGGGCTATCAGTATGCGGCCGGGTCTTAGAAGGTCACCATCGGCGGCTTCCTTGACATCGAGAGGGCAGATACGGTCGAGGCTCGCGGCAAATTCCTCGGTAAAGCCGGCAGGCATGTGTTGAACCACCACCACCGGACAGGGCAGATCAGGCGCTATCCTGGCAAACACCTCCCGCAAGGCGTTTGGTCCGCCTGTGGATATTCCCATGGCCAGTATCTCCGTCGTACCGGGAGACCTACGTGGTTTTATGGCTAGCGGTTCTTTAACTGAAGGCTTAGGTGGCTCTGGCAGGATTGGCTCAAACATCCGCTCGGGTGTCTCAAAACGGTACTGTGGTGGCTCATTACCCCTGGAGCGGCGGTATTGCGAACCATAGGCCACAAGCATACGTGAAAGCTCTCCGGCCACCGTATGTATATCAGACGACACTGAGCCAGAAGGCTTGGTTATAAAATCTGCGGCTCCCAGAGACAGGGCCTCCATGGTAACCTGAGCCCCGCTTTTGGCCACGCTCGATAGTATGACGACAGGTATTTCTATACCCAGCCGTTTCCTTTCCTTTAGAAACTCGAGCCCGTTCATCTCCGGCATTTCTATGTCGAGCACTATGACATCAGGCTGACAGCGGGGAATCTTCTGCAGGGCAAACAGGCCATTCATGGCCTTGTCTACGGTACGCAAGCCAGGCGTAGCGTCGACTATCTTTGAGACGAGATTGCGCATCAAGGCTGAATCATCGACTACCAGGACAAGAATTGGATCGGGCATGACGTTCCTCCACGTCCTTTATATAGATTTTTTATAGAAACAAGCCCAATCGGTCTTTACGAACTCGAATTTGGTGTTCATACCGAACAGAGACTCAGAATGACCTATGAACAGGAAGGATTTAGGGGCCATGGCATCCCAGAAGCGTTCTATGGCTGCCTTTTGAGCAGCCTCATCAAAATAAATTAGAACGTTTCTACAGAATACCACATCGAGGTTTCGTTGCCCCGAATCATTCTTGAGATTGTGGTAGTCAAAGCGTATTGTCTTCTTTATATCATCTTTAACCTGGTACCCGTTGGATCGTTTGTCAAAATATTTTGGAAGATAGTTCTCAGGGATTCCTTGAACACGGGTTTCTGGGTAGAAGCCTTCCTTGCCTACCATCAAGGACTTTAGACTAATATCACTGGCCGTCACCTCGGCGTTCCATCCTGCCGGCAACAACTCACGCAAGAGCATGGCTATGGTATACGGCTCCTCGCCGGTAGAGCAGCCAGCGCTCCAGACCCGCAGCTTGTGTTCCGATTGCCTCAGTTTAATCAGCTCTGGAACGACGAAATGCTCTATGGCGTCAAAATGAGCCTGATTCCTGAAGAACCTTGTCAGATTTGTTGTTACAGAATCGAGGAGAACCTTCAGTTCTTCCTTATCGGCTATGAGTATTGCATAGTACTCTTGTGGAGTCTGTAGTTTCTTGTCCCTGAGCCTTTCACGAAGACGGCTCTCTAGAATAGAACGGTTAGTCGCTGAAAAATGGATGCCGCTCTCATCATAGATGAGCTTGCGGTAGAGTTCAAATTCAGAATCGACCAGAAAATCAGCCATCGAGTGCCTCTCCGCAACAATATGATAATAAGCCACGCACGGTCTGAACGAAGTCTAGTGCCATGAATTCTTGACTGTCAATAGAAAGTAAGCCTTCCGGATAGTTGACTGCGAGTCCGCCAATGAGGATAGTTATACCATGAAGATATCCAATGATCGAGGACGCGATCGCGCAGCCTGGGGCGCAGTAGCAGTCATAGCGATTTTTTGTGCCGCGTTGTCATTCAGTGCTCCGGCAGCCTATGGCCAGGACGCCAAGGCCGAAAGCCAGCGCTATTTTTCAATCTTTCAGAGCGCGTTTGGCTTCATACTGGATAACTATGTAGACACGGTTGACCCAAAGGTGCTCTACGAAGGCGCCATGAAGGGTATGTTTGACTCGCTAGGCGACCCCTACTCGGTGTTCCTCAGCGAGGCGATGATGAGCGACATGAGCGATACGACGACGGGCAGGTTCGGCGGCATAGGTCTCTATATTTCAAAGCCCTTACCAGACCCCAAGACACCCGACAAGCGCCTGGTAGTCGACATCGTATCGCCCATAGAGGATACACCCGGCTGGCGAGCCGGTATCATGCCAGGTGACAGGATAACCCATATAGACGGAGAGCCAACCGAGCCATTGACCATGGACGAGGTCCTGAAGCGCCTCCGAGGCGATCCTGGATCCACGGTAACCATCACGATACTGCGTGGAACGGCCCTGGTGTTCGACGAGAAAATAGTCCGGGCCTTGATAGAGGTTCCAACGACAAAACGTGCCATGCTTCCAGGTGGCGTAGCCTATCTGCGTATAATAGAATTTACGCCGCAGACCCTGCCTCGCGTCAAGGAATCACTGGATTGGTTCAAGGCCCAAGGCTATTCTTCCCTCATAATAGACCTGAGAAACAATCCTGGCGGTCTCCTGCAGTCTGCCATCCAGGTAGCAGACCTCTTCATAGATAAGGGAGTCATCGTATCCACCAAGTCGCGCAACCGCTACGAGAATGCGGTATACCAGGCTAGACCCGAGATGGGCTTACCCGCAGACATGAATGTCGCTGTCCTCATAAACAAGGGCTCAGCCAGTGCATCAGAAATTCTGGCAGGCGCTCTCAAGGACCAGAAACGAGCCTATCTGATAGGTGAAAATTCCTACGGCAAGGGTTCCGTGCAACAGGTCCTGCCACTCGGAGAAACCGGTTTCAAGC
The DNA here is from genome assembly GCA_034003955.1 of Spirochaetia bacterium. Classification (GTDB taxonomy): domain Bacteria; phylum Spirochaetota; class Spirochaetia; order Treponematales; family UBA12059; genus SZUA-370. The sequence goes on along the minus strand of JAVEXO010000001.1, from coordinate 72,933 downwards.
TGACCATGTCAAGATACTACACGCCCAGCGACGCCAATATAGACAAGACAGGCATTGCCCCCGACCTTGAAATCAAGGAACCAGAGATGTCGGCAGAGGAAGAAGCGTCTCTGTCCAGCCTCATAGAACGCGACGTCTTTGCCGCCTTTGCCACAGCCAACCCCAACGCATCACCCGCTCAGATAGACCAGTACGTCAAGGGACTCAAGTCTGCAGGCTCCCCGGTAACGGAGCGCGTGCTAAAGAAACTGATACAGAACCAGCTTGAGAGGACATCGATCAGCCCTGTCTATGATCTTGAATATGACCTGCAACTGAAGGCCGCCCTCAAGGTCTTGTCGGACAAGGATTTTAAAGACCTTGTTTCTCTTTCACTCTCTGTAAAGGATCTGCAGACATCGGCTGACCAGGTCGTGACGCAGGCAGGCAAGTAGACACAGACTATCGTGAGGCAATTCGTACTACCCAGAGACTGGGATGGCGGCCTGTCATGTACGGTGACGGGACGCGAGGCGCACCGCCTGTCAACCGTACTCAGGCTGGCCGCCGGAGACGCCTTCCCTGCCTTGGGACCCGATGGCGCTACCTATTCGTGTACCGTCACGGGCTCCGGGCCGGGCATGCTTAGTCTTTCCATAGCCCGACAAGAGGGTGATTCCGCCCCTGGATCATACAAGCCCGACGTGAGGGCCGGTCGTGCGGCCAGGGATCAGGCCGTGGCGACGCCGA
>JAVEXO010000001.1:20132-72104 GCA_034003955.1 Spirochaetia bacterium | reverse complement strand
CTTGCCGTGGGCTTCCTCAAGGGCTCCAAGCTGGACGATGTGGTGCGGGCGGCGACAGAAGCTGGCGTATCTGAAATTCTTCCACTCATAACGGCCAGATCCATTCCCAAGGACCATACGAGCGGTAGAATGGAACGCATGCACCGTATCATGACTGAGGCTCTGAGCCAGTCCGGGTCACGAATACCGACACGCCTAAGCGAACCTTTATCGATACCCGAGCTGTGCAGGAGAGCAATGGGGACCTCAAGCACGTGCTTGCGCCTCTTCTTCCATGAGATGCCCCTTGCGCAGTCGTCGATCCATCGCTATTGTACGAACGTACCGGACGAGATTATTGCCTGTGTAGGACCCGAGGGTGGTTTTGACGACGACGAGGTCAAGACTCTCACACAGAACGGATTCTCGCCCGCATGGCTGGGGCCAGGGGTACTGCGAGCCGAGACGGCGGCAGTCTTCGTCATTTCAGCCTTGCGCATAGTCTTCCTGGAGCGTTCCTCATGGTCAACGACCGAGTAAAAAGAATTTCTGTCCTCAAGGTGCCTGTGGATATAGTTGCGCCCGAAGACCTGGAAGAGATCATCAAGGCCCTGTACTCCGACGGCAAGAATCATCAGATTGTGCTCTTGTCTGCCTCTGATCTCATGCGCGCACGCCGTTCAGGTGAATTCCGCACGATGATATCAGGCGCTAGCCTCGTCATTCCAATATCTCTTTCTATAGTCAAGACGGCTAAATTCCTCCGGCGTCCCGTGCCTACCCGCTATGAGCCCTTTGCCTTCATAGTCCAGCTTCTTTCAATTCTTGAGCGATGGGGCAAGTCGGCCTATCTTTTCGGAGGCAGTCCCAAAGGCCTCACAAAGGCCTCCAAGAATATAAAGGCCACATTCCCGGGGCTTCGTGTCGTCGGAGGCCATTCGGCCAGATTCCAGAAGTCATTCCATGCCAAGATAGTCGAGGCAATCAGGAAGGCGGCTCCAACCCTCCTCCTCGTGGGCAGGGGCGTTCCGGGTAGCGAGCGCTGGATACCCAGAAACATGAAGCACTTCAACTCTGGCATACAGTTATGGTGTTCAGACGTCTTCGATGTCTTTGCGGAGAGAAAAAGCCGTCCGCCCGAAAGACTGTTCTCCAAGGGGCTAGAATGGCTATACTATCTTCCTGCAAAGCCCTGGAACATTGTAAGAGTCTTTACCGCAATCCATCTGCATATAACAAGCCTCTGGTATAGAATACGCAGGATCTGAAACCTGCCGTGTTGATGTGTTGTTTACCCAATACCAACAAGGAGACAGTCTTGAAGCGACTATGGCCTATAGCAGCCGCCTTGCTAGTAGCCTCCTGCGCCAGCCAGCCAGAGCCAGCCCTGAGTTCTGGCAAGGAGCCGCTAAACGCAGCAGATAACAATCCTGTTCGCATGGAGCGTATCGAGGAGTTCAAGACTCCGCTTGTCGCAAAGGAAACTATATCTTTCGCGGACGGCATGATCGACAAGGTGGTCTCATACACGTATGAGGACGAGTATTCCAGGCTCGTATCCATCGTGACACAGAAACCATCCTCATCAAGGATTGTTGAACGTATTGTCTATGCATACAGCGATGACAGACTGACATCCAAGACAACATTTGGAACAAACGGTCTCATAGTATCCACCGACGTGTATCTATACGACGAAGATGGCAAACTCATAGAGGAGACGATTCTTGACGCCAGGAACCAGACCCAATCGGTATCAAAGTGGACCTGGGATCATGGCAGGAAACTATCCTGGCGCGTGTACTCTGGAGCCGACGCACTACAGGCGCGTACCGACTATGTCTATGATGGAGAAATCCTGAAGACGGCCAGACTGTTCGATGGCTCAGGGATAGACAAGGGTCGTATCGAGTACCTCTATAGGCATGATGGCGCTCTCATGAGGCTAGACTATTTCAATGCCGCGGGGGGACATGACGGCAGAACAGAATACACACTCATTGACGACCTTGTAGGGAACCGCGTGGGTCAAGAACGTGCCTACAGGGCCGACGGCCGACTGGAACGCCGGCTTGATTTTTTTTATTCACCAGATGGCGCTCTCATAAAAAAGACGCTTGCCGATTCGGGGGGGCGTGTACGAGAAACAATAGTCTATGAAAACGCCTACCGTACAGATACAAGAACTATCATCTACTATCAATGACATCAAGCAATACAAGAAGGAATACAATGAAGGCTCTTAAGTTCTCTATGCTGATATCTGCCTTGACCCTAGCCTGCCTGCCCGGTTTCTCGAGTGAATCAGGTAGGGTATACGGCCTGATACTGCAGGAAGCCGAGACGGTTCAGCAGAAGTATGCGGCAGCCCAGGTGGCCGCCGCCTTAGTCGACCCCGAGGTGCTGCCCTACCTGGCCGACGCCCTCGACTGGAGCCTCGGTATACGTAGCTCCATACGACCAGGCTCCGATCGCGAGACATACGAGAGACTGACACAGGTACTCGTATCCTCTCTCGGACAGGCTCGATATACCAACGCAGCCATATCGGTGATGAGGGTGGTCGATGATTCTCAGGATCCACTCACCAAGGCCGAGGCTCTCATAGCGCTCGGCACCATGCGCGCCGTAGAATATGCAGAACGCATAGCACTGTTACTCCGTGACCTTAATAACCAGCCTACGAGCGATCCGGAATACGGCGAGAAGATAGCCTATGGTTGCGTCATAGCCCTCGAACGTATGCGCTCTCCACTGGGATTCGCGCCTCTATTCTTTGCCAGCGAAGGCTGGTACTCAAAGCGAACGAGAGACCAGGCCACACAGAGCCTGTCCCTGATACTTGACGACCCCAGCGAGGCGGTTGGTGCCATTCTGTCTACAGAGTCACCCGCCAGGATGATACGAGCCCTGGAGCTGGAACTACGCTCGTCGGCCCCAGGCGAGGCCAAGAAACGTGTATCAGAGCTGGCCCTTGCCCGCGGTATAGCCTTCTCGCCCCGAAACAAGATAGAGATGAACCAGCTGTCTGAACTCAGGGTCAAGGCCATGAACGCCCTGGCCAGCGCGGGCAAGGGAGACGGCGGCGCGGCCGAAAACATGGCCGAAGCCTACGCCATAGGAGCCTTCGACGAGAGACTCGTGGCCCTCAAGGCACTTGGAGCAGACAAGAGTACTCCCGCTGCGCTGGCTCTCCAGAACATCATACTGGATCTTGATGCCAAGCAGAAGGCAGGCCTGGTCGATGAGGCGCGTAACGCACTCATGAAGGCTGCCTTGCAAAACGCAGCCATACATGCCGGCAAGGAACTATCCAGGGCCATTCAAACCGTATTGATCAATTCTGGATGGTCAGGCAGCATCCTGACCCTCGCCACGGCAGCCCAGAAAGCCTTACAATAAGCCTCAGATCTGACTCTCGGGAGGTACCATGGATACTTACAAAAGACGCCGACACGCCTTAGCCACCAAACTGGCATCTGAAAACGTCGCACTGGCCCTGTTTGAGGATGCGGAAGGCCGTCGAGACCCTTCAATACGCTATTTCTCCGGCCATCCTGGCGATGCCCTTCTTTTCATAGCGGCCGATGGCCGTTCTCTCCTCGTACCATGGGATGTCAACATGGCTGCCTCCATGGCATGTATAGAAGATGTCGTAGCCTACACAGACTTCAAACGCAGCCCCTTCGCCGCTCTAGCCGGGGCAGTAGAACGGCTTGGCGTAGAATCAGGGTCCCTCATAGACCTACCATCTGTTACGCCCTACCCCATGTACATAGATTACGTCGAAGGCTGCCCGGACCATGACTTTCGTTGCATAGAAGATGGCTGTTCCAGCATGGCCATGGCGATGAGGGCGGTCAAGGATGCAGATGAGATAGCCATCTACAGAACGGTCTCGGCCATCACCGACCGGGCTATGGACAGCATAGAGGCAGGAGTCAGGGATGGTAGCCTCAAGACAGAAACAGATCTTGCTCTATTCATTGAGCGGTTCTTACGCGAGCAGGGCTGTGAGTCTACCGGTTTCGACACCCTGGCCGCCGGGCCAAGCCGTAGCTTTGGCATACATGCCTTCCCGGCGTACACGGCGGCGGCATTCGCCTCAGAAGGCATGTCGATACTCGACTTTGGGCTGTCCTACAAGGGCTACACCTCAGACGTGACTATGACCTTTGTCAAAGGCAGGGTAGACGGCAAACGAGCGGAGATGATAGGCCTTGTGAGGAAGACCCACCGCGAGGCCATAGCCGCCTGCAAACCCGGCGTCAAGACCCGGGATATTGCCCTCCTTGTAGACGCCATCTTCTCGGAGAAGGGCTATATCATGCCCCACGGCCTCGGTCATGGCGTGGGACTTGAGGCTCATGAGGCCCCCGCCGTCAGGAGCAGGGAAGACAATGCCTGGGTGCTGGCACCGGGACACATAATCACCATAGAACCAGGACTCTATGACGTGCAGGCAGGCGGTGTCAGGCTTGAGGACGACATCCTCATAACAGAGAACGGCGCCGAGGCCTTAACGCATTCGAGGATAGTGGAACTGGGCTAGCAAGGGGCCAAAGAGACAGAAGAGCCGCTCAGACGTCGAAGGCAAACTCGACTATCGATACGTCATCGTCGAAGAGCGGCTTTGAAGATAGCTTACGTATTGATTCTACGATGCGGTTTATGGGAGACAGGCAGGCAGGGGACACTGCGCATTCCTTATGGTGGGCCTCGAGGAGCTTAATAAACTCTGACCATTCAAGGATGGTGTCCGCCTTTGTCCTGACCTCGAATAGACCGTCGCTAAACAGGTACAAGTTGGAGCCTGTATCGATAGTCTGGTCAAAATTGCCAAAAACAGCCGTTTCGTCTACCCCTATGACAGGACCATCTCCCGCCAGCTCCATGACTACGCCGTCTGGTCCTATGAGGACGGCAGGAGGGCTACCGGCTCCTGCATAACGAAGAACCTTGGTAGAGGCGTCATACACTCCGTACCATATGGTGAAGTACATGTTGTTCTGATCTTCCATACGGAAGGAGCGGTTAAGCCTCGACAGGACGGAGCTAGGCGAGCCATAGTCGACGCCACCCAGAGACAGGCCCCGAAGCATGTTCATGATGGTCGCCGATAAGAGGGCAGCCTGTATACCGTGGCCGCTGACATCGAGGAGGTACAGTGCCAGCCGCTGTTCATCTATCTTGTAATAATAGAAACAGTCACCGCCCAGGCTGAGAGAGGGTATGAATTCCCAGTCAGCCGAGACTCCCTGCCAGCGGAGCCGCTTGGGAAGGAGGCTTCGCACATAGAACGCTGCCTCTCGCAATTCTGCCGCCAGGCGTGCCTGGGTCTCTACGAGACGTTGCAGGGCCTCATCGTTTCTTCTCTTATACTCTTTCTTCTCTAAAACACTATCGATGCGCGCCTTGAGTATGACGGGATCAAAGTCACGAGGTAGATAATCCTCCGCGCCCAATTCTATGCAACGTGCCATTGATTCGGGGTCATCGAGGGCTGAGACTACTATGGTAGACAGGCCGCTCAGCCTCTCATCCTCACGCACCGCCTCCAGAAACTGGAAACCATTCATACCAGGCATCATCACGTCCAGGACGATGATATCAAACGGCGCCTCTGACAATATGGCAAACGCATCCCTGCCGCTTGAGGCCTGGCAGACAACATGGCCTTGCCGCTCAAGATGCCTAAAAAGAATTTCCCTGTTGAACGAATCATCATCGACGACCAGGATGCGGCCTGATATGCGCTTCTTGCCTACTGTAGAAGATGCATGACCCGCGGCTCGACTCAGGGCAACACCATCGGCATGCGATGCTATTATAGGCGCGGTACCATCGAAGAGATCGGCCAGGGCGTTGGCGGCATCATGAACCTTGTGAACATCACCGAGCAGGGGATCACCCTTGGGGGCATCCCTCCTGGCAACCTGCACGAGAGACACCAGGTCATAGATACGGTCGTACACCTGTCTTCGGAGAGCGTCTGAGGGCTCGTCGCCCTCTATAACCGATGCAACGTACTCAAGAACCGGCTGCCTGAGAGCCAAAGAGGCCTTGCCTATCTCATGTAATGTTTTGTTTATTATCTTCTTCGATGATGGTGCGGAGTCTCCGGCAAGCAATTCACCGAAACCTACCACATGGTTGAGTATTGTTCTGGCTTCATGCCTAAAACGCGCACGTACATCATCGAGGCGGTCGCTCATTGCCCTCTAACCCTAGCTTTTTTCGGCATGTTCTTCTGCATACTTCCTGAATTCACTCTCAGACATCGTGTCGGCATACATGGGGTATAGCGCTTCTACAAGCTCATCTAACGACGGGAACTTTGCTCCGTCAAGCTTAAAGGTCATAGTTCATTCTCCCTGCATTAAAGGTACCCGTGCATCCTAACCTAAGGCAAGGCTTTCTCCTAGTCTACCTTCATTGATTGATACCAGGGCAATGGCTATAGTATACGCATGGATAGGAATTCTGTCGTCAGGCGTGCTGCCAGTCTCAGTCTCATAGGAAACGCTATCCTGGCTGTCGCAAAGTTAACCGCAGGCTTCCTGGCAGGTTCTCTTGCTGTAGTAGGTGATGGCATAGATTCGTCTACAGACGTTGTCATTTCCATAATAGCCCTGGTAGCCGTATCCATAGCCTGCAAGCCATCAGACAGGGAGCATCCCTATGGCCATGCCAGAGCCGAGACAACGGCTACGACCATCCTGGCCTTCATCATATTCTTCGCGGGAGCCCAGCTATTCCTCTCCACGATACAGTCACTTCTGGCAGGCACCGACAGACCAATCCCCGGAGCAATCGCTCTCTGGGTTACCCTTGCCTCAATCTGTGGCAAGCTCGCCTTGGCATGGATTCAGCAGACAGCCGGCAAGAAGGCAAACTCATCGCTCCTTTTGGCAAATGCCAAGAACATGAGAAACGACGTCATCATATCGGCAAGCGTGTTCGTGGGTTTGGTATTGTCTACGGGACTTAACGCGCCAATAGCAGACTCCATAGTCGCCCTGTTCGTGGGTGCTTGGGTCATGAAGTCATCTCTGGGTATATTCAGGGAGGCAAACGACGAGATCATGGACGGTAAGGCCGACCCGGCCCTGTACCACAAGGTCTTCGAGGCAGCCAATTCTGTTCCTGGTTCCACAAACCCTCACAGAGCCAGGGTGCGGAGGCTGGCCTCCCTGTACGACATTGACCTGGACATAGAGATAGACGGCAACAAGACGGTGCGCGAGGGGCACGATATTGCCCAGGCTGTAGAACAGGCCATCAAAGACAGGATAGAAGGCGTGTATGATATAGTGGTGCACGTAGAACCGGCAGGAAGCGGGGAACACGATGAACAGTACGGACTCAATGAAGAACGGCTCAATGAGTAATAAAAAAATCGACGTTTTTTAAGAAATTTTCCCAAGCACACATTATAGTCGAGACAGTATATGCAAACGTTAGCTTCAGAATCGTTCAGTATACCAACACTCACCTTTGCCTTGTCGGCCGTGTACCTGGGTAGCGCCCTCCTCTCGCTGCTCTTGCACCTCTTTCACCGCTCCTTCCCTGGTGCCAAACTATGGATACTCGGACAGTGCTTGCTGGCGACGGGCGGGGTCTGCGTCACCGCTCAATCTATGGGCCTCGACTACGATGTCCTGGTCATAGCCAATACGGCCTTGTTCGCCGGCATCCTTGTCATGGGTCACTCTATATGGCTTTTCAAGCATAGAAAGAGTTTTCCTCTCTGGTCGTATGCCATCATTCCCCTGAGCGCCATACTATGGTTCGCACTCGGAGACGCCCCTATAGGCTTGCGGGTGCTTGTCTATTCGGGCTCTATGGGAATACTGGCAGGCGCCATCTCCTTAGGCATCGTGCGTAATCCCGGCAAGGAGTTCAAAGGGATAAGCGCCTACACCACCATCTATTTTGCCTGTTTGAGCCTTGTAGGCATCATTCGTGCCATAAGCGCGGTATTGAGCAGGGTTCCAATAAGCATAGCCCAGTCAGGGTCCATGGGCAGCCTAGAGTATCTTATGGCTCTATTCGTGGCATTTTTCAATTTGTTTGGATACTTTCTTTTATCATCCGTCAATGTGGAGCATGACCTGATGGCGCGTGAAGTAGAACTCAGGCACCGCAATGAGGAATTAACGGAGATTGTAAAGACAAAGGACGCCCTCATAGCGGTGCTTGGACACGATCTCCGGGCTCCTGTCTGGAGCGCTACAAAATACGTCAGAGGCCATCTTGTCGATTTTAAGGGAGACCTCAACACCAAGCGTGAGAGCATAGAGACCCTCGCCGAGGGGCTTGAACGCATATCAGGTCTCCTCGACTCGTTATTGGAATGGGCTCTCTGCGCATCGGGCAGGACGAAGCTACAGGCTGAACCTGTACATGTAGACGAGGTGCTTGCAGAAGCGATAGCCGACATGGCCCCTATTGCCTCCGAGAAAGGCGTTCGCCTGGCCTTTCCAGAGATATATACGGCTCGAGGCTTCCTGACCATTCGCGCCGATCGTCGCGCCTTGGCCACTGTCTTCAGAAACCTCCTGTCCAATGCCATCAAGTATTCCAGGAAGGGTTCAGATATAAGGCTCTCCATGGAACGTACACACAAGAACGGCAGGGAAGAAAACCTGACCATATGCATAGATGACCATGGCACAGGCATGAAGCCTGATCAGCTGAACAAGCTTTTCATACCGGGCCTGACACTCCTGACGCTTGGGACGGGAGGAGAACAGGGCAAAGGCTTTGGGCTAGCCATCTGCAAGCTGTTCGTAGAAGCAATGGGTGGCAGCATAAACGTTGCGAGCACCTATGGTGTTGGCACGCGATTCGAGTTAGTTTTTCCCTTGCTCGACTCCGCGTAATGAGCAATACTTTCTCATTTCACTCTTGTTTTTTTAACGCCTTCCTTTCTCAATTCTTTTTCTTCTTTTCTAATTCCTTTACAGTTAAGTAATAATACAAGATTTAAACTAAATTTTATTAAAACACTGACTCTTGGCATGATTAATGCATAGATATAGATGCCGCAATACACGGCCACCGTCCCTTGGACGGTGAGACTGTTTTAAGGAGTTTAGCATGAAGAAAACACTGATAGTACTAATCGTGGGCATTGCAGCTATAGGCGCTGTATCTGCTCAAGGTTTTACCAGGGGGCCGGGAATGGCTCCATCGGCTCAGGTACAGCCTACAGCCTCAAGCATAGAAGGTAAGCTTGCCTTGGTTCAGGGCCGCCCCGCAATGGTAGTAAAAGACAAGACATACTACATCCGCATGCCCCAGACCCTCTATGGCTTCGTAGACGGCCTCAAGGAAGGTGCCACCGTAAGGCTGGAAGGCTTTGAGATGGCTGTTCCCCTGGCTGCCAACACGTACTTCTTCCAGGTAAGCAAGCTGACTCTTGGCTCCAAGAGCTATGATCTGTCGGAGATGGCGGGCGCCGGTTTCATGGGCGGCAATCAGATGCGCGCCGGACAGATGGGCCCAGGTCAGATGGGCAGAGGAAACCCCAGAGGCGGACGCTGGTAAGTAGCCTTTAGCTTAAGCCCCTGTCGTTCACATGACGACGGGGGCTTTGACAGGTATTACTCAATATACAAAAAACAATTGGCATGTAGCGAGCCGCTTGTAGATATTGACCATGTATCTATTCTCTTTATTCTTTATAAGGATTCCGGCGATTGACTCCCACAGAAACACCCAGGAACCAATAGACAGACCTTCCAGTATGGTTTTAAAAAGAATGATGTTTATTTTAATGTTTAATGCCTCGACGCTGAGGGTAAGCATCGTTAAGACAACAAAAACAAGCAGGTACAAGAACGAGGTGTTTATGGTGGATTTACTCTTTTTCTTATACACATACTGTATGTAAGAAAAATAGTTGTTCATGCCCTTTCTGGTCCGGTCTTCAAGCTCAGCGTCACGCGCTTGACCCTTGATCTTGATCTCCATCTTTATGCTTTTATCAAGGGGTATGTCACGAGAGCACTCTTCAATATAGTGTATGACGTTTTCGTCGATGTCACGCTTTCTAATGGGATAATGATCCAGGGTGCTAAAAATATCCAGGTACAAATTAGACGACAGTTTTATTACATAGGCATTGTCTACTGGATCAAAGTCATATAACGATGCAACAAGCTTATTCATGTACAATCCACTGCTTTAATACTATAATTCATAAAACGATATTATATAGCCTGGCTAAGACATTATAGTGCACGGTGCATGATACATCCACCCAAACTGGCTCAGCATATCCAATACTTTATACTGGCCAATACGCAAGGAGTTTTTTTTGAGTGACTATAGAGAAGCCCGTATCGCCGATGTTCCTGGAGTGCTCAGGCTGCAAGAAAAGAATCTTGTAACAAATTTATCAGAAGAACAAAAACTCCATGGCTTTGTAACAACACCGTTTACACATGAACAACTTGAGAAGCTTATCGCTCTTCATGGTCTTTTTGTGGCATCGCAAGAAGGAATCATCACAGGATACGCGGTGGCGGCGGGCTGGGAGTATTTTACTGGCAGGCCTATGTTTGAGTTGATGATACAATTATTCTCTAAACTATCGTATAGAGGCATCGCCATAGACTCAAAGAACTCGTTTCAATATGGGCCGGTCTGTATAGACATGGCTCTCCGTGGAACCGACTGTTTTCCTTCGCTTTTTTCAACGATGAAACAAGGCATGAGAGAACGATATAGTGTAGGAACAACTTTTATCAACAGAATAAACAGCCGTTCAGTACGGGCTCACACACAAACAGTAAACATAGATATTATCAATGAATTTAGTTTTAACAATCAAGAGTACTATGGATTGGCATTCTTGCTGACATGACAGAATCCCATGGCGGCGACTGGTGAAAGCACCCTCTTCTCCTTGACCAAACAGCAGTCTACGGGTATCCTGAAGCCACTCCTCCCCACAAAGGCGCCCGTATGAACTATTCCGATCCCACGAAACTAGGACTTCTGGCATGCCCCGGCGGCGAGCGTTTCGCAGAACAAGTCGTGCGTCGTTTATCGACTATCTACCGCCACCGTTTCGAGCGCAAGGTACAGGTGATGGCAGACCGTTACCATATATCCAAAGAGCTGGTCACCAGGAAAATAAACTTTTCAAATGACGTGTACTCCTCTATGCTGTGCCTTCCTGGCAACGTCAATGAGTATCGCGCGCCACGGTTCAAGGTAAATGCCCGGTATACCTGGTTCGCCAACGGAGAGGTCAAGGCCGAGATACTGGACTCCATCCGTGGGAAGGACCTGTACATCTTTCAGGACGTTGAAAACAGGCAACCATGCCGGTTCAACGACGGTAGCGATGAACGTGTCTTGTCGGTAAACGACCATGTGCTCAATGCTCTTGTCACCGTTGATGCGGCCATACAGGCCGGCGCCGAGCGTATAACACTGGTGATGCCAGCCTATCCCTATTCCAGACAGCACAAGAAGAAGGGCCGGGAAGGCCTTACGGCTGCGCGCCTTGGGCAGATATTCGAAAACTACGGCATTTCCCGCATCATAACACTGGATATACACTCCAGAGAGATAGAAAACTGCTTCAATAAACTCAGACTTGAGAACCTCCATGCCTCATACCAAGTCATAGAGAAACTGGCCGGCATAGTAGATGTGGGTGACGAGGACCTGGTCGTCCTGTCTCCCGACACGGGGGCCGTGGACCGCAATAAATTCTACGCAAGCACCCTGCATAAGCCCCTGGCCCTGCTCTACAAGGAACGTGACTACTCAAAGGTGACAAAGGATGCCAACGACTCCAATATCACCGAGATGAAGCTCTTGGGAGACATTCATGGCAAGATAGTATTCATGGCCGACGATATGCTTGGTACCGGGGGCACCCTGCTCAAGGCCATGCGCTATCTTAAGGATCAGGGCGCCACCAAGGTTATATGTGCCGTCTCTCTGCCGCTCTTCTCCTCCTCGGCCCTTGAAGACTTCGAGAAGGCGTATCGGGAAGGCCTCTTCTATAGAATCATTGGAACAAATGCGGTGCACCACAACCAGCTCCTAAAAAAAGAGTGGTACATAGAGGCAGATGTCACCACGTTGTTTGCCCAGATTATCTCACTGCTTCACCATAATAGAAGCCTATCACCTATGCTCGACAACAGAGAAATTATAGCCAAGAAGATAAAGAAGGCCATGGCCACACAGGCCAGCCATCAACCCTCCCTGCCGCTATAGCGATGCGGATATACAGGGTTCCAGACAGGATACACGCCTTCCTGTTAGACATAGACGGAACCCTGTACACGCATCCAGAATACGTACGCTTCCAGTCAGAGTGTCTGATACGGGAACTGGCCCTTACACGGGGTTCGTCCTATGAAGAATGCCTGGCACTGGTAAACAGAGTGAGAGCAGACTACGCGGCTGCCAATGATGGCGCCACTACCAGCCTGGGAAACATCATGGCCAGGCTGGGCATACCAATAGCAACAAGCATAGCCTGGCGATCAAGGCTCATAGTCCCTTCTTGTTACCTCTCGACAGACACCGTTCTCAGGCAGGCCTTGGTGGCACTACAGACTCTAGCATCTCCACCGGGCACACCGGGTGATTCAGGCACGACAAGGATCTCTCTCGTGGCAGTGACAAACAATCCACGCTCGGTAGGCGTGGCTACACTTGAGGCCCTTGGAGTGGAAGATCTCTTCCTGCGTGTCGTCGGCCTTGACGATACCATGCAGTCCAAACCGGCAGAGGAACCCTATAGGCTCGCCGCATCGATAGCGGGAGCATCAAACACGAGCTGCGTATCGATAGGAGACCGCTACGATGTCGACCTGGCCGTGCCCCTTAAGCTTGGCATGGGCGCCATCCTCGTAGACGGCGTGCAAGACCTCTATGCCCTACCCGGCGCCTTGGCTCTGGCATGAGGCTCGTACATTCTTTTTTTGTCCGAGCGTAGGCAGTATTTACTTAAGCGCCCTCAGGGCATGAGCTACGCCGTAGGCATGGTCACCAATCTTCTCTATGTGTCTGACGGTATCCATGAACAGAAGCTCAGACTTGACATCGGCACCCTTCTGCAGGCGTTTGCGTGACTTCCTCCTGAGCGTACTGCGGAAGTCATCGATGCTGTTTTCCAGGTCACTCGCCACGGCCAACTGCTCCTCGCTTATCTTGCGGTTGATGTTGTCCTTGACGAATGACAGGAAGTTGACCACCAGCAAGGTATAGGGTTCCAGGCTTTCTATCTCGTCCTTATCCACATCCAGCTGGCGCCTGCTTGACTTATCGAGCAATAAGATCAGGCTCAGACAGCCGTCGGTTATGTCTTCAAGGTCTACCACCATGCGCAACATGAGGCCAATCTCCTTCTGGCTACTAAAGCTCATGTCATGCCCCGCACAATCCAGAAGGAAGCCAGAAAGTTCGTCTCGCATCTGATCCGCGTACTCTTCCAGGTTTTTGAAGCGCTCAACATCATCACTCAAGTCGTCGGGTCTATCCTTGAGCAGCTCTCGCCACCTTCCAAACATAGACCCACAGAGCCCCGCCATGTCTGATATCTCCTTCTGGGCTCTAAACAGGTTGAGTTCGGGGCTGTTCATCAGCGGAGCCGCCACATATACCAGCTTCTGCGGAAGGGTATCCTCTCCAGGTTTAGACTTGATCATGCGGGTGACGAGATTGGATAGCTGGGTTGCAAACGGCGCGAACAGTACGGCATTTATGACGTTGAAGACTGTATGCATCATGGCAATATGCTGAGCCACCGTTGAACCCCCTGCCATGAAATTTACTAATGTCAGGAAAGGTCTGAACAGGATTATTGCCCAGGCCGAGCCAAGCACGTTGAACATGATGTGTATCCATGCCGCCCTGCGCGCATTGGCCCTGGCACCGATGGATGACAGGAAGGCATCTATGGTTGTTCCTACGTTACAGCCCAGTACCAGACCCGCAGCCATCTCAAAACCTATGACACCCTCTACAGCCAGGGTGATGACGATGGCTGTAGATGCGCTGGAAGAATGCACCAGCACCGTCAATATGGTGCCTGAGACCGCGGCGATGATGACGGAGAAGACGCCCATGTTGGATATGTTGGCAAGAAAGCGGATTACATCGGCCGACGGCTTGGGAATTGCATGAGCCAGGAAGTCCAGGCCCAGAAAGAGGAGACCAAAGCCAAGTGCAGCTTCTCCATAGTCACGTAGGCTCGAATTCCTCTTCGTAGCCATCATCATGATGAAGCCTATGCCAACCATGGGTAATGCCAAGGCAGATATCTGGAATTGAAAGCCTATGAGAGACACGATCCATGCCGTGACCGTTGTTCCTATGTTGGCTCCAAAGATGACTCCCGCCGCCTGGACGACGGTCAAGAGCCCGGCATTGACGAATGAGACGACCATGACCGTGGTAGCGGAGGAGGATTGAACCAGTGCGGTAATACCCATGCCCGTCAAGAGAGCCTTGAATGTATTGCCAGTCATAAGGTTAAGGGTACGCTTGAGCCTGTCTCCGGCGGCACGCTGAATACCCTCTGAGAGTATCTTCATGCCATATAAAAAGAGTCCAAGCGAGCCAAGCAAGCGTACAAGAATCAGGACAATGCTGATAAGCGACACCTTCCATGGTCGCATCGCGACCGAGCCTCTCTAGGATTGCTGTTTTTTCAATGCCTCTTTTATACTATAAAAACCAAGATTATTAAAGCGCAGACAAGCGGTATCCGGGATGATCATCGGAGAACTTAGCGCTATACTGATCATCATGGTACCGTTCGCGCGCTACAGACTCTTGCCGCTCGGCGCACTCCTCCTGGCAGGCCTCTTCCCGGTGTTCGCCGCTCCATTGGCATCTGACTATCTGTCAAAAGATGTCTTGGCGCGCATCGATAACGGAGAAGGCCTGTTTGCCTCGTCTTCCGGCAAGAATCCAGGCCTCAGCCTGGCTCCCCGTCATCCTATGGCACAAGAGATGGCGGCTTCCATCGACTACGAGGAGCCTAGCGTAATCGTAGAGGCGCTGTTCTCATGGCAAAAGCCTCATGCAAGTCCTGGAGCAGAGGAGGAGATGCTTGCCATCTACAACGTGCTCAGAGCCGTAGGCAGCCTGGAAGGCATAGAGTACTACTCGGCCAGCAGGAAGAAAATGCGCCTGCTGTATGAGTATTCAAGTCTCATCGCAGGAGCCAATGACACAAAACCCCTGGCAGACCGAAGCCTGGAACGCATCCCCTGGCAGGCCGAGTCTCTGTTTGCCAGGCAGAAGGATACAACCTTTGGAGATAATCTTTACAGCATCACCATGTCGAGCGCAACGGGCTCTGTTACCCAGGTTTCAACAAACCTGAGCCAGATACATCTTGGCATACTACCCGTGGCCTCGGCAGGGAATATTAGGCTCAGGATACTGGTTCTGTCGGTAGATGATGCCGTACTCTTCTATGCCGTCTCAAGCGCCAAGGCACTTGTCATACCCGGCATCAAGGCCACCCTTGAGACATCGTTTGGCAACAGAGTGGCTGCCGTCTATAGCTGGTTCTCACGACAATTGTCGGCCGCCTGGCCTATAAGCCGCTAAGGGTACGGCTCAACGTCTACGGGCTCGTCAAGCGAGGAGGCTGTAGCATCCTTCTGGGTCAGCGCCTCGAGAGGAGCAGATATGGTTGGTATGGAATCAGGAGCCTTTACGAATGCAAAATTCTTCATGATACGGACGAAAGTCTCTGTCTTTTTCTTGCCATCCGCCAATGAAGCCAGCAGTTCCTTGTTACGTACACCACCGAGGCTCCGTATGTTTGTCACTAAATCAGGACTAGATTTCTTGTAGTCAGACAGGAGCTCGCCCAGGGTCTCTGCGAGCATCTGGAACAAACCTGTCTCATCCTCGCATATCTCCTTGGCCTTGTAGTTTATCTCATCGACTATCTTTGTAAGGAAGGGCATGATGTCCTTGCCGTGTCTCATCTCCTCTACGTATCGCTTGACGGCTGACACACTGACTCGTCCATTGCCCTTGAGTCCTTCTTCAAGGGCCTCTATGCGGGCTATGGTCCTGTCACACTGGTACAAGATGTTAGCCAGGCTGTTCTGGTAGTTCTTGTTGTCGAAGTAGCCCTCGACGAGTACCTTCTTTACCGCTTCCTTTATCTGCGTCTCAAAAACACCCTTGACGAATGTCTTGAGTATGGCCATGGGCTTAACATGGGTAAAGCCATTGGGGCTTTCACGGCGAAGGTAGGAATCGTTCTCGTCGCTATAGCCTTCAAGAGACAGAACCTCGATATTGCCGAACAAATCACGTATATCCATGGAGACGGCGTTCTCATGCCGTTCACGCAGGAGCCTCTCCCTGTCACGCTCATACTGGGTTATAAGCCGCTTCCTATACTCATCTACATAGTCAGTACGCTGACGTCTGACATCAGGCTCGAAGATAGCCTCGCGCTTGGCCAGGCGTATGAGTGCCAGAAGATTCTCGTTAGACAGCCTGTAGGACAGTATCTTGTTGAGCGTGGTAAACAGTTTTGTAATCTTGCCAGCCTGACTGGCGGCAGTAGCCGGGGCGTGGCGCTCGAAGACACGCATAATCTCGATGCGCAAGGCCTCTGAAAATGTAAAGTTGACAAGCAGATAATACGCATCTATCAGTTCTGGTACCATCTGTTCACCGGCACAGGACTGAAAGTCGGGCCGGTACTTGGTGTCATCCAGGCTTACACCAGGATCAAAGAAACCAAGCATGCGCTCCCAGTCATGCCTGCATATCTCTATGAATCGTTCCACTTCATAGAGATCCATGTTCAGGTTACCGTCGCCCAGGGCATCGACACTACGAAGGAAGCGTTGAAAATCCCTGCCTATGAGTTCCTGCTCCTCGTTGTCCTTGACGGCGTTCTCAAGCCTGGCCTTCATCCCGTCGTATACAAAGCTCTCCTTCTTGGCCAGCTCATCGGGCGGGAGGTCGAGGTCAACAAGATAATCAAAATAGCGCCGTGACACGCGAAGATCGGGATGAGCCAGAGTCCTGTCGGCAAGATCCATCAGGGGTTTTAAGGCCTGGCTAAAGAGATATAGATCCTGGGCAAACCCGGTCATGACAAGGTTGTTCTTGAACCGGTAGTATGGAGGCTTGATATGCGATATAGAGGCGTAGATTCTCTTGAGCTCACCCTTGGCCCCACCATCGAGCCCCAGGAGTCCGCGAAAGAAGTTAATGATACTCTTTAGTATGCCCATGATTATTCATTCTACGGTAGGATCATCGGCTGAGCAAGCGCCTGTGGTGCATTATGCCCGCTTAGCCTCAGAAAGCCAACTTCCATCTGAGTGAGACATGAGCGAGGCATGAGCATACACGGGAGCCCCCGTGGCTACGGCCAGGGCCAAGGCGTCGGATGGGCGGATATCGCGAACCCAGGTGCGAAGCCCCTTGCCATATTCCATCCTGGCAAGATAGCCATCCTCGTCGGAGCCATAGAGCCCGTACAACTCTATGCGGTGGATACTTATGCCTTGTTCCTTGAACAACAAGGCCATCAAGTCATGCGTGAGAGGCCTGGGAGTATAGAGACCCTGGAGGCCCATCAGTATGGCTCCCGCCTCAGACGCGCCAACCGCGACGCAACACTCCCCGCTTCCACAGTCTTCCTTGAGCAACACGACGGGCATGTCATCCTCTGAGGGCATCGCGACGCCTTCGACGCGAACCCGGAGCATTTCTTCCTTCATGGTAGTAAGTATAATACACGTACGCTCGTTTTCAGGTTCTAGATAGCAATTCAATGGTACCGGGGATTCATTTCAAGGCGGCATCCAGCTCTTCCTTGACTACTCAGCAAGGCGCCGAGTACACTTCTTAGCGATTATGAGACGCACCCCATTGTTTTTTGCATGCGCGGGCCTTGAGCTCGCTCGATACTTCACACTCATAGGCGCCGTCAGGCCATTGTTAACGACGTCGATACCTCAGCTCATCCGTCTGCTCGCTGCTCCCAACCTGCTTTTTGCCGTAGCCTTCTTCTTCCTCGGTATCGATGCAAAGGCCTATTCGGCATACCGCCCGCTACTCCTGGTGGGTAAGGCCCTGGCCTTGTTTTCCGGCGCCATCTCGCTTCCAGGCTTATTAGGAGCCTCGCTTGATCCATCGTCGGGGATGACAGGCATGTTCATGATAGTCGGCATACTAGTCTGGGATGCGGTCTCCGCTACCCTGCTTGCCTTCCTTCTCTTAAAACCGCAGGCAGAAGCCATCCCGGATCCTCCATCTATCGCAAGCCCTGACAGTGCTCCGCCAGGGCCCGGGAACCTACTAACATGAGAATTCTTCCGGTAGCCAGCGGCAAGGGCGGAGTAGGCAAGTCTGTCGTCTCGGCCAATCTGTCTATAGCCTTGGCACAAGCCGGCAAGAGAGTCGTACTGGCTGATCTTGATCTTGGGGCATCAAACCTTCACCTCATACTCGGCACCAACACCAGCAAGCACGGACTTGGCACCTTCCTTTCAGGCTCCAAGATTAGTTTTGATGACATCATCCACGAGACTGACTATCCAAATCTCAGGTTCATCCCAGGAGACGCCGAGATACCAGGATTGGCTAACATAGCCTATAGACAGAAGACCCAGGTAGCCAGGCGTCTCCTGGCTCTGGAAGATGTCGACTACCTTGTCCTGGACCTGGGAGCGGGAACCGGAGCCAACATACTTGATTTTTTCCTTCTTTCGGGTAGAGGCATAGTCGTCACGGCTCCAACCCTGACGGCTACGCTCAACGCGTACCTCTTCCTTAAAAACGCCGTATTCAGACTGATGTGGGACAGTTTCAAGCCTAAGACAAAGGCACGCGACCTGCTCGACGCCCTCAAGAAAGACGGATCCTCCCTACAGCGGGCATACATACCGGAGATATTGGCTCGCATAGAGTCGGTCGACCCTGCCAGCAAGGCCGCCTTCGATATGAGGATGTCAAAATTTTCTCCCCGGCTTATAATGAACATGCTTGATGACCCCAAGGATGCCGACAAGGCACAGAAGATACGGCGCTCATGCAAGGAATATCTTGGCATGAACGTGGAGCACCTTGGCATAGTCTATCGTGACAACCTGCAGGATGTTGCCTTGGGAAGCCGAATCCCTATCATTCGGTACAAGCCAAAATCAGTCCTCTCCCAGGCCATCTACAGGATAGCCGACAAACTCATATCATCAGAAGACGACGACGATGCCTTTCTTGATCCTGAATATCTTGACGACAGCTATGGAGCGGCCGACACCGAAGCGGAGGCCGATTTCGACACAAAACTTGAGTACGTGCAGGAGTTGTTATCGAGCGGCGCTCTGAGCCAGGGAGACCTGATAGAGACCGTCAGGATGCAGCAGTTTGAGATTGGCCAGCTCCGCAAGGAAAATTCTTTCCTCAAGTCAAAGATGGCCAAGGCTATGGCTCAAGGCTTCAGGGTTTAGGGATCGCAGCCATGGCCACGAGCCCCATCAAAGGCGATGTCCAACTCCTCATAGATGCCCTTGGCCTTGAGGCGGTTTTAAAATTTTCGCCTCATCCCGATGGGCCTGCGTGGACAATCGATAAGATACTAAAGCTACTCGCCGAGGCACATGTACCCAATGTTCCTAATCGAAGGATAGAAGAAATATTCCAAGTCTTCTCCAAGGCTCGCTCTGAATCGATCGAGATTGTAGCCAAGGGCCAGGCTCCAGAAACCGGCTTCCCCGAGAGCGCCGAGTGGGTAGACATACAGACGCCTGAAGAATACGCACCATTCGCCGATGCCACGGTGGCAGAGGCCGAGCCGCCCGCTCTCTTCAGGATACGTACAGACAAACGAGTCAGCGAACGAATAGTAAAGAAGCCTGGCGCCTTACCCTTCATGCAAGCCAAGGAAGAAAAGCTTGTAGAGACAGAGAAGGTTGAGGTTAAAGAAGCCGTAGCCGTTGACACCAGGGTGCACTTCTTTTTCTGGGTAGCCAAAGGCACGCGCGTGGCTTCCATAGACCCCGCCAGGACAGGCAAGCCGGGCAAGACAATCTTTGGCAAACCCATGCCACCTCCACAGGCAGATGAAACGATATTCCATCTAGGCAAGGGTCTTGCGCGTGAAAAAGGAATAGTCACGACAGAGATGGCCGGATTCGTCCGTGTAGGAGAGCGCTGGGCAGATGTTGTTCCGTTTGGCGCTGGGGAATACAGCATCAAGCTTTCAGAGGATGGTTCCACAGTCCTCCTGGATTACCAGCCCGGTGACAAACGTCTGCCACCGCCTGACGCCGAAGCCATACTGGCAGAAGCCGTGGCTCTTGGCCAGGCTAGCGAGAACCTTATACCCTTGGAGGAAGCCTCGGCGGCCCTGATGCGTGCCACCAGGAGTGGCCAGAACCTCGTAGACTACAGCCTGTCAATCGACAGAAACGCATCGGCACGCGTCGACATATCGCCTGACAAGATCAAGGCTACCCTGACGGTTCTCAAGGGTCGTGGCAGGGGAAAGACACTGGAACTGTCTATGGTCAGTGCGGCTCTGGCAGGATTAAAGCTCAAGGGCGTCAAGGTAGACAGACTCAAGGCCGATGTCATCGCCTTTCATAAGGGTACCGAGACAGACCTCCTTGACTATCCTCTTGCCGAGGGCAGAAACCCCGTCAAGGGTAAGGATAGGACCCTGGTCTGTAGCGTCGCGTTTCTTGCCGATGCTCAGTTTGATGACTATGTCTCCCTCCTTGAGAAGGCTCCCAACCTGTCGCGTTTTGCCGGAAACCTGGATGACTTTCCACTTTCAAAGGTACAAAGAATTGCCTTGGTCAAGAAAGGCCAGGAGATAGCCAGGTTCAGCATGCCTGTCGCAGGCCAAGCCGGCATGGACGTGTTCGGGAACGTCATTCCAGCCACCCAGGGCAACGACCCCATGATAAAGGTCTATGAGAACATACGAGTATCACAGGGTTCCATAGAGAGCCAGGACGATGGCCTCCTCCTCTTGTCGGCCGAGGAAGGCATGACCATGGCCAGGGTATTGCCCTACAGGGACGCCAAGGTCGCGGTCACCATAGCAGAAGACGGCATGAGCGCTACGCTTGCCATAGAGCGGGGGTACGGGCTCGGCCGCGAGCTGACGCTTGAACTTGCTCAAGAATCGATAGCAGAGGCCGGGGTCAATGCCGAGATAGACATGAAGGCCCTGAGCTCAGCCCTGTCCCAGGCCCGCGATGGCCAGCCGGTCTCTAACCTTTTAATCGCCAAGGGTACCGAGCCGATACCGGCCGGAGGCTATAGACTCAACTGGATAGTCCGCCTTGCCTCGGGAGCCGCGGTCACCGTCCGCTCCGATGGATCAGCCGACTACAAGAACCAGGACCGCTCCACCATAGTGGTAGAGGGACAAATTCTCCTGGAACTTCTGGCCATTGGCGTGGAAGGCCAGGACGGCGTCGACGTACTCGGTGGTGTCATCCCCGCCCCCGTAGATCCCCGGGTGTCGGCTCCACCCAGCTTCGACGACACCATAGTCGAGGAGACAAAGGAGAATGGAGACAAGATTCTCAAGGCTGGATGCAGTGGCGAATTGAGCTTTGAAAAGAACAGCCTCTCCATCGTTGTAACCCACAAGATAAAGGGTGACGTGGGACCGGCCACGGGCAACATACGCTTTCCTGGCCCCGTCGCCGTAACGGGAACCATACTCACGGGCTACTCGATAATAGCCGGTGGTGCAATCCTGGTAACGGGAGCCGTTGAGGCAGCACTCCTCTCAGCCGAAGGCCATATAAAGATAAGCGAGGGCATAAAGGGAGCCAAGCGAGGAACCATTCGCTCCAGGACTACAATAGAGGCTTCATTCGCAGAACAGGCCATGCTGCTCGCCGTAGAGGATATAACGCTCAAGAATTCGGCCCTCCTCTGCAACATCAAGACAAATGGTCGCCTCCATCTCCTCGGTGAGAAGGGTCACCTCATTGGCGGCCTCTGCCGGGTCCGCAAGGGCATGGAGGTTCAGAACCTGGGCTCAGCCAACGGAGCTCGTACCCAGGTTTCCTTTGGCCAGGATTACCTTGTCCAGGACACCATAGAGGCAGAAGAGCGTGAGGTAGAACGGGTCAAGGCCATGATACTCCAGGCAGACAAGACAATGCGTGAACAGGAGAAGCTGGGTGTAGATCTCCAAAAATCCAGGGCCGACAAGCTGAAATTCATAAAGCTATTAGAAAAACGATCGATGCGGGTCTTCGAGCTTAGAGAAAAGTTTGAGGAACACTTTCCCGCAGAGATAGTCGTTCGTGGTTCAATCTTCGCAGGCGTCGTCTTAGAAAGCCATAATCGTTTCCATGAGATACGGCAGACAAAACAGAAGGTCGTCTACACCTTTGACCCCCAGCTAGGACGAATAGTCGAGCAGCCACTACCGTAAGAGACAAGCAGTCGTTGCGTCGAGTCTTTTAAGTGGGTATAGTTTCAGCGACGAAACTCGTGCTAGACCGGAGGACAGTATGCTCGGTGCCGTTCAATTTCCATCATGGGTCCATCCAGAGATCCTGCCATTCCTGCCTCAGTTTCCATTGCGTTGGTACGGCCTCATGTACCTCGTGGCCTTTGGCATAAGCTATCTCCTCTTCAAATACCAGGTTAGACAGCAAAAGCTTGATTTTTCTGACGATGACATATCGGGTT
This sequence comes from Spirochaetia bacterium, assembly GCA_034003955.1. Classification (GTDB taxonomy): domain Bacteria; phylum Spirochaetota; class Spirochaetia; order Treponematales; family UBA12059; genus SZUA-370. The sequence continues at coordinate 49,430 of JAVEXO010000001.1, read as the reverse complement.
TTTTTCTGACCGGCATAGTAGGCCTGATCATCGGAGCACGTCTCTTTGGTACCCTTGTCTATGACCCCAGTGGCATCTACTGGCGCAAGCCATGGCTCATCTTCTGGCCCTTTGGTGAAGGTGGACAGTTTACCGGCTTCATGGGCATGTCGTTCCACGGCGGTTTCCTTGGAGCCATAGTCGGTTTCTTTGCATACGCCAAGAGGCGGCGCCTTGATTTTCTGCAGTGGGCCGACATGATAGCCGTCTCGGTACCGCTGGGCTACACCTTCGGACGCCTTGGCAACTTCATAAATGCCGAGCTATGGGGCAAGGCCAGTGCCGCCCCCTGGGCCATGGTATTCCCAAGAGCACGACAATTCCCCACCAACATAGACTGGGTGCGAGAGATAGCCGTAAAGGCAGGCATCTCGCTGGAAGGAGCCATGGTCAATCTGCCCCGGCATCCATCCCAACTGTACGAGGCTCTGTTTGAAGGCATATTCCTATGGCTGGTACTCTGGTTCCTTGTCAGGCCACGGAAGACATTCACAGGCTTCGCTACCGGCGCCTACATCCTTGGCTATGGCCTTGTTCGCTTCTTCATAGAATATTTCAGGGAACCGGATGCAGAACTTGGATACATCATCAAGTGGGGAGACCCAAGCGCATCGATACACGTCTTTACGACTCCGCTCAATTTTTCCATGGGCCAGCTCTTGTGCTTCCTCATGATGCTAGGTGGTCTTGGCTTCATACTGCTCAGGTATAGGATTACACGACGACAGGCATCGTTGCTCAAGCTGGCTGAATCGGAACGCGCACGGATTTCTAACGCCAAGAAGAAGCTAAAGAAACGCTGATATCAATCTTCGTCTCCAAAGCATGTCCCAACATGCCGTGCCGTGTCGAGCATAAAATTGTCGGTCGGCACGGTTTTTGTCTTTCCAGCCACCTGTGCCAGGGGTACGGTGCCAATAGATGCGCCATTCATGGCGACCATCATGCCAAAACGACCATCGGCCAGGAGGCCTGCCGCAGCGGTACCAAAGGCTGTTGCCAGCACCCTGTCATACGGGCTTGGCGTACCGCCGCGCTGGAGGTACCCCAGCACCGTCACCCGCGTCTCCATGTCTGTGGCAGCCTGTATCTCCGCGGAAACACGGTAGCCTATGCTAGGAAACGGCATCTTCTCCCTGAACTTCTTCCTATCCTTCTTTGACAGAGCGGCTTCTTCCTTTGACAAGGCCCCTTCGGCAACCACGACAATTGAAAACTGCTTGCCTTGGGCGCAGCGTCTCTCTATGTCGCGAGCAACGGCTGCGGCTTCGTATGGTATCTCAGGGATTAGAATCACGTCTCCGCCACCGGCTATGCCTGCATAGAGAGCCAGCCATCCTGCCTTGTGCCCCATCAGCTCTATGACCATCACCCTATTATGTGAATGAGCCGTGGAGTGCAGCCTGTCTATAGACTCGGTGGCTATCTCCATGGCCGAGTGGAAACCAAAGGTTACGTCTGTTCCCCATATATCATTGTCAATTGTCTTGGGTAGGCCAATGACGTTCAATCCTTCTTGTGCAAGGAGATGGGCCGTCGTATTGGTGCCGTTGCCGCCCAGCACGACGAGTGCGTCCAGCTGCAGGCGGGAAACATTCTCCATGATCAGCTCTGGTTTGTCCTGAACAGATTCTGCGTCGGATGAACCGTCATCCCTGGCCTTGAAAGGTTTCTCGCGGGAAGAACCTAGAATGGTGCCACCCTGGGTTAGTATTCCTGAAAAATCATCATTCGACAGTTCGCGTGCATCACCCTCTATGAGACCTCTATAGCCATTGGATATGCCGACGGCCGTCATGCCGTACAGGCCTGTAGCCGCCTTGGCCACACCCCTGATGGCGGCATTCAAACCGGGACAATCGCCCCCGCTTGTCAGGATTCCGAATCGCCTCACCCTGTGTTTGGCCACGCTCGCCTCCTTAGCTTATACAGGAATCGACGATCAGGCCGCCGGTTCAAACCTTTAGCGCCCGAACAATCCGCCCCGGCCATTAAAACGCTGCAGCTTGCCTGTATCCCTGCCTGTATCATCCAGGGTCTTGACCAGGTGTCTGGCCAGAAGATCCGGCTGTCCAGACTCGTCGTTGACTCCTATGTATCGAACCGGAACCGAGCCAGCGCAGACAAGGCTCTCGGCCAAGCCTGCCAGGGCTCCGGCGGCAATGGACCCCAAAGGGCCACGATCTGCCTGCACGACGACGAGGGCTATGGTCCCACTACCAGTTTCTATCATGCGCTTCGCCATCTCACGTATCAACTCTGCATAGCCCGCGGCCCATTCCAGGGCACTGCGCTCTATATCCCTGGGAGTAGCCTGCTCCAGGCTCGTAGCGCCAGGCGGGGGGTCGGCGACTATAAGCAATTCATCCAGCCGCCCACCAAGCATTGTCTCGGCCTCCAGGATGGCGGCCCTCGCCGAGGCAAACGACAGGGGGTTCCACGGCACACAATTTGTACCCGCTTTTGGATCGTCAGTATCGGCATCTGCCTTGGGCAGGCCTGGCTCGACTATGCCCAGGGTAGCGCTAACGCGACCAGAAACCTTAGCCTCTGCGATGAATGCTTCTACTCGAGCGCTCCCTGCGGGAACGACCAACGTTGTCTTTTTCACGCTTGCAGTGTACTATGGCGCTCGATCGGGCGCAAGGCTGGCGCCAAAGCCTGAGAGCCCGCCGAACGGAGTATGCATGAAGCTAGCGTTGTGCCAGATTGATGCCGTCGTCGGTGATTTTCCTGGCAATATAGACAGAATACTGGGTGCAGTACGCAAGGCCGCAGCGAGCGCCCCAGACATCATCGTCTTTCCGGAGATGTGTCTGTGTGGATACCCGCCCATGGACCTGCTAGACCAGCCAAGCCTTGCCAGGCAGGACACGATGGCATTGCAGCGTCTCAAGGAGACCTTGCCTCAGGGTATTGCTGTAGCCGTCGGCCATATAGGTCGTAACCATACAGGCAGGGGTCGCCCCCTTACAAACTCCCTGTCGGTGATACTCGATGGACAGATAGTCTTTGAACAGGCCAAGAGCCTACTACCTAGCTATGACGTATTCGACGAGGCGAGGTATTTTGAGCCAGCCAGCGAACGCCGCGTCTTTCAGTACCGCGGCAAACGCATAGGCTTCGCGATATGCGAGGATCTTTGGCGAGAGACAGAGCCGGTGCCGGGCATGCGCTACTCGGTGGACCCACCCAAGGAACTTCTGAATGCCGGGGCTGATATACTAATCGTCCCGTCTGCATCTCCCTATCAAATGGACAAGCTGGGCCTCCGTATAAGCCTGTGTTCCGAGCTGGCTCGTTCAGGCTCCATACCGGTGGCCTATTGCAACATGGCCGGTGCCAACGACTCCCTCATATTCGACGGCCGCTCATTTCTGGTAGACAACAAGGGCACACTCGTATCAATGGGTGGGTTCGGGGAAGGCCTGCTCATTGTCGACACCGAGAAGGCGGCGGAACAAGAGACTACACCCTATGTCGTCCCTGATCGTTGGGACGAGCTGGAACGTGCCTTGATAGAGGGTGTCAGTGGATACATGCGCAAGTGCGGTTTTAAAAAAGCCCATCTAGGTTTGTCGGGGGGCATAGACTCGGCCATAGTCGCCGTCATAGCGGCCAAGGCCATAGGAGCCGAGAACCTGACATGCATAGCACTGCCTTCACGCTTCTCATCCCCCGGGTCAATAGACGACAGCGTCAAGCTAGCCGCCAATCTGGGTTGCAGGCTAGAAACAATATCGATAGAAGGACCCTTCTCCAGCTTCCTTACGACAATGGAGCCCCACTTCAAGGGCCTTGCCTTCGACCTGACCGAGGAGAACCTACAGGCCAGGATCCGCGGAGACATACTGATGGCCTGGTCAAACAAATTTGATTCCCTACTTCTGACGACAGGCAACAAGAGTGAGCTGGCATTAGGCTACTGCACCCTGTATGGCGACATGTGCGGTGCGATGACACCCATAGGCGACCTCCTCAAGACAGAAGTATTCGCCTTGTGCGAACGAATCTATGCCCGGGACGGCATATTGCCCAGAGCAATACTGGATAAGCCACCATCGGCTGAACTCAGGCCCGAGCAGCTCGACCAGGATTCACTGCCACCCTATGATCTTTTGGATGCGGTCCTGAGGCTGTACATCGAGGATGACCTTTCGGCCGACGACATCATTGCCAAAGGATTCGACGATGCCCTCGTCCGCCGCATCATAACCATGAGCGCCAGGGCCGAATTCAAGCGCCGTCAGGCTGCGCCCGTGCTCAAGATCTCTCCGAGGGCCTTTGGAATGGGTCGTCGCGTGCCCATAGCCAGGGCCGTATACGAGTCCCGAAAGCACTAAGGACCCTTCGCCGCTCCCAAGGCTGGTTTTTTTTGATACTTCTTGTTAGCACAGCACTAAAGTGCTATACTTATTGTTGGATACGAGTATGCAGAGTCACACCATGCGTCTACGAGTTACCATAATTCTCATAGCAGTCTTGGGTTTTGCCTCGTGCGACCTGGGAAACACGCTCTTTACAGACGATGAGATAGGATCGATGTACACGATCACCTTTTCTCAGGATATGGCTCCCATAGCCTCGGGAGCCAGGTTGTCTCTATCAAAGCCCCTTGGAACGTCAGTCAGTGGCATGGACGGCGCTCCCGACGCCACGTCCCTTCTCCTCAGACTCCTAAAAACCGATGGAGAAGAAGTCGCCAGCATCACCTTTAGCACCGCCACGAACCCAGAAGAGGGTGTCATACGCGTCAAGAATTTTTCAAACGACATTCCTCCATTTACCCTGCCTGAACTCGGCAACGGGTATTACCTCGTAGAGGCTACGCTTAGAAACACGGCCGGAGCTCCGCTCTCTAACAACACAACCGCCATTTTGATATTCGACACCACCATTCCCCAGTCTGCCTTGGCCGTCTATCCTGGCCGTGTGATTCCTAACGAGGTTTCATTGCTTCGTCTGGAAGGTTCTTTCCCCGAAGGTCTCGATCCTTGGATTCGCTGGAGCATAGATGGCTCCGTCAAGGCAGTGGGCTCTGTATCAGAACTCAATGACCGCCTAGCCTGGAGAGCCCCAAAGGCCAACGGCGTCTACCTGGTTAAGGCCGAGATTTTTCCATTCCAGCCTCCGGCCGGACATGCCGTTGCGCCACTATCGAAGGTAGAAGCTCGTCTTATTCCTTCATCGGAATTGGCAACTCTCGATTCTATACAGCCACTCAGCGTCTGGTCCCGTCTTTCATTCGACGGAGACTTCTCTGTCGGCGGCTCTATGTCGGGAACGACCAATCCTGTAGTCATAGGCATACCCTATCTTGAGACCTACCCCACAGGCTTTGGATACCTGATGGGTGATGGCAATGGTGTACAGTCGTCATCCTCATTGCTACCTACAAGCAAGGAAACAGGCCTTTTGGCCCCTTTCAGCGTCCAGCTCATGCTAGCCCCGGCTCCCAATACTCAAGGCAGGGGTTCAGGCACGCTTCTGACGACGACCGGACAGAACGGTGAACCTGGCATTGTCATAGGCATTGAAAATGGCTACCCATTCATTGCGGCTGGATCATCCAGGATAACCGCCTCACAAGCACTCAGGTCTGGCGCTACTCGTCTGGCCATCTATGTTGCGCCCCAGGGCAACAAGGCTAGCGTGGCCTTCTATATAGACGAGCAAGCCGCGGGACGTGGCATACTGGGCTCGGATCTCTTCTCCTCCAGGCCAGGCGCCTGCACCATAGCCGGAATCGGCGGCTACCTGGCAATCTACGACGAACTCCGTATCCTGGAAGGGCCGTATCCAGCCTTCCTGTTGTCTGAAACAGCCTCAAAGAGCGAGTCTCTCTTGACAGCCAGCGGTTTCGAAGGTGGGCACATAGATAGAGGAATGAGCCTAGAGGGGCTGGCCAGGGTATCAAACGGCAGTCTTAGCCTACCATCGGACTCAAGCCTGTTTATTGATGATCTTAGGCTCTCGTCGCAAGGAGTGACACTTTCCTACGAGCTCATTTCTGGCACGGCGGCTGTTTCCCTCAACCTTGATGATGACTCCAGGCTGCTCATTGACTCGAATGGCCACGTCTCGCTCGGAGCGGCTTCGGCTCCGGCTCCCTTGCTCCTGTCCCTGCCAGAAACATCCAGAGTATCTGTCTCCATAGAATCTTCAAAGGACGGCTTGCGGGTATATGGTACAGATGGTGGCTGGGTTCTGATACCACTCCAGGCCAGTGATGAATCGCGCCTTTCGATTGTCTCAGTGGGCGCGGCCGCGGCGAGCCTTAGCAATGTTTCTGTATCGATACTCAAAACCATGCTCGTTAGTTCCGGCACCATGCAGACGCTTAGTACACCGGGATCAGATACAGATCAAACCCTTGACGCCTCAAACACGATCAAACTTGAGAGCACAAGAGATCAAGACTGAGTGGTTCACCTCCGAGGTGCAAACGAGTGCTCTGGCATGGAACGCATCCTAAAAAATGCGCTAGCCATGCTGTTTTCATGAGCCACTCGCGTTATAGTAATCATGTTGACGATGTGGAAGGAAACGTATGAGAAAAGTATTCTATGTGTGTATAGCCTGTCTTGCACTGTTGGCCTCGTGCGCCGGCTCGCCTCCAGCCCAAACACAGCCACCTAGCGAGTCTCCAGCGGCCAATCCCAACCAGGCATCCAAGGATAGGGCCATAGCCCTCGTACAGGGTGGCCAAGCGAGCACTTCGTCGTCATCAACACACTCCTCCACCACGGCGACGGCGTCCACAACACCCGTCGAGCCTGCAGATACTGTAGACACAGTGCCCCCGGCTCCCGGCGTCATGACCCCTGAAGAAGAAGCCTTCCTGAATAATTATCTGGCACGGCTGCAGTACATGGTGTACTACGACGAAGCGGCCGGTATAGATGCCCAGTCAGCCAAGGTAGCCGTGAACCAGGCTAACCGCTATCTACTTGAGAAACTGGGTCTGTCAGTCGTCGATTTTGACCAGATAGAAAAGAACAAGAGGGATCAGCAGTCGGCATACCAGGCAGAAACGGGAGGGTCTATAGACCTTATCCAATACCTGGCACAGAAATACAATGCAGACGTGTATGTAGAAATATCGTTTAACACGACGCCTTCCGCCTCCGGGGGCAAGTTCTACGCCACGGCCCAGGGCTCCATGAAGATTTATGATACCTCAAGCGCCCAGCTCTTAGGTTCGGTAGCATTCCAGAGCCCACAGGTGATGAGCACCTCATCGAGCCAGTCTGCAATAGGCAACGCCGTCGCCGCATCGGTCTGGTCTGCCATGCCAAAGATGACCGATCAAACCAAGGTTCTCGTCAAAAACTCCATGTCTCGCGGCATCCGCTACGAGGTAGTGCTCCAGAATACACCTGATTCAAGACAGATAAGCACCCTTCGCCGGGCTCTGGCCAAGGTCGTCCGTGAGGTAGAACATGTTTCATACTCTCCCGCTGAGACTAAACTGGCGCTCTACACCTTCAAATCGAGGGATAAGCTGGAAGATGCCATGTACGATGCCGCCGATAGGGCGGGTCTCCTCGATATGTACCTCGTGTTCAGCAGGGGTAAATTGTTTACATTCAATACTGGATTGTGATATATCGAGTCATGAGGGCATCAACCCTTTGACATAGTTTTTAACAGAGCGAAAGGCGCTAGCCAACGCTCCATATCATCGAAAAACCTTTAAGGAGGTTATTATGAAGAAGATTCTTATCGCTCTCCTTGTAGTCTTGGCCGTGTTTGCTATTGCTTCGTGCGCAAGCCAGCCTGCAGCAACAGGCCCTGCTCCTGCTGACACCGTGCTCACGCCCGATGTCCTCGAGCACAAGGGCACCGCACTTGGCGCCGCCGTACCCGCCTGGACCATGTCATATATAGAAGACGGAGCGAGTGGTGTTGAGAAACTTGCCGAATACAAGGGCAAGTATGTCATAGTCCTCGATTCAGAGGGCCAGAGCAAGCAAGGAACCCTGGCAGCCATGGATAATATGGATGCCCCCGTTCAGATAGCACGTTACCTCTCTACCCGCGTCCAGGCCAAGTTTGCCGGAGCACAGGTAGGGGACCGCGATCAGCTTACTGAATACTTCGAGAACGTCGTGAAGACCGTTTCTGAGGCCAGATTCTCCGGCTTCATGGCCGGTCCTGACTGGTGGGTCTATCTCCAGTACTACAAGCCCGGTGCCAAGACAAAGGCAGAGGTCGATCGCCGCATCTACCGTGTCATAAAGATTTATACGATAGACAAGACCGTTCTTGAGACCCAGCTTAACAAGTACCTGAATGAATCTGAGGCCAAGGTCGCCAAGACACCCGAGAAGCAGAGAGCCATAGACGCCGTACAGAGCGCTTTCTACGAAGGGTTCTAATTTCTACTACTGATTTCCAGGCATCCTCGGCATAAGGCCGAGGATGCTTTTTATAAAAAAGCAGATGAATGGAAGCTTAGCCTGCGAATCGTCTTCCAGAACGTCCATCCAACCTTTATACTATAATAAAAGTTATGCAGGAGGAATCGATGATCAAAGCGATGCGAATAACCATGGTGGCACTCGCCAGCATTTTTTTTGCGGCATGTACCACGGGCCCTCAAACAAGACAGGCTCCCGAGTGGACGCTTACAACGCCGTCGGCAGACGCGACCAATACCTACTTTGTCGCCTCCTCCTCCGATTCCAAGGGTGATACGGCCCTGGCCACCGAAGATGCCGCCCTCGGTCTCATCTCTCAGATAACACGATACATGGGCGTAGACATAAGCGTCGCGACGACCGGTGTAGCCAAAGGCACCCTGGATAGCTACTCGGCAGACGTCACCAGCGTCGTCAAGCAAACCGGCTCAAGCAAGGTATCGGGTTTTTCAATAAAAGACCGCTACGTGGTTCGTGATGGCTCCATGGTCACCGTATACGTTCTGGCTCAATACGTTACCACAGACCTTAACAAGGAAAAGGCTAGAATAGCCGCTGTATTCAAGGAGAAGGTCGATGCAGTAGCCAAGCCTGAGGCTGCCGGAGACGCCGCAGCCGAATCCGGCAGGCACTTCGATGCCATAAAGTTCTATATAGAGGCCGCCGTCGCGGCTTCAGGCTCAGACATAGACAATGCTGGCATCAAGCTTGAGCGCACTATAAACAAGGCACGATCGGTCCTTGGCAAGCTGCGCTTCATACGCGTTGACGCACCTACGAGTGCCTCACTGGGCAGGGACATCCCTAAGCCCTTCCAAGCCAGGCTCGTGTATGGAGAAGGCGAGCAGGCTTTAGGCATCCCTGGAGCCGAGCTCTATGTCAGCTACCAGCGTCGGCAATCCTCCGGCCGTGTTGTAAGCAAGACGGAGCGTGCCATGACAGATGACAAAGGCGTGGTGTCTTTCTTGCCACCTCCTCCTGACTTCGTAGGCAAGGCCACCCTGAACTTCTCCCTTAACCTCGACTCCACGAGGGAACTCCTGGACAAGATACCGGCGGCTTACAGTACGCTCGTAGAGGCTACAGCCGACGACATGGCTCGAAGATCGGTTTCATTCGACTACGTCATAGCCTCCGCCGCCCGCAGCATTCCAACAGGTGTTGTCGTCATAGACATAGGTGATAATGGAAGACCTGCGTCTACATCTGTCGCTCAAGGTGGCCTCTTCGAGACACTTGCCAAGGAAAAATATAAGACAGGGCTTGCCCCCATCGATGCGGCTATCGTATCCGTTCTCGATGATGCTGCCGTACTCAAGGCTGCCAAGAAGCAATACGGCAGCGGTCTAGCCCGCCTCATCTACGGTGTTGCCAAGATAGAGAATTCTGTCAAGGACGGTTCTATGTGGCAGGCAACGGCCAGGATGACCGTTCGTTGTGTAGAATTCTCTACCGGTATTATCCTCTATAGCGTAGAAAAGACAGCCATAAGCGTAGCCTCAGACGAGGCTTCGGCAAAGCGCGCGGCCCTGCTACAGGTGGCTAGAGATGCAGTAGCCAAGGACCTGATGGCCAACCTGCCATAAACGAAGTTTGATACACAAATACCAACGAAGAGGATACGAGTATATGAGGCAGGAAAGAGGCTAATCCAAAAAGATTACCTTATTCTTGCCTCTTATTCTCTGTATCGCTTCCTTATCTTGGACTTATCTACCCATGGGCAGCTTAGCCCAGCCCCAAGGCGCCAGGCGTACACCGTAAGCCCATCGACGCACAGGCGAATGGTTGAGTACCAGCCTCCAAGTCCTACCCTCAGAATCGCTACGCAGGATAGATTCAATGTCGCCTCCGGCAAAGCGAGGTGCCAGGCCGGCTTCCTTTAGAATTCGGCGGTACAGGCTAAGCATTGCCAGAGGATCGGGGCTCGTGCCTATGTACCAGACCCGGCCTTTACCGACGCGGTTGACGGTAGCAGCCGGAAAGCCACGGTAGAATTTTTCTCTGTCTGTCCATGTAGCAACGGGTACAGCCGTTTCTGGCTCTATGATATCGGCCCAGACGTTCCCACGGCCAGGAACGAGTCCCACCCGCAACTTTGCGCTCGTCATGTTAAGAGACTCGAATCGCGGAACGGTAAGACCGGCAAGCTCGGAAAAAAGCCCGGGAAGCGGCATGTCGATATTGTTGTTTCTAGTATCCCTGGCTCCCGCCCTATACCCAAGAACAAGGGTGCCTCCAGAATCTACCCAGACACCAAGCCTCTCTACCAGAACTGGATCTGCCATCTGGTACAACGGCAGCGATATTACCTTGTAACGATCCATGTCGATAGAACGTGTAGACGATATGTCTGCCCCAATCCCAAGGGTAGCGTAGGGTGCAAACCAGGCGGCCGCCTCACGGTCGTAGCCCGCCTGTATAGTCGGAGACACCCTGAAGCAGAGGCCTTTTGACAGGTACTGTTCGCGAAGCAGGCGTGCATCATCCTTGGAGTAGGCGACACACACGGGGCTGTCTACCTTCGTGGCGGCCAAGGATGATAATTCCTTCTTGGCCCTATCCATCATCGACTTGATAACACGCAGGCGTTCAGTCTCTCTATTGTCACTGTCCAACAGGCCATAGCATAGCTGCTCCTGACCATAGGGCGCCGTACGCCAGCGAAAGAAGACTATCCTGTTGGCTCCTCGTGCTATGGCCTGGACTGCCCACAAGGCGACACGTCGTTCAGGCGGCAGGTAACCCAGGCAGACATGGCCCTGAAAGCCTGACATCTCCTCCATGACCGTAAAGGGGACTCCATCCCTCAGACCGCGTACATAGGCTTGAGCCGTGGCGTTGAACTGCCAGGGTAATGGCTCATCCTGGTCTCCCCATACGGGGTAGTTGTCCCAGGAGACAAAATCCATACCATCGCTCAAGGCTTCCATATCTATGGTGTTTGAAAGAGGCGGAGGAAACAGATTTGTTGTAATCCAATGTCCTGGAGAGGCCTTGGCCCTGAGGCAGACCGTCTGCTCCTGCGCGAAACGCTCTGCCGATTCTGAGCAAAACCTATCGTAATCTAGAACCAAGGCAGGGTTCTGAACGGTAGATGGCTGGATAGAGGCTACAGGAACCTGATCAAAACGGGCATAGCTGGTATTCCAGAAGACAGCACCCCAGGCATCATTAAGAGCCTCTATGGTGCCGTATCGATCTGACAGCCATAGCGGCCAAGCCTTCTTGCAGTGTTCGCAGACACAGCGGTCAGAACCCTCGTGCCCAATCTCGTTATCAACCTGGAACCCTATTATTCTATCATCGGAGCCATAGTGATCCGCAACAGCATTGACAACACGGCGAGCAGCCTTCATGTATGCAGGGGCGTTGTAGCACACGTTACGACGTGTGCCGTATTCATGCCGAGCTCCGTTTGCAGAAACACGGAACACAGGTTCATCACGCAGCCACTGTGGAGGCGTGGCCGTTGGCGTACCTAATATCACATCGAGTCCGGCGGCTGCGAGCACGGCAATAGCCCGGTCGAAGAGGGAGAAATCGAATCGCCCCGGCTCCGGCTCCAGTATTGACCAGGCGAATTCCATGATACGCACACAGTCAAACCCATAGCCGGCTATACGCCTGGCGTCTTCCTGCCAGCGTTGTTCTGACCATTGTTCTGGATACCAGTCTACGCCGAAATCAAGTGTCTTTTCTTTGTTCATTTTTCGAGAGCCTTCACAGACATGGCCTTTCTAAGACAGGTTTCTAGATAGAACCTAGAGGCTCCGTCGTCCGGTACCGTCTCCAGGGCTCTCTTGAAGTAGAACACGCCCTGAGAATAGTCCTTCTGGTAGTAGGCCATCATGCCTTGCTCAAAGAATGTATTAGACTTCATCTTGCGCTCGAACTGTTCCTCTGGCAGGCCGTCAAAAATCTCAAAGACGGATACAGGAGCATCCTTGCCCTTGACCCGTACCTTGCCGATGAAACGATACTTGTACCTGCCCGGATCATCGAGCTGCATGAATGTTCTTTCACTTATGACCAAGGGAATATTGAATGCCTTGGCTATGCTCTGCAGGCGAGAGGAGAGGTTGACCGCATCTGATATGACGGTTCCCTCCATCCTGTCGGGAACGCCTACCACACCGAGCATCAGGGTGCCTGTATGGATACCGATGCCCATGGATATAGGCTTATAATTAACCTTGGCCCTGTGCCCATTATACTCTATCATCTTGCCCTGCATCTCGACGGCACTTTCAACAGCTTGGTCGGCCCCACCGTTTTCCTCAAACAGGGCCATGATGCCGTCTCCCATGTACTTGTCAACAAATCCACCTCGTTGGTTTATTATTGGCACTACGCGAGACAGGTAAGAATTGATGAAGGCAAAGCTCTCTTCTGGAGTGAGCCGCTCAGACATCTCCGTAAAGGCCCGTATGTCTGAGAAGAAAATGGTCATTTCCTTCTTTACATGGTCGCCTAGCTTCAGTTCAAAGAAGTCTTTCTTCTCTAGATGCTGAAGGAATTCGGTAGGTATAAAACGCTTGATAGACGTGCCAACCATGGTATTAAACTCATCCAGATGTGCCGCAGATGGCTCTGTACTGCTCAACTCGAACATGGTAGCGAGGAATAAGGCTACGCCCATCAGGCCATCTGCGGCGGCTATAGCCGGTGCAGCATACTCCCGGGCGCCTTGTACAAGGCCTAGGCCGAACAACTTTGACAAACCTACAAAGGCTGCGGCTACCCAGATGAAGGCCCAGGGAACGGCTCCTCCCAAGAGCCAGGTCATTGCCGGAGCCTTCTTGGTTCTTGCTATGAGTGGAGTCGCCAGCAAGGCGTGGAGAGCTAAGAGCGTCATGACCCCAAGTTCTATAGATATGTATGATGATTCACCCAGCACAATGCTGAGTATGGCTGCCAAGGTAACGATACCGCCTACTGCTATGGTTGCGGATCGCCAAATTTTGGATATGTTTTTCTCGCAGAGCCCTTCTATGACGAAGCCCATGGCGACACGAGATGCGGCAAAGGCCAACAATACGACGGGAAATGCCTGCAAGCCAATGGTTGGCAGGAGAAATGGCACGAGCCTAGCCAGAAGCGAAAGGCCACAAAACATGGCCATAGCACCGTAGTGAGTCGCCTTCCTGCGATAGACAAGGAGGGCTATTGAAAACGCCAACATGGCTCCCCAGAAAGCCAGCAAGCCAGGTTGCGTCGTCGCTACTATACCAGTATACGAATCGGAAACACCTTTTAGTACCATGATGCAATAATACCCTTAATACCCATGATTTTCCATATACAAAGCGCCTAAGCCTGTGATGAAGCCGGGCCTATTCCAATCTGTTATTAGCTCCTATGCTCCACAGAAGCTAAAATAAATTGCAAAATCTACGGTACCGTGTTTTACTGGCTAAATAAATACTATCAAATATCAAAATGTTTCATTATTAGAAATGCTCTCGGTATGCTATGCGATTGTAATTTGATACATGCTCGGATACACTACCGACGCAATACTATCGATATGTTTTTATCGTTGTAAAACAAGGGGGGAATCTAATGGCAGTCGCTCAGATCGAGTTCTCAAAAGAACTCCAGAGCTTCGTGCGCGAGTGGAAGGACAAGCCCGGCAGCTTGATCATGATACTGCATCGCGTACAACAGGAATTCACTTTTATTCCACGGGAAGCCGCGGAACGTCTGGCCAGGGACCTTAGCATGCCTTTGGCCAAGATCTACGGAGTCATCACCTTCTATCATTACTTCAAGACGAAGAAACCGGGCAAGCATCGCCTGGCGATTTGCCTTGGCACCGCCTGCTACCTCAAGGGTGGGCAGAATCTGCTGGAAGAAGCAGAGAGCATCCTTGGCATTACAGGGCAGGAAATAACGGAAGATGGTTTGTTCTCAATAGACGCCGTTCGCTGTGTCGGTTGCTGTGGTCTGGCTCCTGTTCTTATGGTAGGTGACGATGTATACGGCAAGCTTAACAAGGACCAAGTTCCAGAAATAATAGCCAAGTACAAGAATATCGGATAAATCATGCATTTCGCCATCTGCGACTTCCTCCTCGACCTGGTACAAAACTCGGTTGAGGCCAACGCCAAGACAATACGGCTAGATGTTTTTGAGGAACAAGGACGCGTAGACGTAGTGGTCGAGGATGACGGAAAGGGCATGAGTGAGGAAGAGCTCGAGCGGGCCAAGGATCCGTTCTATACAGACGGGCACAAGCACGTGAGGAGGAAGGTCGGACTAGGCATTCCGTTCCTCCTGCAATCGCTCGAACTAGCCGGTGGTTCGTATACGTTGAGCTCGCGCAAGGGCGAGGGTACGCGGCTATCGTTTAGCTTTCCAGCCGATGCGCTCGACACGCCACCTTTGGGCGATGTAGCGGGCATGTTTCTATCGGCGATGTGTTTCGACGGTGACTATGAGCTACTAGCGCATCGCCGGGCCCAAGCTGGCGATATAGACTACGAGATCAGGCGGTCCGAGATACTGGAGGCCGTCGGCACCCTGACCGACGCAGGCGCTCTGGTATCGGTCCGAGAATTTCTGGCTTCACAAGAGGCCTCGAGATGAAAGGAACTATCATGGCTAAGATGACCCTTGAACAGCTCCGGAAGCTCCGTGAGGAGAAGAAGGGCGACATGGTCAAGAGAGAAGTTGAAGGCAAGAACATCCAGATAATCGTCGGGATGGGCACCTGTGGAATAGCCGCCGGAGCCAAGACTACCTTTGACGAGATTGTAAAGACGATCGATGAGAACAATCTACACTCCGACGTCATCATCAGGCAGACAGGCTGCATGGGCCTCTGCCACGTCGAACCAACGGTAGAGATAGTCATGCCCGGCATGCCGGCAACAATCTACGGCAAGGTCGACAGCTCGACAGCCCGGGATATAGTAATAAAGCACGTCGTCGGCAAGACGCTCGTCGAGAACCATATCTACGACCGACCCGCGGTCGATATCGTCAAGAAATAGAGCGGAGGCCGAAATCATGGCATACAAGCATTTTATTTTGGTCTGCGGCGGCACAGCATGTGAATCCAGCCGATCAGACGAAATATACAAGGAACTCATAGCCAACGCCGAGGCTATGGGCGTCAAGAACGACGTCCAGATAGTAAAAACCGGTTGCTTTGGCTTCTGTGAGAAGGGCCCCATCGTAAAGGTCCTGCCATCCGAGTCGTTCTACGTCGAGGTAAAGCCCGAGGACGCCAAGGAAATAATAGCCGAGCAGATAATCAAGGGCCGCGAGGTCAAGCGTCTCCTCTATGTCGACGAGAAGCAGAAGGATCGCATAAAGGTAGAAGACATTGGCTTCTACCAGAAGCAGTACCGTATCGTCCTGCGCAACTGCGGTATCATCAACCCTGAGAATATCGACGAGTACATAGCTCGTGACGGCTACGCCGGTCTCGAGAAGGTCCTCACCATGAACCCCGACGATGTCATTGCCGAGCTCAAGGAATCCGGGCTTCGTGGACGCGGTGGCGCAGGATTCCCCACCTGGCGAAAATGGGATTTCTCAAGGCATGTCAGTGCCGACCAGAAGTACGTAGTCTGCAACGCAGACGAGGGTGATCCTGGTGCCTACATGGACCGTTCCACGGTAGAAGGTGACCCCCATTCTATAATAGAAGCCATGACAATATGTGGCTACACCGTTGGATCAAGCAAGGGATTCGTCTATATACGCGCCGAGTACCCCCTGGCCATAGAGCGGCTCAAGATAGCCATCAAGCAGGCGAGTGATTATGGCCTGCTCGGTGACAACATCCTTGGCACAGACTTCTCCTTTGATATAGAGATACGCCTCGGTGCCGGCGCCTTTGTATGCGGCGAAGAGACGGCTCTGCTACAGTCAATAGAAGGCAACAGAGGCATGCCCATACCCCGCCCACCATTCCCGGCCATCAAGGGTCTCTGGGGCAAGCCGACGATAATCAACAACGTTGAGACATGGGCAAATATTCCGGTCATTTTCACCAAGGGTGCCTCCTGGTTCAACAAGATAGGTTCCCCTACAAGCAAGGGAACGAAGGTTTTCGCTCTTACCGGCAAGATCAAAAACTCAGGCCTCGTAGAAGTTCCCATGGGAACAACCCTCCGCGAGATAATATTCGACATCGGTGGCGGCATAAAGAACGGCAAGAAGTTCAAGGGAGCCCAGACCGGCGGACCTTCGGGCGGCATCATCACCGAAGAGTTCCTCGACCTGCCCATAGACTATGAGAGCCTCACATCCCTTGGCTCCATGATGGGTTCTGGCGGTCTTATCGTCATGGATGAGGACGACTGCGTGGTAGACGTCTCCAGATTCTATATGGAATTCTGCGTAGACGAATCATGCGGAAAGTGTTCGCCATGCCGCATCGGCACAAACCAGATGCACGCACTCCTGGTCAAGATAACCAAGGGTCAGGGAACGATGGCTGACCTGGATAAGCTTGAGAAGATTGGCCAGGCCATGAAGAAGGCTTCGCTCTGCGGTCTAGGCCAGACGGCTCCAAACCCCACACTTTCAACGATCAATAGATTCAGGGACGAGTACATAAAACACATAGTCGACAGGAAGTGCACAGCCGGAAAATGCAAGGATCTCATCGTATACAGCATCGACAAGAACAATTGTATAGGGTGTGGCCTCTGTGCCCGTAAATGCCCGGTCAACTGCATCTCCGGTGACAAGACCATTAAATTCACCATCGATGAGTCGAAGTGCATAAAGTGCGGTGAGTGCTTCAAGGTCTGCAAGTTCAATGCGGTCCTCAAGAAATAAGGAGTAGACTCCATGGTTAACGCTAAGATAAACGGTATTCCCGTCCAGGTCGCCGAGGGAACAACCATCCTTGAAGCGGCCAAGAAGGTAAACGTCAAGATCCCCACACTATGCTATAACGATGATCTGCCCCCGTGGGCGGCCTGTGGTATTTGCATAGTAAAGGTGGAGAAGAGCCCCAAGATGCTCAGGGCTTGCTGCACACCTATTGAAGAAGGCATGGGCGTCATAACCCACGATCCCGAGATAGTGCAGGTTCGCAAGACAGTCATAGAATTGATCCTGTCTACACATCCTGACGACTGTCTCCAGTGCCCGCGCAACGGTTCCTGCGAGTTGCAGACCCTCGCCGCAGAGTTTGGTGTTCGCGAACAGCCTTTTGAGAAGCGTCTCCGTGATCTGCCTATAGACACGTCAACTCACTCGCTTATACTCAATCCAAACAAATGCGTTCGTTGCGGTCGTTGCGTCCTCGTCTGTCAACAGATGCAGAATGTCTGGGCCATAGAGTTCCTGGGCCGTGGCGAGAGCACGCGCATAGCCCCTGCGGCCGACGTACTTCTGGCTGAAGGACCATGCATCAAGTGCGGACAGTGCTCTGCTCACTGCCCCGTGGGAGCCATCTACGAGTACGACCAGACCCAGGAAGTCTGGGACGCCCTGATGAAGGGTGGAGACGAGGCCAAGACCTGCGTCGTTCAGATTGCCCCTGCCGTACGTGTGGCTCTTGGTGAAGAATTTGGCCTGGAGCCGGGAACGGTCATCACCAAGAAAATTTACACCGCCCTGAGGCGCCTCGGCTTCGATGTCGTCTTTGATACCAACTTCTCGGCCGACCTTACCATCATGGAAGAAGGCACCGAGTTCGTTAAACGCTTCACCGACTTTGCCGCAGGCAAGAACAAGGAATTGTTGCCCCTGATCACATCATGCTGCCCCGCCTGGGTGGACTACATGGAGAAGTATTATTCCGACATGATACCTAATTTCTCCACCGCCAAGAGCCCCATGCAGATGATGGGCGCGATGATTAAGACATACTGGGCCGACCAGGCCAAGGTAGATGCCAAGAAGATATACTCTGTGGCCATCATGCCCTGTACTGCCAAGAAATGGGAATCAGGACGCAACGATGATATGTACAGCTCAGGAGAGCGGGACGTAGACGTCGTCCTTACCACCCGTGAGCTAGCGCGCATGATAAAGCAGGCCGGCATAGACTTGGTCAACCTACCAGACGAAGACGCCGACAGCCCCATGGGTCCGTATACCGGAGCCGGCACCATATTCGGCGCCACAGGCGGCGTGATGGAAGCCGCCCTTCGTTCTGCCTACTACCTCATAACCAAGGAAGACCTCAAGGACGTCAACTTCACCGGCGTCCGCGGCTTGTCAGGCATCAAGGAAGCCCGTATACACATCAAGGGTATAGAGGTTCGCGTAGCCGTTGCTCACCAGATGGGCAACATCGCTGCCGTGCTTGAGGAAGTAAAGAAGGCCAAGGACGAGGGTAAGGAGGTGCCCTGGCACTTCATAGAGGTTATGGCGTGCAGAGGTGGATGCATAGGCGGTGGCGGCCAGCCCTACGGAGCCACCGACGAAATTAGGCAGAAGCGTATGGCGGGTATCTACTCAGATGACGAGAAGAGCACCTATCGCTGCTCACACAACAACCCGTTCATAGGCCAGATCTACGAGACATTCCTCGGAGAACCCAACGGACACAAGGCCCACAAGCTACTGCACACCAAATATAGAAAACTGGAAGTGTACAACAAGTAGATCCAGAGATTTTGTCTAGATTGGGCTGTCCAAATTATTGGGCAGCCCTTTTTTAACATTACAAACACGCCATACCTTGACCTACGAGTCTTTTTATTGACCACAATACGTACTGTAGAATTGAGTATTGAGACTCATTGAGAAATGAATCTACGAGGAGTGTCTTGTGAGAATAGCTAATACATTATTGATTGCGGTCTTTGTGACACTAGTATCAAGCGCTTGCATGGACGGAAGACATAAACAAAACCCGAATACTTGCAATTAACCATATTGAAGTATCAACAATTCCAGATGGGACATACTATGGAGAATATACTTACAGCAACCAGACATATAAAGTTAGTGTACAGATTGAAAATTTTAAGTATATAGCCATACAGATGCTATCATCGGGGGATACAAAACAGGCCAAAATGGCAGAGGGCGTCTTTGCCTCTATAATCAGTGAACAAAATAACGATGTGGATGTGGTATCTGGAGCTACAACAACAAGCAAAGCCTTTTTAAAAGCTATAGAAAATGCCTTGAACGAACAAAAAACAACACCGTAAACGATTAGTATGCTCTTTTGTCACCCACAAGCTTAACAACACTATTTTTTTACTTCTCTTCCTATATTCAGTATCCTCAATAAAGGAGGACACTGTGAAAAAAAACATGGGTCTGCTTGACAAGGTTATACGCATTGCGCTTTCAGTGGCAATCATGGCAATGATACTCAATGGCCAGCTCCGTGGCACCGCTGCCATTGTACTGGGCATAGTGGTGCTTATGTTAATACTAACAAGCGTAATCGGTACATGCCATGTCTACATACCGTTTGGCATAGACACGCGCAGCAAGAAGCAGAAAGCGGAGGTTACCAAGGAAGAGAATGAAGACAAGCCAACATAAGGCTTGCTAGACATAGAAACCTGTCTTTGGAAATCAATAGAAGAGATGATTTCATTTGTCCAGGGTTACGATATTCTCCCACTTGTGCCTTGTAGGTTCACAAGATGGGAATCACCCTGGCGAAATTTTCTATGATTTTTCTTGTATTACAGGCTTATATCCAGCTCGGGAAGAATTGTAATAACAGGAAAAGCCAAAGGATTTGGAAAGGAAACCATAAAAAGAGTTATTACGTACGCATTTGAGAGTTTAAAAATGAACAGATTCTGGCTTGATGTATATCCAGATAACTATGATGGAATTAAACTATATGAGAGTCTTGGCATGATTCGAGAAGGAACATTAAGGCAGAATTACAAATCCGAAAGAGGCTACTTAGATCAGATAATTTATTCATTATTAGAAACTGAGTATAATGAGTTGAAACAAAATAATAAATTTTGAAAATGAACTAACCTAGGACTTCTTCCCTATCCGTATAACAATCTCCTCATCAAGGTTTGTCTTCTTGAGTGACCTCACAAGGCCAAGGACGACATTCTCTATAGTCTCCTTGATAAAGCCATTTATCGGAACCTCAACACCACCAGTGCTTACTGTTACATCACGCGTTTCCATAGTTCCTCCTATCAAGTATTGGTCGACGAATTTTTCAGCTTCACCGGGAGCGCATACGGCTAGCCCTGCGGCCAGCGCATCTGCGACCAAACAGGGATGCTCTGTAATAATGACATCAAAGCCGCTCATAGGCTTTTTAAGACTACTGCTATCGTTTGCAGCACCTCCGACAAGCACCCTGACGGCTCCTTCTACAATCTTGCCCTCTATGAGCACTGCCTCTACACCGGGAAACAAAGACTCGACATAGGCCCCTCCCCACTCCGACGGTGTCACGCTGATGCGATGCGTCTCTGTTTCGGATATTAGGGCTGCCTGGGCTCCTGCCTCAAAGAAGCGGGTAGAATCCTTGCCGGGAAGGTTAAAGCTTCCATCGTGACTGATACACTTGACGGCAGCGACCCGGATGCCACGCTGATGGAGTTTCGCGGCACAGGCTTCTATAAACGTTGTTTTACCCGTGTTTGACCAGCCTATAAAGCTTGCCGCCTTAATTCCCATGCAACTATCCTAATCCTTAGCCTTCATTACCTACAAGAGCGCTGGCTTTATTGATGCGGGTGTTGGTAGCGAAACCCCACCCTCCTTCACGAATCTCAGGCTCGTGTATATGAATCAAGTCGTATCGACCAAGAGAAAAGAAGCCCGCTTGGCGCGCAGCCTCATCATCCTTCCTGGCAGAAAACGGGAAGCGCCCGCCTGGCCCGCAGATGAGGTAGCGAACCCTCCCTCCCTTGTTGAGCATGGGTGCCGAAACAACACGGTAGGCTTGAGCCGCCGCAGAACTCGTTGGCACTGGAACAGAGCTCAAAACGCCGACCGGCGGCACGACGAGCGGCGGAACGACGAGCGGCGGAACGACGAGCGGCGGAACGACGAGGAGCCAGCTCATCTTTATAAGATCGCGGTCAAGCCCCGATTCTTCAGCCAGCCGCTGTACGCCTGGCGGTACGTTCCAGGTCGCCTCATCATGGCAGGTATGGTTTGGCCCGGCGCGAAGAGCAGGGCAGGGTCCACCAAAGCTGCAGGGGGCGAGGACTCGCCAGCCATTAGCCACAAGAGCATCACGCAAGGCCAAGGCATCCCGGCTGGCGGCGAGGGTGGCTGGCTCTAGTATCATGATGCTACCGTCAGGAGACAGCGAGGCGCCAGCTCTCTCCACTATTGCCAGGCGCCTGGCTATTCTGTCTTCTCCACGGCCAATCTCGTTGAGGCAGTGGCCGAATACGGCTATACCAAAGAGCCCAACAGGCAAGGCTTCGGGTGATTCTATATCAGCCACGCTTGTGCTAACAGAAAAGGATTCCCTGGCGGCCTGTGCTAGCGAAGCTAGCGCTTCAGAAGCGCTTTCCAGGGCAAGAGCGGAAGCATCAACGAGGTGAAAGCGCCTGGCTCCAAGCTCGGAGAGGGCGAGGGACACTGATCCTGGTCCCGCGCCTATATCAAGGACGGATTCAGGGTGGAGCCCGACAAGAGAGCAAATTCTAAGGACCTGGGCGCGGGAGACATGCCGGTAATAGTCGACATAGGCCGAGAGCATGGCAGGGTCATCCATATAGGCTGAACCTGCAAGGTTCCTGTCACCAGTAAGGCCCCGTTGGAGGGCGAGCAGGCTCTGGCTCTCTTTTCGTTCCATGAGGCCTCCTCTAGGCGCTGTTTGGCATGGGTGGCGTGATGTCCGGACCGTTTCCGAGAGGTTTGTCATCCCTCATGCCTATGAGGAACAGCACCCTGACTATCGCCTCGGAGAGGGCCGTTGGCAAGGGTGCTCTGTCTCCCGCGGCATCTGGATCAATAGACTCCAGCTCTGAACCCATGTATGCCATCACCGGCGGTTCGCTTCCAAAGACTTCGAGCAGCCTGGTTCCGCTCGCAACACGAGTGCCCGAGCTGCTCAATCCGAGCCTGCACACCGAGAAGGAAGGATGCCCAAACTTGTCGCGAACCGCAGAAAACGCAAACATCCTACAGACAAGGGGCCTTGCCTCATAGACAGTACAATGATACGGAGAATCGTCGTTGTATAGGGGACATCCCAAACGGCCATCATCGCGACGCCTAGCCTCTATGCCACTAGCCGCCAGCTTAAATGCGACATCCCTATCGGAACCAGCCATGAATGTAGCCAGGTATGCCGCCTCAACTGGCAGAATGTCGGGAACGAAAGCCTCGCAACAGCTACCACAGCCCAGAGGACAGGAGACGCCAGAACTTGTAATGAATTGTTCTACCGCGGCATCGGCTCGCCTGTAAATGTAGGCTACAGACTCCAGTCGCTCAGACAAGAGGGACGGCGGTAGTATGCTTGGAATATCCATAGATGTGCTCCACGACGTTAATCCAGCCCTGGAGCCAGTTCTCCCCCGTGAAGAATACGAGTACGGCTATCCTGTAGGGGGTATACATCCGTCGCAGGCACTGTATCGTGGCACCGGAAGCTGGTCAATACACGCTAGTATTTTGATTTATTTTTTTAGCATCCCAGCAGCCCAATACCCTATCTTCCTGACCCTGTTTGACAATGGGTGCCTGGCTGCGATGCCCACACCAAATCCGGCCAAATCGGCCAGCATGTCTACCAATTCGGCGGCCCTGCCATCTACCATCAGCTGCAATGCTTCGGTGAGAGCAGAGAATACCAATGCCAAAAACACGACGATGAGCATAGAGCGTAAGCCGCCGGGATTAAAATCAAGCTGTACAGCCACCGCAAGTGTGAGGAACATGGTAAAATGGACAATCTTGTCAAAGCCGGGAATTCCTGGGGTATCGGGCAAAGTGGAGCCTGGCAGGAGAACGGCGACGAGTATAAGAGCTGCAACGATCAGGGTGGGCACTGGTATCTTTTGTAGCATGGCCTAGTTTCGCTTGGAATCAGTGCCTGTGTCGAGACCGGCTGAGGCCGCACGAGCCGCAGCTTCCTTGACGGCGCTTGCTGCGCTCCTGTCCAGACCTGACTCAGCCGCTATATATGATGGCTCGGCCTCGGCGACCGCTGCCAGGGAACCAAAGGCATCCATGATACGCCGCGCCCTGGCGGGGCCAACGCCCCTGACCGCCTCGAGTATCGGGAAACCTACCGCCTTGCCTCGCAGCCTTTGGTTCATACCTGTAGCAAAACGATGCGCCTCGTCGCGTATGGCCACGACGAGCCGTAAACCTGAAGAATCCTTTGGCAAGACTATTGGCTCCTTGGCACCGTGAGGCCATAGTTCCTCGTTTTCCTTAGCCAGGCCGACTATTGGCACGTCGAGGCCCAGGGCATCCAGCACCTCCCAAGCGGCGTTCACCTGACCGCGGCCACCGTCTATGAGCAGTAGGTCCGGCACCTCGGCCTCACCGTTGGCTACATGCGTGTAATGCCGAGCGACAGCCTCCCTCATGGCCCCATAGTCGTCTATGCCGCCCTCAAGGCTACGAATCTTGAATATGCGGTAGCCCTTCTTATATGGCGCACCATTACGAAACGATACAAGAGACGCGACAGTATGCTTTCCAGAAAGCTGGGCTATGTCGAAACCCTCTATGAACTCAGGAAGAGTCTCAAGATCGAGTGCCGCCCTCAATGCCTCCAGCGCCTCGACGTCTCCAAATTCACGGCGTCGCTTCAGGAGGTCTTCCTTGGCGTTATGCTCAGCCATGGCGAGCGCCGCCTCATGCCGCCGCTCGTCCGGCATGGCCAGTCTAAAATCACACGTCAGTTCACGTCGTAGATAATTAGCCGCTAGTTCAAGACCATCCGTAGACTTTACAAACAGCTCTGGCGGGGGCAGTCGATCATGGCCATAATAGGCGCTTATAAACTGGGAGGCGGCGTCGGATTCTGTCCCAAAACTACGCTCACGGAACAGGTCTCGCCCTACGAGCCTGCCAGAACGCGTCTGGAAGACGACAAAATCGATGAGGCTGCCGTCTACAGCCCAGGCCACGTAGTCCCTATCGCCGTATGCGAAGTCAACGACACCTGAGTCGGCCTGGAACGACTCTATGGCCTGTATGGAGTCGCGGAGCGTGGCGGCTTTCTCGAACTGCATGGCCAGGGAAGCGGCTTCCATCTCTGTCTTGAGGGCAGTGGCGAGAGCCTGCGAGTCTCCAGAAAGCAGTGTGGCTACTCGTTCCACCTGTACGGCATATTCCTCTCGGCTCGTCTTGCCGGCACAGGGAGCTGAGCACCTGCCTATGTGGTAATACATGCAGGGAGTATCGCGCTTGCGCAGTGTCTTGCAACGGCGTAGAGGAAATAGCCGCCTGACGAGATCAAGATAACGATCTATGACATCGGCGCTGGGATAGGGGCCAAAATACCGGCTTCCATCGTCAATGATTCGCCTGGTTCTAAAGACTCGGGGGAATTCCTCGTTTGTTATCCGTATCGAGGGGTAGGTTTTCCCGTCTTTTAGATTGATATTGTAGCGTGGCGCGTGCTCCTTTATGAGATTGTTCTCTAAAAGCAGTGCTGCGTATTCTGTTTCAGTCAGTATCCACTCGAGACTTGTTGCCTTTGAAACCAGGAGGCGCGTCTTTATTTCCCTTTTTCCTGAAAAATACGACGAAAGACGAGCCTTGAGCGATTTTGCCTTGCCAACGTATATGACGACACCATCGGAGTCTCTCCAGAGGTACACACCGGGTGCTTCTGGAGCCTGTTTAGCGGTATTTCTTAAAGATGTCACCGGCCGGGCTTTATTCTCTTCCATATTCTTCGATAATATGATAACGAGGTTTCTACTAAAAGTGGAGCCTCCACGGCTATTTTGCCGAATTCCCAGTGATAGGGGACCGATACACCATGGCTTTTTTAGCACGCAGCAGCATGCATAGCAATCATTCTTGTCTCATCGCGCTGGCCGCGGCACTTTCCATGATGGCAATAGCCGGCTCCGGCCTGGAGGCCGAGGAAATCCTGCATGTAGACTCCTCTACGTCTTCTCCTGGTTCCGCACGGCAATGGGTCTATGACGGTACCCAGTCTAGCATTGGAAATGCAGGCCCGGAGATAGTACTTGGTACTAAAGGAGGGCTCGAATCCGTGGTTCCAGACCTCCATCTGTCATTCGACGGGGATGTTCCGGCTGACTCCGGTGGTCGTTGGAGAGTCGAGACTTTCGGCCCCTATGAACGAGCCGGGGATGCCAGATTAGGCGATGGAGCCGGCGTATTCAAGGCACCGCTCACCCATCTTGTCGTCACACCAGGCGAAAAGGCCCTGTTCATACCCAACCTTCCAATAGAGGATCTTTCAATAGAATTCTGGATCAAGCCGACGCGCGCCGACTCAGGAGAGATCGTTTTCCTCTGGAAGGCCAACCGAATAACCGGCAAGACTAGCTTTTCTCAGCAGATTTCTTGCATCGTGCTCAGGAACAGGCTTGTCTTCGGTTTCATCAACTTCTTTACTGCTCCCGATGGAAAGCCAAGCACCATAAGCCTGCCTGGCGTCTCGACACTCGTACCGGGCGTCTGGTCACATCACCTTGTACGCTTCGATGCATCCACCGGTCTCCTGGAATACCTTATGAATGGGAGTGCCGAGGCCATAAGCTACGCCACATCGACAGGCAAGCAATCAGGAACGATATTCACACCAATACCCGGAGGCTCAGGCAGGCTTGAGATTGCACAGAATTATACAGGCCTCATAGACGAGTTCAGCATTATTCCAAGCTTCATAGCAGACGCGGTACTCCGGCGCTACCCCGCAAGCGGAGGGTCGGTACTATCACCCGTCTTGGACCTGGGGGCTACAAACACGTCTCTGCTATCCATAGGGGCACGTTTCAAGACGCCAGGAGAATCAGCGGTACACTGGAGCTATCGCTTGACCGATTCGTCGGTAGCCTGGCGAGATGAGACACAATCATGGATGGCATTCTCTCCAGGCGATGAACTCAAGACAGACGGCTCTCCGCCACGCGGACGATATATCCAGATAAGAATGGAACTATACCCCGATGCCTCCGGCGAGCGCTCCCCATCAATATCGTCGATAAAGATTCGTTATGAGACCGATCGTCCTCCTAGTCCACCTTCGTCAATAGCAGCCAGCAGTGGAGACAAACGTATAACGGTGCGCTGGTCTCAAGTATCAGAGGCCGATATTGGCGGGTACATGGTATACTATGGCCTGGCGTCTGGAGATTACTTCGGTACGGGAGCAACGGAAGGGCCGAGCCCCATACATGTAAACGGCCAGAAGTCATCGAGCCTCACGCTCAACGGGCTCAAGAACGGAACCCTGTACTTCGTCGCCGTTGCCGCAGTGGACGGCGCTCATCCTCCCCACATTGGGGAATTATCGCGCGAGACTAGCGCGCGGCCATCGAGGGTCTCACCATGAGCGGACACAGCAAGGGGTCTAGCAACATCTCCCGCGCCAAGAGTGCCCTCAGACTGAGGGACTTTGAGACGGCTGAACAATATGCCAGGAAAACCTTGCTCGCTGAGCCGACATCCCAGGTGGCTAGGATGGTACTCGGTACCGTCTATCTTCGTACCAACAGGGCTAGCGATGCCCTGGCCGCCTTCTCAAGCGCCGTGGAAGCCGACGCCAGGGACATCCGTGCCCTGGAAGGAATGGCCGTATCCTACTTGCGACTCAACAAGAACCTCGACGCACTCTCTGCCCTTGAACGCGCCATAGATCTTAAGCCTAACGATGCAGAACTCCTGTTTAACCTGGGAAACGCCCACAAGGCACTCGGAAATCTACGCGCAGCAGAAATATCGTTTGCCAAGGCCATAGAGATAGATGGCGACCATGTCATTGCCTACAACAACCTGGGCAACGTGTACCTGGCTCTAGGCGATAATGCCAAGGCGGTGCAGGTGTTCTGGCGTGGGCTGGCGGTGGACCCCAATTACCCGTCTTTCCATTTTAATCTGGGCATAGCCTACGAGGCTCTCGGAAAGACAGATGATGCCATCGCCGAATACGAGGCAGCCGTCAAGGGCAGACCAGGCTGGATAGAGGCCATGTCACGCTATGGCGAATGCCTGGCCAAGAACGGTGATCAGAAGCGGTCCATAGAGGTTTTTTCTCAGATAATAGCCATAGATTCGGACAATGCATCGGCCAGGAACGGCATTGGCCTGGCCTACGCAGAGGCAGGAAAGCCTGACGAAGCCGTATCGTGGTTTCGCAAGGCACTCGAGGCAGACCCTAAATTCCTTACAGCCGCAGTCAATATCCAAGACGTTCTTGAAAAGACAGGACGGTACGCAGAGGCCGTAGGTGAGATCCAGGCTCTCGTGGAACTGATGCCAGACAACGACGGGTTGCGCGTTCAATTAGCAAGGCTCTATAAGGCGCTTGGTCACCTCGACCTGGCCATGGATAGCGTGAGTGATATCCTCAGGCGTTCTCCAAACGACATAGAGGCCCTCAAGATATACGGCATCCTCCTTCAGGCCATGGAAAAGCCAGAAAAGGCCAGGGACGTCTACAAGAAGATAGTCAAGCTCGACCCAAGCCAAGCCCCATTCAGGATAGAGCTGGCGAGGCTTTACAGGGAAGCCGGGGATATCGAGGCTGCCCAGGAAGAACTAGAAGAATACCTCATATCCAGACCCAAGGACATTTCAGCCAGGGTAGAGCTAGCTCGATGCTATGCCGACAAGAAAGATCACGTACACGCGGCACAGATACTCAAGGAAGCCGTAGAGGCCAAGCCAGACGATGCCCAGGCATGGCTGGAGCTGTCGGCAGAATACCAGATTCTTGGTGACAAGGATCGAGCCGTCGAGGCCGCCGGCAAGGTCGTCAACCTGAGGGGTGGTAGAGGCCGACCCGACGATATGGATGGCCTCAATGATTCACTCGAGGCCTACGAGAAGGCGGTCAGAGCCTACTCTAGCGATATGGGAGAAGCCTGGGACAGGAACATAAAGGTTCTAAGAGACGCCCTTAAACCCCCGCTGGCTGAAAACTACGCGGCAGATGGGCACGAAGACGCCGAGGCCATCTTCGACCTTGGCCATGCAGAGACTATTCCGGTGGACGAGTCTGAAGAATTAGTCTTCTTGGACGAGCGAGAAGAACCACTGGATGGCGAAGATGAGATGATGGAAGAGCCTCCATTGGATGCTTTTCAAATCGAAGATGACGACGAGCCTCTGGTGGATGCTCTCCTCAAGGGTCAAGACCTCTACGATGACACACCGAGCACCAAGCCTGAGTCTGGCTCTACTGAATCCAGGCCGGCGGATGCTCCTGAACCAAACTACCCAGCACAGCCAACCCAGCAGCCACCAGTTCCTTTTCAACAGCAAGCACCAATGCAGTACCCACAGCAGGCACCTATACAGTACCCCCAACAAGCGGCCCCTGCCCCGCAGCAGGCACCTATACAGTACCCCCAACAAGCGGCCCCTCCCCCGCAGCAGGCACCTATTCAGTACCCCCAACAGCAAGCCCCGATACAGGCTCCACAACAGACACCAGCTCCGCCTCCCCAGCAGGCACAGTCTTTTCCTCCCTATCCACCCTTTCCTGACTATCCCCCACAGCCGCGTGGCAAGAAACGGCCCAAACTCCCCAGCATCGAGCAGATGGATCTATCCCAGCCAGAGGCAGAACCTGGCGTGGAAGAGGTGGAGGATTTGGTAAACCTCGACCCACAAGACGAAATCGATGGTCCCCTTGAATATATTGATGAAACCGGTCTTCCAGACGAAGATTTAGAACCCGGGGAAGATATTTTACCCGAGTCTGATCTCCTACCTGGAGACGATCTCCTACCTG
>JAVEXO010000001.1:0-20032 GCA_034003955.1 Spirochaetia bacterium | reverse complement strand
GATCTCCTACCTGGAGACGATCTCCTACCTGAAGACGATCTTCTACCTGAAGACGATCTTCTACCTGAAGACGAGCTTCTACCTGAAGACGAGCTCTTACCTGAAGAAGAGCTAGAGCCAGAAGAGCTATCATCGCTCGACGAAGAACTCATACCAGAAGACGATGCACCGGACGATGACATAATGACAGAGGAAGAAGACGAGCAGCCCTGGGCTGAACCTGAGCCTGAGCTAGTAGTCGAAGATGAGCCAGTAGCCGAGCCTGAGCCAGCAGCCGAACCTAAACCGGATCCACAAGCGACACCCAAGCCTGAGCCAAAACCAAAGGCAGAGCCAAAACCTGCTCCTGGCAAGAGTCACATTGATCCCTTTGGCGAGGAAGCGGCCAGGCTCTATGTCTACCTCAAGGACCTGACGCAATCCCTACCCCAGGATAAGCGTGAAGCGATGGAGAAGAGTGGTGTATCATCCAAATTGGATGCCATAATAGACAGGGTAAGAAAACCTCTGGTTCCGGTTCCTATTCCAGATGAAATACTCGGTGTGCCGATTTCACCGCGACTAGCCAAACTCATAGAATACATGCGCCGGGAGAAACAACATGGCCGAAAGTAGCAATATCAGGAAGATTCGGTCGTATATCAGTTCCATGCCGAGTCTGCCCACGACGGTGGCCAAGGTGATGGAGATATGCAACAACCCCAAGACCAGCCCAACAGATCTAGACAAGGTCATATCACTCGATCCCGTTCTTATGGGTAAGGTTCTCAAGCTCATAAATTCGGCCTATTATGGTCTGCAGAACCAGGTGACAAGCCTCGTCCGTGCCATCATCATGCTCGGCGTCAATACCGTCAAGAATCTGGCCTTGAGCACGGCAATACTCGACAAGCTGGCCGACAAGTCTGGTTTTCGCGCCCTCAACATGGAGGGCTTCTGGCGCCATTCCTTGTGCGTAGGCGTCGTGGCCAAGATGATAGCCAGGAAGAAGGGTGTCGAGGCACAGCGCCTGGATGAATTCTTCGCCGCCGGCCTCCTCCATGACATTGGCAAGATACCGCTCAACAACGCGCTTTCAGACGAGTATGTCAGGGCAATGAGCCTGGCCGATAGGGAGCGTATCCCTATTCACCTCGCCGAAAAACGCAGCATAGACATAGACCACGCCGAGGTTGGTTCCATGATAGCCGAGGCATGGCATCTGGACGGGCCTATTGCCGATGGCATACGATTCCATCACAATGTCATGCTCTATGAAGGCAAGAACGCAGACCTCGTCATGGCGATAGCCGTGGCAGATTACTATGCCAGCAGAGAAGGAATAGGTTTCTCGGGCTGTCTGTATCCAGAGAAGATAGACCCGGCGGTATACGAGAAGCTCGGTGTTCCAAAGGCCTGGCTAGAGGAAATCGATGCTGCTGTAGCCGCGGAGATTGACAAGGCATCGATATTCCTGAAGATAAAGTAGTGAACGGGAGACCTTAGATGTTCAGCGTTAAAATTTGGGGAGATCGCGGGTCAATGCCCGTACCAGGGCCGGAAACGGTAATCTTCGGTGGCAACACCTCGTGCATAGAGGTGCGTTGCGGCAAGAGGATAATCGTCATAGATGCCGGATCCGGCATACGTAGCCTGGGCGAATGGATGGCACGAAACGACCTCAAGAACGGCCCCATAGACGCCGATGTTTTTCTGACGCATACGCACTGGGATCACATCATGGGTTTCCCCATGTTTACGCCTATATACATACCTGGTACGACACTACGGGTCCATGGGCCGGTTAATTTTGAAGACGAGACCCTGGAACAGATAATAGGATCCCAGCTGTCCTATCGCTACTGGCCGGTACGCCAGGATGAGCTTTCTGCCAAGATCCAGTACCAAAGTCTCAAGGAGACGCAGATTAACCTGGGCGATGGTATCATCGTCAAGACAAAGTATCTGAACCATCCGGTACTCTGCCTGGGCTATCGCATAGAGTATGAAGGCAAATCGTTCGTTACAGCCTACGACCATGAACCGTTTACAAACCTTTTTCCTACTGATCCTTCCCATCCCGATTACGACGCCATGATAGCCGAGGAAGGAAACAAGGCCGCCAAGGAAGAAAACGAACGCATAGAAGGCTTCTATCGCGGTGCTGACCTCCTTATACATGACACGCAGTACAGCGCCAGGGAATACACTGCGAGCAAGATTGGCTGGGGTCACTCATCATTCGAATACGCCATCAATGCGGCCAACCGCTCTGGAGTCAAGCACCTGCTTTTGTTCCATCACGACCCTAACAGAACGGATGTGGAGCTACAGGAACTGGAACTATTCTACCAGGAAAAGATACGAGGCAAGACAAGACTCAGGTTAGACGCCAGCCGTGAAGGCATGACCATCAACTTGTGAGGATACCTCTTCCTGCCCAGTACTCTTGACAAGAGAAGCGTATGTACGGACAATCCGGCCCGATGAAGGTTCGTTCAAAGATGTATGCACGCATATTCTCAGCCGTCAAGAGTGGCTTATTATCGGGTCTGACGACGGCTCTATTCCTCGTAAAGATAATGGTACCGGTCAGTCTTGCCGTAACACTCCTCAAGTGGAGCGGCATCCTCACCTGGGTCGCCCATTTACTCGGGCCAATCATGGGCCTTGTGGGGCTGCCAGGCGAGGCGGCCATAGTCCTACTCAGCGCCGTATTGCTCAATGTGTACAGCGCCATCGCGGTCATCGGAACCTTGCCATTGACGATGCGTGAGATAACCATTCTGGCAATCATGTGTCTACTTGCACACAATCTTATAATAGAGACAGCTGTAATGAAGAAATCGGGTTCATCCGCTTTCAAGATGGTGATTCTCAGGCTTGGAGCAGCCGTAGTCGCCGCCTACCTCTTTAACCTAGTGTTGCCACCAGGACAAACAGGCGTAACAGTGATTGCCAAGGCAGGCTCTAGCAGTAGCGAGTTCTGGCCCATGATGGCTGTCTGGGGCGTATCTACGCTCAGACTCATTCTTAAAATCCTGGTGCTCGTATTCTCCATCATGATAGGTCAACGCCTTATGGAGGAGTTCCATATAATGGATTACCTCTCCAGGGTCACGGCCCCCCTCATGCGCGTCTTGGGGCTCTCCGAGAACGTCAGTTTCCTCTGGATAGTCATAAATCTCGTAGGGTATGCCTACGGTGCCGCCATCATCATGGAACGCGTAAATGACGGCAAGATGAAGCCTCAGGAGGCGGATCTTTTCAACCATCACGCCGCCATGTTTCACAGCACGCTCGAGGATACGGCTCTCTTCCTGGCCATAGGAGTCCCATTTTTCTGGTTGACCGTGCCCCGTATAAGCCTGGCAATGATTGTCGTCTGGTTCGAGCGCTCACGTCGTCAGCGCTTCAGGAAATCATTCAAGGTCGGAACGGTATAGTTCCGACCCCACAAGAAGACTCCTATACTCCCTGAAACAAAAGCCAGTCAGATACAAGCCCGGCCAAGGAAACAATCCCAGACAGTTCCAATGCAAAGATGATGGCCAGCAAGGCAAGCACCACCAGACGGGCCGGTCTGGCAAATCGTCGGCGACGCAGGATTGGCACGAGGCTAATGACGGCCACAAGCAAACCGAGCACGCCGAGCGTCCAGGCCTTGGCCACCTGGGGGCTTGTGGCAAGCATGGCTTTCATGGCTATACCCAAGCGCGACGATACGGCGTTTATGGCCGTGAGCCTACCAAGTGCCATCGACAGGCCTATGACAATGAGCAGTAGGCCCGATGCTATGCGAACGGCAAGGCCATGCTTCTTGAACCATGCCCATACAGGAGCCAGTCGTTCAAAGAACAGGCCGGCTGCCAGAAATGGCAAGGCAAGACCAGCCGAATAGGCAGACAGAAGCAAGATGGCCTTGAACGCTCCGCCCGATCTGGCCGCCATGAACAGGATGGAAGCCAGAATAGGACCAACACATGGAGTCCACCCCGCGCCAAAGGCCATCCCCACCACAAAGGCTCCGGCGGCGTTTGTAGGCCTTGCACTCACATGAGCCTTGACCTCTGTATTGAGCAAGCGTACAAAATTAAAGATTGTATTCAAACCAAACAGGGTGATTATTGAACCCGCTAGTACTGACACCAGTCGTGTCGATCGTCCAGCCACCAGCATGCCACCACCAGAAAAGGCCAGGCCTAGCCCGACGAACACCGCCGAGAAGCCAAGCACGAAGAACAGTGTGCGATAGAAGACGCCCGCGCGCCTGGAACCGGTCTTTATCTCTTCTGTTCCAGCCCCGCTTATAAACGACAGATATCCAGGAATGAGGGGCAGTACGCATGGAGACAGGAATGACAAGAGTCCCGCCCCAAGTGCAAGGGCGATGCTGACGTCAATCACTAGAGGCGCTCCGACAACTCGGTAAACAGGGCTATAATCTCCGGGCCATCATAGGATCGTGCCCCTATGAAACCGGCGATGGCCCTGCCCTGCTTGTCGAGCAGGAATGTCGTCGGGATGCCCCTCCCGGCAAAGGGTGCCGATACCGAGCCATCCTCGTCCAGGTACATGGGGAAATCGTATGGGTTGCTCTTGAGGAAATCCTTTACTGTAGATGGTTTTTCCGCAACGCTTACAGCCATCACTTCGAAGGCCTTACCGTCAAGCTTGGTATGCAGCACCTGGATGGAAGGCATCTCCGTGCGGCAGGGTGGGCACCAGGTTGCCCAGAAATTAAGGAGGACAACCTTGCCGGCAAGAGAGGCAAGGGCGACGTCCTGCCCTGAAAGGTTCTTTACGACGAAGGGCGGTAATGGTTCCGGTGTCGGAAAGACATAGAAGCCAAGCCTCTCGAGATCCTCGGCGTACCAGGCCCCATTCGTCAAGGCTGCCTCAAGCAATCGTTCTCCTTGCGGAACCCCCGGGTTGCTGACTATCTCAGGTTTGTCCCTGGAACACCCTGCTAGAACCAGGGCTAAGGCGCTTATTACTACAATACTACGAATCTTCATCATGCCTCCCGCCAAACAACAAGTTGGCTTATACTATTATATATGGAAATTACTATAATGCTCGCCTGGTTTCAAGTTTGAACGCTTACGTAGGCGAATCCTTACATTTTGGTTATACTAACAGAAGCAAGACGTCACAGGCAGCGTTACAATAACGAAGCATACGAGGAGAAACCATGTACAGCCAGAAATACGGCAGATATGAAGACGACGATGATGATGAAGAAAAAGACAAGAATCAAAAAGGACCTGATGCCCTGGCGGAACGCCTCCTTGAAACAAGGACAATACTCCTGTCTGGTCAGGTCAACAAGGAACTAGCCGAGCGCGTCATACGGCAGCTCCTCCTCCTGGAAGCCAAGAACTCCGATCCCATCAAGGTGATGATAGACTCCCCTGGCGGAGACGTCGATGCCGGTTATGCCATATTCGACATGATACGTTTCGTAAAGCCTGAAGTCTGGATGGTTGGTATGGGTCTGGTCGCCAGTGCCGGAGCGCTCATACTCCTTGCCTCCCCCAAGGAACGCCGCGTAGCCTTCCCCAATTCACATTACCTGATCCACCAGCCTCTGTCTGGACTCAGAGGCGTTGCCACAGAGATAGAGATACATGCCCGTGAACTCGAGAAGACACGGGACAGGCTCAATAAACTCATTGCCCATGAGACAGGCCAGCCCCTGGACCGGGTGGTCAAGGATACGGATCGTGACTACTGGATGGGAGCAGAAGATGCCGTGTCCTACGGCTTGGTTTCCAAGGTTGTGGTCACCAGAGAAGACCTTGGTTTATAGACTGATTTCCCCCGCCCCGAGGCGCAAGCGTCGGGGTATGCGGCCCCGTTCCAGGGTAGGAGAGCGCGCTCCCCATACCCGGCGGGGCCGTTTTTTTATAAGGGGGTCTCGATGCGTATTAGCCTGTTCCTTGTTTCCTGTACGGCTACCCTCTTCCTCGTAGCGTGTCTTGCCTGCGAGGTTCCTGAGGGCGGGCAAGACATCCTCATCATGTCTTACAACCTGCAGACCCTGTTCGACCCCGTTGACCAGGGTGGTGAATACGAAGAGTTCCGCGTCTCTACTGGTTCCTGGAACGATAGTCTGTATGAGGCAAGGCTCAAGGCCCTCTCGACATCGATACACGGTGCCTCGTTCCCGGCAGGATCTGGAGCCGGCCCCGATGTTCTGGTCGTTCAGGAGGCAGAGAATACCCGGGTGCTCCGCGACCTTGCGGCCTCCTTGGGTGGCTACCCGTACATAGTCGCGGCAGAGGAGGAGGAGTCTACACTGGGATGCGGCATCATCTCACGGCTTCCTGTCGTAGGGAGCAAGGCACATCGCGTACGCAAACCCGACGGGGCCCCGGCATCGGTACCACGCTTCATACTGGAGGCAGAACTGGAGACAGCCCATGGCAGGCTCATCGTGATGGCAACACACTTAAAAAGCAAGCTGGGAGGCGCCATGGAGACGGAGCCTGAACGCCAGGCGGCGGCGGCCTTGGTCGGCGCCCTCGTTGCAAGGAGGCTGGCAGGCAACCCAGACCTTGCCATCGTCGTCGCGGGAGACTTCAATGAAAACCCCGATGAATTTGAACGGGTCGATGGAGCCTACCCTACCGCCCTCATGAGCCCGGACGCAGGCGTGGGTCCGTGGCTCCTCATAAGCAATGACATGGAAGATTTACAGCCTGGATCAGAACTCCCCATACTCTACTGCCCATGGACAGACTCCGGAGGCTATAGCTACCGCTTCCAGGGAGAGAAAGAAAGAATAGACCAAATACTCATGTCATCTGGACTCGCCCCTGGCGGGTCAGGCAGGCTGGTATTCATGTCATTCAGTGCAGAACCACCAGAATTCATAGTGTCTGACAGTGGCCAACCCCTGGAATGGGATACCTGGAGTGCCTCAGGCTACTCGGATCACCTTCCTATACGGGTTCTCCTTACAGGAAAGCCCTGAGCAGACGTTAGTATTTATTATCGCGTCTTTGACAGTCAGGCCCCTTGCGTGGTACAAAGACCGGATATGGATAGTAAACCGCTGATTGCACAGGGTGATCAATCTCTGCTACTAGACGCTCACGCCAACGGTTTTGAAGAAGCCAGGGCGGAGCTTTCTTCCTTTGCAACACTTGAGAAGAGCCCGGAACACTTCCATACCTACAGGCTAGACGCTTTATCGCTGTGGAACGCCGCGAGCGCAGGCCTCGATGCCGAAGCCGTCGTGGACACCATGGAACGCTGGACACGCTACCCCCTGCCACCATCGCTTGGGCAGTCGGTTCGTGAGACGATGGCCCGATTCGGTAAGGTAATCCTGGCCGAAGGACCGGATGATAGAACCCTGAGACTTAGTTGCGACGACCACTTTGTGCGTGCCGAGATGCAGGGCTCCAAACGCCTGGGCAAATACCTGGAGCCCGATGGAGCAGACTTCCTCGTGGCACTCACCGAGCGCGGTACCGTCAAGCGCGAGCTTATAAAGATGGGCTGGCCTGCCCTGGACACGGCTCCCTTGACAGACGGCGATCCTTTTGCCATCACGCTTAAGGAAAACCGTGGCAATGGCTCGGCCTTTGGCCTTCGAGCCTACCAGGAAGATGCCGTCAATGCCTTCGTCGGCCGTGGAGCCCCCGGCACCGGGTACGGAGTCATAGTCATGCCCTGCGGAGCCGGCAAGACTATTGTAGGCATGGCGACCATGGCAGCCATGGGTCGAAAGACACTCATAATAACCACCAATGTGGCGGCCGTTCATCAATGGATGGATGAACTCCTGGACAAGACAACGATGAGCAAGGAAGATCTTGGAGAATACACGGGTACCGCCAAGAACGTGCGCCCGGTAACCATAGCCACCTATCAGGTGCTCACATGGCGCCCCGACAAGCATTCAGACTTTCCCCATTTTGACCTGTTCAGACGAGAACGATGGGGTCTTATAATCTACGATGAGGTTCACCTGCTACCCGCTCCTGTTTTCAGGGTGGTAGCCGAGATCCAGGCCATACGGCGCCTGGGCCTGACGGCAACGCTCATACGGGAGGACGGGTTACAGGAAGATGTATTCAGCCTCATAGGACCAAAGCGCTACGATGTGCCATGGAAGGAACTAGAGGCCAAGGGTTTCATAGCCGAGGCCTTCTGCCGTGAGATACGCGTGCCTATGAGCGACCATGAGCGTCTACGCTATGTCGCCAGCGGAACGAGGGAACGCCACCGGGTAGCCGCAGAAAACCCCTTCAAGGAACGTGTCGTCAAGGAACTGATAGACAATCACTCAGAAGATCTGGTGATGGTCATAGGCCAGTTCCTTAATCAGTTACGATCGCTTGCCAAGGTTCTTAACGCCCCTCTCATAACCGGAGCCACACCAAACCCCGAGCGGGAACGAATCTACTCAGATTTCAAGGCAGGCCGGGTGCGTGTCATAGTCGTATCCAAGGTAGCCAATTTTGCCATAGACTTACCAGATGCCTCTGTGGCCATCCAGGTATCAGGCACCTTTGGTTCAAGACAGGAAGAAGCCCAGCGGCTTGGCCGCGTACTCAGGCCAAAGGAGAAAAACTCGTACTTTTATTCCATCGTATCAAGGTACAGTGTGGAGGAAGAATACGCCGACAACAGGCGCCGCTTCCTGACTGAACAAGGATATAGATACACCATTGAAGCCTGGGAGGAATCCGAATGGGCACCCTTGCAATGAATCTATGGCGCGATGCGCTAATAGTAGACAGAGATGACGCCCTTATACGTGCGGCAAAACTATGGCTTGGACCCCTTAAAACGCCGTTCAACAAACACGAGCTGGTCTCACAGATAGAGGCCTTCCTCAAGCGTGACGAGACGACAGACTCCATAGTCTCGTTACTCGATAGAACAGACAGGCTCGTCCTGGCCCTGGCTCTATACTCGGGAACCTCGCTTGAAACAGGTTTACCCCCCACCGAGCTGGCACGACTCGTAGCCGACGAGGCGGCGTTCGAAGCCAGCGCATTGGAACGCTTGAGGAACCTCAAGGAACGCCTCATACTCTACTCATACAAGGGGCCACGTGGACGCGAGTATGTCGCCGTGGCACCGCCTCTATGCGATAGGCTGGCACTTGAAATACCTCCGTCGTATGCATTGTCTACGGCCAAGGCTTCTGCCAAACAAGAGGTACAGAGTCCCTTCGACATGTTCTGCGCCATACTGTCCGCCTGTGTCCACGCCAAGCCTTCCTTCAAGGGCAAGCGCGACTTGAGCAAGCGCAGCACCGAGATACTCGACGCCGCGGCTCCCGGTCTTGCATCGGACAAGGTACGTCTTCAGACAATGCTTGCGGGGCTGGTGACGGCTGGGACGTTCGGCATCGGAGCCGACGGAAGGCCTTGCGCCTATCCGCTTCGTTTCGTGAAGCTGTGTGAAGCTTCTGGCCCGGGTTCTCCTCTTACGCTATCGGCAGCCTGTTCTGCCAGTGGCGGCGCATGGAATGCCTCTGGCGCCGACTACTCCCACATTGCACCCGGAACCCTCAAGGCCGTGCTGGAAGCACTGCCAAGTAATCTGGCCTTCTCGCCGCCCGATCTTCGCAGGATATGCGCCATGGCCATGCGGCGCCACCTGGAGCCACTGGCGGCGACCGGCGAGCGGGGAGCCCAGGAGCTGTTAGACCAAGGCTTCATGGGTCTGGTATCGGCCATTTCAGAGACGCTTGTAGGTCTTGGTTTTGTGATACTGGACGACGATGGCCTGGTCAGGACGACGAGCGCCATAGCCTCCGCACTGAAGACCCCGGGGTATCCTTCGAGCCATGGCTCTGCACCGATAGTCGTAGAGGAGTCACACGAAATTCGCATACTGCCTGAGGCCAACCCTTCGACCCGTGCCTTCATAGCCGCCATAGCCAGGCTGGAGCGCACAGGCCTCATCTGGACTGCCACGCTCGACAAGGCAGCAGCCAAGGCCGCCTATGCCTATGGATTCAGCGCCTCCGAGATTGCAAGCAGGCTGGAAGCCGAATCTGGCAAACCCTTGCCTCAGAGTGTTCTTTTCTCACTTGACGCATGGGAGAAGGAAGTCCTGTCGGCAAGGCTGAGGGTCGGCGTCATAGTCGCCCTCGATGGACCTCTTTCCGGTGTGCTCGAACATTCGCCCAAGGCAGAAGGCATAGTGCAGGAACATCTAGCCGAGGGCATCTACCTCCTGACTGCAAAGGATGTGACAGAGGCAGAACGCATGCTCAAGACGGCGGGCATAGAAGTTGACATGAGGGCAGAACCGGAAGACAGCATAAACGACTACACACCCTTATGGGACGATGCCCGTCTTGCCTTCGATACGGGCGATGGCGACGCTACCCTTGCGTTCCAGCCAATTGGCGATACACTCATAGCAGGTCGTCCTGCTCTCATAGACAGCCTGCTCCTGGCGCTGGACAACATACAAATTTCGCCCGAGGAGAAGGCTCAGCTAGAGGACAAGATTCATGCCCGGCTCATCCTCGATCCATCGGAGCTGGAGAAGCCTGAGTCGATAGCGGAGGACAAGGTGGTAGGAGCCTTGGACTATCCGGGCAAGCTACGCATCCTGGAGAGATTCCTCAAGGAAGGCGTCCCTATAGAATTAGCCTATGACGATGGAACGGGTACCAGGACGATGGTCGTCGGCATTCCAAGGAACATCCGCAGGATGAGCGCTGGAATGGCCGTTACCCTCTCTAAGGTCGATGACAAGCAGGTTGTCATAGCCATAGCCGACATCGTAGAGGCAGGACGACCCCGCGACACAACGAACGGAGAATAATATGAGCATGAGTACCGATTACGATTCCGGCCAGCTCAAGCTGGCAGTGCTTATTGATGCGGATAACACACAGGCGCCTATCACCGAGGGTCTCCTCGCCGAGGTAGCCAAGTATGGTATTGGAAGCGTCAAACGCATCTATGGAGACTGGACGACCACAAAACTGACGCAGTGGAAGGCAAAGCTCCTCGAGTACGCCATCCAGCCTATACAGCAGTTCGCCTATACCAGCGGGAAAAATGCCACCGATAGCGCCATGATAATAGATGCCATGGATCTCTTGTATACAGAAAAGCTCGATGGCTTCTGCATCGTTTCAAGCGACTCTGATTTTACCAGGCTGGCGGCACGCATGCGAGAGGCAGGCAAACTGGTACTGGGCTTTGGTGAACGCAAGACTCCCAAACCTTTCGTCGCGGCATGCGACAAGTTTATCTATACAGAAATATTGCGTGGCGCCGTAGAGGAAGAAGTCTCATCCAAGGACGAGCCCAGGCGTAGCAAGCCTCTGGCTCAGGATCTTAAGGTTGACATGAAGCTCAAGGCCCTGCTCGGAGAAGCCGTGGAGGACTCCGCGGATGAGTCAGGATGGGCCTACCTTGGGCCTGTTGGCCAGTATGTTGCCAACAGACAGCCAGACTTTGATCCACGCAACTATGGTTTCAGGAAACTGGCCGAACTGATTCGTTCGTGCGGATGGTTTGATGTTGAGGAGCGATCCAGCCCGACAGACACAGGCAAGCAGATTTACATACGCAAGCGCCAGGGCCGCTAAGGTCCGGGACGCTATTGCGGCCGGGACGCTATTGCGGCCGGGACGCTAATAGAAGGCCGGAGCCAGGTCAACGACGACCATATCGAGGAAACCTAGGTCGAGTTCCAGGCTCTTTGCCGCAGCAAGACCCAGCCCTTTGCAATCAGGCAGTCTATAGGCTCGACCCTCCAATTCACCCCAGGCGGGGTCGAGGGGTATTGAAAGGTGGCCGGGGGCGAAGCCTTCTGCCGTCTCAAGCGATACGGCGACGACGAGTAGCCTGGTTCGCCCCTGTCCCCGTATCTGCCACCATGCATATCCATTGTCGACGAAGCGCTCGGCTATGAAGGCAGAGTCAATAAAAGGACGCATGCTGGCGTAGAGCCGTTCTATTGCGGCGTAGCCTGAGGCGAAGAGTGCGTCATCCGCCCAATCGAGGCCCTTTGTCGACAGGCCTGATTCATAGAGACCCGTAGAACCATCCTGAAAACCCATTGTCTCGAAGAGGGGTCTGCGTCCCTTTCCAACAGACAGGAAACGCGACATTCCATGCCTTAGTCGCATCCGCTCTGGTCCCATGATACGGGATAAGGATGAACCCCAGAGCCTTGGAGCCCCGGACTCGGGAACGTCAACAGAGAAGCATGCCGATGCAGGCCTCTCTGAGGGTTCACGTGAGGCGAGGGCATCATATAGTGCAAAAGCCTCGGTCAGAAGGTTAGAATCCATACGTCTGAGCGCCTCGGTGCCCATGGTCAGATCGAAACCCAGCTTGCCATAACTCTGCGTCTCACTGCCCTTTCTGGAAGCCAGGGCGCCGACCCCGGGAGCCCCATCCCGGGAGGCACGTATGGCCGCTTGTATGACCTCAGCGGTGGGCCTGTCGGAGCTTGGCACCCGTCCATCGTCGTCCAGGGCCTCCTCGAACACCCTGTCTACCGCGTTGTAACGCACGAAATCGAAACCAAAGGAATCCCTCCAATACGAGAACACATTGGAGTAGTAGTCTATGGCCTCCTCATTGCGATGGAGCGGGTTGGCAGGCAGTGCATTGGGCGGTATGTCGTCGTAGAAGGCAAACGGCGCTACCACGCTGTATGCATCCTCTCCTATATCAAGACCATCGGCGTCACGGTAGGAGAAGACGGGGAAATCTCTACCGTCGTCCCGGCGCAGGAATGAAGGAATGCCTATCCCGCTCCTTGCGTGTGCTGGAACAGGCCACAGGCCAGAGTCGACACATGCCTTTATAGCCGAATAGTAGGCCTTGTCCTTGGCGGCCAGGGTTTCCAGACAATCATCCTCATGCTTCCTGAAGCTTGCGATTCCAAAGTCTTCCTTTATCCTGGCGGCTATGTCTGCCACGAATTCGGCATCGCGAAGCCTGTCCTCTGCTCGATACGGAAAGGCCGGGTCGGCGTGCGCAAGGCCCGTCCTCTCCTCGTCAAGGGCAACCCAACGGAACAGGCGAGGCTTCTCCATGGCAATACGGCTGAATTGTGACACATACGGTAACAACTCGTATCCTATGCCCTTGCCCAGAAGACCGCAGGCAGACACCAGCGCCCTCAGCTGGTTCTCGGGGCTGATACCAGCCGCCTTCAAGGCCACATCGATAAGGGCCGGCTCGACTATAGTCATCGTTTCTGGAGCGTAGTTAAGATCGAACTGGATGGGATGAAACGGGGCAAGCAGTATTGACTGAGATGTTATGGCCGGCAGTATCTTGGCGGCGCGTATGAAGGTGCCTGGCAGATTGTCTATGGCGCAGGCACGCACATTGAGCCAGCAGAAGTCACTGGAGAGCATCCAGGATGTGTCTGGTCGTGATGAGCGCGGCGCCAAGGGCTGGCGCCTGGACTCAAGCATGGCGTAGAAGGCCGCCATCGCCGCATCACTGGCCTTGAGCAGAGAAGTCTGGGTATTTGCCAGAGGAAGCCCTGCCTCCACCGCCTCCACCAGCCTCGTGGCGAAGGCCATATCATCTGAGCCTGGAGAGAGTGCCTTCTGTATGTCTGTCCATATTGCCATCGCGACCACTATAGCGTCCGTGGCCCAGGCCTGTGAAGCGCATCGCGCCGCTTGCCGTCGCTGTCTCTATACGGATTCCTGGAATTCTTTAGATAGGCCTTGTAGGCTGCGCATGCCTCGTAGTAGCCATCCGGCCCACGGAAGGTGGACAACTCGTCACAGCGGTACAGCTCCAGGAGTACTGGCACGAGAGGATCATCGAGTATCCTGCCTATACTCGAAGGCGGTACCCTCGACAAGGCGGCAGGAAGCATGTGGTAGCGCACCAGGAAGGCCACCGACTCTATGGTGTTCCTGGGATACCCTAGGCGTCCCAAGAATGCCTTGGCCGCTATCTCCCCCAGCTCAGAGTGCTTGTCGAAGCGTTTGCCCCCGGAGGCAACGGCGTCTGGCTTGCCTGTATCGTGGAGGAGCAGACCCAGTGACAGGGTAAGATCCAGGCTCTTACGGTGAGCGAAAGTCTC
This sequence comes from Spirochaetia bacterium, assembly GCA_034003955.1. Taxonomy (GTDB): domain Bacteria; phylum Spirochaetota; class Spirochaetia; order Treponematales; family UBA12059; genus SZUA-370. The sequence continues at coordinate 5,998 of JAVEXO010000001.1, read as the reverse complement.
CATGGTGTGGCGCCAGACATCGCCTTCTGGATGAAAATCCTTGGCATGCTGGACTCCAGACAGTTCTGCAATCTCGGGCCAGTAAAGATCCAGGAAACCGGAGCGCCTCAATATCTCGAAGCCTTTATCCGGTCTTGCCCCGCTTACTACAAGCTCCAGGAGATCACGCTGATAGACGGGTGGAAGGGAACGTACTGCTTGCGGGATGCTGGCAGGATCTGGATCATAGGCATAACGGGAGGCCAGAGCCGCGGCCTCGAAGAGCACCAGCTCCGGCGCTGCCTTATCTGGAATAGGGCTAATCTCGCGGAGGCTCTCGTACACGCCTCCTCGGGCATCGAAGGCACGCTTACCAGGGAGACGCACGAGCCTGGCCTGGGGATAGGCCGTAGAGGCCTCGCCATCGGAGCAGCTATAGCGGACACGGACAGACTGATCCTTTGTTGCTACACCGGCTACGGTATCGGCTACGGCATCGGCATAGGGCAAACCTGGAAAACCAAGCCCGTCTACGGTCTTGGCCAGGGCAACTATATCACCCTCGAAACGCTCGAAACGCAGTGGAGCCGGAACGACGCCAAAATACTCGTCGAGCGCTGTAAACGAGCAGACCAAGGAGACCTCCGATTATCGATGAATTAACTGTTGGGCGTTATCGAGTCTGGACAGGAGGCGAATCGTACACTTCGTCACCGGCAGGCAGGGTCGTACGAAGATCGCGCAGGAATTCCGGGCCGTCTCCCATGTCCTCATAGCTGTCACAGGAGTCTATGCTCCTACGAGCCACGGTGCAGTACTTGTATATTTTTTCTTCTCCGAGTTTCTTGAGCCATTTACCGGCATCGCATCTCACCCTTAAAACATACCTGCCCTGACCGGCGGGAGTTGGCACGAGTTTGCAATGGATGCAGTTTGCGCAAAATATCTTGCCTTCGCGTTCGGCTTCCATCCCGTTGCCACCTTTCAAGACTACATAGTATATAATGAACAAGACGCGGTCAAGGCACGATTGTTACCCGCCCCTACTGAGTATCGGAGAAAATGATGATAGCAACCATGATCAATGCACTTGCAATAGTACTAGGAACGGCTATCGGCCTCCTGGTACGCAAAGGCTTCTCCGAGAAGGCCCGTGAGGCAATCTATGCCGCTACCGGTGTCATTTCATTGGTCATAGGCTTTAGCATGGCTATTACCACCGAGCATGTCCTGGCATTCGCTATAGCCATCATAACGGGCGGGGTCCTGGGCACCGCCCTCGACATAGAAGGAGCCATATACAGACTGGGAGAGTGGATTCGCCGGCGGTTCAGCAAGAAAAGCACAGCCGTAGTCGATACGGTCGTCTCTAGCTCGGTACAGCCAGAATCATCGGGGTTTGCCTACGGTTTCCTCAACGCATCGGTACTGTTCTGCGTTGGGGCCATGGCTTTAGTAGGCTCATTCAAGGCAGGGGCAGAAGGTGACTATGACCTGCTCCTGACAAAAAGCGTCATGGACGGTGTCATAGCCATAGTGTTCACCGGAGCCATGGGCATAGGAGTGGGCTTCTCAGCCTTGTCGGTACTGGTGTATCAGGGGCTCCTCACCCTCGGCGCCGCCTGGGTAAAACCATATGTCACGCCTACAATGATAGCCGAGTTATCGTCGGTAGGCGGGGCCCTTGTTGTCATGATAGGCATCAATCTCCTGGGCCTAAAAAAGGTACGCACCGGTGATTTTCTGCCTGCTTTGGTCATCATTGTTGTATTATCATTCTTATTCGGGTATATTCCTGTTCTATAGAAAAATTGTTAACCATTCACGCTGGAAGGTTACCGATGCCAGATGCAGTGATTCTTATCGTTGAAGACGAGGCTCTCGTCGCCATGGAGCTCAAGGAGACCCTTGAGCGCTACGGCTACCAGGTTCCCGCCCTCATAAAGCAGGGAGAGGACGTTCCCGAGGCCATCATAGTCCACAAGCCAGACCTGATACTGATGGATATCAGGCTTAAAGGCTTCCAGGATGGCATAGAGACGGCATACATGGTTGGGGGAGAGTTCGAGATACCACTCGTATTCCTCTCGGCCTACTCAGACGACGAGACCCTGTCACGAGCACTGGGAACACGGGCCTATGGATACCTCGTCAAACCATTCGACGACAAGACGCTCAGGACCACCATAGAACTGGCTCTGAGACGTTCCAAGGAGTTCCACGACCGTGATCATGACGATTGGTATCGCGGCGTCCTGGAGAGCTTTCCTCGACCCGTGTTCCTCACCGATCTGTATGGCCGCATAAGCTTCGAGAACGCGGCTGCCAAGGCTGCGTTCAGTACACACGATACAGGCCGGGTGGGCACGGCAATACACCTCTTGTTCGCCGAGCCTTCAGTAGTCACCGATACCCTGGCCGAGGTCTTGAAGCTCAAGGCGGCAAACCCCGCCGTAGAGAAGTCTCTGGCACTCAAGAAAAACACTAAACATATAAGCCTTGAAATTGCCCCTATACGCGATCATGCCCTGCGTCCTTCGGGCTTCGTCATACTGGTAGGCTCAAACTAAGGCCTCTGTAAACACGAAGACCCGTCGGGATGAATCCCGACGGGTCTATTATTTTTGAGCGCCCTCCTACTCGGGAAGCATCACATAGACGAAGAGGCGTTCGGCAGGCAGCAATTCGCTAGCCAGAGTCGTAAAGGCAGTGGGATCGGCCAATACGAGGGTCTCTGTTGCCCGTTCCATGATAGCAAAGTCCAGGCCAGAGACTAAGGCGTTACCAAGCCTGTTTACCCAGAAATCGTTTGTTCGCCCACGACCCGTAACATCCCTCTGCGTAGCCGTCTGCACCTGCTTGATGTACTGTTCGCTGAAGCTGCCGTCTATTAGGCTTGCGACCTCGGCACGAACCTGCTCGATGAGCTCGTCCACCCTGTCTGGATCGGTATCAAACTGTACTATGAATGAATACTGCTCCTGGGGATACTTGGAGAAAGCCGCCTTGGTAGAGACGACGTAGGTGCCACCAAGATCCTCCCTGAGGGCGTCCAGGAGCCTGTTGTTAAGTGCCTGGGCCATGAGACCGAGTGTGGCCTCTCTTTGCCATGTCCAGGGCGAATTAGCCGCCCATACCATGCGGACGCTGGCCCGGCGCTCCTGTGATATGGGGTAGTCCACCCGGCGGCTTGCGCCTTGTGGAGACAGGGGCTCTATCCATGTTGGCTCGTCAGGCGTTCCAGCTGGGATGGCGCCAAGATGCCTGGCAACGAGTGCCTTGGCGGTATCGAGTCCGAAGTCACCTACCAGTATGTAGGTAAACTCCGAGGCATCGGCAAAAGAATCTATGACGAGCGCCCTGGTCTCGCTAAAGTCAAGGGCCTTGAGCTCGGTACCATCGAGGGCTGCGGCCCGTGGATTGCCACCAAACAGATTGCTGCTCCATGATGATTCGAAGCGATAGCCAGGATCCTTGACATAGGGGACGATCTGCTCCGACAAGCGGTCGCGAGCCGCGTTGAAGGCCCTGGCATCCCTACCGGGCTCAGAGCTTGTCAGATAGACGAGCCGCAGGAATGACTCCAGATCCTTCGTGGAGCTCTTGCCTGCCAGTACTTCTCCGTTCTCTCCTATAGACCACTGAAGGCCCATGTTAAGCGAGACTGTCTGTTCTTCCAGCCTGGTGGCACTCATACCACCCAAGCCAACGGCAGACATCAGGGAGGGGGCGAATGATGCAGCCGTCTGCCTATCCACCGGCAGGCTTGTGTAGCCTCCCTTTGACCAGGCTATGAAGCTGATCGCGTCCTTGTCATACGTCGTTGGCTTGAGGAGAACCGTCGCGCCATTGGACAGGGTGAGCCTGGTTATGTTGTCTGGCAATGACTGCTCCGAGACGATGGTTCCTGGCTCGGGCAGGGAATCGAACAAACCTACATCGTCACCAGAGGCTTCTAAAGGATCCAAGACTGCCTTGCGTGCGTCACGGAGCACGAGTTCGAAGGCCGATTCTGTGAGAGCCTCGGTACCTGCTCCCGCCTTGGCCCTCAGAGCCACGAAGCCTTCATCGGCACCCAGGATTTTCCTCCCCGCCTCATTGAGAACATCGAGAGTCAGGGTGTCGAGCACCTTCTTTATGTAGACCCTCTCGTATACCACTCCCGGCACCGGTTCCCCGTACATGAAGTTCCTGACATACTCCTCGGCAAAGCTGAAGCTCCGCAGGTCGTCATCCTCCACATCGAGGGTGCCGAGCCATCTACGGTATATGTCTACTGTCCTATGGAATTCACTGTCGGTAAAACCATGCCGGCGCAGCCTCTCCACCTCGGCCGAGAGGCCCGCAAAGGCTACAAGCTCCTGGCCTTCGGCCGCCTCGAGGGTAAATGAATAGAGGCGCGTCCGACCAAAGAAGTAGTCGTCGTCAAAATAGGCTTCGCGCCATGCGGCCTGGCCGGTCCTGGTCAGATCGTTGAGCCTCATGCGTATCGATTCGGCGGCTAACCGTATCCTGAGCAGGGCCTCATAGTCTCCTATGAGTATCTCGGGCTCGTAGGGCACTATCTTCCTATAGCTTAGTATTGAACGGTTTATATTGGGGTCGAAGGTGGACACGAAGCCCATGTCTGTCGTGGGGCTTACGGCAAAGCCAGGCCTGGGCTTCACGAGGCCATCCTTTGACGGGAACGAGAACTGCTCCTCTATCCTGGCGGCCACAGACCTTGGGTCTATGTCTCCTACAACGATAACTGCCATCCTGTCTGGCCTGTAGTGCTCGTCATAGAATTCCTTGAGACTAGCCGCAGTGGCGTTTCTTACCGATTCTGCCGTGCCTATTGGCTCGCGATCGGCGTGGGCCGTGCCGGCAAGGAGGCCGTTGACCTCTCTGACACGGGCACTTTCGTCGGGGCCAAGGCTCAAGCGCATCTCTTCCAGGATGACGCCCTTCTCCTTTTCAACCTCAACAGGATCGAAGCTTACGGCCGTGGCCCATTCCTTGAGCACCTTGAGCCCCGTGTCGAAGAAGCTGGGGTCGTTGAGCGGCATCTGCAGGGTATACAGGGTTTCCTCGCGTGTCGTATGGGCGTTTATCTCTGCTCCAAAGTCCATGCCTATTGAACGCAGATAATTGACCAGTTCATTCTCAGGAAAACTGCTCGTGCCGTTGAATGCCATGTGTTCGACGAAGTGGGCATAGCCAGACTGGTCTGGACGTTCATTGGTCGATCCAGAATTGACTATGAGGAACATGACGGCCCTGCCGCCTGGATTGCTGTTGCGTCTGACGTAGTATGTCAGCCCGTTTGGCAGAACCTTCTTTGTCAGTTCAGGGGCCAGGGGCAGGGGAGCATCGGAAGAATAGGAGCTGGCTCCAGGCAGTATGGTCGCGTTGTCGAGATTGACCTTTTCTGGCAAGCCCATACAGGACACCAGGCTAAGGATGCTTATGAGTGCAAAGGCCACAAGGCCACGTACAAGACGATTCATTGACTCTCCTTTATACAACTGGCGCATAGTGCCGCCACCACCATGTATCAATATACAGCAAAGGTCCGGAACCGACTAACGTTACGGTTATTGCTAGACTGCTTTAGCTCACAAGGCACTTCGGCCCACGCCCAATGAGGTCGCTACGACCTGCCAGGTGTAGAGCCTCCTTGACGAGGGCCCTGTTCTCCGGCTTTGAATACTGGAGCAAGGCCCGCTGGTAGGAGCGCTCCTTTGCTCCTCTTGCCACGTAGACGCTCTCCATGGTCATGGGGTTAAGTCCTGTCCTGTACATCGCCGTGGCGAGGGTGCCTGGGGTCGGGTAGAAGTCCTGGACCTGGTCCGGCACGAATCCACAATCACGCAGGTACTCGGCCAGCTCTATGGCATCGGACAACTCGGCTCCCGGGTGGGAGGCTATGAAGTACGGCACGATGTACTGCTTAAGACCGAGCTCGGTATTTATAGCCGACCAGTCCCTGGCAAAGGCGTCATAGACCCTGCGAGGGGGTTTTCCCATCAGCCTGAGC
>JAVEXO010000080.1:0-8775 GCA_034003955.1 Spirochaetia bacterium | reverse complement strand
CCGGGTTCCAGGCTTAAATCGAAGCCCTCAAAAAGCGGCTTCTTGCCATACCCGAAGGTCATGGTCTGCATCTGTAGCATTTACTACTCCTATAGTGTACTAGGCTATTAGTACAGTAAGACAATAATTTGTAAATGTCAAGCATCACCAAGGTTCGTAACACTAACCAACCTTTGCAGCATTCCACGCGTATACTCTAGTAGATGGAAGAGGAAGAACGCCGCGCATTCACGGAAAACCGACGGATGCCCGACCGTGATCGGCAGAGCCTCTTCGATGCCCTCTGGAAACACTGGCATCCCAGGCTCGAGGTTTACCTGCGTTCGTTCTACGGGCTTTCCCTGGAGGATCGTGAGGAACTAGCAGGAGACGCGCTGCTCAAGGCCTTTGAACGGGCGGAGCTCTACAGGCCAGAGCTGTCATTTGACCCCTGGCTTATCGCTATAACCCGCCGCCTGGCCTTGTCGCGCCTCCGCTCGCAGCACCGTAGGCGGGAGCGTACGGCGGATCTAGTGGAGCTCGGGAGCATGGTCGACGAAAAGCAGCTGGGTCCAGAGGCAGCCAGGGCCACCGGCTCGCCCTTAGGCACGGTCAAGTGGAGGATGCATAGCCTGCGCGAGCGGCTACAGCGGCAGAAGGAGGCTGATCATGGCTAAGGCGAAGGGTGATATAGAGGCTCGCTTAGTGTCTTATTTTCGCGAGGAGATAAAGGCAGCAGCTTTCTCGTTGCCGAGCCCGCCGCGGCTTCCACGGAGCAGCGCGTGGCTGAACAACATGCAACATCCAGCATCATCGACCAAGAGAGGCTACGGGACATCCTCTCGAGCCTCGCGATGGCAGCCTGCCTGCTAGTCTGCGCGACGCTTGCCCTTCCTGGTTCGGCTAACGGCCAACTGGCCCGGAGCATGGTGCAAGCACAAGAGTCAGGCAGCTTGAGTGAACTGGGGCGCGAGCTCAAGGCAAGTGCTGTAAAGATTTGGGAAACGGGCCACACACAATACGTGGGCCAATAAATAGAGCTGGCCCACAGGGGCCCAAAGGAGCAATCATGCAAGCATTCAAGTATTCGGTTTCTGTTATCGCTGCTCTGGCGATCACCTACCTAGTAATAGTGGCCTCAGGAGGCAGGGCGCTCGTCTACATCGACGCCGCTAGCGCTCTCATAGCGTTTGGCGTACCCCTGGCCCTACTCAAAGCAACGTGGTCGTTTAGGCAGATGGGAGCGGCCTTTAGGCACGCCCTCTCAGACACCGCAAACAAGACGGAGCTCGAAGACGCACGCCTCTTTTTCCGTACTGCCTTTGGTTACCTCATGGCCACCGGCCCCATGGCCTTCCTCCTCGGTGTCATCGCTCAGCTTACTAATCTGGCAGATAGCTCCAGGCTTGGGCCAAACCTCGCCGTAGCCCTCATATCAATTTTCTACGTCCTCATAATAGGACTCTTCGTGTGTTTGCCTCTGGAGGCGTCGGCTAAGAGGAGATTGAATGGGATCAGTGTTCGGTGATCGGCGATAGATGGTAGCGCTCTACATAGCGCTGGATGCTAGTCCGCCCCCTTACAGCTCAAAGGCATCAGGAAAGTCTGGCTCTGCGTCGCGTATGACCCGAGCATCGGGATGGAGCTCGGCGGCGGCAATGATTGGATCAGGGGCAAAGAGGGCCTGCCACATGGCGACCGACGTGTAGGATGGGGGAGAGTCCATGCGTCCGGCCATGCGGCGCTCCAGATCGGCAGTAGCAAGACCTGATGGGTCGGTGCTCGCCGAGGCGTAGCGGAATGACCAGAGGGTGCCGTACATCGGAACGAAGGCTGTAGCAGTCGATACGACGGGAAAAACGGAGCGGAGGGTCGTACCAATACAGGCGAAGGCGGCAGGCCGGGCGGCGGGCGACTCGCCGTGCATGGCGAAGACAGAGCGTTCGTCACGCAGGGCGGCTCGTACGGCACTGAAGAATTCAGCGGTATAGAGGAAGCGAGCCGGCCCGTCTGGGTCTGTCATGTCCATGATGATCACGTCATAGCTTATGGCAGGTGACTCCATGAAGGTGCGGCCATCGCCGTAATGAAAGCGGACGCGCGGGTCACCGAAGGAGCCACGGTGTACGTGATACAGGTGATCTCGGCAGAACTTGACAACATCGGGATCCAGCTCAACAAAATCTACGAGTTCCACGCTACGATGACGCACAATTTCCCGCAGGGTGCCTCCGTCTCCTCCACCCAGGACGAGTACGCGGCGGGGGTTGGGGTGTGCGAGCATGGCAGGATGTACAAGGCTCTGGTGATAGCGCTCTTCCCAACACTCTGAGACCTGTGTGATGCCGTCGAGGAGGAGGACTCGCCCGAGTGCTTCGGTTTCAATGAGTTCTGCGTGCTGGTACTGCGTCCTGGCCTCTACGATGGTGTGTCCTCTGTCGTAGAACATGCCTGAGTGCGCATTGTGCCGCTCACGAACCTCGTGACCACGAACCTCATGCTCAGGATCCATGCAGTCTTCTTTGTTCATGAGAGACCCATGCGTCGGCCCAGGTTCTTCGATTCGAACAGCTCTTGCACCTCAAGGTCTATAAGCTGCTTGATTCTCTTCTTGTCCTTGGGCAAGAGGTTTGTCACCTCGTCGCCAAAGAGGAAGTCTTTAAGCTTTATTTCCTTCTTGCGCATCTTGGTGTGAAAATTGTTATCCGAGACTATATTGATGTCGTACGCGGTGTAGTCCTCAAGGGCGTCCTCGGAAATGTAATCCTGGATAGACGATATGTCGTGGTCTATGAAGTACTTGGTGCCACGGCCGTCACGGGTGAAGCCCCGCACGCGGTAGTCTATGATGACCACCTCTGATTCGAAGCTTTCTATGAGGTAGTGCAGGGCCGACAAGGGGCTTATCATGCCGCAGGTGGCTATGTCGATATCGACCCTGAAGGTTGCAATGCCAGACTGCACGTTGTATTCGGGGTAGGTATGGATGGCTATATGGCTCTTGTCAAGATGTCCCACGACGGCTGGGGAGCTCATGGCCAGTATTTCGCTGAGGGTGCTTGAGGGGTCGGTTGTCAGGCCTTCAGGTAGCGAATGCCCTGCTGGTACAAGATCTGCGGGGATACTATGGGGAGCCGTGAAAGGCGCAGTCCCTATAAGCGGGTGATCCTCGTTGACCAAGGCGACGACACTGGCACCGCGTGGATCATAGTCCTGGGTTGATACCTGTACGAGTTTTGCATTGATAATACGGGTGACTTCCTCGACTATTGTCTCAAGCCTGGTCGAGTCGTACTCTTCGTCTACGTACTCGAGGTATTCCAGCTGTGATTCTTTTGACCTGGCATAGCAGATGTCGTAGATATTGAAGCTCAGCGACTTTGTCAGGTTATTGAACCCGTCCAGCTTTATTTTTTGTCCTTTGACTCGTCGTACCAATTCGCCTTGATCCCCCTTCTGTCTTGTGGTCACGTGCAGGATACACGGCTATGGCTTTATTGCTCACCGTGAAGGGTCATTGTAGTGTCGTAGCCGGCTTTGGTAAAGTATGGAAGATACAAGCCTAAAAACGACACGTAATCTAAGGAGACAATAATGAGCAGCATGCCCGATTGGGTGACAGGTTTTCCCGGCGCGGTAACCGTCTCAGACAGGGACCACAGGATCATCTACATGAATGACAAGTCGGCCACCACATACGTCAAGGATGGCGGCCGGGCCCTCATTGGCAAGCCCCTGATGGCCTGCCACAACGAGCGCTCCAAGGCCATGGTGCAGAGCCTCCTCGAAACAGGTGGCCAGAATGTGTACACGATAGACAAGGCGGGGCAGAAGAAGCTTATCTTTCAGAGTGCATGGCGCGATGATTCGGGGGAGGTAGCCGGCCTTGTGGAGGTATCGTTAGTCCTCCCGGGTGACATGCCTCACTTCGTTCGAGGCTAGGCGAACCGTGGCTAATCGAACCGGGCCTAAGCGCTGCGGACGTACGATAGTATCGATTCCAGGATAACCTGATGGCCGGCCTCGTTGGGATGCATACCGTCTGCGCAGAATTTTGAGGCATAGCTGTCGCTTACCAAGAAATCCTTTCGTACGTCTATGACGCGGAGGCCATTGTCGTGGGCGCTCTGGACGACTATATCGCTGTACGCCTCCTGCCAGCGATATATCCTATTAACGTCACCCAGCCAGGCCAGGATATTGGCGCGGCTCAAACCCCTTGAGACCCAATCCAGGAATCGCCCCGGCTCGAGCGGGGGGAGGGCCATCAGCACTGGCCGTATATCGATTGACTTGAACAGGTTTATTATTGCCTGGAGAGCCTGCCCAAACTGCCCTATGGGCGTCTTGGGCAAATGTTGGCTCTCAGGGCTCGAAGACACCTCGTCCCAGCGAAAATCGCAGTCGTTACCACCAAATTCTATCAACACTATATCGCCGCGTTCGGGTGCCTTTCTGATAAACGATTTTTTTATACGATCCAGCGCCTTTCCTGTCGTCATGCCAAAGCTAGCGTGATTATTTATTATGGCTCCGGTGAGCGCTGCAAATCTATCTACGCAGTTATTCTCTAGCACTTGATAGCGACCATTAGCCTCGTCGAGTATGACGCCTTTAAGGATTGAATCTCCCCATATAGTAATATGTTTATTTTCTAAGTTCATCAATGAGCTCCGTTTCACCTTATATAGACACGAGGCCGCCCCGAACGTTGCATCGGGGCGGCGATCTTCCCGATCGCCGCCCCCCACTCGCTTATATAAATTGGTGAACGTAGGCGTCTATGGTCGGGAAGAGCGCATCGAGGAACGATTCTGTCTCCCCATAGATCGACACATCGTGGCGCAGGCGCCGCAGGTCTGCCACGCTCCGGTACCCCAGAGCGAGCGGCGAAAACAGCTCGGGCGGCAGGCGTCCCGCGTTAGCTGGGGCCTCCGCGTTATCGGAGTTATCACCTACCGCGGATTCCTCGCCTATCGCCAAGCGCGATCCATCCCAGTCGAACCTGAGAACCATACCGTACAAGTCTAGAGACAGCGAAAACCGTTTCCCCTTCCATGCCGACGCGCCAAGGCGTGCCTCCAGCACCGTGGCGACGATCCCGCAGAAGCCGACCGGATCCAGGACCTTGGCCTGCCAACCGTATTCCTTACGGTCGTCGGCGCCTAGCTCGAGCGCGAGGGTCGACGCCTCGTGAGACCTGGGTAGCGAGACGACGAGATGTGCGGCCCCTCGGGCGGCTCGCTCCTTCTCGGCCTCGGCCAGGAACGCGTAGGCGACGGCACGCCTCTCCCCGTCAGCTAGTGCCGGGTCGACGGCCGCCTCGAGCATGGCCCAACCGGGCCCGAAGCCGTCGGGGCATAGTCCGAAATACCCGACGACGGCGTCGCCGCGGTAGGCCAAGAGCCTCCGTAGCGCCGTGCCTTCTGTCTTCGCACCTGGCCCCAGAAGGTATTCCCACAGCCCTGCGTCGCGCTTGGCTGCGACGGCGAGGTTGCGGTTAGCGGCGTCGAAAAGCCGCGATACAAGCGGGGCGTCGGCCTGTCCGGCATCGCGGAAGCTCAAGCCGAGAGCGATCGCCTCGGCAGCAAGCGTGAGCCGTCCGGCGGCACCGGGAGCCATGCCTATACCCGCTTGCGAGGGTCGCCACGAGTCGAGCTTATTGCCCTCCCGAGGCGATAGGCCGGGCCCCAGCCTGAGCTGGACATTAAGCGGGGCCACGTACTCGTAGCCGAAGCGGCGATAAAAATACGGTATGCCCTCTATCGTCGATAGTGAGAACCCGAGCTTAATGGAGTCCGCTTCGTAACGATGTATCAAATGGCTCGAGAGGCCGAGGCCGCGGGCGTCCGTGGCTGTCGCAACGAAAGACAGTTCGGCTACGGGGATATCGACGGACGTGCCTTCGTACACCGATGCTCGGCCGGGTCCCGAGGCGCGATAGATCCAGGTAGTGGGCAAGCGACACAGCGTGGATAGGACGCGCCCCGTGCCGGGTTCACTAATCGCGTACCAGTGGTCACGGGGAATTCCCGGGTAGGAAACGTCGATGGTACGGCAGAGCTGGCCTATGCCATGCACGGCATCGTTGAGCTCTACGATGCGGTCGAATTCGGCGTCGTTCTCCGGCGTCGAGAGGATGAGGGAACGACCCTTGATGTCGATTGAATTCTTCATTAGAAATCCTGATAACGGGGATGAAGGCGGGTACGGGCGCGGACGGCGCATCCTTAGAACGGGCAACGCCCGTCCAGGGCCGGAAAGCGAGACGCTAGTCTATGTAGTACTGTCTCGCAGTTCGGCTTGACCGATCCGCTAGAGCGCCGTTGCCTTCAAACAGACCTCGTTACGGGAAAGATGAAACATTCTCGCGCGCGGCCGGACTTCTGTCAAGACACGCGCGAACGCTTTTTATATGAACAGATTGACGTTGGCGTTGGTCGCAGCTTCCATGTAGGTAGCCACGCCGCCTATCTCCACGCCGTCAATCAGCTCCTCACGGGTTACACCCATGATGTCCATAGACATCTGGCAGGCTACGAGGCGAACGCCTGAACGCAGGGCGTGCTCCATCATCACTTCTAGCTGGTCTACCTTCTTGGATTTCATCCTGCCCTTCATCATCAAACCGCCTGCGCCTCCAAAGTTCATCTTTGAAAGGCTCAGCTTGCCCATGTGGGCGGGTAGCATCATCGAGAACATCCTACCCATGAAGTCCTTGGCCACACGAGGTTTCTTTGCTCGCTTTATGACAGACAGGCCCCAGAAGGTGAAGAACATCGTTGGCTTCTTGCCCGCGCTCGCGGCGCCGTTTGCCAGAACGAGGCTCGCCAGGGCCTTGTCTAGATCATCTGAGAATACTACAAAGGTTGCCCCATCCAGGGAGCCGCCACCGGAGCTAGGCTTTACGCCTGTGCCCTTCTCTACGACAGCCGTTATGATGCCAGTAGATTCTTCAATGGACAGAAGGCGGTTACCTGTCATGTTTGACCAGGCCTGCACGTCTCGGGCAAAGCCAGGATCGGTAGCCGAGAGGATTATACGGCCACCCTGAGGCAGCTTGTCGGCCTCTTTCTTGAGCCGCATGATGGGACCTGGGCACTGTAGCCCACAGGCGTCAACCCGCACCGTCACGTCGCTGGCGCGAGCCAGGAGGTCTGGCATGCCCGAACCTTCTGCGTATGTCTCCCTCAGGCTTGATGTAGCCTTCCCTAAGCCTAGCTGAATACCGGCCATGCCTGGCTTGTAGACTCCCGTATTGGCCTGTCGCTCAGTTGCTATTTCCCATGTCTTCAAGCCGCCCGATAGATTGCCGACATCGCTCCAGCCATGCTGCCTCAAGATACGCTCGGCCAGGTAGCCACGGAGCCCCACGCTGCAGAACACAAGCACAGGCCTGTCACGTGGCACCTCGCCCAGGCGCTCCCGGAGTGTGTCGTTGGGAATGTTTATAGCCCCTGGAATGCTCCCAAGAGAGAATTCTTCTGTCGTCCGGACGTCAAGGAGGAAGGCTCCTCCGTCTATCATGGCTTGCACCTCGTTCCAGGCCACGATGCGCGTAAGGCCTTCCATGGCATTCTGGGCGGCCATGCCGGCTATATTGACGGGATCTTTTGCGCTGGAAAACGGCGGGGCGTAGGCATGCTCAAATTCAGCCAGATCGAGGATGGAATGCCCATGCCTGACGGCCTCGGCTAGAACATCTATGCGTTTATCCACTCCGTCCCAACCTACGACCTGGGCACCGTAGAGCCTGCCTGTCTTGGAGTCGTATATTGTCTTGAGCGTGATAGGAAGGGCTCCCGGATAGTAGCCGGCATGGCTCGAGCCATGGGTGACTATTGACGAAACGGCGATGCCTGCGGCTTTAAGCACCTTCTCTGACAAGCCTGTTGAAGCCGCTGTAATATCGAAAACCTTGGCTATGCTCGTGCCTATGGCTCCCTTCCAGGCTGGTCCCGCTCTGCCTGTTATGGTATCGGCGACGATGCGGGCCTGCTTGTTGGCCGGCCCTGCCAAGGGTATGCCTAGAGGCTCGCCAAGCACGGGGTGCATGAATGACGCGGCGTCCCCGAGGGCGTATACGTCTGGGGCATTGGTTCGCATCCGCTCGTCCACCAGGATGCCTCCGTTGGGCGCAAGCGCTATGCCAGCATCCTTGGCTAGCTTGGTATCCGGCCGTACACCTATAGACAGTATGACTATATCAGCGGGAAGCTCGGCCCCGGATGCCAGACGTACGACTATGCGGCTGCCTTTCCGCTCGAATGATGAGACGCCATCGGACAGATACAACTCTACATTCTTGTTCTTGAGCTGCTGATGGACCATGGCGGCCATTTCTACGTCCAGGACGTTCATCACCTGATCCTGGGCTTCTACGATGGTTACAAAGACGCCACGAGCGTGCAGGTTCTCTGCCATCTCAAGGCCAATGAAACCGCCGCCGACGATGATGGCTCTCTCGGGTCGCTTCTGCTCTACATGTTTCTTTATGGCGTCGACGTCCGGCACCGAGCGAAGCGTATAGATGCCTTCTAGATCTATGCCCGGAATAGGAGGCCTCAAAGGCTCTGCGCCAGGAGAAAGCACGAGGGCGTCATACTTTTCGACATGGCGTGCGCCGGTGCGACGATCGAGGATGGTCACCGTCTTGGTCGCGCTGTCGAAAGAAACAGCCTCTGTTCCTGTGCGGACGTCTACATTGAGCCATGCCTTGAAAGTCTCTGGAGTCATTACAAAGAGACGGTCGCGATCCGCTATGAGGCCTCCGGCGTAGTATGGCAGACCGCAGTT
>JAVEXO010000079.1:0-8777 GCA_034003955.1 Spirochaetia bacterium | reverse complement strand
GCTCTTCCGATCTGTGAAATCAAAGTACAAAGGCCTCTTGTTGATTTGTCTATTTATTCTTTCTTCTTGTCTTCTATTGTTGCCTTTAGATCCATAACTCAATGGTTGGGCATGGACGTAACAACTATTAGACCCTTCTTTGATTTTGGGTACATGCTTGTTGATTCGATTGATTATTGTTTAGATAAGTTCTGCTAAACTAACCCAAATCTTTCACGAATAACAAGATATTCTCTTTTCTCAATACTAGGGATGCGTGATAACAAGGTCAATAATAAAACCGTTAACACGGCTTAGGTTCAGAGGCCATCGAGCGGGCTTTTGACGCTGTTGGGGCCTTTGTTAATGACATGGGTATAAACCATGGTCGTTCGTATGTCGGAATGTCCGAGAAGTTCCTGTACAGTACGAATATCATAGCCATTCTCAAGCAATTGGGTGGCGAATGAGTGCCGGAAGGTGTGGCAGCTTGCGTGTTTTGTGATGCCGGCCGTAGTCATTGCCTCCTTTACGGCTCGTTGGATGATAGAGGCATCCATGTGGAAGCGTCCTTCTGTCTTAGCTGCGGGGTTATGCCAGCGGCGTTTCTGAGGAAAGACCCACTGCCATCGCCATTCTTTGGCAGCATGGGGAAATTTCTTTGATAATGACTCTGGTAGGTAGACGGCTCCCCAACCCTCCTTTATATCCTGTTCATGTATTATCTTAATGCGTTCAAGGTGCTCGCGCAGTGGGGTCACGAGAGCTGCTGGGAGCATGGATATTCTGTCTTTTCCTCCTTTTCCTTCATGAATCTGGATAGAGTTACGATTGAAGTCTATGTCCTGTACTCTAAGGCAGAGGCATTCATTTAACCGCAGACCCGTTCCGTATAGCAAAGAAGCCATGAGCCTGGATTCACCATTGAGAACAGAAAGCACCCTTTTTACTTCTTCACGTGTCATAACAACAGGGAGCCTAGCCGGTTTCTTTGCCCTGATTATTTCATTTAGTGTACCAACGTCTGTTCCAAAAACATGCCGGTATAGGAATAGTACTGCGGCTAAAGCCTGGTTTTGGGTAGAAGCGCTCACATTGTCATTAACAGCAAGGCTTGTGATGAATTTATTGATTCTCGGCTCAGCGGCCTCATCAGGCCTTGGTACACGGCCATTTTTGGAGTACATAGTCACCCAATAGGTATAGGCTCGCTCGGTCATGGGGCTATAATGAGCGGCTCGAAGTCTGTCTCTATATCTATCTAACAGACGTTCTAGCGCTCCTGGTTGATCAATGAGCTCCGGAACAGCTGTGTTTGCTAGCGTCTTGGCTTGAATAGTCTTTGGCTGAAGTTCAACCCGTAATACGCTATCGATATTTGGTTTAACTATTGCTTTACGATCTTGGCTGGATGGGGTGTTAACAATAGAAAAGAGTCCCGTAGAGTAGAGGGAATGCAGGAGCCAGTTTTTGCTTCTTTGGTCACTTGGGAAGGTCCAGAGCCTTGAATTCGGATGGTACGAGTGGCCTGGTACATTCTTTAAGGCATTAATGATACGTTGATTGAACTCGAATGCCACCGAAAGGCTTCCATTGCCAGTATCTTGAATACTTACGACCATTGCAAATCCTCCCACCCTTATCCGCCCTAACAAGCGGTGATCCGATACAATCGCCACGCAAAAACACCCATACGACACATGCAACTAAACATTGTTTAGAAACCTGTTGGATCCGTTTAAAATAAAGACTAAAAATCAACCATGCTGATTTAAGACTGAGGTGTTCGGCACACAGATACGGCATTCGCTAAAACCATGCACCATCATTTTCATTCGGGGTGTAGCCGAAACATACTACCCCAAACCCATGTGCCAGAAATTGTACTGCGCCATTACAACTTTGTCCAACGAAACTATTTGTTTGTATGAAAAACACTTATGTCTTTAATGGGCCAATCAGCACCCTCTCCGTTGGTGAGAGGCTCATCATTAGATGCGTTTCCCCTTGTTTATTGTCTTGAGTGTACATACACTTAAAACAATAGGAGGTTAGCGTAATGATAGATCCTATCTTTGCAGCTCCGTCCGATACCAGCGCCTACGGCTCGGGCTCCTACATAGACAGTTAAATCAGCCCAGTTCGTCTTTGGTGTCGCGGCAACGGAGTTTAGGCTGAATGGAAGGCGCCTTGTTTTCAGCCTTCCTGTCAGACTTGTTATGTATGTGTTTTTTTACAGGAACCTTGGTATTCAAAGTATCAGGGTATACTAATCAATAGTAGCGGAGGGCGACCGGATGTCGTTCTCCGTTTTTTAAGGGGTTTAACCAAACGTCTAGGTTATCGTCACTCGTGGAGCCACAGCGGGCATAACACTAGACAGTGCATGTTCGGTACCATCGCTAATAGCTGCCTGCAGCTTTAGGTGACCCGCTACCTGGAAGAAAAAACCTCGGATGTTAATCACGATACCACAGATTGAATCCTGCCCATCATCGCGTCTTCTAGGGTAGACCTGACCTATGGCGTGAATCTAGTCAGGCTCTATGGTATAGGCTCCTCGTCGCTTCTAGTAGGAACACGCTCAGAGGGAAGCTATACGATAGAAGTCATCCGCGGTAATGTCCATGAGACCACAACTGCCGATGAGCTGGTCGGTGGAGGCGTCCACGATGCCATAGTTGTGCTCCTTGCTCATAGACGCAAGGATGTCCCGCTCTTTCTCAAGTGACAGTGATTGCTTGGCTATCTGGGTAAAGGTCGACACCTCGAGATCGTTGAGCCAGGCTGCGTATGTGCCGGCGTCACTCCGTTCCATGGGAGACAGGTAGCATTGCTTACCTATCAGTTTCTTTATATACATCGTTTACTCCTCGTCTCATGTAGACGGTCCTGCAAGTAATGCCAGGGAGTTAAAGTTGCCAGGAACGGTGTTCCTTTTAATCATAGGCACCAAGTTCTCATATCACATAGAACCAGCCTGTGCCGAGTATAGCACATGCCGCTCGCAGGTATCGAAGGGGCAAGCCCGATTATACTCGCTCTATCCCTTTAACTGCTGCCATCTATCACTATAGTATCGTGCAATGAACAAAGGAAACCGTTTAAAACCCGCGAATCTCCTAGGCTCTCTCATTGACCCGTACCGCGGCCTCCCCCGAAGTGTGTACACCCTGTTTATAGCGACTGTCGTCAACGGTATGGGAATATTTGTATTCCCCTTCATGGCCTTGATACTATCAAGAAGATATGGGCTGTCTGCAAAGGAGACAGGTGATATCGTATTCTTGACGACCATAGCCTATATTCCAGGTACACTTATCGGGGGCAGGCTGGCTGACCGCTTTGGCAGGAAACGAGTGATGGTCATCTCTCAGTTTTTGTGTGGTGCCATGTTCATTCCTTGCGGATTCCTACGTGAGCCATACCTGATTGCCGGTTTTATAATTGCCTCGGTGTTCTTCGATGGGGTCACCGATCCTGCTAGAACGGCCATGAGTACCGATGTTACAACACTAGAAAACAGGCAATCAGCCTTTAGCCTGTTGTACCTGGGACACAATCTTGGATTTGGTATAGGCCAGATAATAGCCGGATTCCTCTTCGCAGCCGCCCCTGCCTGGCTGTTCTGGGGGAATGCTCTAGCCGTGGGGTTTACGCTCATCCTCATTGGTCTGCATCTCCCCGAATCAAAGCCCAGTGAGGAAGCCGTACAGGCAAGCCTTGAGTCGGATTCATCTGAAAAGGCGCATATAGGAGGGCTCTGGTCTGCTTTGCGTTCGAGACCATACCTCCTGGTATTCGCCGTCCTGACGAGCCTGTATGGCTTCTCGTATGCTCAGCACCGTTTTGCCATGCCACTTCAGGCGACGAGTCTGTTCGGAGACTCGGGAGCCAGGATCTATGGATTCTTGATGACTCTGAACGCGCTATGCGTCATCATGTTCACAACACCTATAGTCGCCATTACAAAGCGATATAAACCGATATCGAATGTCGCGGCATCGGGCATGCTGTTCGCCGTAGGCTTCGGTTTCCTGGCACTGGCCAAGAGTCCCTGGTTGTTCTTCGCCTCAACATTTGTATGGAGCCTGGGTGAGATAGTGCAGGCGACAAACGAGAGTGTGTACGTCTCCAACCATACCCCCATGTCGCATAGAGGCCGCTTCAACTCGGTGCTTCCACTGATTTCTGGCGTTGGATTCGCCTTGTCTACACCCATAGGCGGCCGTATCATCGGTGCTGGAGGGTTCTCGGTATTATGGATAGTCGTAGCCGGATCTGCTGCTGTGGCGGCGGTAGGTATTTGGGTCTTGGGTCGGCTTGAAAAACGCTAGGTTCAAGTTTATGAAACCGTCGTCAATACCCTGCTCGTCAGTTGATACATGGCCCTAGAGAGGGAGCGGCGTAAGAGCAACAGGACTTCCCTGGTCGATACGACCTTGTCAACGATGCTGACCAAGGCAGACTCGGCACAGGAGTAGAACGGTCTGCAAACTGGCCACATATGAGCCACGATTATGTCCTCTTCTATTCTATTGAGTCTGAATCGTTTCGTGGCATTTGCCAAGGCAACCCTTGCATGATTACTGGGATGCTTGGGGTTGTTGCCGTCCCGCCAATCGTAGAGGAAGAAATCATGCAAAAGTGCGCCACGCGCCACCGAAGTGGCATCGAGCCGCAGGCGTTTGGCTATTGAATAGGCCCTCTTGGATACACCGAGTGAGTGTGTCAGCGCAGTACGGTCGTGATGCCTATAGCCGTTCATGCTCAGCACATCTGCATGCGCAAGAAGGGGGGCTACGATGGTGGCGTATTCAGGGTCAAGGTTTTCAAGACAGTCTGTATGAGTCACGCTATTCAGTCCTTTATCTAAGCGTCATGTACGCCAGTTAGAATGTATATGGCATACTAGCGGCTGAATTCTCTAGTCTACTCTTACGAAAACCAGTATCCATGTAGAGTAGTGACAAAATCGCTACAGGCGTACCTGTAACAAGAGAATTCTTTGTTTTATAACGGATTAGTTTGAAATTATGCCGCTTCCAGTATCAATGCAAGCTTCGTAAAGCACGGTTTATACTATAGTTAATGGGGACATCGATGCAATACTCAATAGAAGATTAGTCGCAAATAGTCTGCAGACGGCCGTGCTCTGGCCTCTGGGCTCTTGTTTTCATCATACATAGGGGGTTCAATCTAAAGAAACAGATGGGCCTTCATCAGGAGCATGCAGCATAGCACTGGGAACCAGGCCGCCATCGCAGGCTATCTCATCCATGTGTCGCAATCGGCGGGAAAGATCCCTGGCAAGATTCATCATGATGATGCCGAACACCTTTGGATCCCGCTGGTACACCGATCTGATACATCTATTGGAAATGATGACGACACTGACATTGCTGGCAGCCGAGACGGTAGCGGCAGACGGCATAACATCGAGCAATTCCATTTCACCAAAGGTCTGTCCTTCTGGCAACTCTGTCAGCAACAGGCCTCGACGACTCACTAAGACATGGCCTTCCATTATAAAATAAATGGAGTCGTTGGGGGAATCTTCCTTGATGATGACTTCTCCGGCATTGAACCGTGCGGTTCCCATGAGGGGGCGTATGAGACCAATCTGTTCAACGGTAAGTCCGCCAAACAAGGAATAGGCCTGTAGTGCCTCCGTGTCTACCATAGATCGTATAGTATAACGTATTATTCAATTAGTTTCAATGATTAAAATATCCAGGTGGGGAATAACAACCTTGTCGCTGTGTATAAAATAATGCATGGGATCGCTAAGACAGTGATCCCATGCCCTGTTACGAAGCGCGCCGATTGCAATAGAGTATCTTCCTGATACCGTCTGATGACAGGCAATACTCGTCTGCCAATTGGTCTATTGTCCGTCCACAGGCCTTGGCCTCCCGGATGGCGGTATTCCGTCTATCAAGCTCGTCTCTGGTGCCATTCTTGTGTCCCCAGCCGAGCCGTTCCTGGCTCTGTCTGGGCACGTACACCAAGGCTCCTTGCACGTACTTCTGAATTTCACTGAGCAATTCCGGCGGCAACACGCCGTCTGCATTTAAATATGCCATGTTCGTTCCTCGAAGGGATGCACACTACATCCGCCATTGACCGCGAGGAGGAACGAGCTGTTTTTTAGCTTGTTCTCTTCGCTACGCCTTGGCGGCGCCGAGGGTCGGGAGTCTAGTTGGATCGCTATAGAACATCATCATGCACCTCCTGTGTACAGCAAAGATTGCGCTGAGTATGTCATAAGCCTCCTGGCTTGTAAACGGCGCGAATCAATATAATCAATTTGTACCATGGTTCTATTGGGTCTTGAGGAGAAAGAACCAATAATACCGTTCTATCACTTTTATTGTGGCTTGAAGCATTGCATCATGCTGATACCGGTATTACCACAGGCCTGGCGCAACAGCGTCGGGGAAAGGAGGAAAACGATGTATATCTTTGCTATGAGGGCTAACGCCCTCTAAAGGACCCTGCGGCCGCTCCCTTATGAAGGAGGCGGCCGCTTCATCTGGCTCACAATCACCCGTGCATTTGGCTTGACCGTCAAGGCTCCTCATCGTACGCTGATCGATGGAGGATAGTCATGGTTTCCAAAGGCAGTAGGATTGGTATGATGGTCGCTTGGTCCGCCTTCGCCGTCATGGCGGCGTTTATGGTGTGGGCATTCTTTCAGGAAGGCACGCTCGGGATGTATCGCTGGGGTTACCGTGCTCCCGTCCTTGCACTCTGCGCCCTTGGCATACTGCCACTAGTCGTCGGCATGGTCTTGCGGCATACCAGCATGAGAAGCCTCCAGTCTCAGGCACGAGCGAGCGGCATAAGTATTTTCATTTCGGCTGTATCCCTTGTAGTCGGCTTAGGTATAGCTATCTACCTGTTCAGCAACGCATACGGCGCCGCGGTGGCGACACAGCCGCCCGTTCTTATAGATCCAGCCCAGGGTTTTAAGTTGCGAACAGGGGTAGATGGTGGTGCAAGCTTCAGGGTAGCTCTTTCATCTGACGCCCACTATGGTCGGGACGTATCCAACGCCACTGCCAGAAGCGCCATCCTACGGCGCTCTCAGACTGAATATGAGCAAGGACGGCTCGACGCCTTCTTCAACCTGGGCGATACCGTAGAGATGGGAATGGATGCATCTGACTGGAAGGAAGCGTTAACGGCCTTGAATCTAGACGCACCGAGCCTGCCCTTCCTCATGCTTATGGGCAACCATGACGGTCTTATAGGCGGCGGCTCGCGATGGAGGGCAGCCTTTGCACCCGGTTCAGGCAAACGTGGCATTCCAGCCGGCGGGCTTTCAGCCTCTTCATGGCGCATGGACTCAGGGCCCGTGCACTTCATAGCCCTCGACCTCCTGTGGGGCCCGGAGGGTTTTGGAACAAAGGAGAAGGACTGGCTTAGTATGCAGCTAGAATCTATCCCCTCGGACGAGTTTATAGTCGTGCTATCGCACTGCTTCTTTTATTCCTCTGGTTATATAGACGAGGGAACGGGAAAGGCCTGGTACGATCACGAGGAGATGATCCGTGATGTTGCTCCTCTCATAGAGGGCAAGGTCGATCTCGTGGTCTCGGGCCATAACCACTACATGGAATGGTTGGAGACCGACGGCAGCGCATGGGCCGTCGTAGGAGTACTAGGAGGCATCCCGGATCCAGAGCCTAGCTATGTGTCGCCTCATTCAGTCTGGTTCAAGCAGGGTGTCTTTGGCCGTCTCATCCTTGAATTGCTGCCCGAAGGCCTTGCATGCGAATTCCAGGACGAGACAGGCCAGACACTTTTCCAGAAGACAGTAACAAAGCACTAGACCGCCGTAGCGAGTCCGATCGAACCCGGGGCCGACATCGGCGCGATCAGTGCCGGCGATTGCCTAACGCTTTCCTTGATCGTAAATCTCACCGGCGGCCTTGGGGCCAACGGATTTGCCAGCGAATATGACGAGAGCCACGATGGTCAGAATGTACGGCAGCATGTAGAATATCTCCTGGGGCAAGGCCGACAGGAAGGTTATATCCTTGGCATAGTATGACAGTATCTGGGCGAAGCCAAAGAACAGGCCAGCACCAAGAACGCCCCAGGGGCTCCATTTTCCAAAGACAAGCGATGCGAGGGCTATGAATCCTGCACCATGGATTGAAGTGACCGTATACTGGATATCCTGGGTAAGCACCATCGTTGCTCCCGCCAAGCCGGCTAAGGCTCCGGATATGATGACTCCGGCATAGCGCATGGCATACACGTTTATGCCCATGGAGGCGGCAGCCTGAGGATGCTCTCCACACGAGCGTAGGCGTAAGCCGAATGGTGTCTTCCATACCACAAACCAGGTCAAGACGACGAGGGCCATGGCCAGATAAAAGGTAGGATAGTTACCCCTGAACATCGCGGGGCCTAACAGTGGTATTTTCTCCAAGAGAGGCACGGTTATCTTGCGGATACCAGAACTAAAGGCACGGGTACGCTGTTGATTAAAGAGTATCTGGCAGAGGTATACGGTAAGCCCGCCGGCCAATATGTTAAGGGCGGTGCCCGATATGACCTGATCTGCCTTGAGATTGATGCTGGCAAAGGCATGAAGGAGGGAGAAGAGCATTCCTGCCGCTATTCCGGTCAAGAGGCCCAGCCATGGAGCCAAGGGGGTCAGGGGCTCGAGTACTACGGTGACAGAGGCGGCAGCGAAGGCGCCAACCATCATGATTCCCTCTAAGGCTATGTTGACGACACCCGATCGCTCACTAAAAAGCCCGCCTAAGGCCGCTATTATGAGG
>JAVEXO010000023.1:0-41610 GCA_034003955.1 Spirochaetia bacterium | reverse complement strand
CAGTTGGTTAGCGTACTAGTCTGGGGGACTAGGGGTCCCGGGTTCGAATCTCGGTTGCCCGACTAAGAAATCTTGATGCGCAAGTTGTTGTACAACAATGACTTGCGCTATTTTTTTAATGTGGCGTATGTTTGTAAAAAATGCTTTAAACCGGCGTGTAGCAAGGTTTGTAGCAATTTTGGTACCGCCAAAGGCATGGGCCAAACCGCTAAAACGGCTGCAGAGGCTTGGGCTATCAAGTATGTATCCAGCGACCAAGTCATCACCCGTGAGAATATCAATTTCAAGACATCCACAGTTGGCACATAATCTTCTAGAACATGGTCTATCGGCTTGCATAGTTCCCATTATAGAAAATGTCTCAGGTAAACGTGACGAACGCGGAATCATGAATCTAGAAGAGGTGAAGGCATTTTTGGGCTTAAATTATATCTTAACGGGTATATTATAGCTGATATTTGGGTATATATACCTGTAAAGGTATAATAGTTAAAATTATCTTGTAAATATACCCGAACAGGTATATTGTAATTGTGTGATAGAAACTATGAGCCCCTTATCGGCGTTGGTCAAACAAGAGCGTAAGCGAACTGGCATGACTCAGGAAAAACTGGCCTTGACCGCCGGTGTCGGTTTGCGCTTCGTGAGGGATTTGGAGCAAGGCAAGACAAGCCTCCGAATGGACAAGGTGGATCAGGTCCTGCGGCTTTTCGGGTACCGTACCGGGCCGATCAGGATGGAAAAGCCGGATGCGTAGGCTGCGGGTATACTATCAGGACAGAGCCGCGGGTCTGCTGGAAGAGACAGACGAAGGCTATCGCTTTAGCTATGAAAGCGACTGGGTAGCCGCTGAGAACGATCCTGTCAGCCTCACCCTGCCCCTGCGCAAGGATCCGTGGGAATCCCGGACCTTGTTTGCGTTCTTCGACGGCCTGATTCCGGAAGGCTGGCTACTGGAACTGGGGGTTCATAACTGGAAACTGGATCCCCGGGATCGTTTTGGTCTTCTGGCGGCTTTCTGCCGGGATACCATCGGGGCGGTGGGGGTGGAAGAGATTGGATCGGAGGTGGCCTGGAATGAGTAAATGCCTGGTCTGTTTCGAAGCGCTCGATTCAAACAACCCCACGGCCTACCACAAGCGATGCGCTAGGAACCTCTTTGAATCCAATACTGCGCCAGAGCTGGACCTTGATATGAATGCTCTGGCCGAAGCCGGACTTAGTATCCTGCGAGCATCCGGGGCGGTTCCCGGCGTGCAGAAAAAGCTCCCAGTAGATCGGCCCCCGGGAAAAACACATAGGCTTACCCTGCGCGCCTTGGGCGGCCGCTATATTCTTAAACCTCCGGTGGAGGAGTATCCGAATCTGCCGGAAAACGAGGCGTTTTGCATGGAGTTAGCGGCCAGGTTGGGATACCCGACAGCGCCACACGGTTTGGGCCGCTTAGGCGATGGAACGCTGGTCTATCTTACCCGGCGCTTCGACCGTCCGGCTAACGGGACCAAGTTACCCCAGGAGGATTTCTGCCAACTGAGCCAGCGTCCGACGGTTGACAAGTACAAGGGCAGCCTGGAAGCCGCCGCAAAGGTGCTGATTTTTTCCAGCCAGGCTGGGCTCGATGCGGTACGGTTTTTAGAGCTAAACCTTCTAGCCTGGCTGATGGGCAACGCTGACCTACACCTGAAGAATTTTTCGCTGTACTGTCCGACTGCAGGCCAATGGCAACTAACGCCGGCTTACGACCTAGTATCCACCGCACTGGTGATTCCGGATGATAAAGAAGAAATGGCTCTGACAGTAAATGGCAAGAAATCACGTCTGGCCCGCATGGATTGGCTTTCTTTGGCAGACAAGCTTGGGGTTGCAACGAAAGTTTTCGATAACCTGACACGGCATCTGCTCGGAGCCAGGCCTGCGGTTGAGACACTTTGCCGGGCATCTTTACTGCCTGCGGAACAGCAGGACGCCTTTCTGTCTCGCTGGCTCGAACGGATGGAGCGACTGATGATAGGGAATATGCAATGATATGGTACATTATAGTTTGCAGATGAGTAGCCAGTCTTCCCAACGAAACTGAGCCCCCTTCAATAAATTTTGATGTTTTACGTGAGAGGCGGTTTCTAGCCCAGTTGCATGAAAATGCCAGGGTGCTGCCAACAATGAACATTGTGTCTGCGCTTGCTGGGGCTGCCTTATTGATACATAGATTTGTAAATATTCAAATTGGAAAAAGCATGCCATATAACAATCGCTTCCTTGTTATATATGCCTTGCTCGCCTTAAGTGGTTTTGCCTTGTTTATTACGGGATTGTTTGTTAACAAGAACAAGCATCGCCTTCAGAGTATTGATATAGGACTCATTGCATTTTTTACTTGTGGTGCTTGCTTTTATTGATCAAAGCAACGATGAAGACTTATCGGCTTATATTATATGTATTCTAGGCTTAGCAACCATGATAAGGCTAGGCAGTCTCTCTATGATCTTTACCATTATTTTTGCAGGTGTAAGCGTCAGTATTGGAATGGTGCTATTCCTACCAAGAGAACGAATGCTTCCTGCAATTTTGCAACTTGTTATTTATACCGTGGTCTCTACCTTTGTTGGAAGAATAATCAAAACTTTAAGAAAACCGTAGAACTAACAATGCAACTTGAACAACCGTAATACAGAGTTAATTGCTTTATCCATCAAGGATCAACTTACTTCATTGTATAACCGGGCCCACTTCAATGATACGCTCAGTATATTTGTTGCCCATGCCACTCGGCACGCTGGAGATCTAAGTTTGATAATCTTGGACATTGATCATTTTAAAAGAGTTAACCACACCATAGGACACCTTGTCGGGGACGCAGTTCTCCGTGAATTGGCTGTTTTGATTATGAATCATTGCAGAAAAAGTGATATTATTTTTAGATACGGCGGTGAAGAAATAGCTCTTATCCTCCCTGGTACCAATAATGAAAGGGCTCGGCTTGCAGCTGAAAAAATCAGGTTAGCTGTAGAATCGCACTCCTTCCTAAATATCACCTGGCCTATAACGGTAAGCTTGGGTGTAAGTAGCTTTGACCCAGGCGATACAGAAGAAAATCTCATTCAACGTTCTGATAGCCAACTGTATATTGCAAAGAATAATGGCAGGAATCGGACAGAAGGATAAGAGACGGCTAAACGAGACTAGCAGCTTTACAACATGTGCCAGTCGATTGGTAGTAGGTTGTAAAAATAACGATAGAGGAGAGACTATGAACAAAGCGGATTTTGTTATTCCGGGCGGTTTTGATCCTTAGAAAACGATAAATCGCGAGCCAGCCCAAGCAACTGGGCCGGCCCTTTGTTTTTTATTATAGGGTCTCCTCTGATGCAGCTTGGAGCACTGGTACAATATATAAATGATTTACCCCTCAATATCCTTGCCATTAGCAAGCAATAATTTTATTATATCAATATGGTTTGATTTTACATAGAAACAATATTTGTCTGCATGGCGAGGAGTCAATCAATGAGTAAAAAGTGGATGCTGGTACTATCATTAATACTAGTCGGAACGGTACTGCTAGGTTCATGTGCCAAACCAGATGCGGTTTCAAGTGCCACGGCTTGGGATACTAGTCAGAAGGAAACGATAGCGGTAGAGGCGCTTACGGTAGCGCTTGGATCGCTAACAGACGAGATAAACGCCTCCGGTGTTGTAGCTGGCGTTAGGGAGGCCTTCGTTGTTTCAGAAGCGCAGGGTCTAGTTACTGCAGTTAGTTTTACACTGGGTGACCGGGTGGCCGAAGGGCAGGAGCTCCTGAGGGTAGACGACCGCATAGCCGCCTTGAACCTGTCGAGATTCAAAGAGCAATACGAAGCGGCTAAGCTTGAACTAACGGCCACTGAGGCTTTGTCTGCTGCCGGTAGGAGTTCTCCTGCAGACATGACGAAGGCTCGGGGCAATTATAGCGGA
This sequence comes from Spirochaetia bacterium, assembly GCA_034003955.1. Classification (GTDB taxonomy): domain Bacteria; phylum Spirochaetota; class Spirochaetia; order Treponematales; family UBA12059; genus SZUA-370. Next base: position 37,659 of record JAVEXO010000023.1, on the reverse strand, counting down.
GCCAAGGCTCAATACGAGACTTCACTCAAGGCTTTGAACGACACGCGGCTACGGGCGCCAGTGGCCGGAGTCATATCGTCAACTGAAGAGGTTGCCACGGTAGGTGCTTCCATAGCCCCTGGAGCAAGGGTGGCCCGCATAGTCGATAATTCATCATTCAAGGTAACGGTAGGCCTCGGAGAGCGCGAGATTGGCCTTGTAGAGCTAGGCGCAAAGGTTCGCGTCTATGTGCCTGCTGCACTGGGGCAGGACTATGTAGAGGGTCAAGTCTCTGCTATAGCCGCGGGTTCTAATCCAGCTACTGGTAGCTTCCCCGTGGTCGTTTCGTTCCGCAATGGTTTCGCAGGGCGAGTCAAGTCTGGCATGTCTGCCAACGTCTCAATCCAGGCACGCGCCATAGCTCCATCCGTAGTCATACCGACGGCAGCCTTGTTCCGGCGGGGCAGCCAGTATGCGGTGTTTGTAGACGATTCCGGCAGAACCGATGTCCGGGAATTGTCTCTGGGGCGCCGTTCAGGGGTGCAGGTTGAGGTGTTGTCGGGGCTAAGCGAAGGTGATCTGCTTGTCATCAGTGCCTTGAGCCGGCTTACTGATAATGATCCTGTGTCGTCCACGACGGTTGGCGATTCGGTACGTTGGGAATAGAATCCATGAATCTTCCTAAATTTTCAACAGAAAACACGGTACTCCTTTCAATAGTCCTCGTAACGGTCCTAGTGCTTGGGGGCTTCAGTGTGGCTCGTATGCCACAGGAGCAGTTCTCCGAGGTACCTTTCTTCTGGGCCAACATAATTGTACCCTATCCGGGGGCATCGTCCTCCGATATCGAACAATCCGTCACGGTCAAGGTCGAGCGGGAGATGCAAGGGCTTAAAAACCTCAAACAGGTTCAGAGTGTAACCAGTGATGGCCTGGCTGTTATCCGTGTTGAATTCGACGATGGTATATCCAATGATGAGTTCGAACGCCTTTTTCAGGATGTGAGGACGAGGCTGGGTAAGGTGGGACTGCCTGATGGCGCCCTGCAGCCCTTGGTAGACGACTTCTCGTCCAATGATTTTCTTCCTGTCATAGAGGTGGTCATATCAGGAGAGATTCCCTACGGAGACCTGGTAGCTACTGCGAGAAGTTACCGTAATGGTATTTTGCTCCTCAAGGATGTTTCATCCGTTGATATAGTAGGAGACCGCGATCGACGTATCGTCATAGACGCCGACAGGGATAAACTTGAAAGCCTTGGCATTCCTATATCCGAGCTCTTACGCGCCGTTCAGCTAAGAAACCTGGCAATTCCTGGTGGAACCCTGGAGACTGTCTCCAGGGAGTATCTCCTGAGAACGGTAGGTTCACTTGAAGGCATAGGGGAATTCGAAAACGTTATCGTGCGCCGAACAGATTCCGGTGGCGGCCTCGTTCGTGTCGGAGACCTGGCTCGTGTGTATGAGGATTATGAGCGCGATGGAGAGACTTCCCGTTTCAACGGAGAAACTGCCGTCATTCTACGCGTAGGCAAGATAGCCCGTGGTGATTCAATTGGGGTCATCGATCAGGTGAAGGCATTGATAGCCGAGCAGTCTAGTAGCCTCATCCCCGGGACATCGGTGTCGCTTGTTAATGACTCGACGGTGCAGATACGAGACAGCATAGATGTGCTCTTGATCAATGCAGTCCAGGGCCTCGTGCTACTCTTTCTCATACTGCTCCTCTTCCTCGGCGCCCGTAACGCACTTATGACGGCGCTCGGAATTCCTGTTACCTTTGCGGTGACCTTCCTCATACTGGAGGCGCTTGGAGAGACAATCAACTCCAATACGCTCTTCGGTCTTGTGCTTGTCTTAGGCCTCATCGTAGACCATGCCATAGTCATAACAGAGAATACGTATCGTTTGCGTACTCTTGGATACGACAAGAAGCGAGCAGCCATAGAGGGTGCTAGCCAGGTGGCCTGGCCAATCGTGGCGTCCAGCCTGACGACTGTCGCGGCATTCCTGCCTTTGATGATATTGCCTGGTACCATTGGCAAATTCCTTAGAGTAATTCCTCTGGTGGTGTCTATATCACTCATAGCATCGACCATAGAGGCAATACTATTCATCCCTGCACATTCTGTAGAATGGCCAGGCGGCGATTTACTCAAGACGAAGCCTGATATATTCGACAAGATCAAGCCATCTTTCGATAGATTTATACGCTCCCTGTATAAAAAACGCCTCATAGTCGTGCTTGGCTTCATCGTGGTGGCTGCAGGCATCTTCTCCACCATTCCTTTCTTGAAACAGGATCTGTTCAGTGCCGAGGATTTTACTCTTTTCTTCATTGATATAGATCTTCCGGCCGGTTCCAACAGTGCCAAGACTGAATCCGTTGTACGGCGATTCGAGGATCGCATCCAGAGCCTTCGTGGCAATGGAGAGGTGAGCAACATCATATCAAGCGTCGGCTTTCGTTCCGGCGGATCAGGTGGAACGAGTGCCGGTAACGTGGGGCAGATTGTTGTTGACCTTGCCGAGGTAAAGGAAGGCAGGGAGCGCCCTATTGCCGTCATCATGGACGAGGTGATGGCCCTGTGCGCTGATATCCCTGGACCTGAGAAGGTAATCTACCGCAAGGCGGCCTCCGGCCCGCCCGTCTCTCCTCCTGTAGGATTCCGCGTCAGGGGGGACGACTATGGAGCACTCATCGAGGCCACAGCCGGCATAAAGGCAAGGCTATCAGAGTATCCTGAGCTACTCAACATAGAGGATACCCTGCAGTCCGGTACGCCGGAACTGAGGGTACGTATCAACGAGGAACGAGCTGCCTCATACGGGCTCAGCGTTTCGTCTGTTGGAACCTTTCTCCGGGGTTCGTATGACGGGTATAGGGCAGGAAGTGTGTTCTTCGGCAACGAAGAACTCGATATTGTAGTCCGATATGCCGGCACGAGTGGATTAGATTCAATAAACCGTCTCCTTGAGATAAAGATTCCCACGCCCGATGGGCGACTCGTACCGTTCTCGGCGGTGGCCGAGCTCCAGGAAGGCGCGGCCTTGGCTGCCATCAAGAGGGTGGACGGCAAGCGTGAAGTTGGCGTCAGTGCCGAGGCCTATGACAAGAGTGGCGTACGAGCCATAAATGATGATATCAAGGTCTGGTTTGCCACAGAGATTCAGCCACGGTATCCAGGACTCGAATTGCTTGTAGGTGGCGAGTTTGCCGAGATAGCCGATCTCCTCATCCAGATACTCAGGGTATTCCTTTTGGGTGTATTCCTCATCTATGCCGTACTCGGGGCACAGTTCAAGAGCTTTACCCAGCCACTTTTGATACTCTTGTCGGTACCCATGGCCTTTGCCGGTGTGGTGCTGTTCCTGGTCATATCGGGAACACCGTTCTCAACCACGGTGCTGTATGCCGGTGTCGCCCTGGCGGGCATTGCCGTCAACGACTCGATAGTCCTCATAGACTTCATCAATATCAGGCGCAAGGAAGGCTTGGCCATAGCCGATGCCGTCGCAGAGGCAGCCAGCACACGCTTGAGGCCCATCCTTCTTACCAGTGTTACCACCATAGGCGGGCTCCTGCCGACGGCCATAGGACTGGGTGGTTACTCGGTGGTATGGAGCCCCATGGCCAGCACCATAATCTTCGGTCTCCTGTTTTCAACCGTCACCGCCATTAGCGTCGTGCCGTCCTTGTACGGTCTCCTCTACGACAGTGACAGAACCGGTACTCGCGGCAAGCCAAGAAAGGCAATAGCATGAAACACCCTCCCAGGCCCGATACAGGTGCCGCAACCTTGCCCATTATTCTTCTTCTAGTCAGCGCCATAGCCGGCTACGCTCAGTCGTCTGATGCCTGGAGCCTTGCCAGGGTGGCCGCCAGGGCACTGGAGGCCGACCCTTCCGTGCGTGCCTCCGGCGCTCTTGCCGGCATTGCGTCTGTGCAGTACGAGCTGGAGCTGGATAGGGCAAGGCCTAAGTTTGGCTTAAGCCTTACGCCATTCTCCTACGACGTCCGCCGCACCTTCGACTTCAGTTCATTCCCTCCGGACTACGTGGATTCCAAGACGACTTCGTTTGGCGCAGGACTCGCCTATAATCAGGCCTTGCCGACTGCAGGTGCCTTCACCGCCGGTGTTAAAAGTTCATTCGGCATAGCCGATAAGGATGGCAATACAGAATACTCCCTTTCACCCACACTCAATGCCAGTCTCAGGCAGCCGCTGTTTGCGGGTGGGCAGTTCCTGCCCTTTGGAGCAGCAGCTGGCGCCAAGCGATCCGTGGAAATAGGCTCAGAGCAGGCGGCTCTGGATGACATGGGCCGTCGCAATCAGGCTGTTCGCTCTGCGGTGGAAACGGCGGGCCGCGTACTGGTATTGAGAAGCACTCTAGCGGTACAAGAAGCCTCGCTGTCGAGTGCTCTTAAGCGAGCAGAGTTCTTTAGTCTGAGGAGAGGATCGGGCACGGCTACAGAAGACGCTGCACTCGAGTTCAGCCTCTCAGCCGAGCTTGTAAGGGGTAGCCTGGTTGATACGCGTCTTGCCCTTGCCGACGCGGAACGTCGCCTGGCCTCGGTACTCGGTCTCGAGGACAAGAGTGGTGCTGGATTGTTGCTACCTGAGCTGTCTGCCGAGTTGCCTGTGTTGGTGGCAACGATGAAGGGCACGGTAGATGCAGCACCTGATGCACTGCGCTCGGCGCTAGCCAGCGAGAAGGCCAAGGTAGATGCCGCGGCTAGGGCAACCATAGATGCACCGGTTCTGGGGGCTTTTATAGTTGTGGCCCCTCGTTATGCCGATGCACGGGACGATGCGTCTGATCCGGCTAACGTCGTGTCCGATCTTCTTGACACAGACAACGGAGCCGGTTTGAACTGGAATGTCTCCCTGAGCCTAGACTGGCCCCTTTCTGGCAAGGCTGCGCGAGAACACCGGGCGCGCCTCGATGCCCTGTCACTAGTAGCAGCCGAGGCTCAGAGGCTCATGATGCTCAGGTCCATAGGTGACAGAATGTCCTCTATTGTAGGTAGACGTGATGCCCTGATAGAGCGCTTGTCAATCCAGAGGCGCATCGTAGAGCTAGAGAAGAGCAAGGCAGCGCGCCAAGTCGTGCTGGCCGACGCGGGTACCGTCACGCTGGAAGATGCCGCAGATGCCCTAGCTAAACGTGACGGAGCCATAGCCGAGGCCTTGCGGCTAGAACTGGATCTGTTGCTGGCAGAACTCGATCTCCGTGCCCTTGTGGGAGAAGATTTAGCGGCCGTGTTGGCCGCCATGTCGAAGTAGCCTTGAGTATCAAGCTAGTGGTATAGTCAACAAGACGCGGTGGCCTTCACCCGACTGCCAGGTAAGGCTGCCGCCGAGCTGATCGCTCAAGGCCAGGGCTAGCTCCAGCCCAACTGATACCTTGTCTATGACGCCTTCTCCGTCGTCATCGAAGGTGAAGGCTAATGAATCGTCGGTTTTCTCGGATCGTATGCTCAAGGTTCCTGTCTTGCTTGTCTTGAAGGCGTGTCTGTAGGCGTTGTCTATTATCTCTGCGGCTACCAGCCCTATGGCTATTGCTGTTTCAGTATCAAGGAATAGGTCTTCAACCTCAATCCAGCGCTTTATACCGGCAGTACTGTAACCATGGTACCCTGATATTTCGGCACAAATATCGTAAAATATACGAGTCATGTCTATGTCGGGGAAATCGCTTTTCTTTATCGCATGATCCTGTACCATAGACATCATCGTGAGTCTGGAGCGCATGCGTTCAAGAGCGTCTTTTGTTGCTGTAGACTCGGTCGTCCGTGACTGCATGGACGCAAGGCTCATGGCGAACTGCAGGTTGTTATGAACGCGATGATCCAGCTCGTGTATGAGGGCGTGATTGGCGGCATGAGAGGCGAGCAGTTCGGTATTGCGCTCCCGTATCTGTGCAACCATGTTTTCGGCGCTCCTGCCGATGGAAGCAATCTCGTCTGTCATGCCATCGTCCAAGGACGTCTCCTCGTCTCCTGCGGCCACCTTGCTCATGGCGGTCTCGAGTGTCTCGAGCCTGCTTGTGACACGCTTGTCGAAGGATTTTCTGGTCAGGAAGAAGGATAAAACAATGGAAGTCAGTATGAGGAAGCCAGAAAGCGCAACCGACGAAATAATAAAATCCCTTGAGAGGGAAGTCCTCACACTGAATACGACAAAGAGTCCTTGGTCAGCAATACCCAACTCTTCGTTCTTTATTTTGAGTTGACGAACGATGATTGTGTTTTTGCCATCGGGCTCGGTCCACAGTCCATCGCTCAGGGAGGCATCCCGTATCATAATCTGTAGCTCCGGATCTATTGGTTGCTCGCTTATGAAAGAGCGGTACGGTGGATTAAGACCCCAGAGTACGTCGGTGGCCTTGACGATGTAGTCGTTACCCTCATAGCCCGTATTAAAGAGAAGCTTAAGGAGGCTATGAAGTTCGTATCCCGGAAATGTTCTGGCTATCGCTCTGTCTAGTCGGGTGGACACTTCTATGATGAAGTCCGCTCCATCGGGTCCATGGAACTGATAGCTGTTGGCGTGGGACGTACGGGTTGATATGCTTATCCTGAGATTTTCGAAGCGCCCCGAGCCTATCAGCTGTGTGAGTCGACCCACAAAATTGGTTCCAAGCGAGAACAAGTTGAAGCCTACATCGGGCTCGAATGATGTGGCGGCTATGATACCATCGTTAGAGATGAAATAAACCTCATCGACGCCTAGCCTCTCGGCGTCATTCTTGAGGGTATCCATGCCCGCGGCCATGGCTTCTTCTATACTGGGATACTGGGCTTCCAGCATGGCGAGGGCTTTAAATCCTGCCTCACTTGCGTCGCGCTCTATCCTTGACAATATGGCTTCCATAATAGAGAGGCGGTTCTCGATTTCCCTAAAGGCGATGCTGGTAGCATCGTCGACAATGTCCTCTATAAGCAAGGTTCCCGCCAAGATGACAGCGCCACCTGCCAGTATACCGCTAGCCATGATGGACAACATGAGCCTGACTGAAATGTAATGACGAAGCCTTGGTTCCATCGTAGAACCAGTATAACGTGAATAGCAAATTGTGCAAGGCATGTTATATTTTAGTCAGCTTGATCGGTCACATTGGCGCGCTGTCCTCCGCATACTGTTATAAGCTGTTCGAAGGTCGTAGGCACACCGGTAGAATCGGTGCCGGCGGCAGGGTAGACGATGTCCCAGGCTGCCAGGCTCTCGTCGATCCATATGCTGACGCCTTCCAGACCAAAGGGGCAGACGCCACCGGGAGGAAAGCCCGTTATGGCTAGCGTTTCTTCTGCGTCTGCCATGCTCGTCTTGAAACCGACGAGGGCCTTGAGTCTGCCTGAGTTTATACGCTTGTCTCCTGCGCAGACAACGAGATGGTAGGTTCCGTTCTTGGCGCGAAAGAGGAGTGATTTTGCTATCTGGCCTACGGCTACTCCGATGCGTACAGCCGCCATGGTAGCGGTGGGAGTGGATCCTGGCTCGAACTCAAGCGCTCTGAGTCCGGCTCGGGTCAGTACCCTTGCGACTTTTTCCGGTATCATCTGCTCATCGTGCTATGCAGACTTACCATTGTCAAGCGAGCTCGCCTCCAGGGCAGACAGGGTGATATCAAGGAGCGGTCCTCCAAGAGCTTCGGGATCATTGTAATGCCACCATTCTGCCACGTAGGCTCTGAAACCCGCATGCTCCATGCATTCTCGGAGCTCGTCACGGTTCCGCAGCGCTACAGGATCGCCTTGGGAGTAGGCATGCGATGCTCGCTCAGAAAATTCATCGAATTCGCTTGGCATGGGGAGCTCCCGCCCATTGGCGTCTGCCAGGCTCACGTCAACAGCCGCACCCCTATTATGGTTAGACCCACGGGAAGGTGGTGCCACGAAGCCCTCCTTGGGGAGGATGTCCCACATCCTCGCCTGGACAGAGAGGGGACGATAGGCGTCAAGCACGAGAAGCGTCAACCCGCGTTTGGTGGCAAAGTGTGCAGCTTCTGCCAGCTTTCTGGCGGCTGTGGCTAAGAGCCAGGCACTGTCCCCATCATAGAGTCGAACCTTGAAGAAATTGCGTTCTGTAGCATAGCGCATATCCACGACGATTCCTGGACACGCTGTTTTAAGGTCTACGAGATTGTGGTTATTCATGGTATCAATATGCCGCCACGCATCCGTCGGTCCTCTTCTCTGTCGCTCCCATAAGGGTACCTTCATCGTCACGCCAAATCACTTCTCCACGGCCGAATGCACCAGGGTCTTCTCCTATTGCTACTTGGTGGCCCCGGCGTCTCAACGCTTCTACTATATCCGGATCAAAATCGGTTTCTACAAGCACATCCTTGCCAGCTAGCCACTGGAAGCGTGGCCGGTCTAAAGCCGTCTGAGGGTCGAGCCCGTAGTCGAGGCAATGGGACAAGAGCTGTAGATGGCCCTGGGGCTGCATGAAGCCGCCCATCACGCCAAAGGGGCCAACAGCCTTGCCTCCACGGGTGAGGAAACCTGGAATGATGGTGTGATATGGCCGTTTTCCAGCTTCCAGACGGTTAGGGTGAGCCTCGTCGGTAGAGAAGTTGTGTCCCCGGTTGTGGAGGGCAATACCGGTGCCCGGTACGACAAGGCCAGAACCGAAACCCATGTAGTTGCTTTGAATGTAGGAAACCATGGTGCCCGATGAGTCGGCGGTGGCCAGATAGACGGTTCCTCCACGTTCTGGCTGGCCCGCTGCAGGAAGGCCTGCAAGATCGCCTATGAGAGCACGACGCCCGGCCAGGTAGTCCTTGGAGAGAAGACGCTCCGCCGTGTAAGGCATGCTCCTGGTTTCTGAAAGGTAGGCCGCGGCATCGGCAAAGGCCAGTTTAAGAGCCTCTATCTGCAGGTGTACCGCCTCTTCAGCCGGCATATCCGAGAGTGTATCGCCAGAAAGAGCGCCAAGGGCCGCCAGGGCTACCATCCCTTGGCCATTGGGAGGCAGCTCCCACACATCGCATCCCTTGTAGCCTACTGAAATTGGCTCCACCCATTCGGGCACAAAGCCCTCTAGATCGGAACGGCGCAGGAATCCACCGGTGGTCCTGGAGAAGGAGTCGATAGTATCGGCAAGGCGGCCGCGGTAGAATGACCCGGAGCCCGTCTTTGCAAGCTCTGCAAGCGTCCTGGCGTGATCCTTGGAGCCCCAGATCTGCCCTGCGCGAGGCGCCGCGCCATCCGGTGCGAAGACCTTGAACCATTCTTTGAATACTGTGTCTGTGAGTGTGCTCCTGTAGCGTGTTTCTGCCAGATTCCAGTAGTGGGCGCAGACCGGCGATACGGGAAAGCCATCATGGGCATAGCGTATCGCCTCGGTAAAGAGGTCGCCGTAGGGGAGGGTACCAAAACGGGTTGACAGTGCTGCCCAGGCGGCAGGCACCCCAGGCACGGTAACAGGCTCCCAGCCGAAGCGGGAGATTGTCGGCGGCTCTTGCATACGGAGAGAAGACAGCGATAGCCTCCCTGGCGCGGGTCCCGAGGCGTTGAGCCCATACAGCTTGCCGCCCTTCCAGACCAGTGCAAAGGCGTCTCCCCCTATGCCATTGGCACTTGGTTCTACAACCGTCAGGGCCGCCGCCGTGGCTATGGCGGCATCCACCGCGTTGCCCCCGCGCTTGAGCACGTCCAGGCCTGCCTGGGCAGCAAGCGGCTGCCCTGTACAAACCATTCCGTTCCTCGAATACACTACCCGGCGCCCAGAGGAAGGGCTGGATACTCTTTCATTTACATGCATGGTCACGATTATAGCGCTAAAAACGGGGTAAAGCGTAGCACTTGTGCCCTACAACTTCTTATAGAAAAGCAATGCCAAGCTGCCGTACAAAACGAGCATTGTATTAACCAGCAAGCCGCATAGAGTCGACGCGGACCAGCTGAGCCCCAAGCTTTCCGATCGTGTAAGTATGGCCAACATGGCTATGATGAGGCTCAGTATCCAGAATGAGAGGCTGGAAGCCTTCATGTGTATGGCTACTATCCTCTCGTCCCAGGTTCTCCCCGGGCGCTTCAGCTCTATGAAGCCAAGTTGTGAAACTTTTAATTGTTAATCTACGCATAAGCATCTTCGCGATCATTCAGTCCTCCCTTGGTATGAAGAGATCCTCTACGCGCTCTCCGAGCAGTGACGCAAGTTTTAAAGCCAGTGATAGTGATGGATCGTAGCGTCCACCTTCTATAGAAATAATAGTCTGCCTGGATACCCCGGCCTTTGTAGCCAATTGTTCTTGGGTCATGCCGAGTCCTTGGCGGCGTTCCTTTACTTTGTTGGTCATGCTATTCCTGTTTGTAAAGCTAGCTTTACATATATATATGCTTGATGTGCAATAAATGTCAAGTGTGCTTTACATTACTTAATGGCTGAAAAGTCTTTACTATGGGTGTACAGTATCTGTTGTTGCAACAAGGAGGGATGGATGGCTACAGCAGACAAGGATTCCAAGGCTAAAACAAAGAAGAAGATTGCGCCGGCCAAGAAAAAAAAGGGAGCCCCCTCGGCTCAGCTTAAAAAAGATCCAACCTTCATGCATAACATTGAGTCTGCCATTCTGGACGAGTATGCCAAATCGGCTCGCAAATCTGGTAGTGCAGCACCATCCATAAGCACTACAAAGAAACCGCTCAGTTCAGAGACGCGGTCCAAGGCTGGTAAACCGAGCGATCATGCCCAGTCGACCACGGTAGGTGGCGCCAAAGGTAGCAAGTCGGCCAAGCCTGCCAAGGCTACTAAGTCGACCAAGGCTACTAAGTCGACCAAGGCCGGTGATGAACACAAGGAACTCGCGAGAGAACTAGCATCCCTAATCCCTGACCTGGACAGTGAAGGCTTGGCTTTTTTAATAGAACAGGCTCGTGTGCATATATACAACATGCGCGTGATGGATATGGAGGCAGCCGGGATGGATGCCGACAAGGCATCTGCCAGGGCGCAGTCAAAACGAGGTGCAAAGTTGAGCTCGGCGGGAGAGCTTGCATCCGACGAGTTTACCATCAAGGCAGCCAGTGACGGCTCTGCCTACGACCTTGTGTATCAAGGCAAGTGGAAGATGTTTACAAGCGACGAGATGCTTGCCATGGTGCGTATCGTATCATCCAAGGATCCCGTCGCACAGGTAGGCGGTCGCCTTTACCGCTGGTTCCTCTCGGAGCGCGCCGACGTCATAGGGGATCTTTCTCTAGCAGGCCTGGCCGATCCAAGGCTTAAAAGGCTCGTAGCCATGCTCAGGAAGACATTCATCATCAAGGGAGCACGGTAGTAGTATGAGATAGTCGATTCAGGAGCCTAGCTTAAGAGGCCTCTGTAGCGGGCGTAGAAGAACAGGGTGGCCGTCATCAAGGCATGGCCCATGTCCTCGGCTCCTATCATGTCTATCGCCTCCTGCTCTGGAACCAACATCACCTCTATTTCCTCATGCTCGTCAAGTTTTTGTGGGCATGTTAACACGCAGCCTTCTGCTATGAATGCGTGGAAGCGATTGGTCATGAAGGCTGGATTAGGCGACAATATACCGAGCGGTACCATCATGCTGGCCTGATAACCCGTCTCCTCAAGCAGCTCACGGGCTATGGCTGTGGCCGGGTTCTCACCCCTCTCCACGATACCACCGGGGAACTCGATAGACAGATGCTTGGTGCCGTGGCGGAACTGCCGTACCATGACGAAGCAACGGCCTTCTGGAGTCTCCACGACGGGTATGACTCCTGCCCAGTCAAGGGCATCTATTGTGAAGAAGTTACCCTTCTTGCCCGATTTAGACTGGCGTTCGCTTGAACCAACCTGGAACACCCTGCAGTCTAGCAATCGTCTCGATGAAAGCTCTATCCATGGGTACGGGGTTCGCATGGACCAATAGTAGTCGTTTACGCCGTTCAGGACAAGGCTAGGCAGGGTGCCATTCATCCAGGAATGGCGCCTTAAATCGACGCTATCGAAAGAAACAATTTGACAGATGGTTAAGCGCGTTGTTTACTACACTGGACCGCATCTACTATGAGTCTTGAGGCGCGCTCTTGATAGTCACTCTATGATGTATCACAGAAGGAGGGTTTTAATGAAGAAAAACTTAGCAATTGTTGGCATGCTCCTCGTAGTGCTCGCCTTTACAGGCTGCGCCAAGAAGGAAGCGCCGGTCGCCGCTACAGCAGAGGTGCTTGCCGCTCCCTACAAGGTAGCATTCATCTATATTGGTGTTCCTGGTGATCTTGGCTGGACTCATGAGCATGATATTGGCCGCCTGGCAGTTGAAGCCGCCTTCGGTGACAAGGTCAAGACAGCCTACATGGAGAATGTCCCTGAAGGTCCTGATGCCACACGTATCATCCGCCAGTACGCGCAGGATGGCTACGACATGATCCTAGCCACCTCCTTTGGTTACATGGACCCGATGGTGGAAGTCGCAGCCGAATTCCCCAAGATCAAGTTTATCCATTGCTCCGGATACAAAAGCTCTGACAACATGGCCAACTATTTTGGCAGGATATATCAGGCTCGCTACCTCGCCGGTATCGTTGCCGGCAAGATGACCAAGAGCAATATCATAGGATATCCAGGTGCATTCCCGATCCCAGAAGTTGTACGTGGACTCAACGCCTTTACCCTCGGCGTCCGTTCAGTCAATCCCAAGGCTCAGGTTCGTGTCGTATGGACCAATACCTGGTATGATCCGGTTAAGGAGCGTGAGGCAGCCGTGGCCCTTCTCGACGCAGGCGCCGACATCATAACCCAGCATCAAGACACCGTAGAGCCGCAGAAGGCCGCCCAGGAACGTGGCAAGCTGTCTATCGGTTATGATTCAGACATGAGAAAATTCGTTGGCGACACCGTCCTCACGAGCCCGGTATGGAACTGGGGCCCCTTCTATATAGACAATGTCAGACGTGGCATGGATGGTACCTGGACTAGCAGCCAGTACTGGGGTGGTTTGGCCGATGATGTGGTACGCCTGGCTGACTACAGCCCGCTCGTGCCTCAGGATATCAGGGATCTGGTATCTGTCGAGAAGCAGAAGATCATTGGTGGCACCTGGGATGTGTTCACCGGCCCGATCAAGGACAACACCGGCAAGCTCCGTGTCAACGAAGGAGCCAAGATGTCTGACCAGGAAATGCTATCCTTTGACTGGCTCGTCGAGGGTGTAGTAGGTAAGGTACAGTAAGGTACTACGGCGCGTCTCTATAATAGGGATGCGCCGTTTCTTGCGAAACGGCGCCCTGCCGCCTTGCTTCAGTAGACGCATTCGTATTCGCCATGCCCGAGTGCGCACCACGTTCTGATTCGGCGAACATCCCTTTTTAAGGCAACCAATAATGGAAGATACCGCACAGAGCGCTCCTCTCGTCGAGATGCGAGGCATCTGCAAGAGCTTTCCGGGAGTCCAGGCATCTGATGGAGTGAACCTCCGCCTGGATCGCGGTGAGGTCTTGGCATTGCTCGGTGAGAACGGGGCGGGTAAAAGCACCCTGATGAACATCCTCTCCGGATTGTACAGGCAAGATTCCGGGGATGTATTCATACGGGGTGAATGGGTCGATATCCGATCACCCGCAGACGCGACGAGCCTTGGCATAGGCATGGTTCACCAGAATTTCATGCTTGTAGACACCATGACCGTGGCTGAGAACGTAGTTCTGGGCATGAAGTCACTACCATTCATACCAGACATGACCGCCGTCAAGCGCGCCATCATTGAAATCGGTGCTCGATACAACATGATAGTCGATCCTGACGCATTCATATGGCAGCTTTCTGTCGGTGAGCAGCAACGCGTCGAGATACTTAAACAGCTGTACCGTAATGCCGAGATCCTTATACTCGATGAGCCGACGGCGGTGCTGACGCCACAGGAATCCCACGAGCTTAACGATGTGGTAAAGCGCATGCAGGGTGAGGGAAAGAGCGCCGTCTTCATAACCCACAAGATGGACGAGGTGATGGCCTTTGCCGACAGGGTGATGGTGCTCCGCAAGGGCAAGCTTGTCGCCGAAAAGACGACCAAGGACACGGACCCCAAGGACCTGGCCCGCATGATGGTTGGTCGTGATGTGCTGTTTCGTATAGAAAAAGCGGCGTTTGATCCCGGTGCCGTCGTGCTGGAACTCAAGGATGTATGCGCCAAGGACGACCGAGGTCTTCCTGCCCTGCGCGATGTGTCTTTCAAGATACGTGAAGGGGAGATACTAGGCATAGCGGGCGTTGCGGGTAACGGCCAAAGAGAATTGTCAGAGGTAATCACCGGTTTGAGGCCTGTAGGTTCCGGTGGTATTTCTATCAATTGTATCGATTCTACAAATCAAACGCCTTTGCAGATAATAAACAAGGGTGTCAGCCACATACCCCAGGATCGAATCGCCGTAGGAGCCGTTGGCGACATGAGTGTTGCCAACAATCTGGCCATGAAGGACTACCGGGCCGATCCCATATCACGGGGCATACTGCTCATCCCAAAACGCATACTCGAGTTTGCCCGCAGGATGATAGGTGTCTTCAACATCTCCACACCCTCACCTGAAACAAGGGTAAAATTCCTGTCTGGAGGCAATATCCAGAAGACAATCCTGGCTAGAGAGATAGAATCATGCGGTAGCCTGCTCATAGCGGTGTATCCTTCGCGAGGCCTGGATATAGGCGCTACCGAGTCGGTGCGTAAGGAACTGGTAGCCCAGCGCGATGCCAGAAAGGCCGTGCTCCTGGTGTCGGAAGACATAGAGGAGCTGTTGTCTGTAGCCGATACCATAGCCGTCATGTACGCCGGCAAGGCAATAGGCATTATACCGGCCCTGGAGGCAGATCACGAGGAGATTGGTCTCCTCATGGCGGGATTCGAAGCACCCGGTAAGGAGTCATCGTCATGAGCCTCGTATTCGAGAAAAGAAAGACTGTATCCAAAACAGCCATGGTCGTAGTGCCCATTGCCTCATTTGTCGTCTCTCTCACCCTCACAGGAATCCTGCTCATCGCCTTTGGGGCCAATCCTATAAACACCTATGCCGCCATGTTCAAGGGTGCCTTTGGGACCGGCAGGGCACTGACAGAGACACTGGTAAAGGCCATTCCTCTGATGCTTACTGGACTCGGTGTTGCCCTGGCGTTCAAGCTAAAGTTCTGGAACATAGGTGCAGAGGGCCAGCTAACCCTGGGCGGTGTAGCCGCGACGTGGGTTGCCATCTATTGGAGCCCCTGGCTGCCATCTCCCTTGCTGCTTCCAGCCCTCGTGCTCGTAGCCTGTGCCGCAGGTGCTCTCTGGGCCGGAATCCCGGCCCTCCTGAAGACGAGCCTCAAGGTGGACGAGACACTCGTTACCCTCATGCTCAACTACGTGGCCATTCTGTTTTCAGAGTTCCTCTACTACGGTCCCTGGCGTGATCCCCATGGCTTTGGCTTTCCAGGAACGCAGATTTTTCCAAAGGCGGCCTGGTTTCCAAGGATAGCGGGACGCGCGCACATTGGGCTGTACTTTGCCCTGGTGGCCGCCGTCATCCTGTGGTTTGTACTCAACCGTACGCGATGGGGCTTCGAACTCAAGGTGATAGGCTCCAGCCCCAGGGCCGCTCGCTACCAAGGTATATCGGTAGAGCGTAACATCGTGCTGGCCGTGCTGCTGTCCGGGGCCTTGTGCGGATTGGCCGGCGTCGGTGAGGTGGCCGGTATATCAAGGCGGCTCCAGCAGGGGCTTTCGCTCGGCTATGGTTATACGGCAATAATCGTCGCCTGGATGGCCCAGCTCAACCCCTTGGCCATACCATTCGTTGCCCTCCTTATGGGCGGTCTCCTCGTCGGGGGAGACCAGGTGCAGATGGTCATGGGATTGCCAGCATCCATGGGCCTCCTGATGCAGGGCATGATGCTGTTTCCGATGCTCGCAGGCTCGCTGTTTACCGAATACCACATAAAGCGAATTGGCTCGAACCAGGCCCGCGAGTCTGATAGAGGAGTAGCATGATGGGTCTTATTACATCCTTGTTGGCAATAACCCTCAGGGCAGGAACAAGCCTTGTGTACGCGACTATAGGTGAGACCTATGCAGAGCGGGCAGGCATACTCAATCTAGGGCTGGAAGGCATAATGCTTATGGGTGCCGTATCCAGTTTCGCTACCGCCTACTATTCCGGCAGCCTCGTTCTAGCCATCATCGTAGCCTTGGGCGTAGGCGCACTGATGGCGCTTATTCATGCCTTCCTGTCTGTGACGATGAAGGCTAACCAGGTCGTCTCTGGCCTGTCATTGACGCTCTTTGGTACCGGTTTCGCCAGTTTCCTGGGCCAGCGCCTGGGCCCCGTATCAAACGGTCGCTATCTTATCGGCCTTTCAGGCCCACGCTTCAGGCCCATCGACGTCGGATCCCTTGGCCAGGTGCCTATCCTTGGTGCCATCCTGTCTCAGGATATATTCACCTATGGCACCTACCTGCTCATTCCTCTTGCCTGGTTCTATCTGTACAAGACGAAGAATGGTCTATGGCTACGCGCTATAGGGGAGAATCCTCGAACGGCTGATGCCATGGGTGTCAATGTGAATAGGGCAAAGTACGGCTACACCATATTTGGTGGCATGCTCACGGCTCTCGGAGGCGCACACCTCGCCTTGGCCTATACGCCGGGCTGGTCTGAGAACATCACGGGAGGGCGGGGCTGGATAGTCATAGCCCTGGTGATCTTCTCCATGTGGAACCCAGGCCGTGCCATCACGGGGGCACTCATATTCGGAGGCATAAACGCGGTACAGTTCAGGTTGCAGGCTTCTGGGACCAATATCCCAGCTGGCTTCCTCAACATGTTGCCCTATCTGACAACCATCATAGTGCTCGTCGCCATAACCTGGTGGGAGACCTTGAGTAAACGTGTAGGCGCGCCTGCTTCGCTGGGTACTGCCTATGTCAGGGAGGACAAGTAGGGATCTTTGTGCTGCGCTTGTCCCGAACTGCCCCGAGCGGTATCATCGGCGCATGAGAGCCAAGCATGTATTCGGCCTTACGCCCTGGGGCCGATTCTTCATTGACGCCATGGAAACTCTGGCCGACGATGGTAGGCTGGCGCGGGGTCGTTCCTATGCCGGGAACGGCTCCGTGGTCGAGCTTAATCTTGACGGTGGCACGGTAAAAGCCAAGGTCAGGGGCAACTATGCGCCATACTATCGTGTTAGTATACGCTTCAAGCCCTTACCTGGTACGGCTGCGCGCACAATCGAGGCCATATTCGCCTCCGACCCACTCCTGGGAGCCCGTGTTGCCAGGGGAGAGATTCCCGATGGGCTCATAGAGCGCCTTGAGGCGGCAGGAGCATTCCTTGTACCCAGGCGATGGTCAGAGATAGAACGCTCCTGCTCTTGCCCTGATTATGGTGACCCGTGCAAGCACCAGGCTGCGGTGTACTATCTCCTGGCTCAGGAGATAGACCGTGACCCTTTAGTCCTCTTTCGTCTACGTGGCATTGATTCGCTCAGTGCTTCGAAATCAAGCCCTCTATCATCCACAAAATCAGCATCAGGAGTCGCTTCAAAAGCCGCATCCGGCAAGAAGGTTCCAGCCGTCGCATCTGGCGTCATAATACCAGATCCTCTACAGGCCAGGCTCGTAAAGCCCTGGCCTGAACCGGTCTTAGAGGGCGACCCCTTGGCTGGAGCCGGTTCACTAGCTTCATATGCGGCGGCCATACCGGCCATGCTGCCGCCTTCCAGGGGGCTTGTGCCTTTCGACCTGCGTGTCGTCTGCACTGCCTTCTACCACCGGTTTATAGCCATACTCCCAGAGCTTCTTGAGCCACCTGTACCCATGGATGGTCCACAGGCCAGGGCATTCGCATCGTCTGTCTTTGCCATAGAGATGGGTGCCGAAGGTTCAATACGACTGGCGTCGCCGGTTCGTTCATCGGCTCGAGAAGAACCTGTAGCCTCGGCACTAAAGGCGCGACGCCAGCCGGAGTGGGGTAGCTTTCATGGCTTCCTTGAGATCGCTCAGCAGTTTGCATCCTGTGGGGAGCGGGAGGGTAGCGCATCCTATGTCTTTCTTCGCGCCTTCTTTTCCGCCATTAGGTCAATAGCATCGGCCTGTGCCTTTGTTCCAGATGTTCACCCGGGCGATGGTCGCTTCTCCGTCATCTGGAAGCCTGCCCGCTTTGGTTCAGATGTAGAAACATTGTTAGCATCCCTCGAGCCGGCGGTACCGGTACCACGGTATAGTGGTTCCAAGAGTCTTGTTCCCGATGCCCGCTCGACGGTGCAGCGTCTGGCAATAGCCTATCTCAGCGAGTTGGCCCGATTCGTTGACTTCACCCTGCCATCCAAGCGCGAGAACGAGCATGCCGTCATCAGGGCCCTCTTTGGATCCAAGGCCGTATCGTGTCGCGCTCCTGGCTCACGAGTCCTTCCTGCCGCCCTCGACTCATGGGTGTCTGTATTCGATATGGCAGAGGCCAGGCCTCCGCTGGAGCTCACGATACGTGGTTCCAAGAAGCGTGTGGACAAGAAGCATCTTGGCGCAGCCGGGCAAGAAGGGTCATTCCGTCTATCGGCGGCTTTGGTAGCCGAGGGAGGCACACGGATAGCACTGCACAAGAGCTCAGCCTTAAGCGCGCCGTCTGCCTCCGATGCCTTGTCGTTTGCGGCTTTGCTGTCAAATTTTGTGCCCGCCCTAGCGGGTCTCGGCACTCAGTCATTCGTCGAGCTGGGACAGCGTGAGCTTGCTGACTTCGTCGTAGACGCAGCCCCACTCCTGGGACGATTTGGGGTGGTTCTGATACTGCCCAAGGAGCTCAAGAGCCTGGCTACGCCTCGCCCCGCCTTGCAGGCAAGCCGTAAGCCCGGCCTCGTATCCTACCTGGATACGGCTACGGCCTTTAGCTTTGACTGGACGGTGGCCATAGGGGAAGAGCGGCTGAACCCGGCCGAGTTTGCGAGCCTCCTCAGCTCTGGCCTGAGCCTGGTACGTTGGCGTAACCAGTGGGTCCGTATAGATCCTGCCGAGGCAGCCCGCGTCATGGCTCGTGTATCCGGCAAGGCTCCGACGGCAATGGAGGCACTACGTACGGCACTGTCGGGAGAGGCCGAGGCGGAAGGCGATTTCGCCGAGATTCTGGATGTCTTAAGCGGAGCCGGTAGAAGAGCCTCAGATGACGCACCCGTGCCTGCATCGCTTCTTACGGAACTTCGCACGTACCAGGAGCGGGGATACCGCTGGATACTGGGCAACCTCGATAGAGGTTTTGGTTGCCTCTTGGCCGATGACATGGGCCTCGGTAAGACTGTGCAGACCATAGCCGTACTTCTTTCGCTCAAGGAGGCGGGCAAACTATGCTCTGGCGCATTGGTCTGTGCCCCTGCATCCCTCCTAACAAACTGGGAACGTGAACTGGCCAAGTTTGCACCTTCCTTGAGCGTCTGTCTGTACTATGGCTCTGCCCGCAAGAAGCACGCCGCAGACGTCACCCTGTCAAGCTACGAGACTTGGCTTAGAGACCAGAAGAAGCTGGCTTCCT
This sequence comes from Spirochaetia bacterium, assembly GCA_034003955.1. GTDB lineage: Bacteria > Spirochaetota > Spirochaetia > Treponematales > UBA12059 > SZUA-370. The sequence goes on along the minus strand of JAVEXO010000023.1, from coordinate 18,177 downwards.
ATACCTGGAGTATGGTCATCCTGGATGAGGCGCACTATATAAAGAATCCCGATTCAAGACGAGCCAAGGCCGTCAAGAGCATACAGACCGAGCGCCGCCTGGCGCTTACCGGTACGCCGGTTGAGAATAACCTGGCCGAGTTATGGAGCGTTTTCGACTTCTCCCTGCCCGGCTATCTGGGAACTCTTACTCGCTTCAGCGCCGAGTACAGGAGGCCCATTGAGCTTGATCGCTCCACAGAGGTGGCGGCGGGTCTGAGGCGGGCCATAGGGCCGTTTATACTGCGTAGGCTCAAGACAGACAAGGCTATTGCCGCCGACCTTCCCGACAAGATAGTCGTAGACGAGTATGCCACGCTGACGCCAGCCCAGGCAGCCCTCTACCAGGCCATAGCCAGCGATGGCCTCTCACGCCTCGAGTCCTCCGGCAAGGAGAGCCGACTAGGCCTTGTTCTGGCTCTCATAACGGCCCTCAAGCAGGCATCTAACCATCCCAGGAACTACGACAAGGAAGGCCCGGGGGGATCGGAACTATCGGGTAAGGCTCGACTTCTGCTTGCCCTGCTTGAGTCTGCCTTCGAGGCGGGGGAACGCGTGCTTGTCTTTAGCCAGTACGTCGAGATGCTCTCTGTGTTGCATGACATGGTGAGTACAGAGCTGGGAGTGAAACCCTATCTCCTGCATGGCGGGCTATCCAAGAAGCGGCGCGACGAGCAGGTTGACCGCTTCCAGAGCGAACGAGGGCCAGGAGTGTTCCTGGTAAGTCTCAAGGCAGGAGGAGTCGGCCTTAACCTGACGGCGGCAAGCCGTGTTGTTCACTACGATCTATGGTTCAACCCTGCGGTGGAAAACCAGGCCACCGATCGTGCCTTTCGCATCGGGCAACACAAGAATGTCTTCGTGCATCGCCTCATAACCCGTGACACCATAGAAGAGCGCATAGATGCCATGATAGCCTCCAAGCGTGATCTGTCGGAGCTTACGGTTCGTTCAGGTGAGTCGTGGATAGCCGACTTGAGCAATGCTGAGCTACGGGAACTTGTGGCGTTGCGCTAGCACTATAATAGGGGTATCATTCCGCGGCGCTACCCTTGTACAAAACGCTCTTGAGATAGGACGGGTATAGACATGGCAATAGTAATAAGAACGGTACAGAATCATAGAGATCTCATGACCTTCATCAAGATGCCCCTGCGTCTCTATGCAGGCAACCAGTTTTGGCTGCCTCCCCTGTTCGCCGATGAGCTTCAAACCCTGTCAAGGCGCAAGAACCCAGCCTTTGACTTCTGCGAGGCAGAGTATTTCCTGGCGTATCGCGATGGACAGCTGGTAGGCAGAATAGCCGCACTCATCAATCATCATGCCATAGAGAAATGGGGCAAGGAATACGGCCGTTTTGGCTGGGTGGAGTTTATAGAGGATTTTGAAGTCGCCAAGGCTCTCTTCGAGGCGGCCCAGGCTTGGCTCAAGACCAAGGGCATGAAGGGAATACAAGGTCCTATGGGCTTTACCGACCTGGACAAGGAAGGCCTCCTCATAGAAGGTTTTCAGGAGATGGGAACCATGCCGATGATATATAACCATCCCTACTATCCCGAGTACATTGAACGTTTAGGCTTTACCAAGGATGTTGACTGGCTGGAGTATGAGGTTAAGGTTCCCTCCGAGATTCCAGCGAAGGTCACCCGTGTCCAGAAGATAATTGCAGAGCGAACCGGCATCCACGTCCATGAATGGAAGACGACCAGGGAGCTTAAGACAAAATTTGCCAAACAGATATTCAGCCTAATAGATGAGGCATACGCCGGCCTGTACGGTACTACCGCCCTTACTGAAAAGCAGGTTGACATGTACATTGACATGTACCTTGGCTTTGCCGATCCACGATTCATGAAGCTCGTCGTCGATAAGGATGAAAGACTCATAGCCCTCGGCCTCGCCATGCCTAGCTTCTCGAACGCCTTACAGAAGGCTCGCGGCAGGATACTTCCGTTTGGCTGGTTTCATCTCTTGAGAGCCTTTAAAAAGCCCACCGGCATAGACTTGTACCTGGTAGCGGTACGGCCCGAGCATAAGGCTTTGGGTACCGTAGCCTTCCTCATGACAGCACTTATAACGAGCTGCAGGGAGGCGGGTGTCGTCAGCGCGGAGACATCAGGAGAGCTTGAGACCAACATAGAGGTGCAGAGCCTGTGGAAGGGCTACGAACGCCGGCAACATAAACGCCGACGCGCGTACGTCAAGGAATTATAGGCTAACGCCTTGGGCGATGGCCTTGGGCCACGGTCTTATTAGCCACGGAGGTATGCTGTGCTTGAATACGTTGTAGCCGAGAATCCAGATGCCCGTATCGTCCGCCGGGCCGCGTCTATTCTGTCGGGCGGCGGTTTGATAGTCGTACCTACGGATACCAGCTGGAGCGTTTTGTGTTCAATCGCGTCAAAGGAAGGCGTTGCCAGGCTCAAGCGCCTCGTGGCTCCAGGACGGGATAGGCCGCTTACCGTGATGTGCTCTTCAATAGCCCAGGCATCCGAGTTGTGTGAGGTGTCTACCGCCGCCTTCCGCGTGATGAAGCGGCTCTGCCCCGGGCCTTATGTCTTCATTCTGCATAGCACCAACAAACTAGCCCGTGACTTTGACTTAAGGCGTGCCGAGCTTGGTGTACGCATTCCCAACCATCGTGTGCCAAGCGATATTATAGACGCGCTCGGTTGCGCGGTTCTTTCACTGACCGCCAAGCGCAGCATGCTCGAGCTTGATTCCCCGCCGCCTGAGTATCCTGAGGAAGCCCTCTTTTCCGGTGGCTGGGAGCTGGAAGACCTGCCGGGCGTCGATCTAATACTGGACCCCGGTGAGGAAAACGAGAGGCTTCTAGGTACGGTTCTGGATATTCGTTCTGGTGAGGTCGAGGTGCACAGGATGGGGGCCGGCCCCTATCCCTAGGGCGCAGCCACTTAACTAATGGACACGATCGTGATGTGTCGCTCGCCTTCAGGCAGGGTGGCCACAGCATTGTCGCCTGGACGCTTGCCAATGAGAGCCCTGGCAATCGGGCTCGTCCAGCCTATACGGCCTTGCTGGGAGTCGGCCTCGTCTATCCCTACTATTCGGTATGTGGACTGGGTGGAGCCTTCCATGATTGTAACCGTTGCTCCGAAACGCACCGTGTCATAGCCTTGGGCAGGGGTTTCAACGGTTGTTGCCAGCGAAGCCATCACAGAGAGATACTCTATGCGTCTATTCACTCGCCCTAGTGCCCGCCTGGTGTTGGACAGAAGCTCCGTGGCCTCTTGTCCCCCCTTGACCAGCCTTTCTATCTCGATAGTCAAACTGGATCTTGTCTCGGTTTCTAGCCGACCCAGCTCCTCGGCAAGGAGAGCCGCTCCCTCGGGAGTGACATAATTCCTTGATCCTGCTGGAATCGGTATCTTTATTTCCGGCGACTCGTCGTCGGCGGCATCATACTGATCATCGCCTATGAATGCCCTGGACACGATACCTCCTCGTTAAAGACAACTCGTGCAGAGCCTCGAAATGGCAAAGGTTTTCATGAGTGGGGCGGCAGATCGATGGCCACCCCACATCGATTTTGTTTAATCTTCGTGTTTGTTGGCTGCCTTCTCGCGCTTTTCCTTGCGCTTTTCCATCATGGTCTTCTGTGCCTTCTTCTTGGGTTCTTTAGCTTGCTTGCTTTTTTCTGCCATGCTGTCCTCCTGGTATACCGATATCCAGATTCATTAAGATACGAATTGCTCATCCATAGTATAGCTCTCCGCAAGGCTGTCGGCAATGGCAGCATCGATCGTATGCGTGTTGGCGTTGCGAACCAATAGCAATGGCGTTATCATACTGACGATGAAAAAGGTAAGTGAGATACACTCCCTCTTGATGGGGCAGGTTCTTGTGGCTGTGCTTGCCATGACGCTTTTGCTCGTATCGTGTGACTCTGGTAGTGGTGATAGCCGATCCTCGAATGGCGTTGTCGCCGCCTCGAATGGCGTTGTCACCGCCTCGAATGGCGTTGTACACCTTGGCGGCATCGACACCAGCCATCCTGTAATCATGGATGTTCCCTGGGAGTTCTACTGGAACCGTTTTGTCGATCCTTTAGTCTTTACGAGGGGAGAACCACCTCTCTATGATGCTCTTGTGCCGTTTCCTGCGGTATGGAAGGATTATGCCATTGCAGACGTGGGTTCAGTTGGCTATTGCACATGGCATCTACGGCTGACCGGATTGATACCAGACCGACTATACGGGCTCCGATCGTCATCGTATCTGAGCGCCGCATCGATTTACACCAATGGCATGCTCGTTCAGACTCATGGCGTGCCGGGCAAGAGCCAGGCCGAGGAGAAACCAGGGTGGTTCTCAAAGGTTTCCTCCTTTACATCCAGCCCCGAAGGCATAGTGGACATCGTCATTCATGCCTCAAACTATGCGGATAGACACGGTGGTACGAGAACCAGTCTTTCTATCGGAGACTACGATTCCATCGCGGCCCTGCGGGAAAGAGCCGTGGCATTCGAACTGTTTGTCGTAGGAGCCATAGCGATCATGGGCGGGTACTACCTTGGTCTCTTTGCCTTCAGACGCAAGGAGAAGGCAGTTCTGTGGTATGGTCTTCTGTGCGTCATCATGGCTCTACGGGTCATGTGCTACGACGAGTACTACATCCTGACACTGTTCCCGTCTCTACCCTGGCGACTCCTGTATGACCTTGGCTACCTGACCTTTACCGCTGCCGTAGTCATGTTTGCGGCCTTCGTCCACGAGACGTTTCCTCATGAATTCCCTGGATGGGCGGTTTTATCTGCCACGGCTGTTGCTTGCGTGTATTCCTTCATCATCATTTTCTTGCCGACGCGCCTGTCATCATTGGGTCTCGTATGGTTTCAGCTAGCAAGCGTGGTCATAGGCTTGGGAGCAGCCTTCGCCATACTCTTGGCGACAAGGAGAGGCAGGCGTGGCGCCGGGCTGTTTGGCATCGGGTTCCTTGCCATGTTTGCCGGAGTCATCCATGACATCCTCATTTCAGCGGGAGTCCTCCACGGTATATTCCTCATGCAGCTTGGGATGCTTGGACTTCTGTTTGCCCTCTCCCTCATACTGACGCGACGCTTCGCCGAGGCCTTCTCCACCGCAGAGGAGCTGTCCGGGAGCCTCGTAAAGGTTAACCGTTCACTCGAACGTTTCGTTCCCAAACAGTTCCTGGGATTCCTCAAGAAGTCGTCGCTCGAGGAGATAGAGCTGGGAGACTCCAGTGCCGAGGAAATGGCTGTGCTGTTTGCCGATGTCCGCTCGTTCACGGCAATAGCGGAGAGTTCTACACCGGAAGAAACCTTTGCCTTCATAAACGAATACCTGGCCCGGGTAGGACCGGCTGTCAGGAACCATGGTGGTTTCATAGACAAGTACCTAGGTGACGGCTTCATGGCCCTGTTTCCTGAAGGTGCCGAAGCCGCCCTGCTCTGTGCCCTCGACATCCAGTCGCGCCTGGCCGAGTATAATGCAGAGCGTGAGGCAGACGGCAGGCTGCCCATACAGGTGGGCATAGGCGTACACTCCGGGCATCTGATGCTTGGCACCATAGGTGAGTCGCTGAGGATGGACGGCACGGTCATATCAGACGCTGTCAATCTTGCCAGCAGGCTTGAAGGCGTTTCAAAGGAGTATGATCTTGGTATAGCCGTCAGCGAGCGAGTCCTGGCAGACCTGCCTGATCCTACGGCCTATAGGATGCGTTTCATTGGCAAGGTCAAGGTCAAGGGTAAGAGCGAGGCTGTCTCTGTGTTCGAAATCTATGAGGGAGATCCTGAGGAGCTACGTTCCAGGAAGGATCTTGTACGAGCATCATTCGAACGCGGTGTAGAAGCCTACTATGAGCGACGCTACGGCGAGGCAAAGACCCTCTTTGACCAGGTCCTGGCCCTGCTGCCAAAGGACGGGGCCTCGCTCCGCTACATGAAGTCTATAGCGAGTAAGGAACCCATCAGGTCTTAGCCTGACGGGTCCTATGACGAACCGCCTTACAGGGCGAAGTTGCCGTTCCTGAAAACCGTCACCTCGGAGCCATCGGCCTTGGTGCCTTTAATCTCCAGATCTGCCGTTCCGACCATGAAGTCAACATGGGTGAGAGAGTCGTTGACGCCTGCGGCAGCCAGGGCTTCCTTGCTCATGTCGGTACCGCCTTCGATGCAGGTAGGGTAGGCCTTGCCGAGGGCGAAGTGGCAGGAGGCGTTTTCGTCGAACAGGGTGTTGTAGAATAGAATGCCCATTTTGGATATGGGCGATTCGTATGGGACGAGAGCCACCTCTCCCAGGCGCTTGGCCCCATCATCGGTTTCGAGAATCTCCTTGAGGGTCTCGAGCCCTGCCTTTGCGCCATAGTCGACCACCAGCCCGTCCTTGAACTCAAACCAGAAGTCCTTTATGAGGTTGCCGTTGTGGTTGAGGGGCATGGAGCTGACTATCCTGCCATTGGCCCCGTTCTTGTGGGGCATGGTGAACACCTCTTCTGTAGGCATATTGGCAACGAAGACGTAGCCTTGTAGGCATTCATCGCCACCGCCAAACCAGTGATGCCCCTTGGGTAGGGCTATGGTAAGGTCGGTACCCAGGCTATTCTTATAGTGAAGGCTTGTGAAGTTGTGCTTCTTAAGGAAGTCGAGCCTGAGATTGAGCGCAGCCTGGTGATCCTGCCACGCCTGGACCGGATCGGTCTGATCGGCTCGTACCGTCTTGAAGATGGCAGCCCAGAGGGCGTCGACGGCCTTCTCCTCCGGCATGGCAGGGAACACCTTCCTGGCCCAGGCGCTGGTGGGAACCGAGCCTACGCACCAGACGTTCTTGTTGCTCATCTGAAGCCCGCGGAAGTGCTCCAGGGCCGTGTTTCTGGCCTTGTTGCTGCGGCTTATGCGCTTGGGATCGACATCCTTCATAAGCTCGGGGTCGGATGCCGCTATAGACATGAAGGCGGCGCCTTTTGCCGCGTAGTCATTGTAGAATGTCTTTGACCACTCAGGAAACTCGTCGAATATTTCGTCCGGGGCCATGTCGTAGGTGATGCGTGCAGCCTTCTCGTCGAGCCAGCGCATGACTACCTCGCGCGCACCGGCCTTGTAGGCCTCAACCTGAACCAACCTGGCGAAATCGGCACACTCAATGGGTGTACTGATGATGAGCGTCTGGTTCTTCTGTAGATTGATGCCAATCTTGATGAGCAAACGGGCGTATTGTTCCTTGGGATTCATGATAGCCTCCTGTATCGCAGTGGCCATGGTGCCACTATCGAGATGGGCATGATACCACATGATGTAAGGAATGGTAGTCATCAATACCCAAGAAAATCCTTACAGGGCTTCGTTTTCTTTACGTCGCTTTGAGGCCAGCTTTCGCATTGATTCCTTGAAATCCGGATACTGCTCTACGACTATATCGAATTGCTTCTTGTCCAGACGATAGAGATCGCAGAAGCCTGTGGCCTGTATGGTAGCATTTCTGGGAAGACTGAGTAACAGTGATATCTCCCCGAAGTAATGCCCCGTGCTAAGGATTGCATAGGTTATGGTCTCGTCGGCTGAAAGCACCGCGACCGAGCCTTTGCCTATGAAGTACATCTCGTTTCCAGGCTCGCCTGCGCGCACCACATAGTCGCCTGGCGTGAAGACGACTGGCTCCAGCTTGAGGATTATATCTCGAATGAGGCTTGCGTCGGCTTTTTCAAACAGGGGTACGCGCTCTATCATCTCCTTGTTGAGATGCAGGGCGACAGACTCCTTGAGGGCTATGGGAAGATCTTTTAGAAACTCCGTCTCGTTATAGCCCTTCCTCGTGTCCCAAAGGTAGCTATAGTAGGCGTTTATCTTTTTTCTAAGCTCCTCGGGTATGCTGCGATATCGGAGGAAAGAATTGATCCTGTCCAATCTCTCACGGTACTGGCTCTTGGCTATGTCTATGTTGCTTATGAGCACCGCTATGTTGCCTATGATCAAACCATACATGGCAGCGCCGAATATTTCTATCAAGATCACGAAGAGCGTCTGGCCGCTACCTACGGGAGTTATATCTCCATAGCCTATGGTAGCCAGTGTCGTAATGGTCCAGTAAAACGCCATGATGTATCGTGCGATGGGTGCGAGGCCTCCGGGATTGCCGCTTACCAGTATCCAAAGGCAGGCTATGAGATGGGCGGCCATAAGAAACCAGAAGGCCAGCATGATGAGTCTGAAGACGGCTGGATTGATAAAAATTTCTCCTAGTCTGCGTATTGTCTTGTTGACCTTTACGAGCCTTAGAAGGGGGAGGAAGGAAAGGAATACCGCGGCGTTTCCAGAAATCACCCCCGTGGCATACAGAAATAGACCCGGAAAGGCCGATAAAAGATCCCCCGTGAAGTTTCCCCGGAGGTAGTGGACAGAAAGCCTTCGCGAGTCGCATACGAGTGATCCGCCAAGGGAGTAGGCAGTCTGGAACTCAAACACTATATCCAGGGAGAAGAGGGCTGCAGATACGAGCGAGAGGACGGGTACGAAATGCACCGAATCTGGATACACAATATAGAGAGGTATTAGAACACCGTTGAGTATGGCCAGAGCGGCTACTGTCAAGTCCCAGGCCTGTTTGGCATGATTGTCGGATTGGATCATTGGTTTATATATCGAAACACGAGTGGCAATGTATAAGGCTCTGTTTTTATGACCCTTTGCATAGTGTAGTGCTTTTTGGTATTGTGATCGCTACGAGAAGCATCGGAGGATACTAGCAATGAAAGCCATTGAACTGGCCAAGGCCTATGATCCCAAGGAATTTGAAGACCGCATCTACGCGGCCTGGCAGGCGGAGGGTCATTTTGCCCCCGTAGCCCCCAATGGGAAGAAGCCTTTTGTCATGGTCATGCCTCCGCCCAACGTAACCGGTGTCCTCCACATGGGCCACGGGCTCAACAACGCCATGCCCGATATACTCGTGCGTTTCCATCGCATGTGCGGTAGGCCTACCCTCTGGCTACCAGGCATGGATCACGCGGGCATAGCCACCCAACACGTTGTTGAGAAGCAGCTGAGGGCCAAGGGTATAGAGCGACGCGGGCTAGGCCGGCAGAAGTTCGTAGAAGAAACCTGGAAGGTAACGAACGAGCACCACGATATCATCAAGAAGCAGCTGGAGAAGATAGGCTCGAGCTGTGACTGGAGCCGCGAGCGCTTTACCCTCGATGAGGGCCTATCCAAGGCGGTTCGCGATGTCTTCGTAACCCTCCACGAGCGTGGCCTCGTGTATAAGGGCGAATACCTGGTCAACTGGTGCACTTCCTGCGGCACGGCCCTGTCTGACGACGAGGTGGAGCATGCCGACGAATCAGGAGCGATGTACCATATACGCTACGAGATAGTCGACCCACCTTCTGGCGGGCCAAGCCATATAGAGATAGCCACCACGAGGCCAGAGACAATGCTTGGCGATACAGCCGTGGCCTATCATCCTGAAGATGAACGATACATTTCTCTGGCCGGCACCATGCTCCGCCTCCCCCTGACAGACCGCATCATTCCCCTGATAGCCGATACCTACGTCGACAGGGATTTCGGCACGGGCCTTGTCAAGATTACCCCCGGTCACGACCCTAACGACTTCGAGGTAGGAAGGCGACATGAGTTGCCGCGTATAAACATCCTCAACCCGGACGGTACGCTGGGCGACAATGTTCCAGCCAAGTACCGTGGCATGAAGACCAAGGCGGCGCGGGTTGTGGTTGTCGAGGACCTGGAGGTCTTGGGTCTGTTCGTGCGCAAGGAAGCCGTCACCCACGCCGTCGGGCACTGCTATCGCTGTCACACCGTCGTGGAGCCATACTTGTCAAAGCAGTGGTTCGTCAAGATGAGGCCTCTGGCCGACAAGGCCCTGGCCGCCTGGAAAGCAGGAGACGTCAAATTTTATCCCCAGCGCTGGGAGAACACCTATGAGAACTGGCTTACAAACATACGAGACTGGTGCATAAGCCGTCAGCTCTGGTGGGGCCACCGCATCCCGGCCTGGCACTGTGCCCATTGCGGTAAGACGGTCGTGGCCAGGGAAGAACCGCTGGTATGCCCATACTGTTCTTCTACAGAGCTTAGCCAGGATGAAGATGTACTCGACACCTGGTTTTCCAGCTGGCTCTGGCCATTCAGCACCCTCGGCTGGCCAGAAGAGACCGCAGATCTCAGGAAATTCTATCCAACGAGCACCCTCCTTACCGGCTTCGATATCATATTCTTCTGGGTTGCCCGCATGATAATGGCGGGCCTGGAGTTTACGGGTCAGGTGCCGTTTCAAGACATCTGCATGACGACGCTTGTCCGAGACAAGCAGGGTAGAAAGATGTCCAAGTCATTGGGCAACGGTATAGATCCCCTGGAAATAGTAGACGAGTTTGGAGCCGACGCTCTCAAGTTCACCCTTGCCTTCCTCTACACCTCTACCCAGGACATACTGATAAACAAGGACGATTTCAAGCTGGGTTCCAAGTTTGCAAACAAGGTATGGAACGCCAGCCGCTACATCCTTATGAACCTTGAGGGTAGGGAGCTCATAGCCAAGCCTGAGCTCATAGACGCCGACCGATGGATAGAAGCCAGGCTCAATGCGGCAGCCGTCCAGGTGAGGGAAGCCCTCGCAGCGTATCGCTTCAATGATGCCGCGAGCGCTGTATACGAATACTTCTGGAATGATTTCTGTGACTGGTATCTTGAAGTCACGAAGCTATCCACCCGCTCTGATTCAGACGCCGAGAAGGACAGGGCTGTCTCCGTCCTCCTGTCTGTCCTCGAGGAATCCCTGGCACTCTTACATCCCTTCTTGCCTTTTGTTACAGAAGAAATATACGGTAAGCTACCAGGCGTTCAGGGTCGCCTCATAGCCAGGGCGTATCCAGCCGATGAAACCGAGCGTCGCACCCGTGACCCTGAACTGATAGAACGCTTCGCCTCCGTAAAGGAACTCGTCACCATGGTGCGCAGCCTCCGTAGCGAATTCTGTATAGCTCCAGAGAAGAAGATGAGGCTCGCCGTCCGTTTCGACGATGGCTTTGCCGGCGGGGATTTCATGAGCCGCAATGCCGACATGATGGCGCTCCTGACGGGAGCCTCCAGCGTAGAATTCCTCTGTGAAAAGCCGTCCGGGGCTCTTTCTTTGGCTGGGCGTGGCTTTGAAGCCTATGTCTTTGCCAGGGAAGCAGTGGACACGGAACAGCTCGCCTCTCGCTTTGGCAAGGAGGCCCAGAAAGAGCGCCAGTACGTGGAGCGAACACAAGCCAAGCTTGGAAACGAGGCCTTTGTTGCGAGCGCTCCGGCCGATGTCGTCGAGAAGGAACGGCAAAAGTTACAGGATGCAGAGATACGAGCCGCCAAACTGGAGAAGTATCTCAAGGATCTGGCCTAAGGTGGCCGCGTGAACAGGAAGGGGCGGCCCCTTCGCCCCGAAGACATGGCTTCCCGCTCCAAGACCATGGACGAGGAAGAGATGATTCGCCTCAAGAGCATGCATCTGGCTCCCTATATACAGCTTGCCACTGCCCTCATAGGCAAGCGTCGGCGTTCCGGTGGCAACATGTTCCGGCACCAGATAGACACCTTTGGCATACTGATGGACTATGGCTATATAGATTCGGTGCTTCTAAAGGCCGCCGTCATCCATGATCTCGTCGAGGATGTGCCTGACTTTGATAGGGAACGGATACTGGAGATTGACGAAGAGAGTCAGGACGTATACCAGCTTGTCCTCGAGGTAACCAGACGCCCCGTTGAATCCAAGGAAACCTTTCTGTCGCGTATATTAGAGTATGGGAGCCCGAGCGCCTTGGTGCTCAAGACAGCCGACAGGATTAGCAACATGATATCACTCGGATATACCACAGACATCAGCTTCATACGACGCTATGCCGATGAAACTGAGCGTTTCGTGTTTCCGATCGCCGAGAAAGCCAACAAGACAATGCTCGCCGAACTCGTCGAGCTGGTAACGACACGCAGGGAATTCCTGGCGCGTCGATTCGAGATATGAGTAAGGAGATACCGATGACAAACGAATGGACAAAGGCGAGCATCGCCAGGACAATCGACCATACTATGCTCAAGGCCATAGCTACCGAGCAGCAGATTCGAGAGCTTTGTATCGAGGCCAAGGCCAATGGCTTCGCCAGCGTCTGTGTCAATCCTTGCTGGGTAAGCCTGTGTGCCAGGGAGCTATCCGGCTCAAAGGTTCTTGTCTGCACAGTCATTGGTTTCCCTCTCGGCGCAAACAGCTCGGAGACTAAGGCTGCCGAGGCAGCCTTGGCGGTAAAGCAGGGTGCCGACGAGGTGGATATGGTCATAAACATAGGCTATGCCAAGGCCGCTGACTGGAAACTAGTAGAAGAAGATATACGCCAGGTAGTCAAGGCTTCAGGCAAGGCCACCGTCAAGGTTATAATAGAGACCTGTTACCTTACAGATGCCGAGAAGGTAAAAGCCTGTGAGGCGGCTGCCAAGGCAGGAGCACACTTCGTCAAGACGAGTACAGGATTCGGAACCGGTGGAGCTACGGCCGACGACGTCAAGCTTATGAAACGCACCATAGGTGACACGCTTCGGGTAAAGGCTTCCGGCGGTATCCGTAGCTACCACGATGCCATCCAGATGCTCGATGCAGGCGCCGACAGGCTCGGAGCATCCTCTGGCGTTGCCATAGTCAGCGAATTGCCTGAATAGGACACGTGTTTTGCTTGCGCAGCGGCGGCGATACCGGGTTATACTGTGTCGTAGGAGGATCGCCATGAATCACAGCCGACCCATAGCCGCCTCGCTTGCACCCGTGCTAGCCGGTACCTTTGCCTGCGTGATGGCTATTTCGTTTCTGTCGTGCGGATTCCGCGACGAACCAAAAAAGGAAACCGGGCCTACGGCACGCGTGCCGACTATAGGGCTTGTCTTCGACATAGGCGGGCGTGACGATGCCTCCTTCAACCGCTCCGCTTACGATGGGCTTGTCATGCTTGCTCGTGATGCGTATGGCCATATACGCGATGATCCTGAGACTGACTTTGGTTACATGCTCGATATACGGGTCCTGGAATCTAAACTCGATGGGGCAGACAGGGAGCAATTGCTCCGTAGCCTTGCAGAAGAAGGCCGGGATCTTGTCATTGCCCTGGGGTTTCTTTTCGCAGATTCCATCAGCTCGGTAGCCCGCGACTTCCCGGCCACCCATTTTGTTTTAATAGACGGCCTCGTACCTGATCTCAGCACAAAGTCGTCCATTACCTGTATAGAATTCGCCGAGAATGAAGGATCATTTCTTGTAGGAGCCTATGCCGGGCTCATTGCCGCCGATCGTGGGCCCGACGCCAGGATAGGATTCATTGGCGGCATGGACACACCGCTCATCCGCCGATTTCTTTCTGGATATACGGCTGGAGCCGCCTATACCAATCCCTCATTGAGAGTCTCAGGCAGGGTGCTTTCAGCCTTTGTGTCACGTGAGCCAGGCGGTTTCAATGACCCAAAAAGAGCGGGAGAACTTGCCTCGGTGTTGTATCAGGCTAATGCGGCGGTCATCTATCATGCTGCCAGGGCCTCGGGTCGTGGTGTGTTCGAGGCGGCCGAACGCCTGGGAGCCAAGGCCATAGGTGTAGATTCCGACCAGGCATCAATCCTTGCAGCCTCTAATGAGCAGGCAGATCAGCTCCTGGCAAAGGTCGTTGTAACCTCGATGCTCAAGCGCGTAGACAGAGTGGTCTATGCCCTTGGCCAGGAACTCCTATCCGACGTTCCAATACCTGGCGGATACCGTACCTTTGGCATATCAGAAGGTGGGGTAGGGTATGTAGCCAGTGGCCTTCCAGCCGATGTTGTCACAACGCTTTCTGACTTGGCCCGTCGTATCGGGTCGGGGGAACTCATTGTACCCAAGGACGAACAGGCTTTGGCCGACTTTATAGACATCCTCAGGTGAAATGGGCCTATAAACAGGTAAACCACCTTGCAACGAATGCAGTAAGGGTTTATTATCATATTCCACGTTTTTTGTCTTACTAAAAAAACTGCAAAGGAGACATGTATGAAGTATCGAACGTTCTTCGCCGCACTTCTTATCGTCGCACTGGCTATGACCGGTTGCGCCAAGAAAGAAGCGGCCGCTCCCGCGGCTCCCACCTTTAAAATAGGTCTCGTCACCGACCTTGGTGGAATCGATGACAAGTCCTTTAACCAGGGAACCTGGGAAGGCATCGTTCGCTTCGGCGAAGAAAACAGCCTTGTAAAGGGAACAGACTACAAGTATCTGCAGTCTTCGGCTGAAGCCGACTATGTGCCTAACCTCTCCACCTTCGCCGACGAGAAGCTTGACCTTATCGTCGCTCCAGGCTTCCTCTTTGAGAAGGCCATGGGTGAAGTCGCAGACAAGTATCCAAGCCAGAAGCTTTTGGTTATCGACACCGTGGTTCAGAAGCCCAACGTAGTCAGCGCAGTGTTTGCCGAGCACGAAGGTTCATACCTCGTCGGCGTAGCGGCTGGTCTCAAGGCCAAGGCCGACGGTAAGAAGGTTGTAGGATTCATCGGTGGCATGCAGTTCCCGCTCATCGAGCGTTTCCAGGCTGGTTTTGAGCAGGGCGTAATGGCTGTCTATCCCGAAGCCAAGGTCCTCGTAGACTATGCCGGTGACTTCGGCGCTCCCGACAAGGGACAGGCCATCGCTCAAAAGCAGTTCAATGCTGGCGCATACATCATCTTCCACGCTGCTGGTGGTACCGGCAACGGCATGATCAAGGAAGCCAAGGAACGCTCAGAGAAGGGCGATGTTCGCTGGGCCATTGGTGTAGACAAGGATCAGTATACCGACGGTCTCTATGGCGACAAGTCAGCCGTACTCACCTCCATGATGAAGCGTGTAGACGTAGCTGCCTATGAAGTAGCCAAGCTCGCCAAGGCTGACCAGTTCCCCGGTGGAACCGTCATGGTATTCGCCTTGAACAACGCCGGCGTCGGCATCCCCGACACCAACCCCAACCTCCCTGCCGATATCGTTGCGACCGTCAAGGAATATGCCGGCAAGATCGCCTCTGGCGCTCTGTCCGTCTCCGAGGTTCCCGCGAAGTAAGGATCCTTTACAATAGCCCCGGCTTTTTGGCCGCCGTGCTAATCAAACCGCCCTTCGGGGCGGTTTTTTTATTGCTAATACGTTAGATCTGTATCAATATCCGCTTCCAGAAAAAACAATTCTATTGTATTGTTAACGACTTCCTTATGGCTAAGCCGTAGCAGGAAAGATTTTCTCCAAACAGCATGGGGGCACGCGATGGCATATATCATCGAGATGCTCAATATCGTCAAGGACTTCCCTGGAATTCGCGCCAACGATGATGTGACGCTCCAGGTAGAGAAGGGGTCGATTCACGCCCTTCTAGGCGAAAACGGTGCCGGCAAGTCGACGTTAATGAGTATTCTCTTCGGGCTCTATTCACCCGATAGCGGTAGTATCAGTATCAGAGGTAAAGACGTTCGTATAAGTGATCCTAATGTTGCCAACGAATTAGGCATCGGTATGGTACATCAGCATTTCAAGCTTGTGCATAATTTTACCGTTACAGAGAATATCATTCTTGGCCTGGAACCTTGCAAAGGTTTGGTGCTTGATACCGACCGTGCGGCGGCCAAGGTAGCGGAGATTTCCAAGCTCTACGGCCTTGATGTCGATCCAAGGTCCAAGATAGAAGATATTGGTGTGGGTATGCAGCAACGGGTAGAGATTTTAAAGATGCTGTACCGTGACGCAGAAATACTCATCTTCGACGAGCCGACAGCCGTACTGACTCCGCAAGAAATCCATGAATTGATGGCCATCATGCGCAGGCTTGTTGAAGAAGGAAAGACGATACTCCTCATAACGCATAAACTCAAAGAGATAAAAGAAGTCGCCGATACCTGCACCGTGTTACGCCGCGGTAAACTCATAGGAACGGTTCCCGTTGCTGATACCAGCGAGGCAGAAATGGCTCACATGATGGTTGGCAGGGATGTTAACTTCTCCGTTGAGAAGAGCGTCGCGCAGCCTGGCGATATTGTGATGGAGATAGAGAACTTGTGTGTCAAGAACTCAAAGAACCTTCTAGGAGTAAAGAATCTATCATTGCAGGTAAAGCGTGGCGAGATACTGGGTCTCTGCGGCATTGACGGCAACGGACAGACCGAGCTTGTCCAGGCTCTCACTGGGTTAACCAAGATAGAGTCTGGTTCGGTAAAGATCAATGGGCAAGACATCACAAGCCTGCCTGTACGCCAGCGGCTCGACCAGGGCCTTGGTCATATACCGGAAGATAGACATCGTCATGGTCTTGTCCTTGACTTCAGACTCGATGAGAACATGGTAATACACAGCTATGGCAATCCACCTTTCGCGCACTACGGGATCCTGGACTTTTCTGCCATCCGCAAGAATTCAGAGCGTCTCATAGAGGAATTCGACGTGAGGGCAGGCCAAGGTCCCGATACGCTCGCCCGCTCCATGTCAGGCGGTAATCAGCAAAAGGCCATTCTTGCCAGGGAGATAGACCGTTCACCGGAGGCATTCATCATAGCCCAGCCAACCCGTGGTCTCGATGTCGGAGCCATTGAGTATATCCACGGCAGAATCGTGGCAGAGAGAGACAAGGGCAAGGCAATCCTACTCGTGTCTCTTGAGCTCGACGAGATACTCGACGTCTCCGACCGCATAGCTGTCATTTACGGCGGCGAGATTGTAGGCATTGTAGATGCACGAGAGACAGACGAGAACGAACTGGGGCTCTTGATGTCGGGCTCGATCAGGAAAGCAGTATGACCACCACTAAGAAGAAAATAAAAGTATCGAATGGGCGCAAGGTGCTCGTGCCACTCGTCGCGGTTGGCCTGGGCTTTCTGCTCGGCTCAATAGTCGTCGCCATTACCGGCAAGAACCCTCTGCTCATGTTTAATGCAATTTTGCAGGGCCTCACCGGCATCAATATAGCCAGGGGCGGTTTTAATCCCAGGCATATTGGTGAACTCGTCATCCAAGCCATGCCAATCATTCTGACGGGCCTATGCGTCGGCTTCACGTTCCGCACCGGTATGTTCAACATAGGCGCCGAGGGACAGTTGATGATGGGTTCGCTGGCGGCTACGGCGGTTGCCTTGACGGTAAAGGCACCGGGCTTCATTCATGTACCGCTCATTCTCTTGGCCGGCATGGGTGCCGGTGCCATTTGGGGCGCCATACCCGGTTATCTCAAGGCCCGTTTCAATGTTCATGAGGTTGTCGTTACCATAATGCTCAACTATGTCGCACTACACTTCAATAACTGGACAATCCTCAATGTGTTCGGTTCTGTAGACAGGGTCAAGACGGCTGATTTTCCGGCATCGGCCTTACTCAAGGACCCATGGCTTGCCAACCTTACCAACGGATCAAGACTCAACTGGGGCTTCATTCCTGTCATCATAGCCGTCCTGGCATTCTGGTTCATCCTCGAAAAAACAACCTTCGGCTTCAGCCTGAGGGCCGTCGGCTTCAATAAGGACGCCGCCAAGTATGCGGGCATGAAGGTTAACAGAAACGTTGTGTTGTCTATGGTCATAGCCGGCGCCTTTGCAGGCCTTGCAGGTGCCATCATAACGACGGGCACCTTCAGTTTTGGCCGTGCACTGCCGGCGGCAGAAGGCTATGGCTTCGACGGCATTGCCGTCGCCTTGGTCGGTATGAATCACGCTCCTGGCATACTTCTGGCAGGATTACTGTTTGGTGTGCTTAAATCGGCTGGCCCCTTGATGCAGTCGGCAGGCATTCCACGTGAGATAGGCGGCATCATTCAGGCTTCCATAGTCATGTTTGTAGCCATGAAACTAGGGCTAGAACGCATCCTCGATCTTGCCAAGGGAAGAAGGGCTAAAGCGCTGGTCTTGACTGCTTCCGGTGGTGATGGGGAGGTGGGAGTATGAACTTCAACCTTCTTTTAGAGATGCTCCCCATAGCCCTCATGTTCGCCTCACCCCTCATAATAGCGGCCTTAGGCGGGCTTTTTAGCGAGCGATCGGGTGTCGTCAACATAGCCTTAGAGGGAATCATGATGGTTGGCGCCTTCGCTGCCGCCTCTGTCACCGTAGTACTCGAGCCCCTGACCCCCTTGGCTCCATGGCTGGGCCTCTTGACC
>JAVEXO010000078.1:0-8904 GCA_034003955.1 Spirochaetia bacterium | reverse complement strand
CTCCCAATCCTGGCGTATCGGATAGCGTCATCACCCTCGCACCGGCAATACGGCGGTCTGTGGCCACACCCACTATCATCACGGCGTCTCCGCCATAGCTCGAGGCCACGGCCTTTACGGCAACACCTAGGGTGGCGTTGCTACGGACCGCCTCCCAGGCACCGGAGACGGTTACGTCAGGAGAGCCTGACTCAAGGCCACTGTCTATGGGTTCAAAGCTGTCTGCATCGGGAAAGATATCCTTTAGCGAGGCCTGCAGCATCTCACGCTCGTGTCCGGCTATTGTAGGGCCCGTAACGGTATAGACAAGGGCCAGAGCCACGCAGGCGCCGGCGGCAAACAAGGCCAGGGCGATACCTAGTCTGAGTATGTCCTTCTTCACTTCGTTGCCTCCTTGACGGCAGGCTTTTTAGACGGTTTGGCGGGCGGCACGAAGCCGTATTTCTTTACCCGCAGCTTATCCATGTAGGGGGCCACGGCGTTCATTATGAGGATGCCGTAGGTGACACCCTCTGGATATCCTCCAAAGCGTCGAATTATGACCGTTAATAGACCCGCCCCCGCGCCGAACATGGCCTTGCCAAGTGGCGTCACGGGGCTCGATGAGTAATCGGTGGCCATGAATACTGCTCCAAAAAGCAGTCCCCCGGAGAGGATTCCAAAGACAGGATCCATTCCCAATGCCCATGAGGCCAGGAAGGCCGTGCCTATCATAGCCAGGGGTGTTATAAACACTATTGTCTTGACGGCAAGCAGGAAGACAAGGCCAACAAGCAGAAGCAATATAGAGCTTTCGCCTATGCATCCCGCGCGGTTGCCTACAAACAGGGTCCACAGGGTTGAGCCATAATCGGCAGATGCCGCCAGGCCGTTTTCAACGAAACCCTTGCCAACGTCTGCAATGGTGCCGCCCATCTTGACGATGTTAAGCGGGGTGGCTCCGGAGCTGGCATCGCTTATGCCCTTGAATGGTACATGCCATGTCGTCATCGCGGCCGGAAAGCTCATGAGCAGTATGGCGCGGCCTATCAAGGCCGGGTTGAAGGGGTTGGCACCAAGACCGCCAAAGAACTCCTTGGCCAGCACTATGGCCGCAAAGGAGCCCATCGCGACCATCCACAGGGGAATGGACGGAGGACATATCAGGGCGACAAGAAGACCGGTAACAACAGCGGACAGATCCCCAAGCCTGGACGGCTGCCTTGTAATGGCTCTAAACGCCATCTCGGACAGAACCGCCGTAGCAATGGAGACCGCTATTATAAGCAAGGCCGGCAACCCGTAGAGTACAACCCCGTATACCGATACCGGCGTCATCGCTATTATCACCGAAAGCATCAGCTTCTGCGGCGTCACCCCGGTGTAGACATGCGGGCTCGACGAGAGGAGCAAATTATTTGCCGCCACGCTGGGCCTCCTTCTGCTTCTTGGCTCTAACAAGCTGTTTTCCAACACGGAAACGCTGTACCAGCTGTATATGGGATGGGCAGACAAAGCTGCATGTACCGCATTCTATGCAATCGAGTACGCCAATCTTCTCGGCATCGTCAAGGTCATTGGCATTGAGCGCCGCGTTGAGTAGCGCGGGAGACAGCTTGCAAGGGCAGGTACGCATGCAGCGGCCACAGCGTATGCAGAGGCCTTCCTCGTATACCTTGGCCTCTTCGGCGTCCATAAGGAGCACACCCGAGGTATTCTTCTGAATAGGAATGATAAGCGACGGCACGGCCGGCCCCATCATGGGTCCGCCCATCACCACACGGCGCAGCTTCTTCTCGTCATAACGCACCACATCCGGGAAGAGGTCCTGAACAAGCATGCCAACGGGGACTATAAGGTTCTTGGGCGTCTCGCAGGCGCCGCCTGTGACGGTAAGCCCGGTATCTATGACAGGCTTTCCCTTGCGGAATGCCTCGGATACCGCCCTGAGCGTGCCAACATTGCTGACGACACAGGCTACATCCATGGGTAGACCGCCGGAAGGAACATCGCGGCCGGTTATTGCCGTAATGAGCATCTTCTCTCCGCCCTGTGGATACTTCGTCTTTAGAAGCTGAACACTTATATCGAGACCCTGTGCCCCAGCCTCTATGGCTTTTTCCAGTTCTGGAACAAGCTTGGCCTTGTTTTCTTCAAGACCCACGACACCCTTTGTGGCTCCCACTATCTTCATCACAATGGCTATGCCATCTATGAATTCGTCGGGGTTCTCGTGCATCACACGCTCGTCTATGGTCAGGAAGGGCTCACACTCTGCGGCATTGGCTATGACGTATTCTATTGGTTTGTTGGGCGGAGGAGCAAACTTTACATGGGCCGGAAAACCTGCGCCGCCTACGCCTATGATGCCCGCATCACGGACACGAGAGAGGGCCTCTTCCTTGGTACAGGCAAATGGATCGAGCGTTGGCATGAAAACCGCTTCGTCGCCCTCGAGGGGCTCTATGACTATGCAGAGGCCTTCCTGGTTGTTGGCCTGCATACGCGGTTCAATCTTCTTGACGGTTCCGTATATAGACGCATGCAAGGGCACGGTCATGCGCCCTTCGGCGTCGGCAATCTTCTGCCCGCGCCTTACAACGTCTCCAACAGCGACGAGGGGCTGAATGGGCGCTCCAAAGTGCTGATTAACAGGCATGACCACCTGGGTCACGTTGCGTAGTACCTCTATGGAGCGATTGGCGCTACGATCTTTTCGCTCGGGCGGATGCGTTCCACCTCTGAATGTTTTTGTCGCCATGGCGAGCTTTAGCTCCTTCTTCCCCTGGGGTCGTGAATATAAATGCTATACATGTACTTGTTGTCTATTAAAGAACACGGTGTTGCGGCGACATGGTACAGCGCATCAAAAAAACCGTCAAGATCGACTATATATAGAAAGAAACCGATACTTTTTTACCTAAAACCACTTCTTACGCTTGAAGAAGATGATCATGCCTATGGCAATGACGAGCATCAAGCCCCATGCGGCTGGGTAGGCCCATGCCTGGTTGAGTTCTGGCATGTACTTGAAATTCATGCCATACACACCGGCTATGAATGTCAAAGGGATGAATATGGTGGAGATGATAGTAAGAACCTTCATCACCTCGTTCATGCGATTAGAAACGGATGAAAAGTATATTTCCTGTATGCCAGAGGCGGTCTCGCGGTAACTCTCTATGGCCTCTATAACCTGTACCGCATTCTCCTGCAGGTCCCTGAAGAATGGTGTGAGCGCTTCGTCTATGAGCCCCGAGTCTGAATGTGACAAGACGACGACGGTCTCGCGTATCGGCCATAAGACACGCCTGAAGCGGTTAAGATCTGCCTTTACGTCCTGGAGCCCGCTCATGAAGTCAGAAGAGTCCCGTTCTGAGGCGCTCGATGCCTCAAGTTCCTCAAGCCTGTTGCCCAGCCATTCAAGCAGCGAGAAGTAGTGATCTACTATGATGTCCAGGAGTCCGTATGCCAGGAAACTAGGCCCCATGCGCCGTAGTCGCCCTGCCCCCGTCCTCAGACGCTCACGCACGGGATCAAAACAATCGCCCGGTGTCTGCTGTATCGTCAGCACCATGTTGGCCGTCAACACTATGGCAACCTGCTCATACTCTATGGTGTCGTCCGGCCTCCTCGTGAGCATCTTGGTGATTATGAGGAGATAGTGGCCAAAATCTTCAATTTTAGGACGGTGCTCTGTGTTGAATATATCCTCTATGGTCAATGAATCCAGCTTAAGGAAACCCCCAAGGCGCTTTATTAAGTCCTGATCGGCCAGTCCATTCACATTGACCCAGTTGACCATGTCGTCTTCAAGCATGGCCAGCACCTGCTCTATGTAATCAGGCGTTACAAATGAAATCTCTTCATGGTTATACTGGATAAGAGAGAAGGCTGCTTCGGTAGGAGCCAGATCGCCTATATAGACGGGGCTACCCGGGATGGAGCCATCGCTACCCGTGGGTACGCTCTTGAATATTGGTTTAATGTGTCTGCGGGTCTTGGCTCGTTTCGTTGGCTTCATACTTCTGTATCACGCAACGATCCATGGATCAAGGCTTTCATTGACACAACTATACGCCTAATACCGGGGTCGCGCCATAAAAAAGGGCCGCTTGCTATAAGCGGCCCGTATCAATTTCTATTTTCTGTTCTTTAGTAGCTCGGCAAAGGGGTTGTAGCTCGTCCCGTCATCTTCCTGAGGTGCCGCCTGTCGACCAGGCCTCTGAGTCCCAGAGGAGGCTCCCTGAGCCCTACTCTGGCCGTCTTCCGGCTTGCGTACCTCGACTACTCTCCTGGCACCCTCTTGCCTGGCAGCTCCATCGGGCCTTCTTTCGCTCTTGAGAGAAAGGCCTATACGCCTGCGTGCCAGGTCAAGCGATATGATCCTGAACTCCTTGACGTCACCAACCTTGAGGGCATCCATAGGATCCTTTACAAACTGATCCGATAGTTCAGAAACGTGTATAAGGGCGCTTTCCTTTATGCCTATATCTATGAATGCTCCAAAGTCTACGACGTTCTTTACCTTGCCTGTGACCTTCATGCCTTCCTTCAGGTCCTCGAAGGCCAGCACACCCTGCTGCAGCATCGGCTTTGGATAGTCATCGCGCGGGTCACGGTTTGGCTTCTTAAGCTCGGTAACGATGTCGTCTATGGTCGTATCGCCTACGCCATACTTCTCCTTGAGGGCCGCACGCTGTTCATGAGAAGGATCCTTGCCCGCCCGTACCCCGTCCAGTATCTCGCTGGCCAGCGGGTAATTCTCGGGATGCACCCAGCTGTTATCAAGTGGATTGACGCTCTCCGGTATCTTCAAGAAGCCGGCACACTGCTCGTAGCTCTTCTCTCCCATGCCAGACACCTTCTTGAGCTGGTCTCGGCTTGTTATGGTGCCATTGTCGTCCCGGTACTTTACTATCTTCTTGGCAAGGGAAGAGTTGATGCCAGAGACGTGCTTGAGGAGCATGTTGCTGGCGGTGTTGATGTTGACACCCACCCTGTTAACCACCGATTCCACCACCTCGTCCACCGTCTCCGAGAGGCGCTTCTGGTTTACGTCGTGTTGGTACAGGCCTACGCCTATGCTCTTGGGGTCAATCTTTACAAGCTCTGCAAGGGGGTCCTGTATGCGCCTGCCTATGGATATGGCCCCACGAATTGTCAGGTCAAGCTCGGGGAATTCCTCTCTGGCCACGTCACTGGCAGAATAGACAGACGCCCCATCCTCGTCGACAACGGCATACTTAGGCTCGCCACCCAACTCGCTCAGGGCCGCCGATACAAGCTTCTGTACATCATGGCTGCCGGTGCCGTTGCCTATGGCCACCAGCTGTATTGCGTAATCCTTTATGGCCTTTACTATGGCCTTGAGGGCCTCTTCTGGCTTCTGTTCCTGGTAGATTACAAAATAGCCCAAGAATTTGCCCGTCTCGTCTATGGCGGCACACTTGGTTCCCGTTCGTATACCGGGGTCTACACCCAGGACACGGGTACCCTTTATAGGAGCCGATAGAAGCAGGTTCTTCAGGTTCTCACTAAAGACAGATATGCCGTGCCCATCGGCCTGATCCATGGCCTCGGAGCGTATCTCGCGCAGTACCGCAGGAGAAACAAGACGGCGCAGGGCATCGTCTATGGCCTCGCCATGGTACTCGTTGGCAAGCTGGTAGCGCTCCTGTATCCGCTTGACGCCGGCATCCTCATCCACATCCAGGCTAACCTCAAGCTCCCCTTCCCGCTCACCGCGGTTGACGGCCAGCACGCGGTGGGGCTTGAGCGACGAGAGTGGCTCGCGATAGTCCCAGTACATCTGGTAGGTACTCGATTCCTTCTTCTTCTCATCGCCCACGCCCTTGACGACAAGGAAACCGTCCCGAAGGTAGAGCCTCTTGACGGCAACGCGGTTCTCGGGATCCTGTGAAACCCGTTCGGCTACTATGTCCATGGCACCCTTGATGGCGTCCTCGACGCTGGCCACAGAAAGCTCTGGGTTTTCCTCGTTATCCTTTACAAATTCAGGCGCGGCGGCGCGCACGGCATCGGCGTCCTTACTGAGCAGTATCTCGGCCAGAGCCTCAAGGCCCTTCTCCACCGCCAGCATGCCACGCGTCTTCTTCTTTCGTTTGTATGGCGCGTAAATATCTTCTATCTCGGTGAGGGTGGCGCATTTACCTATGTTTTTGTATAGCTCCTCGGTGAGCTTTCCCTGTCCAAAGATGGCCTGTATCACCTCTATGCGCCGCGTCTCAAGGTTTGTAAGGCTCTGATTCAGGTGGATGACATCTCGTACCTGAACCTCGTCGAGTTCACCCGTGCGTTCCTTGCGGTATCGGCTTATGAATGGAACCGTTCAGCCTTCCGCCGTCAATTCGACGACGGCGCTTGCTTGACTGGCTCTAATGCTAAGCTGCGCCGCTATGCGGCCTATGAGGTCGGCCTTTGAAACTTCCAGTGCCTTTATGAATTCTTCGTTCAGTTCCATCGTCCCACCCTTACTGTTTCTTTCGTAATTCTACCAGGAGCCCCTCGGGGCTAAAGCCGCCAAGATACGTCACGGCTCCTCCTATGCAGACAACCGGTTCCAGGCTGGCCATGGAGAGGAGCTTCTGCACATCCGGGTTCTTGGCTATGTTCTGTGGCGTCGATTCCAGGAACTGTACCGAGTACCTGGATCCCAGTTCAGATGCCGCCAGGAGAGCGCGGAACTCGTCAACCAGGTCTATGGTACGCCGCTTTACACCGGGTACGCAGTGACCATCGCATGAGTGTTCGCAACCCGCGCAAATTCTGTCTTCGGCCTTACCGTATACGTCTATGTCTATGTGTTGGTTCATATGCTTTGTAGGATGGTCACGATACGGGGAATGCCTATAATAATCAAGCCAAATTCGTCGGAGCTTTTAATAGTCTCGAACATTCTCTGTCCTTTGATATTCATTGTTTGATTCTTTGTTGGCTTCTTTAAGGGTCTTGGCCAGTGACGACAGGATGCCCCTGAATTCTTCGTCTACCACGGCCGCTAGTGTCTCCTTGACCGTAGGGGTCTTGGTGTCTGCCGCCGCCATCCTCACCTGATCCACAGCACCGGCATCGGGGCCGCCGGTATCTGGGCCGCCGGCATCCCTTCCAGCCGGCGGCGAACGGACGAGGCCGACGGTGCCGGGCAGGGAACCATCCTTGGCCAGCTTGAAGGCTATGCCGGAAACACCCAGCTCAGGAAAACTCTTTTTTATAAGGCTAAGGATTCTGTTTTGCTCAAGCTGCAGCAGCTGTATCCATCCTGGATGGTCTGTCTCCACGAACACTATGCCGTTGCGCAGGTCTACTGGCTTGGAATGTGCGGCAAGGGCATCCCCGGCGGCTCGTTTCCAGAAGCCAAAGAGGCTAGACCATTGATCGGCCTTGGCGGCAGCGTCGGGGGAAAGAATTGATCCGAGGAGATCGGATGCCTTACGTACGCGTAAATCGTCCACTATCCGTCCAGTATACGATAGTTTCATCCCTGGCGTAATCCCGGAATGGCTCCCCTGGCAGGAAGGTAAAGAACGATTGTTCACTTACAGGCAAATTGTCCATGAATCGTCGACGTTTATCAGGGTCAAGCTCCAGGAGCACATCGTCAAGCAGGAGTATAGGTGGAGTTCCCCTCATGGCGCTCACATACTCGGCCTGGGCTATGCGCAGTGTAAGGCTTAAGAGACGCAACTGACCGGTGGAGGCTCTGTCAGAGAAATCGCCACGCTCGTCTATGAATACAAACCTGTCTCGGTGTGGGCCGGACATGCTCGTACCCAGGGCAAGTTCCCTGTCACGTAATGATCCTAGCCTGGCTAGTACCTCGTCTACACCCTCTTCCTGTTTCCAGGATGGACGATATGAAACACCTATTCGGCTACCTAAAAGCGATACCTTTTCATAGCGCGGCGCAAAGCGCTGGTCAAACTCCAGTGATAGCCTTGTTCTTTCGTTCCTGAGGCCTAGCCCATATTGAGCCACCTGTATGTCTAAAATATCTAAAACATCAAGACTCTTGTCCTTGAGGGCAACGTTCCTGGCCTTGAGAGCCCTGCGATAGGAGCGAAGTATGTCTATGTATCCAACAGACACCAAACTGGCAGTCTGGTCAAAGAAGAAACGTCTTCTCTCTGGTTCTCCTCTGGCAAATTCCATGTCCTCGTGGCAAAAGACTATGGCGGGATTACGCTCCACGAGACGCTTCCTGTCATGTACAATCTTGTCGTCTTCTTTTATAGCCTTGAGTCCAGCGCTCCAGGATACCCTGCATGATGAGCCATCGGGATTGTGCCCCTTGGTAGACCATTCCCTGGTACCAAGCCTTGCGGCATCGGCGTCAAGGCCAGACCTAAAGGAGGCTCCGTAACAGAGGGTATAGATGGCATCGAGGAAATTTGTCTTACCTTGACCGTTATCACCGACAACAAAAACGGACGGAGCGTCGGTCATGACCTCTCCGTCAATCAAATTCCTAAATGAATAGGTCTCTACGCTTCTAAATGACATGCCCCGTTATGACGAAACCTCACTCTACCTGCATCGGCATAAGAATGTGGAAGTATCCGCTCTCTGGTTCAGGAGAGACTGTTATGGCCCTGCCTGTATCGGTAAACGTTATACGCACATTTTCACTGTCTATGGCCCGCAAAGGGTCATCAATGTACTTGTAGTTAATGGCTATGATTGCCTCTGGGCCATCGTAGAAACATGGAATTTCCTCACGAGCCGTTCCAATCTCCTGCTCCTCTGAAGAAATGACCATCTTGTCTTGGGTAAGTGCAAAGAATGTCCTTCTTGACTTCTGTTCTACGAATATAGAGACTCGCTTGAGGGCGTCTACTACGTCCTGCCTCTTTACCGTGGCCAGATACTGTTGGCTTTCTGGTATGACCTTCTGGTAGTTGGGGA
>JAVEXO010000077.1:2433-9259 GCA_034003955.1 Spirochaetia bacterium | reverse complement strand
CGCTCCAGGCGGGAGAGTAAGCGTGTCGGCGAACTAATAGAGAACTTTAAAAGGCTGGCGCTTTTGGTCCGCGAAGCCCCACCTGATTCCAGACGCTTCATCATTATTGATGGGGACCCAGAGCCTTCACTCGTGATGGACCGGCCCCTGTACGAACCAGAAGAGCCAGTCTTCATTGCCAAGAGTCCCATGCATTCAGGGATACCGAGTGTCGAAGCCGATGCGCTGTTCGCTCTTGATACTATAGACAGGGGCCTTATAGAGGAGCACATCCGCCTCATACTGCTTGAACAGCCGCAGGCGAGCCTCTCGGATATAGTAAACCGCAATCCTATACGCATGGGTGCAGCCGAGATACTAGGCTACCTGAGCATTGCTTCCGAGCCTGGGGCCGCGTCAGATTCTGGCAAAAGGACAGAGATTCAGGCGCACAACGAACGCAGGCGAACACGCTTCGTCGTCGACTCACCAGAGGTAATCTTTCTATCGGAGTCGCCACGATGACAATACCTCCGTACGCGCCTTCGCTTGTTAGGTTACTAAAAGGTCCCGTCTATTCTGATGCAGAAAACGTCTGGGACATGATACTCAGGCATAGGCTAGCCATAGACGACTACTTTGTCCAGGTTGGCCTGGAACTAGTCGTAGCGGAACATGACGGACTGGCATTTCTACGCAGGCGTAGGGGCAAGGATAGCGATGAGCCGGCTGATGATGGTCTCCCCGAGCTCGTAGCCAAGCGGGAACTGCCGTATACGGCGAGCCTCCTGTGCGTCCTCCTTGTAGAGGAGCTCTATCGCTTCGAGGCAGGCAGCTCAGGCGAGTCACGTCTCGTGCTAGACAGGGCTAAAATAAGGGATCTTGCCGCGCCGTACTTAGCAAAAAAGACAAACGAGGCCAAGCAGGCAGACGCCCTCGACACGCAAATAAACAGGCTCATCGGATACGGGTTTCTGCGACCAATAGGCACTGGCTCAGACGAACTTGAGGTGACGAAGCTCCTAAAATACAAGATTGGCGCCGACGTTCTGGCAACAGCGCTCGAAAGGCTCACCCTCCATGCTGGTAGCGATGCTGAATGAACTAGAGCTGGCAGATGGCCAATCAGGCTTTAGGCTCGACACGGTAGAACTCTATAACTGGGGAACCTTTGGCAATGCGGTATGGACCTTTCCGTTTTGCGGACAGGACTCACTGGTGACAGGAGACATAGGCTCAGGCAAGTCAACGTGGGTAGACGCCCTGTCAACCCTGCTCGTACCGCCACACAGGATTACGTATAACAAGGCCGCGGGAGCAGAGCGCCGGGAGCGTACAGACAAGAGCTATGTTCTCGGGGAGTACCGTAGTTCGCGTGATGAGGGTGCCAGCTATGCCAAGGCGGTCAACATACGCGACGAGAGCTGCTACTCGGTCATTCTGGCGGTATTCGTCGATGCACGTTCATCACGGCTACTGTCGCTTGCCCAGGTTCGCTGGATGAAGGCTGGTGAGGTACAACGCGTCTACACCACATCGGGCAGGCGGCTGTCGGTACTGGTCGATTTCAGGGACTTTGACGGCGATGGGGCCAAGCTACGCAAGCGGCTCAGAGCAGAACCAAACACCGAGGCCTTCGATACGTTCTCCGATTATTCGTCGGCCTTCCGTTCTGCAATGGGTATAAGCGAGAAGGCGCTCGATCTCTTTAATCAAACCGTATCGATGAAAACCATAGGCGACCTTGACGATTTCATACGAGACCACATGCTCGAACCGAGCGGTGCCGCCGACCGGATAGACGAAATCTTAAAGAACTTCGACAATCTACGCGCAGCCCACGACTCTGTAGAAAGTTCACGGCGCCAGCGGGACGCCCTTGTTCCTATACGTGATGAGGGTAAGGAGCATACCGAGCTAGCGTCGGTACTTGATGTGGTCAAATCCATGACTCAGGCCTTACCATACTATTCGCTGAGTCGAGCAATACCTCTTTTGACTCGTGAGCGCGACCGTCTAGGATTGGAGCTAGACTCGACGCGTACCAGCATAGAAGGCATAGACACCAGCCTCGGCCAAAGGCGAGAAGATCAGGCCCGTATCCGCTCGGCTATAGACAACTCAGAGGCAGGCCGCCGCATCGTCGAACTAGAGGCCGATATGGCGCGAGCAGGCGAAGAGCGAGACAGGCGACGCGCACAAGCCAGCAGATACGGTGAAATAGTAGCTCGACTCGGCAAGAGCAGCCCTAAAGATGCCGACTCGTTCGTATCGCTCAGAGCCGCACTAAGGACGAGTCTTGCCGGCGTTGACGATGAACGCTCAGGACTCTCTACGGCTAGAGACGCCCACGTCATAGAGCGCCGCGAACGAAACAATGGACTGGGAGAAATAAGGTCAGAGCTCGAGTCGCTGAGGAAACGAACAACATCCATTCCAGCCAACGTCGCGACCATACGGCGAGCGCTTGCGGAGGCCCTCGGTACAGACGAGGCAGCCTTGCCTTTTGCAGGAGAACTGATACGAGTAGCCAATAAGGAACGATCATGGGAAGGAGCCGCGGAGCGCATACTTCGCTCGTTTGCGCTGAGTGTTCTTGTACCCGAGAAACACTATCGAGCCCTTAGCGAGTACGTCAAGGCAACCAGGCTTACAGGCAAGCTGGTATACTTCAGGGTGCCTGAATCGGCCGGGCAGGTCTCCAAGCTGTCGAGTAGCAGTCTTGCTCGGGTGTTCGAGATTAAGCCTGATGCCCCCTTCAGAGTATGGCTGGAGGCGGAGATAGCCAGGCGTGCCGACTATACACGCTGTTCGCTCATGGAGGATTTCTACCGTGAGCCAGACGCGGTTACCGTAGAAGGCCTCATCAAAAGCGGCAAGATTCGACATGAAAAGGATGACAGGCGTAGTGTTGCCGACCCACGTAATTACGTCCTAGGGTGGTCCAACGCCGAGAAGATTGCCCTCCTCGAGCAGGACGAGGCCAAGGCCTCCAGGGCGCTTGAAGAATCCATCAGGGCGATAGTGTTGGCCGATAAGACAATAGCAGCCCTCGAGGCACGCAAGACGGATATGGTAGAGGCGCTTCGCTTCGAACTGTTTGACGACATAGACGTGGCCAGAGCCGTTGTTCGTTATGAAACCCTTCGATCAGAGCGGGAGGCGCTAGAGCGTAGCTCAGACCAGTTGTCAGGTCTCAAGGCCAGCCTCGACGCCGTGACGAAGACAATTGCGAGTCTGGAACAGGAATCGGGTAGGCTCCGCGAGAAGGCAGGCGGCTTAAAGACGCTTAAGGAAACACGCGAGGCGGAACTAGAAGCAGCCAACACCAACCTCGCCGCAGCTAAGGATGTAGACTGGTCCCCCTTGTTCCTAAGACTCGACGACTTTACAAGCTCAGGCTCTCCGGGACTCGATGACCTGGCCGGATGGCAGACTGCCGTAAGGCAAAGGCTCGATGCCAAGGGTAATACACTAGCACGTAAGGATTCAGAACTACGCAGTTCATTACAGCATCGCATGCACCTTTTCGTGACGGCATTTCCAGAGAGATCGGCCGAGCTCTCCGCCACCATAGACTATCTACCCGATTACCTGGCCTTACTAGAGCGTATAGAACACGATGACTTGCCGTCGTTTGAGAGTCGATTTCGAGCGCTCCTGCGAGAAAGCACCCTCCGTGACATAGCGCTGTTCCAGACGGAACTGGAGAATGACGCACAGGCAATACGTTCATCCATAGACACGATTAATAAATCTCTGGAGTCTATAGAATACGATAAGGGAACCTATATAACGTTGGCTGCGGAACGCCGTGAAGACCAAGCCGTCCATGATTTTAGAACGGAGATGCGGCGCTGCCTTGAGAATACACTGGGCGATGATGAGCTTTATAGCGAAGAAAAGTTCCTGAGAGTCAAGAATCTCCTTACTCGTTTCGCGGGTTCCGAACCGGTAGATCGGGCATGGACAGCACACGTCACCGACGCTCGTGCCTGGTTTACCTTCACGGCAAGTGAACGCTGGAAGGAAGACGGGTCGGAGAAGGAATTTTATTCCAGCTCATCGGGCAAGTCCGGCGGACAGAAAGAAAAATTGGCATATACCATCCTGGCATCGGCGCTTGCATACCAATACGGCCAGGGTACCAGGCGCTCTCCCGGTGGCTTCAGACTCGTCGTCATTGACGAAGCCTTTGGACGCGGCTCAGAAGAAAGCACCCGCTACGGGCTCAGGCTCTTCTCGTCGCTTGACCTTCAGCTCATCCTCGTGACGCCACTCCAGAAGATTGGTGTCATAGAAGGAAGCGTATCGACCATTCACCTTATAGCCAACCCTTTAGGAAGCGCATCGGAGGTCAGGAGCCTTGGCATCTCTGAGTATGAAGAAGAAAAGGCAGCATGGGCGGAACCCAACTCTCGGGCGGAGCCAAAAAAAGAATGATCGGACCGTCAGACATAAAGAAAAAAGCCGAGCGTCGATATATTGACTATCTACGCTCAGTCGTAGGAGGCCAGCCAATCTTTCCACTCGACATTACCTTTGCCAAGATAAAACCCGGCGAGGCGGTAAGACGATGGGTCGAGCTGAGACGCGAGCTTGTGTGTCTGAGGGACGAGAGCGCAGAGACCAGGATAGCCGCGTCATACAGCATAGAATGGGAAGAGCGCCGTGATAAGCTGGCAGGAACACAAAGTCTCCCGCAGCGTATCTTTTTTCCTACCGAAGTTTCATACCTATCGTTTATCGGCAAGAAGAAAGAAGTTGCCCGTTTTAGGCAGGACTGTCAGGATATAGTGCACGCCTTTCCTGAACTCGCAGCATGGATATCTGAATACCCGCGCCGCGTCATAGACTATGCCGGGTTTTGGCCTCGCATTATGGCTACGATACGATGGTTTGTAGACAATCCATCCTCTGGCCTATACCTGCGTGAAGTGCCAGCCGTAGAGGACACCAAGTTTATAGAAAGCTATAAGAGCATCATCAGGGAAGTGCTTGACCGTGTAGCAGCCAGAAACACAGCGAACACCGAGACATTCGAGACTCGATGCGGGCTCAAAGCCATCGCCCCAATAATACGCGTTCGCATACTCGACCGGGCTATAGCACAGGAGCATCTTTCTGGAGTCGACGATCTAGCCATCCCTGCCGACCGGCTCGACGCCCTGGGATTTGACGATATAGAGCGCGTGCTTGTCATAGAGAACAAGGCCAGCTTTAGTAATGCCGATGTATTCTTGACGGCGCCTTTACTACGTAACACCATCGCCATATTTGGTTCTGGATACGCAGCGGCCTCAGTGCACAGCGCGGGATGGCTGGCTACACGCCGGGTTTTCTATTGGGGAGACATAGATAGCCATGGCCTACGAATACTGGCTGCATTCCGTAGTAGTTTTCCTCATACCACATCTATACTCATGGATGATGACACCTTCGAACGATTCCCAGAGTATCGATCCGACGCACCCGGTGATTTCAGGGCTGAACCGCAGGGGCTTACTGATGCAGAGCTGTTACTCTTCCGTAAACTGTGCTCACTGGAGAATAGAAATCGGCTGGAACAGGAACGTATACCATTAGCGTTTGTCAGGGCGATGCTTGAGACTAGCATTCAGGGTTAAGGGCATGTTTCGCGCAAAGATGCTAAGGTTGAAGAGGCTCGGCTTGGCGCAAGGATTTTGGAAAGACCTGTATAGAAGGAGGCGCTACCATGGTATTAGGGAACAAGCTAGGCATTAGCGATGCTGCCGAGCTGGCTCGGGTGGAAGAACGCCTTAGCAAGTCAAAAGCCTATAGGCTCTTTACAAGCGGCCTCCTGGATACGCTCAAGCCTGGTAGCTTCGAGGCGCTGGCTGCTATACACCGCTACCTATTCGAGGACGTCTGTGATTTCGCTGGTATCGTGCGCACCGTCAACATCGCCAAGGGAAATTTCAGGTTCGCCCCGGTCATGTACCTTGAGGCGGCGCTTCAAACCATAGAGGCCATGCCCCTGTCTACCGTTGAACAGATAATAGAGAAGTATGTGGAGATGAACATTGCTCACCCCTTCCGTGAAGGCAACGGCCGCAACGCGCGCATCTGGCTCGACCTCATGCTGAAGAAGGAAGTCAGAAAAGTAGTGGACTGGAACCGCGTAGACAAGAACGACTATCTCATGGCCATGGAGCGTAGACCAGTAAAGGATGTCGAGATAAAGGCGCTCTTGTCGTCTGCCCTGACCGCTGCCATCTATGATGCTACTGTATACATGAAGGGCATCGATGCCAGTTACTACTACGAGGGCTATAATCTGTATAAGGCAGAGGATTTGTATTTATGACACAATCCCAGATAGTCCTGTATACCACTCCGGACGGCGACATCAGGATCGATACGGTTCTACTGAATGAAAGGAACTGGCTGACCCAGGAAAAAAGACTACAGGAGCGACAGAATCCATGACCTTTACCCGTGAGTCCGACTTTGAGAACGCGCTCGTAGAGACGCTGTAACACAAGGGTTGGGACGACGAGCAGAGGCAGCGGACACTAGACGACTTGCATAGGTCATTCGCCTACCTCAAACAGGAAGAGCAGAAATACGTCAACCTCTTTCTACATGACGTGCAAGGCGCTTACGTCGTTATGATGCCTGACAAGAGCTTCCGTGACTACGTGACCGACAATCAGTGCAAGGCCAAAGATTATTTTGAGCGCCTGGAAGGGGCGGGTATCCCAACCTTCAGGGTAAGCATAAAGACACACACGATACTGCAGGACTTCATCATAAACGGCGGCTTCGAGATTCTTTGACGCCTGGTATGGGACAGGATTAACAAAATAAGGGACAGGATTAACAA
>JAVEXO010000077.1:0-2333 GCA_034003955.1 Spirochaetia bacterium | reverse complement strand
GGGACAGGATTAACAAAATAAGGGACAGGATTAACAAGATAAGGGACAGGATTAACAAGATAGGACCCGGCTTCCCTATGTCTTTATCAATTTTGCTACCATGATTGAAAAGGATCGGCTGCTACTCTAGTCTTATCTTGTAATCTTGTCTGCTTCTTAGGCTTTTTGTTAACATCCTTGGAGAGGGTCGTCTACTACCCCGGTCTTATCGTGTAAATCGTGTCCATTTCTTAAGCTCTTTATCTCCTCCCTTGACTACTCCGCAGTAGCGCCTAGACTAAAAGCATCCTACTTAAAGGAGAATCTATGGCACCAGAAGCACAGGATCCTATCGCTTTCTTAAACAGGCTGCTTGAGGCGGAGCGAGCAGGCGTCAAGGTGCTTGCCACACTTTTACCAGAATTACAGAAAGATAGCGTCATAAGCCTGGCCAAAAACTTCCTGCACGACGAGGGCATGAACTGCCAGATCTTGAAGACTCTTATAGAAAACCTGGGGGGTACGGCTTCGTCCAACACCGGCGACTTTGTTCAAAAGGTAGCAGCCTTGCAATCCATAGAAGAAAAACTTGCCTTGCTAATCCGCGGGCAGGAATGGGTTGCCAGCTATATAAGAAAAAACAGAAGGCTGTTAAGCAAGACCTCTGAGCGTCTGTTCCTTGAGGCCATGAAAATTCAACACGAAGAAAATGTTGACATCCTAACAAAGTTGCTCAGTAATTAGGTTTTGCCTGTTTACTCTTGACGAAAGGCGTGTTCTGGCTGTAAGTTAGCGTTCACTTACTTGCAAAAGGAGCAAAGATGCAAAGCAGTGAGCGGCAGAAGGGGATAATCCTGGTGGCCTTCGATCTTATATCCAAACACGGCATCCAGGAACTTACCATCAAGAAAATAGCCCTGGCCGTAGGTATATCTGAGGCCGCCATCTACAGGCACTTTGGTTCCAAGGGAGACATTCTTTCTTCGGTGATAGACGAGATGTTGTCACTTCGAGAGGCTGCCTTCAAACAGGCCAGGCTCAACTCAGGAACAGCTTACGAGATGATACGTTCCTTCTTCTTGGTACAAGCCAGCCTCTTTGAGGAGAATCCGTCTTTGAGTATCATGCTATTATCGGAAGACATCTTCAGAAACGATGCAAGCCTCTTATCTCGTGCCCGAACAATGCTGAGTGATACGCTCACTCGTTTTAAAGGCCTCCTGGAAAAGGGAATAGCCGAGGGCTCGATACAGGCAAACATAAACTGCAAGGCTGTGGCGCTGATGTTGGTTGGCGGCTTTAGGCTTCTGGTTTCAACCTGGCGACTGGAAGCTACATCTGGCAGCCTACAAACAGGTACGACACGTCTCCTAGAAGGAATTCTTCCTCTCATAAGCGTACATACAGATACCGCCACTTAGCATCACTTTGACACGACGAAAGGATCAGACGTGAAAAAAAAGACGCTCCGCATACTGAGCCAGCTTCTATTCCTGGCTCTCTTCGCCCTGCTGGTCGCCAAAGGCAGGATACAGTTATGGCTTGCAATTTTTGGCTCGAGTGCTCTTCTATCAATAGTCTTCAGCCGATTCTATTGCGGCTGGATTTGCCCGATGAACACGCTGTTCAGACCTCTAGGATGGCTGTACAAGAAGCTGGGATTCCGGCGCCTTAATACTCCCGAGTTCATAAAAAAACCGCTGTTTCGCTATG
This sequence comes from Spirochaetia bacterium, assembly GCA_034003955.1. GTDB lineage: Bacteria > Spirochaetota > Spirochaetia > Treponematales > UBA12059 > SZUA-370. The sequence continues at coordinate 641 of JAVEXO010000077.1, read as the reverse complement.
TCTTCCTCGCACTCTTCGTTGGCTCAATGCTCGTCCTACGAAAGCTAGACATAAAGCTGCCACTGCTGGCCATCATTACTGGCATAGCGGTGTTGTTGACGCTGTTCTTTAATGAAGACCTATGGCACAACCATCTGTGCCCCTACGGCACAATCCTCAACCTAACATCCCGTAAGGCCGCCAGGGCCGAGAAAATTGACGAAGCTGCCTGCATCTCCTGTGGCGCCTGCCGAAAGGTGTGCCCGGTGCACTGCATAGACATAGTCCCTGAGACAAAGAAGATGCGCATACGCACGGCTGATTGCATCACCTGCCAGCTCTGTGAACCAGTTTGCCCGACGAAAGCCATAAGCTTTCACTAAACGTATTCTGCTCTTCTTGACGGGTTATGGGGTATTGAAGTAGCGTTCGAAGCAGATCCATGTGAAAGAGGCTCTATGCATCCAGTTCGTAATTCAGTAAAAGCCATAATTATTAAAGAGAATAGGCTGCTCTGCATAAAAAAGAGCGATGAACATGGAGACTATTATATTCTCCCTGGTGGTGGGCAGGAAAAGGATGAAACCTTCACAGACACTTTAAAAAGGGAATGCATATAAGAACTTGGCTCAAGAGTTACAGTAGGAAAATTGAAATATATA
>JAVEXO010000076.1:7604-9276 GCA_034003955.1 Spirochaetia bacterium | reverse complement strand
TAGATAGGTGGTAGTCTGTACATACCGACCAAAACGCTCGTCATAACCAAACACAGGATTAAAGACTATCTCCTCTCCCGGATAGTAGAAGAAAGGAAGATAGAGAAGCGGCACTTCTCCGACAGATAATGTGGCGTTGAGCATGGCCCATTCATTACCCCCCAGAATCCATATACGAGAAGCGCGTATTGAATAATGGGGGTGCTCATCGTCGCAGGAACTTACGACCCCATCCTTGAACACCAAGACATCACTTCCACGCTTTAAAATGTCATCTGCCCTAAAAAACAACGCATCATCCTCGCCGGCAGAGCCTCGTTTACTCTCACCATCCAGAAACACACCACTCCAGTCGTCCATGTCCAATTCCAGTATCTCACCCAGAAAGAAGTCGGAACTGTTTGCCTTCCTGCGCTCGAAGATAATGTCCCCACGGGCGGACAGAATGCCAGCATCTCTGTTGACGACCACCTGATCGGCCGTTATTGAAAGCGTCTCCCCTGAGTCGTCATCCTTTACAGAAATTGAGACACGCCCCGTGAATCGGACCGAAGACTCTCCTTCTTCCTTGGCTGAGACATATTCTGTCTTGTCGGCTGATACAATAGTAATGGTCTTAGACGATGAGGCTAAAGGAGGTGCAGCGCTAACACCGTAGTGAGCGTAGAGCCTGCTCCGCAACTCAGAAGCACTACCCGTTTCAGGCAGACCAAGCGTTCTGGCCCATGCGAGCAGGGCATAATAATCGGAACCGGCTATGTCGAGAGCAAGAGTCTGTTGAACGAGATCGACTTCCGCTTCTGGTTCCACTACGATGGCGCTTGGCGTCTTGGGGGCGGGTGCATGAGCAGAAGGCACACCCTCTGACACTGGGAATTCACCCGGTGTCCCGACAACAGCCTCTTGGGCGCTCGCCAGAACGGTACCCGCGCAGAGAAGAATGACGACTAGTGATGCCGTTACGTTCGCGGCACGAAAAGAACAGTTAACCATACAGACTTGTATGATAGATTGAAAAAAAGGAACGGTACAGATGCAATCGCGGGCTAAAGCCGCGATTACAGACCGCCGTTCAACCTGTCTCTTGTGTTACGAACCTTAGTGATGCGTGCCTGGACGAGCGTTAACGCACGGAAAAAGTCACTAAAAGTCAGCCTTGAAGAGGATACTAGGCCAAAATAAGCATGGCCCTCGAGTATCCACAAGCTTCGTAACACTAATCCTGCATACCCCACGCAAGCGCCCGACACCCTCTCTCCAAGACTACAAAGCCCCGACACAGCGCCCCTTAAAACCTTGTCCCCAACAAGCCCCGCGTACACGCGAGGGCGCCCGACACCCTATCCTCAAGACTACAAAGCCCCGACACAGCGCCCCTTAGAACCTTGTCCCTAACAAGCCTCACATACATGCAAAGGCGGGTGCCCAAGAAAAACGCGCCGTCGCGAAGCGATGGACGTTTTACATGGGCAGGTCCCGCCGCCATGATTTTCCAGGCCTTTCAGTAATCCCAAACAACCAAAGGGCGCTGTGTCAGGACAGGAGGCTCGGGGTTTTCAACATCTCCGGCCATGCAGCCAAGAGCGCCCCATAGAGCCTTATGTGATGCTTCACTCGCTCTATGCTTAGGCCGCAGCCGCTTGGACCAAAGAGAGCGCTGGGCTCCCTTAGG
>JAVEXO010000076.1:0-7504 GCA_034003955.1 Spirochaetia bacterium | reverse complement strand
GCTCGGGGTTTTCAACATCTCCGGCCATGCAGCCAAGAGCGCCCCATAGAGCCTTATGTGATGCTTCACTCGCTCTATGCTTAGGCCGCAGCCGCTTGGACCAAAGAGAGCGCTGGGCTCCCTTAGGACAGCGTTGACTGCATCGATGTGCTCATCTACATCGAGAGCCCAGGCTGTCGGACTGCGACTGTAATGTTCGAGTAGCGATTTCAGGTTTTCAACATAGGCGGAGAGCCGTCGCGACCAGATCATGTGGACAAGCTCGACGAAGTCGGCATTAGTCAGGGTTGCGATTGATCCGAGGGCGCTACCGAGTGCATTGAAACGCTCGGCAGGGTCCATGATAGCCTTGGCAGGACGCTTGAATATGCTGAGCGCCATGATCAATTCCGACAGAGCCGGGCGGTAGCCAGTAAGATTGAAATGATCCGCGAGTCTTGGCTCGGGTGGTGCATGGTAGAGGCCAAAATCCAAGTAGGCAGTCAGGCTATCGGGATAGATGAGACGCGTAAGCACGGCACAGAGTCCGTCGGGGTTGCGCGAATAAGGCAGAAAGAGAGGAATTACGACTCTGGTATCGAAGGCCGTCTGCGTCATGATCAGCTGGGCACCGGTAGAGACAGTAGTCTGCGGCGCAATGCGGACAAGCTCACGCGACAGTCGCAAAGCCTCATAGCCGCCATCCATGAGCGCCTCACGGGAGCGGCCCTCGAGTGACAGAATGGAGCGTGAGCTGCCCATAGCGGAGTCTCCATACATGCCAGGGCAGGCGGCTAGCACTCGACCCTCTGGCCTTGCCCCCAGGAGAGCCTCATAGCTGCCTAGGACATCTACTTCAAGCTCTGCCATCGTGGAAAGCAGGGACTCCCGACTCGGATAGTAGAGGAGGTCACCATTCTGGTACTCTCGGGAGAAGTGGATGAACCGGTCTCGCTTAACATCAGTCCCTATACTCTGGCGTGCAGGCCTACAGAAGACGTCGTCATCACTGGACACAAGAATACGACCGGAAGCTGCAAGCATAGAAGCATTGACGTTGACACCCCAGCCTGGTCCGTCGCTACATGGCAGAAGTGCATACTCAAGGAGTTCCCTATCAAAGCAAGCAGAAAGCCGGTCTATAGCCACCTCTCGGCTGCGTCTGTTTGACAGATCGATCCTTATACCGTAACGCGACTCTATTTCCTTGAGTCCCTCTACTAAGCCAGATACCAACCCCTCATCTTCACCGTCTGTAGCGACTAAGAAGTCTGGCCTGTGCCCATACTGTGCAGCGTTTTTGGCGAGGCCATCGATGCTCTCTAATAGGCAGTTCCTCCTGCCCGCCGTTGGCCAGGCGAGGAGGGTTGAATCTATAGCCATGTGCTTATGTTAGAAACAAGAGGCAGACCCAGTAAAAACAATGGTAAAGTCGTCTAGACCCTCGTCGGCGACATCGATAGTGAAATTACTATTACTATAATCATTTTCCGTAGTACTATAGCTAATTACAAAATCCCTGATAGCACCAGGAGATAGAGGTTGGGGCGGGAACGCAGGGGGGCTAAAGGCATCCGTAGGGCCAGAAACATCCACAGTGAACGCCTTTATAGAAAGCACACTTTGATAGGGGTTATAGAGCGAAAATGTCATACGGTGTGATGCATCGTCTGGATTGATATATCCAAAGTTAACAAAACTTTCTGGAGGCAGCATAATAACTTCTGATTCTTCACTAGAGTAGTATGTTGCTCCCAATACCGCTAGATCATGATTCAACATAGTATCAAGCTCAAGCTTCAACTCAGGGGGGGCAGGAGGAGCAGGGTCTATGACGGGACCAGTGACTACTACATAGTAAAGAGACTCTCCTGATCTATCATTACCGAAGAGCCCATAGAGAGGATTCTGACCAATAGGTCCTGGATCTGCGACGAACCCCCTATGTCTCGTACCGTCAGACGCGTACAACTCGGTCAAAGCCTCCTTTGGAAGCTCTCCATTGACATTAAGACTCAAGCTATAGAGTCCCTGACTGGCAAGCGAGAAGGAGTATACCTTACGCTCACCGGTTGCGAGCCCCTCAAGAAATGCTGACCCATCCAGGAATTCTAACGGTGTGGCACTCAGGGGCCTCATCGTTATCGTCAGTACTGGACGAGCTCTTAGCAAGGGACTAAGCTCAATATTGCTCTCCCCTACCTTGGCGCTCGTGGCATCGTAAAGAGAGACATGGAGCGTGAGCGTTACATCCAGGGGTATGCTGTCGAATGAAAGACTCTTGGTTAAATCCCCGGAGGCTATGGTGGCCTCGGCGTTCGCAATCACCAACCCTCCCTGTATCACTTCTGCCTTGACGAAGCGTGCATCTGGATGGATTAGACGGGGGCGCGAGCCAGACAGCTCCACCTCCCCAATGGCTCGGCGTATTGGCTCTGGAACCGTGCTTGATAGATCGGCCGGTATAGAGAGGCTTATCGACAGGCTGGTTCTGGATCGTCCCAGAACCGGTGAGCGACAAGATGAAAAAACAAATATTGATATAAGTAACACGGGAAGGAGGCGATAGTAGCGATTCATGACGGCTGCTCCGACAAGATGTATTTTTTGCTTAATGGCTAGCTCTTTAGAGGTAACATCAGCACGGTAAATAGTATATCACACAAAATGCCATTTCACGACTCAAGATGACGCTATCGCGTATATCCGACACAGCGCCCCTAGAACCTTGTTCCTATCAAGCCCTGACTACATGCGAAGGCGCCTGATCCCCTATCCTCCAAGACAACAAAGCCCCGACATAGCGCCCCTAGAACTATGTTCCTAACAAGCCTCGCATGCATGCGAAGGCGGGTGCCCAAGAAAAACGCGCCGTCGCGAAGCGATGGTCGTTTTGTTTGGGCAGGCCCCGCCGCCATGATTTTTCAGGCCTTTGAGTAATCACGAACACGCTCAGGGCGCTGTGTCGGAGCAACCGCTATGTCGGGTCAGCCCTTAAGCACATCCTTCAGATACTTCCCGGTCCACGAGCCCTTGACCTTGATGACATCCTCGGGACGGCCCTGGGCTACTATCATGCCACCACGGTTACCGCCTTCGGGGCCTAGGTCCACGATCCAGTCTGCCTGCTTTATGACGTCAAGGTTGTGCTCTATCATCACTATGGAGTTGCCTGTATCGACGAGCCTCTGGATTGTCTCCATCAACTGCTTGACGTCGGCAAAATGGAGGCCTGTCGTCGGTTCGTCCATGAAGTACAGGGTCTTGCCGGTGGGGCGCTTGGCCAGCTCGAAGGCTAGTTTGACGCGCTGAGCCTCTCCGCCCGAGAGGGTCAGTGCCGATTGCCCAAGTTTGATGTAGCCAAGGCCGACCGATAGGAGGGTGTTCATGCGATGGGATATCTGCGGCACCTTGTCGAAGAACACGGCGGCTTCTTCTATGGTCATGTCCAGGACCTCGGCTATGTTCTTGCCCTTGAATCGTAGCTCGAGGGTCTCGTTATTGAAGCGCTTGCCCTGGCAGTGCTCACAGGTTATGTATACGTCGGGAAGGAACTGCATCTCTATCTTGAGCGTTCCATCGCCCTCGCAGTGTTCACAGCGACCACCACGGACATTGAAGCTGAATCGCCCAGGTTTGTAGCCTCTCGCCTTTGATTCAGGCAGGGAGGCGTAGAGGTCTCGTATGGGCGTAAACACGCCTACATAGGTGGCGGGATTGGATCGTGGGGTGCGTCCAATAGCGCTCTGGTCTATATTGATTATCTTATCGATCGCACCAAGCCCCTCGATTGAGTCAAAATCCCCTTCCTGCTGAACAGTCCTTGTTATACGGTTTGATATGGCAGGATAGAGCAGGTCGGTTAGAAGGGTGCTCTTGCCGGATCCGGACACGCCGGTTATGCAGGTAAAGCCTCCAAGGGGTATGGTTACATCTATATTCTTGAGGTTGTGCTCACGGCAACCATGCATGGTTATAGCCGCCCCGTTGCCAGGCCTTCTCTTGACGGGTACCGGTATGACCAGATCGCCTGATAGGTAACGGCCCGTGATGCTTTTCTTGCTGCGCATCACGTCCTGGGGAGTTCCTGCCGCGACTATATGCCCACCATGAACACCGGCTCCAGGGCCTAAATCGACTATCCAGTCGGCTGTCCGGAGCATCTGTTCGTCGTGTTCAACGACAATAAGCGTGTTGCCTATGTTTCGTAGGTAGATAAGGGTATCGATCAGGCGCTGATTGTCGCGCTGATGGAGGCCTATCGATGGTTCGTCCAGGATATAGAGCACACCGACGAGGCTGGAACCTATTTGTGTAGCCAGGCGTATGCGTTGCGCCTCGCCACCCGACAGGGTGCCGGCCTTTCTCTCCAGGGTCAGATATTCGAGGCCTACATTCTGCAGGAATGAAAGCCGCGCCGTTATTTCCTTGAGGATCTGCCTGGAAATCTGCCTCTGGGTATCGCCCAGATCCAGTGAATCGAAGAAGTGGATTGTCTCCTCCACGGACATCGACGACAGTTCATTGATGTTCTTGCCTCCGAGGAGCACGCCCAGGGCTTCCGGCCTCAAGCGCTTGCCGTTACAGGCTTCACAGTATTTCTCGCTCATGAATTTCTCTAGCCACGTCTTTATGCCATCGCTCTGGGTCTCGAGGTACCGTCGTTTTAGCTCGGCGAGCACGCCTGGAAAGGCCGAGTTGTACTCGAAGTGACCGGTTCCCTTGGCATTGTCGTAGCGTATCCGTATGGCCTCGTCGCCGCCATACAGGATGGCATGCATGGCCTTGGCGGGGATGTCCTCAAAAGGACTGTCGAGGCTGAACTTATAGTGTTTAGCCAGTGCCTCAAAGCGAGAGCGGTACCAGGCCGCATCCGGGTTATACGGCACGCAGCCGCCCTCGTTGAATGATAGGGATTTGTCTGGAATGACGAGGTCGGGGTCGAATTCAAGTTTTATACCTAGGCCGGTGCATTCTGGGCAGGCTCCGTGAGGGCTATTGAAGGAGAACAGCCTTGGTTCCATGGCAGGAAGGCTTATATTGCACGCGGGGCAGGCTCCGCGTTGGCTAAAGAACTCGTCCACCTCTACGCCGTTCTCCTCTTTTGTGACGATGGCGATGCCGTCGGCTATGCGCAGCGCCGTCTCTACAGCCTCGGCCAGCCTCCGCCTGCCGTCCTCGGATAGCTTGAGTCTGTCTACCACAACCTCTATGGTATGCTTCTTCTGCTTCTCCAGGAGTATCTCTTCTTCAAGCTGACGTAGCTCGCCGTCCACCCTCGCACGCACGAAGCCCTGTTTTGCAGCATCAGACAGAATCTTTACATGTTCACCCTTCTTGCCCCTCACCAGAGGCGCTAGTACCTGAAGCTTGGTACCATTCTTCCATGTCATGATGGTATCAAGAATCTGGTCTATACCCTGTTCACGAATCTCACGGCCACATTGCGGGCAGTGCGGTGTGCCCACTCTCGCGAAGAGGAGACGGTAGTAATCATATATCTCGGTAACCGTGCCTACCGTAGAACGCGGGTTACGGTGCGTCGTCTTCTGTTCTATCGATATGGCAGGCGACAGGCCCTCGATGTAGTCAACATCAGGCTTCTTCATCTGCCCCAGAAACTGCCGTGCATAGGCCGACAATGACTCTACGTAGCGACGTTGTCCCTCCGCAAAGATGGTATCGAAGGCCAAAGAGCTCTTGCCAGAGCCTGATAAACCGGAGACAACGATAAGTTTATCCCTTGGCAATTCAACGTCTATGTTCTTGAGATTGTTCTCTCGAGCGCCTTTTACTATGAGCTTATCCATGTTGGAATGAACAATATCGCCGCAAGCGGCTTAAAGGCAAGTGTCTTAACGGGTGTATAGTAGGCGGATTAGAAGCGCTTGCGCAGAGGCTAGGTGCAAACTATACTGTCGCCGCCATATACACTAAGGAGTTTGTAAGCTTTATGAGATTAAAGAGATCTACGTTTATAATAGGTATCGCTATTGTGGTGCTGTTCGCCATAGGAAATCTTCTACCACGCTACATGAATTCCCAGTCTACATCATTGAGGGCTTCTACCAAGGCATTCGATGTCTCAAGCGTAGAGGACGGTATATATGAGGGTAAGGCATTCCTCTTACCGGTTTCAGTCATGGTCCGCGCATCAGTCTCCGCTGGCCGTCTTGAGTCTATAGATCTCCTCAAACACTTCAACGGTCAGGGCAAGCCAGCCGAAGCCATCATAGACAGGGTAATAGCCAAGCAATCGCTTGGCGTGGACGTCGTAACAGGCGCAAGCTATTCAAGCCTTACCATACTCAAGGCTCTGGAGAATGCACTATCGAAAGGAATAGAGCAATGAACATACGAGTAGCCTACTATTCAGCCACCGGCAACACGAGAAAGGTTGCCAGCGCCATAGCATCAGCGGTTGGAACAGAAGCCGTCGATATAGCCTCCTGCGCCCACGGCTCTGAACCCGTAGATACGCTCTTCCTCGGAGCAGCCGTCTACGCCAACCAGGATCACGGGCTACACAAGACGGTCAAGAACTTCATAGCAGACCTCGATCCCCAGAAGATAAAGCGGGTTGCAGTATTCTCCACAGGCTTTATCCAGAGCGAGGCTCTACACATGCTTCGTGACTTGCTCGACAAGCAAGGCATACCCGTCGTGGAGGAAGGCTACTTCTGCCTGGGCCGCTTTACATTCTTTAACATGGGTCACCCCAACACCAAGGATATCGCAGATGCCGCAGCCTTTGCCAAGAGAGTCACAGGGACGCCTCAAGAGAGATAAGCGTACGATAGAGTTCATGATACGGTATTACTGTGCCCGCAAACACGGTTCAACGGAACCATGCCCAGAGTGTTCTGAACTTCTTGCGTACTCGCTTTCCAGACTTGATGTCTGCCGCCATGGCGACAGCAAAACAAGCTGCCGACGCTGCCCAACACCATGCTATGCGCCAAGGCAGCGTGAGACCATGCGACGAGTCATGGGATTTGTCGGCCCCAGAATGCTATTCCTCCGGCCATTGTTAGCGATCAACTACGCATTAGAACGAACGTAGGAATACTTCATAGAAGACTCTGTGCCGTTTTAGCCGTAGTAAGCCTAGAAACCAGCCTTATTGCTGTTCGTTAGCCTGGAAAACCCAGCACTCATAACGGCTCTAGTACCGATGACGAGCGCTAGGAGAGCGAGCAACAGGAACACGAGTATCATCGGCACCGATTCCTTGACCCCGACTCGTAGCATATTGAAACCCATGGTAGCCACAGCCAAGCCTTCGGCCGCGCCTTTTACCATGAGCACGGTAGCTACCATGTACCCTCGCTTATCTTTCCTCAGTAGCCAGAAGGCCGAGAGTAAGGCCGCCGGAACAAGGATACCCAAGTCAAAGACTTGCACAAACAGTGTCGATGCCGCGTCTATGACCACGGGAGCCCCTACTCCTGAAAGCAGTGCCTGCACTATCCTACCTACCCCGGCAAGACCCAGAAATAGCGCCACACCGATACAGAGCGCTATG
>JAVEXO010000022.1:0-43863 GCA_034003955.1 Spirochaetia bacterium | reverse complement strand
CAAAGAGCCGGCTTGCCTTCATAGCCACGGGTTTCATCTGGAGCTGTTCAGAGCTGGGTCGCTCCGTAGGGTTTCTGGCCTTCCCATACGGCACCCTGCCCTACGCCTTCGTAGAGAGCAGAGCCGCTCTCTGGCTTTCATCGATTGGAGGCGTAGCCCTCGTTGGTCTCACCATAACCCTTGCCAATGTATCCCTGTTTGCGTCTATCAGGCGGCTCTCAGGGCCAACACAAGGGAAAGTGCTCGGGGCAAGCGCTCGGGCATCATTCGGCATAGCGTGCATGGTGCTAACACTGGTCTTTGGCCATCCGGACAAGCCTGATACCCTGCCATCCTTCATGCACCCTATCGTTGCTACAGACGAAACAGGAGCAAAGGAAGGGTATTTCCGGGTAGCCTTGGTACAGGCCTGCGTATACAAGCAGAAGAGCGTTCCTGACTACGACAATGCATTTACCAGACTCGCCACGCTGAGTGATGAGGTGCTGGCACAGAAACCAGACCTGGTAGTCTGGCATGAGACTGCCATAGTACCCCCCATAGAATGGCATCTAAGGCATCGCCCCGACAGGGCGACCTATGAATTCATACGCAAGGTCGACGAGTACCTCAAGGCCTATCCAGTAGCGATATTGACGGGGAACGGCTACGCCCAGGCAGACGATGTGAGCAGAAGTCTGGAACACAATTCTGCTCTTCTGTATGACGGTGGTTCTATAAGCGGCCGTTACGACAAGGTCATGCTCGTGCCGTTCTCGGAGTACATGCCCGTATGGGCCAGGGTTCCTGTCTTGAACCCCTGGGTTATATCCAATTTCGGCAACTACTGGACACCCGGTAGTGGTCCCAGGCTACTCCAAACCGGACAGGCGAGTTTCGCCGCGCCCATCTGCTTCGAGGATTCCTTTGGTCGATACTTCTCTTCGTTCAAATCACCTGATTTCTTCGTAGTCTTGACCAATGACTCCTGGGCTCATTCTGCATACATGCAGAAACAGCACCTTGCCATGTCGCAGTTTAGGGCAGCCGAGACTGGCGCCATAGTCCTCAGATCGGCCGACACAGGTTCCACCTCTGCCATAGCCGCTAACGGTGCCGTAGTTCAGGCCTTGGAGCCATTCAAGCCTGGTGTGCTTGTTGTAGACCTACCCCTGGGTAGCGCCTACCAGACAGTCTACGAAAAAATCGGTAATGCGGTTGATATAGCCATACTCGGCATAGCTTTAGCCTTATCTCTAGTAACTATAATCATAAGCAGGAAAGTCTTTCGCATTGACAAGAACGATAGCATATAGGAAAATGCTGCCAGTATTGATTGTTTCTTAATATTCCACCGAGAACAGCCAACAACGACAGGAATAGACTAGACAACCCGTTGTGGCCAACTCTAGTGTCGGAGAACGGAGGGCTCAATTGCAAAGAAAAAAACGTATACTGGTAGTAGACGATGAACGAATAAACCTTGAGTTCTTCGAGGTAATGTTATCAAAGCTAGGGTTTGATGTGCATACTGCCACCGACGGTCAACAAGCCCTCGATGCGGTAAAACGGCTTAGGCCCGATCTTATGCTCCTCGACAACATCATGCCAAAACTGAGCGGCTGGGAAGTTATAAAAACGATAAAATCGTCACCTTCCTATGCAGAGTTTTCCGAGACACCGATTATTATGTTCTCAGCCCTCGATGACGTCAAAGACAAGGTTGAAGGGCTGGAGCTGGGAGCCGATGATTATATAACAAAGCCTTTTAATTTCTCAGAGGTATTGGCACGGATCAGGGTAGTCCTGCGCTCACATGAACTGGTCCTTCAGAATCGCAACCTGGAAGAGCGCTTAAGGCTATGCGACCAGAATTTTAGTCATATAACCAGTGGCCTTAAAAAGGCCAGGACCGTGCTGGCCGGCATAGGACAAGACGTCTCTATAGATGCCGCCAAGACAATCGCCATACAGACGGCAAGCCTGTTAGATGATCTAGAGAGCCATAGTACGACCCTTAAAGCCAAGACTGAAAACCTCAAGCAGGATGCTATAGAGATAGAAACGATTGAAGACATCGCCAAGTCTGCCCGCAGCTAAGTGAGCAGCCCAGGTGGTCTGGAAGGGAGCCTTCATGATCAGTGAAGACAAGAAGCGAGTTCTTGAGCTGTTTGCAGAAGGACGCAGGTTCTATAAACTCTTACGCTTCTCAGACGCCTCTGAGCGTTTCGTGGCTGCTCTCGCCATAGACCCAGCGGACGGGCCTTCAAAGGTATACCTCGATCGATGCGATCATTACGCCCTGGATCCTCCTGATGAAGACTGGGATGGTGTCTTCGTCATGAAACATAAATAAGAAACAGGTAGGCAATGCCGAGACAAGCAACAATCAAGACCGGTTCCGATAGCACCACGGTGCTAGGGCCGACAACCAGTTTTTCTGGAACCCTCAAGTTCGATTCAAGCCTGATGATTCGAGGAACATTTGAAGGCGACATAGACGCCAAGGGAACCTTGTACATTGACAGTGGAGCGACGGTCAACGTTGGCCGTATACGTGCCATGAGCATAATCGTCGCTGGTTCTGTCAGAGGCGACCTCGAGGCCGCAGACAAGGTCGAATTCCATGCTAGTGCCCAGGTCAGGGGCAACGTAAAAACCGCAAAACTACGGATAGCAGACGGTGTCTTGTTCGAGGGTCGTTGCGAGATGGTCAGAGATGGAGCCGCCTTCGATCCCTTCGCGGACAGGACAGTCTCCACGACTTGAACCACAACATGGACACGAGCCTAAACCTGGAAGCCAAGGCACTTGCATCAATGCTGAGCGAGCTAGGATTGTCCCTTTCGTGCGCCGAATCGTGTACGGGAGGCATGGCCGCCGCTACTATTACCGATGGTGCCGGTGCGTCCCGCTTCTTTTACGGAGGCATTGTAGCCTATTCCAATACCATAAAGGAGAGAATACTGGGGGTTTCAGCCGACATCCTGTTGCACCATGGAGCCGTCTCGGAGGAGACAGCCCTGGACATGGCACGGGGGGCGGCCCGGCTCTTTGGAAGCGATTGTGCGTTTGCCATCACAGGCATAGCGGGTCCTGACGGCGCTACTGCAGACAAACCGCTCGGTACCGTGTGGTTTGCCTATACCGTAGCAGGGACAAGTCTGGCTGAACACATGCGCTTTTCAGGGGAACGATCCGATGTTCGCCATGCGGCAACGGCACATGCCTTGCGGCGTATGTCCATGTTGGCTTCTCTGTACGGTCGACGGTGACGGGTTCCTTGGCGTTTGATGCCTGTAATAATCGAGCTTGACAATACACTTGAGCCGGGAGTATCGTTCATGTATGAGTCTGTGATCGCGCAAATCAGCGCGCCGGTGTAGCGATACGGTTCGCCTACCGCGCTTCCTGCCGGAAACGGAAAAGCATATATAATATCAGAGGCTCTCCTACGAAAGTCTCACAAGCCTTTACGACCGCGATGAACTTTGGCGCATGTCGCCATGAATTCATATCCGGCCAACCCACACCATGCATTGGAGAAAATGATGGCAATACTACGCAAGAGCCAGACGGACGACTCGTCCGAAAAGCCTGAGGCGAGACCCCAGGGGGAACTCGATCTCGATGCATCTCCTATTGGTGACGAAGTGATCGTCGACAAAGAGACACAAAACCAGCCGCGGGCTAAATCCAACGTGGCTCCCCGCAAGCGAATCGTTAGAAGGTCTTCATCTCGGCAGGACGAAAATGCCACGTCGACAGAGACGGCCTCTCCATCTGCCGCTCCGTCTACGGCAGTTGGCCATAACGGCTATCCTTCCCAAAACGGTAGTCACCAAAACACCCAGCAGCGGCACGATCACGACGACGAGCCACGCTACGAAAGCCGCTCCAGCGTCGTTCCTGGCTTCGTTCGTAAGCAGGAGAGCTTTGAAAAGACCAGGGAGGATGCTCCCAAGAACGACCAGAGCGACTCCCGCTCAAGACTTTCCATAAATGAGCTTACCAGCATGGGCTTTAAGGAGCTGCGTGAACTGGGGGGCAACACCGGGCTCAACCATGAAGAGATGATGGTTTTAAAGAAGCAAGAACTCATCTTCCAGGTTCTCAAGTCACACACCGAGCGCGGCGGCATCATCTATGCCTACGGCTCACTGGAAATCCTCCCCGATGGCTATGGTTTTCTGAGGTCTCCACAGAACAGCTACCTGCCTGGCTCAGACGACATCTACATAAGCCCATCTCAGATCAGGCTATTCAACCTCAAGACTGGCGACACCGTCTATGGTCAGATTCGCAGTCCCAAGGAAGGCGAACGCTTCTTTGCCATGCTCCGGGTAGAGCAGGTAAACTTCGACGAGCCGGCCGTGGCCCAGAACCGCATACCCTTTGAAAACCTTACGCCGCTCTATCCAGAAGAGCGATTCAACCTTGAGACGACAAGCTCTGAGACATCTACGAGGATAATCAACCTGTTCTGCCCCATAGGAAAGGGCCAGCGTGCCCTTATCGTGTCACCGCCTAAAACCGGTAAAACGATACTGCTCCAGAAGATAGCTAACGCTATTACGGCAAACCACCCAGAGGTCTACCTCATCGTCCTCCTCATTGACGAGAGACCCGAGGAAGTGACCGACATGGAGCGTACCGTCAAGGCGGAGGTCATCTCTTCTACATTCGATGAGCAGGCAACACGGCATGTACAGGTATCTGAGATGGTCCTTGATAAGGCAAAGCGCCTTGTAGAGCACGGCAAGGATGTCGTCATACTGCTTGATTCCATAACCCGCCTCGCCCGTGCGTACAACCAGACGGTGCCAACGAGCGGCAAGATACTTTCAGGTGGTGTAGACTCTAACGCCCTGCACAAGCCAAAACGCTTCTTTGGAGCGGCGCGCAATATAGAAGGCGGTGGATCGCTGAGCATCATAGCCACGGCCCTGGTAGATACCGGCTCGAGGATGGATGAGGTCATCTTTGAGGAGTTCAAGGGCACGGGTAACATGGAAATAAACCTTGACAGAAGGATGTCTGACCGCAGGCTCTTCCCTGCAATAAACGTCAAGAAATCCAGCACCCGCAAAGAAGAATTGCTCCTTCCTTCAGATGAATTACAGAAGATTTGGATACTACGCAAGGCTTTAAGCCCTATGGACGATCTTGAGGCTACTGAGCTGCTCATTGACAAGATGTCCAAAACTAAGAATAATGAGGCCTTCCTACGGTCCATGAACACGCCAATGGGCGATTCTTGAATCAAACAGGCAAGAAATTAATAGCCGTCATACAGCCGGTATTCTGGCAAGCATGACCGGCGCGCAAGGAGATCACTATGAAGAGCGGGATACACCCTAAGTACGAGCTCACAACGATCACGTGCGCGTGCGGCAATGTCATTGAGACCCGTTCGACGGTAAAGAATATTCAGGTGGAAATTTGCTCCGCCTGCCACCCTTTCTTTACCGGCAAGCAGAAACTCGTCGACACCGCAGGACGCATAGACCGTTTCCGAAAGAAGTACGGCATCAAGGAATGATGCGCCGCGTCGCATGACATGGTGGCCATTGGGCCCTCCAGGCCTACATGTCCCGAAACGAAAGCCGGCACTCCCCCAGGGGCAGGCCGGCTTTTTTGTCCCCTCAGACCATGGGTCTATGCTCCTTGGCTCAGCCTGACAATCAACGCCGCCATAATCGCCAGAGCACGACCACGGTGGGAAACACGATTTTTTTCTTCCATGGACAGTTCGGCAATGCTCTTGCCTAGAGCAGGCAGGTAGACGACAGGATCGTAACCAAAGCCTCCCTTGCCACGTGGTTCATCGAGAAGGATGCCCTCGCAAGTCTCCTGGACTGTCATGACCCTGTCAGGAGAAAGAACGAGGCTCATGCAACAGACGAATCGACAAGAACGATCTGCTTGATCCTTCATCTCGTCAAGTAGCATTGTATTTCTGACGGTGGCATCCAAAGGAGTAATCCCATCAACAGACCCATACCGAGCCGAATGCACGCCAGGCCGACCTCCTAGCGCGTCTACACAGAGCCCCGAATCGTCTGCCAACACGGGAGCCTTCACAAGTTTCCACAGGGCCAATGCCTTTCCCAGTGAATTGCCTATGAAACTAGCCTCGTCTTCAGGAAAGTCAAAGTCTATGCCTCTATCCTGAGGCGTCAGCACTTCGACCCCCGCGAGTGCCGGGCGTATCTCTTGAAGTTTGTGGGCGTTATTGCTAGCCAGATACAAAAGCATTGCTCCTCCATACGCATCCTATCGATGCTCTATTCAGGATACAGGCTTCCATATTGATGCATCAAGCGGCGAACGCCACAATCGACTGTGCCCTTGGGAACACCTAAAAGCTCTGCTACGGCCTTATTAGAAAGAATGGGCGTAGCCTTGGCAATATGGCCTATGGCGCTCTTGTAGAGGCCACGGTCCCTGTCTATGGCTTTTGACAGACAGTCCCTGGTACCGGCATCGACCTCCCTGACAAGACGTCTGGTGGACGCACCCATCCTGAGCCAGGCGGCATCTCTACCGCGTCTTCGCACCGATGTACGACGTCTCAGGCCAAGGCCGTTCTCCCTGGCTCTCCTAAGAGCGCTTAGCAATTCATCGAGATCCAGACCTACACAGCTTGCTATCTTCTCGGCGTCGCCATCGTCAATCAGATTGGCACATTTTATACATATAAACAGCATGCGATGCCTAAACGCCTGCGCGCATATACCCTTGTCTTCTAGACTCGGGAAGCCGGCTATACTCCTCCTCTGCCGTAACTCGAGCCCAAGATCAGTATGCTCCTCGATATCGACCATGATTTCGGCCTTGATGGCATCCTTGTATACACCCTCGCGGTCAAAAGCCCTGGCATTCCTTCTTCTTATAGACAGAGCCATGTAACGTATTGATGCTATTACAAAAGACTCGAAACCGCAGCCTTTATCCTCGTAGCGATCTACAAGGGCGTTTATCCTGGTCCAGTACCGTTCAAATATCTCGCCAACATCGTCCTCAGAATTACAACCATACACACGGGGTCTCCTGTAGACATCCTGGGCTATGCGCTCGAGTATTACATTCTTTAGTTTTTCATCACCCTGTTTTTCACGCATAACAAGATCATCCAGGCTTACATCCTTCATGCGCTGCCCTCCACTTTGTACAGACAAGACGACATGGTTCCATACGGGGCATCTACAGCGTTGCATCATGAACGTCTATGTCTGACCCCATGCACGAACCGTACCGACTCCTTTAGGACTTAGCAAAAAAACCCACCATTGGCTTGTAGAGGCTCAACTTGAGTACCGCTATAAGATCTGCCTCTACGCACACTTAAGGCTATACGCACGGGAGCACATCAACAGGAATAAAAAAAGCGACTCGAACAGAGTTCAAGTCGCGTGTATGCATATTGTTACAATGCGTTACAAAGCAGTGTTACAAGACGTTACAAACCATTACGTCGTAGTCCCTTCAAATACCGCCTTGAATGTCGCTATGACACGATCGACAATGGCATCGGACTGTCCGGGAAGATGAAGCCCGGCGGCCAGCCTGTGCCCTCCACCACCAAAGGATGCCGCTATGGCGCCGACGTCGACAGTTGCCCTGGAGCGGAAACCAACGGTGCAGTCATGTTCGCTCTCTTGCCTGACGACGACTGCCACCTCCATGCCTGAAACGGTGAGCAGCAGCTGGTACAGCATATCAGAATCGCGACCTACAAGACCGTAGCGCTGCTGCATCTCCATATTCATGCTCGTTATTATAAGCTTGCCATCATAATACGTCTCGGCCCTGGCTAGCAGTTCACCCATCAGCTTCCTCGACTCGAATGGTTTGCCGCCATTCATCATGTCAAAAGCGTGTTTAGGCGAGGCACCGGCCTCCAACAGGCGGCCAACAGATGAGAATACATCGCTGGAAGTCTCGTCCAGGTGCCTGAAGAAACCGGTATCGGTACAAAGCCCAAACAGGAGCAACTCGGCCTCTTCCTTGCTTGGTGCATCGGAGGCTGCCTCGATGATGCCTTGGACTATGTATGTAACGGCAGGTGCATGGGGGTCTACCAGGCGCACCTCTCCCGTTGCTTCTCCAGAGGCGTGGTGGTCTATGAAGGCCACAGGCAAACCCTCAGGCAAGCATTCGCTAATCGCACCTATCCTGGACAAGGATGAGCAATCCATGACGACTATTGCCGTACTCTCACCCGCAATAGATGCCGCATCCAGGGTGTCGCTGAACAGTGGCGCGTATTGTGCGATTTCAGTCCTCGAGAACGGCCCGGAAGACAATAAGACAGCCTTCTTGCCCCTGCGCTCCAGGAACGAAGCGAGGGCAAGTTGACTTCCTAGACAATCACCATCTGGCTCCTTGTGGCCGACGATGATATACGTCGAGTATGCGCTCAGGAATGCCAGCACTCCCGAATCGATTATTTTAGAACTGAGAGTCACATAGTATCCAATCTGACGATGATGCGGTCGGTTTCTGCCCTAGAATTCCAGCTTGAGAGCCTCGACCTTGAACTTATCACCTGGATCGCCTTCTATGACGCCCCAGGACGAATCCTTCATGTTGCTCATGGCAAACAACTTGACATGGCTAAAACTTCCGTCTGACTTGTAGTAGACGACCATATACGGATACTGGGGTCCAATACCACGAACCAGTATGGCCTTGCTCCCTGCGTTGAACCAGCTTGCTGGAATATAGAGTTCGGCAAAGGAAGCCGACCCTTTCCTGTAAACAACCCTGTATCCTTGCCCATGGGCATAAATCCTTGACACGTCTACACGCACGGGATAGATATCTGATTCAACCCGTATCGATGTTTCCAGGCCCTTAGGCGCAGACTCGCTCTGAGCAAAGACCATAGTAGCGCCTGCTACCAGGAAAAAAACCGCGAGTACCATAATTGTTCTTCTCATGCGTTCCTCCATGCCGGCGTTCCGGGAATCCACGCCCGGAACCGAACGACGGTGCGTGAACAACATCGTTCGATATAACCATTATAGGACTCAGGACGAGTCTTCGCAATGAGCTTTTTACATACCAAGCACTTGAGAACGATGCTAAGGCGATGCCATACTATACCCATGAGCCAAGCAAGCAGCATAAGGGTCCAATCCATATATGACACACTCGTCTCAAACTGGCCAGATGAGGGTTCGGCTCTCATGCACCATTCGTGCTTCGAACTCCTTGTCTCTGTGATTCTATCCGCTCAATGCACCGACGAACAGGTAAACAAGGCTACCCCCGCCCTCTTTGAAGCCTATCCTGACCCTGCCAGCCTCGCCGCTGCGGAACAATTTGATGTAGAAAGCCTTATTAGAACGATAGGTTTCTACAGGATGAAGGCGGCCAATATAATAGCGACGGCGGGCTTGCTATGCACAGAGTATGGCAACAGGGTCCCGGACACGATAGACGAACTGGTAAAACTACCGGGCGTAGGCAGAAAGACAGCAAATCTTATTGTAAGCGTCTGTTATGGAAAGCCAGGCATAGTCGTAGATACCCATGTTTTAAGGACGGCTAGAAGACTTGGCCTGGCTCCCACCGATAATCCTGCCAGAAGCGAACGCATGATAGGCTCATTGTTACCGGAATCAAAGTGGACGGCGTTCTCCTACGCCCTGAATCGTCATGGCAAATATGTGTGCAAGGCACGGAAACCCCTCTGTACAGACTGCCCTCTAGCCTTGCTCTGCCCATCAGCCTTTGATTTTTGACATAGCAATCCTATAACTCCGTAAACCTCAAGTGTCTGAACCGCATGCAGCGTATCGTAGCCATGGAGTATGCTGATCCTGTAGGAGCCTACGCTCTAGAACACTTTGGTATAGAGTACCTGTACCCCTACCAAAGACTCGTCGTTGCAAACATCCTTGACGCCATGCAAGAAGGCCTGGACGGCGTAGAAACAGAGCGTCAGGTTGTAATACTACCAACAGGCGCAGGCAAGAGCCTCTGCTTCCAGCTGCCGGCGGCCCTGTGCCCAGGGCCAAGCCTCATCGTGTATCCGCTCTTGGGCTTGATGTCCGACCAACAAAGAAGGCTCGATGGCACAGGACTAGAAACCGTCGTCTTAAGAGGCGGCATGGGAGCCGAAAAAAAAGCCGCAGCCTTGAAGTCTATTGTGTCAGGCAAGGCTCGCATCATAATAACAAACCCTGAGATGCTGGCCATTCCCGGCATCAGGGCCGCTATTGGAGACGCGGGCATAGCACATTTTGTAATAGACGAGGCTCATTGCGTGTCAGAATGGGGTGATGGCTTCAGACCCGCCTACCTGGGTCTGGGAGATGCTATAAAGGCTGTCTCGCCTCGCATGGTAACGGCGTTTACGGCGACAGCCTCTCCCCCTATCCTGGCCCGAGTAAGCCAGGTACTCTTCGGCGATAAACCCTATCGCCTGGTCTATGGCATCCCTGACAGGCCAAACATACGCTATGAGGTCTGGCCTGCCTTGTCAATGAAGGAGGCTCTCAGGGATGCCTTAAGCAGGCTGGAACGGCCAATGCTCGTCTTTACCCGCTCGCGCTCAAGCTCGGAGATACTGGCAGAGCAGGCGCGAGCCGGAAGCTCTGGGAAGGAGGCGAGATTCTATCATGCAGGACTCGATGCGGCCGAGAGGGCAAGCCTTGAGGCATGGTTCATGGCATCGAGTGATGGGGTCTTATTCTCAACCTGCGCGTACGGCATGGGGATGGACAAGGCAAATGTGAGGACGGTCGTGCATTTTGGGCCCTCGGCTTCGGTGGAAGCATATCTACAGGAATCGGGGCGCGCCGGCCGCGACGGAAAGGCCAGCTTGGCTCTCCTCATACGGCAAGCATCCAGGGAGGATTATATACACAATACAGTCTACGACCCGGAACCTGGCATAGGAGCTCTGGGCATGGCTCAAAAGATGGCAACACAGAGGACCAGAAAAATGGATGATTATGCAAGGGGATCATACTCATGCAGGAGAATGTTTCTGCTCTCGGCCCTGGGGTACGACGATGCCGAGCATGTAGCCTGCTCATCATGTGATCTCTGTGATGGGAGCGCTCGCAAGCTGGCACCAGGAACAATGGAACTCCTAGACCTCTGTACAAGACATTGCAGACGCTTTACAACGAGGCAGGCCGCCGCATTCATGACGGGAACAGGCGCTGGCATTCATGCTCCCTTACGAGGAGCCTTGCATGAGTGGAAGCCCGAAGAGGCCTTAGAGGGCATAGGATCAGCCATCAACGTAGGGCTTATGGGTATTCGTTCACGCTGGCCCTGGAAAAACAGGATAGTCGCCACGCATCTTAGTCGGGCAGTTCGTCGTCATCATCTAATGAGTCTGGATCATCATCGGCCACGGCGGCGGGAGGAGCCTCGGCCTTCCTGGACGACATGAAGGCTCGCATGCTGGCTCGTCGCCCTTCAGAACGCCATGGATCGGCCACATAGCGTACCAGTAACCATACCGCGATGAACGCGACGAGGGTGACGAGTGTCTCCCAGCGCATCATCACTGCTAGTGCCAGCTTCAATCTGTCCATTACAGTAAAATCATGCATGCTTAGGTCCAATCTCAGAGTTCTAGCGACGCTTCGTCGCAGGCAAAACGGCTCGTATCATCGGCGTACAGTATGGTGTTCAAGGCAATGGATGTTTCCATCTCTGTAGTGATGAAGGCGACACCGTAATACTCGTTCTCCCTATCGTCGAATCTTCTGGTCACTCGACCCTTCATCGTGACCGAGGTAGCGGGATCCGCCCTGGAGATGCTCATGTCTAGTACGGAGCCGTGCTTGAGCTTTACCTTGAAGCTTGACTTGGGCATGAGCAGGAGGCAGCCACTACTTGAAAGATCCACAACCTGGGGTTTATACGGATCGGCTATGTATTGCTCATCGAGCTTGAAGTAATTGTTTGTCTTAAGGGTATATGCCAGAATATGAGCGAATTCCCAGGCAAAATCCACCGATCTGTAATCGAGACAGGTCTTCCTGTTCTCATCATTCATCAGGTAGATATACCCTATCACGTATTGATAGTACAGGATGGGACAATACAGCTCTGAGATGATACCGCTAGCCGTCTTCTCGGCCCTGCTACGCTCGAGCGCCGAGCCCTCTATGAAAACAGATGGACCCTCGAAGGCATCCGCCATCTCCTGGGTAATGATGCGCCCTTCAGGATACGGGTCTGATGATGGCAGTTGACTATGGGTGCTGGTAACAAGCAGTGTGCGGCCTATTTCAGATATAAGCCTTTCTTCAACTGTTTCTGGCTTATTATTCCTGTTGAACATGACGATGCCACTCTTGCTGTACATCGTCGAAGCCTTCTCCTTGAAGCTATCAAGCAAGGCATTGATAGATCCTGTCTCAAAACCCACGCTCAAGGCAGGCATCTCTAGCTCTGCGTATTCGCTTGACTCGGGGCAATCGATGCGTATCTTCTCGTTCTGAAGAAGAAACTCTAACTTAATATCCTGCGGAGGCTGTACGCGTACGGCTTTACGTTGAGGAGCCTTTATGAGGTTTTCAGGAAGAGCAATGATCAGTTCAACTCCGGTGTTTTTCTTTATCTTGCCTGGGAATGTAACACGCTGGCTTTGATACGACAGAAACACCGATACGGCATCCCATGGCTTGAAGGTTCTGGCCTCTTCTGCCTTGGCCTTTAGCACCAGAGTCTCCTTGTCAAAATCCTTGAGCGTGCCATCCAGACTCTTGCCAGAACCAAAAACGACGACCCTACTACCCGACTTCTTCACCTGATTGAGTATAAACTCCTTTTCGATGAAGGTAACGAGCTTTGCCATAGGATTCTCCCGCATGACTTTTTTATACACCTGTGCATACGAGCACAATAATGAGTATAGCAGATTGCAGGCGATTCGTATATGAAGCTAGTAAAACGTTTGCCATATTGTAAAATCAGCGCTTGGAGCATACTATAAACGTATCGAAACGAAACACTTCGCATGAGCCAAAAGCCGAGGCTGGAAGGATAGACGAGATGAACCAGTGGAAACGTATAGATCAATCGAGCATGTGGCAAGCCATACTTGAGCGCAAGGCCGAAGACCTCGCTCTTGCTTTGACACCACAACGTATAGCGAAGCGCATGATTGGTATGGGTGGGCGGCTTGAATACTCCTATGGCGCCATGGATGCCGACGACGAGACTATAGCCCTGCTTGGTGAAGCGACGCTTGAGATGGATATCATCGGTCAATACAGGGCATTAGCAACAGGCTCTGTCATGAACGCCGGAGAGAAGCGTATGGTGCTTCATCACATAAGCAGAGGAACTCCATGCGGCCCCGTGATAAAGAATGGCCGTGACTATCGCGCCTTCTACGAGGCCGAACGCGGCAGGGCCGCAGTCTTCGCCGACAAGGTAAGAAATGGTGACATCGTCGGTTCAACGGGCAAACAGTTTAAGCGAGTCCTCCAGATAGGGATAGGAGGATCAGACCTCGGTCCCAGAGCCCTATACCTGGCCTTGGAACAATGGGCACGGGAGAGAGGCCTCTTAGCCTTGGAGGCGGCGTTTATAAGCAATGTCGATCCAGACGACGCAAATGGTATATTGTCCAGGCTCGATCCTGAGACGAGCCTCTTCATACTCGTCTCAAAAAGCGGCACGACACAGGAGACACTGGCTAACGAGTCTCTGATCAAGGCATGGCTGGCAAGCTCAGGCAAGGTTGACCCATCACGCCATCTGGTTGCAGTGACGAGCGAGACGAGTCCTTTAGCACGCAATCCCGCCTATCTTGATTCGTTCTACATAGACGACTTCATAGGCGGCCGCTATAGCGCTACGAGCGCTGTTGGTGGCGTCATACTGTCGATAGCATTAGGAGCCGAAACATTTTCATCCATTCTGGAAGGAGCAGCCCAGTCCGATAAGAAGGCACTTGTTCCCGAAATAACAAATAACGCCGCCCTGCTCGATGCCATGCTCGGTATATTCCAGCGTGACGTCCTGCGCAGGCCAAGCCTCGCCGTGCTTCCTTACACCCAGGCTTTGTCTCGTTTTCCTGCCCACCTGCAGCAGCTCGACATGGAATCCAACGGCAAGTGTGTCGATCGTGATGGTTCTAGCCTAACGATGCCTTCTGGCCCCGTCGTATTCGGTGAACCAGGAACAAATGGGCAACACTCCTTCTTTCAGCTCCTCCACCAGGGCACCGACGTTGTGCCCCTGCAGTTCATAGGATTTAAAAAGAACCAGACAGGCTTTGACCCGGCGTTTGAAGGCTCCAGCGCACGACGCAAGCTCAACGCCAACCTAGCCGCGCAGATAGTCGCCTTCGCCAAGGGCAAGGGCGATCCTGACCCAAACAAACGCTTCCCAGGCGGGCGTCCTTCAAGCCTTATCCTGGGCGAGGAGCTCGACCCCACGGCACTCGGAGCCCTTCTGGCCCATTACGAGAACAAGGTCATGTTCCAGGGCTTTGCATGGAACATCAACTCCTTTGACCAGGAAGGCGTTCAGCTTGGCAAGAAACTGACGGGTACAGTCCTGGCAGAGGGTGGTCCTAGCGACCCAGCCCTTGCCTCCTACGCAAGACTCTTAGGCGCTCTATGAGTGAAGCGTGCATAGTATTCACAGGAGGAGGCTCCGGTGGACACGTCTATCCCGGCCTTGCAGTCATAGAGCAGCTACAAGAAACATGGAACGGCCGCATCGTCTGGATAGGCTCGGGCAAGGAAGTTGAGCGCCAGGCCGTTGAGTCTGCCGGTATCGAGTTCATGACCATTCCCTCGGGCAAGTTGAGGCGTTCTCTGTCACTCAAGAATGTACGTGACGCCTTCAGGGTCCTGGCGGGTTTCTTTGCCGCCATAAGTCTCCTACGAAGACTCAAGCCGGCCATGGTGTTCTCAAAGGGCGGCTACGTCAGTGTTCCACCATGCATGGCGGCGGCTCTGCTTGGCATTCCTGTCTTCACACACGAATCCGATCTGAGCCCAGGCCTGGCCACCAGGATAAACGCGGGGCGGGCAGAGCTTATTCTGGTCAGCTGGCAGAAGACCCTAGAGTACCTGCCGGAACAGCAGAGAGCAAAGGCTGTTGTCGTTGGCAACCCTGTCAGGGCCATCATAGGCAAGGGAGACCCCGCGAGAGGTCGCGCATGGCTCGGCTTCAATTCAAAACTTCCCGTCGTGTTGGCACTAGGTGGTAGCCAGGGCGCAAGCCAGATAAATGAACTAGTACAGGCTATGCTGCCTGCCATGTCAGGCAAGGCTCTCGTAGCACACCAGACGGGCGCAGGCCACCCCTCGTGCAGACCCGCCGATGCCGGCTACCATGGTTTTGAGTATGTGCACGACGAGATGCCCGATCTCCTAGCCGCTGCCGATATAATCATAGGACGAGCCGGAGCAGGCACCCTATGGGAAGGCGCAGCCTCCGGCAAGCCCTTGGTATTTGTTCCACTGGCCGGCAATGCTAGCAGAGGAGACCAGGTGCAAAACGCAGAAATGATGGCAGAAGCCGGTGCCGCCATCTGTCTGACGGGAGAAGACGCCACAGCAGAGGCTCTGACAAGCGCGTTGCTTGCCCTGCTCGACTCAACCGCACGACGCAGTGCCATGGCGGCGGCTGCCAAAGTCATGGCAAAACCCGATGCTGCTTCAACCATTGCATCCTTGATAGCAAGACGCGTAGGAAAGGAGGCTTCATGATGAATGGCCTAGACTACGTGCTTATTGCGATTATTGTACTCGCGGCCTTGCGTTGCTGGTTCAGGGGCATCATAGGGGAAGTACTTTCGATGGCGGCCATACTAGGAGGCCTCCTTGCGGGTATATTCTTTTACAGGCCGGTGGGTGAGTGGCTCAACACGCTTGTAAGCATGGGTGGCTTCGCACTCGTGGCCGGATTCGTAGCCTCTTTTGCACTGGTGTTCATAGTCGTCAAGATCATTGAGAAATCGATGCGCAGCGTCCTTGAGAATCTAAACCTGGATATTCTTGACAGACTCTTAGGCCTCGTGTTTGGTGTGTTTGAAGGAATGGTAGTATCGGCCATCATCATCATGCTGCTCAGATACCAGCCGGTCTTCAATGTAGAAGCCTTGCTGACTGAAAGCTTCATCGCAAGGCTTCTCTTGCCGCTTGTAGCCGCAGCCATACCTGCCATCCCGGCCATTCCAGCCGTGAACCTCACGGGGCAGGCCTAGACCCATGCTTGATAACCTCATAGGCCAGCACACCATAAAGGCGCAGCTATGCTCGGAGATAGAGCGTAAAGAGCTACCAGGGTCGATGCTGTTCGAAGGCCCACCCCTCTCGGCTAAGCTCAGTGCCTCGCTTGAACTGGCTAGAATACTGTCATGTGACGGATCGGCCGAATGGAATTGCCCCTGCGAACAGTGCTCGAGGCACCGCGCACTAACTCACCAGGACATGCTCATACTGGGCCCCAAGTCATTCAGGGAAGAGCTTTCCATAGGTTCTGTTATGATGGAACGCGCCCCCGGAGTCGCTTCCAGGTACTTCTTCGTGCGGGCAGCCAGGAAGCTTGTCCGGCGTTTTGACAGGGAGCTCTATGAAGGAGAAGAGGGCCGTCTTTCAAAGGCCCTTCCCCTGGTAAGGCAGCTTATAGAAGGCCTTGATGTCTGTGCCCCGGCTAAGGCAGGCTCCGGCTCTGACGATGCGGCCGCGGCCAAGGAAGCCGCCAGGCTCCTGGGAGTCTGTTCAAAGCTGGAGGACATGCTTCCGGCGGCGACTCCCGTGTTTCAGGTGAGAGCCATGGAATTCTGGGCCCGACTAGCACCGTATGGTAGACGCAAGACAATCATTATAGAGCATGCAGACACCATGCTCGACTCCTCGCGCAACGCCCTATTAAAGATTCTGGAAGAGCCACCGGCTCACAGCGTCTTCGTGCTAACCACAACACGCAGGCAGGCCATAATACCAACAATACTATCTAGAGTCAGGCGCTACCGTTTCATACAGAGAACGGGTAATGATGCCAAGGCTGTCATAGAGAGAATATTTAAAGATTCAGCTACCGGCATTGAAAGTGTTGGCGACTATGTGGCGCGGTACAGAACATCGTCGCACAGCCAGCTGGATAGTCTGGCCGCTTCTTTTGCCGCCGCACTGCTAGCCCGGGCAAACAGAGTTGGCCCGGGCCTTACAGATGGCCCCTTGCTTAGGCTTGCCGCACAGGGAGGAAGCGTTGAAACAGCCATGAGCGATGCTATGTCAGCTACGGCAAATTTTGGTTCGAGCGATGATGCTTTTTCGTATACCTTCCCGGCTTTCCTCGATGCTACCGGTTCTGCTTTTTCAAGCCTCCTACGAGAACAAGGCTCGGGCATAGAGACTCAGCGAGTCGTAGAACGTTACGCCAGCTTGGCCAGAGACGCCATGCTACGGTATTCATCGTACAACCTTCAGCCGGCGGCCTTGGCCGAACGCCTTGCCGATGCGTTCTCGGATTCCGACGGAGGCTTGTAATGCGAAAGTTCCTAGAACGCGCGATGGAGAAGGTTCCTCGCATGAACGAGGAGTCTATCAAAGGTCTCCTCCGTGTCTTGGCGGATGAAAACGAACGCCTCGACGCGGTGCTTGACTCTATGATGGATGGCATAGTCGTCTGCGATGAGGATCATATACCCATCCTCGTCAACAAGGCAGCAGAGCGCTTCCTCCCCATGTCACATGCAGAATTGTTCGATGCTCCTCTGTGGAACAGCCTTCGTGACGACGAGCTAGCCATCTTCTTTGATATGGCCCTTACCGGGGAAGAATCTATAATAGACAGGGAATTCGCGCTCGATACCAAGTCTGGTACCCGTATCATGGCAATCAGTGTCACGCCGCTCGTCAGGGACAAGCGTATTAGCGGCACGCTCATTCACATAGAAGAAACAACAGAGAAGCGCCACAAGGAAGCCAGGCTTCGCAGAGCCGAGAATCTGGCATCCTTGACGAACCTGGCGGCAGGTGTTGCCCACGAGATAAAAAATCCACTTGGCTCCATCAGCATACATGTCCAGCTGATGAGGAAGGCCTTGGGTAACGATGCGACTCCCCCGATCATACGCTATCTGGACATCGTGACAGAAGAGATAGACAGGCTCAACAAGATAGTAGTTGACTTTTTATTTGCCGTCAGGCCAATGGATATAGTACCAATAAACGATGATATAAATGCCCTCCTTAAGGAGCTGGTTGAATTCATGCGTGTAGAGATAGAGAACGCCGGCATCGAACTACTCGTAGAGTATGACAATCCTATGCCTGCTGTTCCTTTCGACAGGCGTTACTTAAAGCAAGCACTGCTTAATCTTGTCAAGAATGCCTGCGCCGCCATGCCGGCGGGAGGAAAGCTCAGGCTTGCCACGTCTGTGCATAACGAGGAACTAAGTATAATCGTTGCCGATACAGGGATAGGAATTTCTGAGGATAGACTCGGCAAGATTTTCGAGCCTTATTACACGACAAAGGATTATGGTACGGGGCTTGGCCTTACCTTGACCTACAAAATCATAAAGGAACACGGAGGAGACATAGCGGTACGGTCCAAGAAAGACGTCGGATCGTCATTCATCATTTCATTACCCATACCTCAGAAGGATCTGCGCCTGATAACAGGGGTCTGTAAGGAAGGTGATGATTGTGAGCAGGGTGGATTCGAATCAATCGAGGAGATTAAATGAAATTCAGGATACTCGTAGTAGACGATGAGAAGAACATCCGCGAGGGACTGGGAGAATACCTGCGGCTAGACAACTACGATGTCTTCCTCGCCTCAGATGGCAAGGAAGGCTTACAGTCTATAGACAGAGAAGACATCGATCTAGTCATAACGGATCTACGAATGCCGAGTCTGTCTGGCGGGGAGCTTTTAAAACAGGTAGGCTCCAGATACCCCTCTGTACCCGTCATTGTCCTAACCGGCCATGGCACGGTAGAAGATGCCGTAGACGCCATGCGCAACGGTGCCTATGATTTTATAACCAAGCCAGTCAACCTTGATCATCTGTCAATACTCGTAAGACGTGCCCTGGAACGGCGAGAACTGTCCAGGCGCAACGAAGAATTGCTAGAAGAAGTGGAGATTCAGCGACGGACATCCACCATAGTCGGCAAGAGCCCTGCCGTCAGGAACATATTCGAGCTCATACGCCGAGTGGCTCCAACAAAGGCAAGTGTCCTCATAACGGGGGAGTCAGGCGTCGGCAAGGAACTGGTAGCCGATGCCATACACAATCTATCACCCAGGGCAGACAAGCCATTCATAAAGGTGCACTGTGCGGCCTTGGCGGAGACCTTGCTTGAAAGCGAGCTTTTTGGCCACGAGAAAGGCTCCTTCACCGGTGCTCAGGCTCGCAAGAAGGGGCGATTCGAGCTTGCCAACGAGGGCACGCTGTTCCTCGATGAGATAGGTGAGATTAACCAGAATGTGCAGATAAAGATACTGAGGGTTCTACAGGACAGACGTTTCGAGCGCGTTGGGGGCGAGGAAACAATAGAGACCGATGTCAGGGTGGTCGCGGCAACAAACAAGGATCTCAAGGAGGAGATAGCAGCCGGAACATTCAGGGAAGATCTATACTACAGGCTTAACGTCGTCAACATTCATGTTCCTCCTCTACGGGAACGTAAGGATGACATCCCCTTGCTGGCCGGAGCCTTCCTCCATGAATTCGCGCTCGACAACGGTAAAAGCATAGAAGGTTTCGATGCAAAGGCCAGGGCGGCTCTCTATGCCTATGCCTGGCCCGGGAACATACGGGAGCTACGCAATTGCATAGAAAGCGCCGTCGTCATGTCTTCAGACCGCTTCGTGAGCCTGGACGATCTGCCACCAGGGGTGCGCACCAGCGCCGATGAGAGTGACATCAGGGTGCCACCTGGTTCAAGCCTGGCCGATGCCGAACGTATACTGATACGTGAGACGCTGGCGACTCAAGGCGGCAACAAGAGCCGTACCGCCGAGATTCTTGGAATTGGAAGGAAGACCCTCTATCAAAAGCTACAGGACTACGGTCTTGAGACGGCTCCATAAGAATATTCCTGGATATGCTGGCTTATTAAGAGCAACCTTTTTGCGTATTACTTTCGGCTTGCATAGGCTAGCGGTTTATCTCGCCCAGCAGAGCATGTGCCGATTTCCTACGGCCGATATCCGGGTCATAGGCTGCAGTTTGCAGGGTAGCCTTGAATAGCACGTCTTTGCTGGCCTTTGCCAGTTCTAGTATTGTGTCTCTCAAGACCGGGTCTGCCCTCTGATAGGCGTTGGCTATCTCGCCGGAACCCTGGGCTAGGCCCAGGACTGAGGCGGCGCGTATGCATGCGGCCACGACCCTGGGCTCCGTGTCGTACAGGCCCTTGCGAAGAAAGACCCACGCGCTTCTTTTGCCCGATAATCCTAGCCTGGTAGCGGCGGCGAGTCTCCTAACAGGATCTGTATCGCATACCAGGCTGGAACCGAGGGAGAATAGATCATCCTGCCTAGGCTCTCGCACTGCCCTGGATACAGGGGCGGGAATGTCCTTCACCTTAAGCGATAGTGTTGCATAGGCCTTGGATACCATGTTGAAACGAATTGCTGTTTCTGGATCGCGGGAGGCATCAGGGTGAAGCCTGAGACTGAGATTCCTGTAGGCTCGCTTTATATCTGCAGAGGGACAACCAGGCTCGAGACCCAGTGTGAGGTACAGCGAACGATCCTTAAGCAATCCTTCTAGAGGCATCTACCCTCCACTGCCTACTGAAAGCGTCTTGTCTTCTGCCTGTCTGGCGCGGGCCAGCAACTCCGAGAGTAGTCCTTCTAAAATAAAAGCCGTCTTCAAGGCTCGTTCATCGTCACCATCGCACCGTGTTGCATCGACGAGTGCGTCACTGAGTTCTGCAGACAAGGCAGCGTCCAGGTTTAAGCCTTGAGCCTCCCGCCTGGCCATTTGTGCAAGGGCTATGACTCTATCCTGTGGGCAACGGGAATCCACGACACCATCGAATAGCGCTATGGATTGCTCCACACCGGTATCCATGTCACGAGCACTGACAAGGAGCATGTCACCCTCGTCTATAGTAAACTCCACGGCTATTTTAGGTTCACCCTTGCGTGCCTTCCTGACTCCAGTCAAAAGGAAGCGCCCAACAGAAATACCATCGGCCGCCCTTGTACCCTCCGATTGCAGAACATGCAATTCTACAGAATGCTGGTAATCCTCTACCGTGGTGAACATCCTTCTTCCTGTTGCAGGCAAGACCTGGTTCTTCGCAATGAGTGGAATGAATCCACCTTCGTCTATCTCTAGCCCGAAGGTCCTGGAGCATACATCGCTAAAGCTAAGACCTTTCAGCCTTCCTTCTAAACGGGCAGCCTCGATGGCGGCACCGAGTGCGACTATCTCTTCTGGATTTATTCTAGGGTCGGCCTCTCGGCCTATCGCAGCCTTGAGTAGTCTCCTTGCCATCGGTATACGACTGGAGCCGCCTGAAAGAACCAGAATGTCTATATCGTGTGCCTTCCTTGAGGCAGAGGAGAGGACCTTGTCTACAAGCGCAAGGCTTCTTTCCATGAATGGAGCGGCGATACGTTCAAAACGGGCCCTGTCAAAGCGTAGCTGGGGATGAACCAGACCTCCCGAGCCGCGCAAGAATGGGACGGCTATGACAACCTCCTCTCGTGAAGACAGCTCAATTTTAGCCTTCTCGCATAGATCGAGGAGCATCCTGGAAAGAAGAGGATCCGAGTCTGTATCGATACCGAACTCGGTGATGAAGCGCTCTACTACATCACGGTAGATGGCTGCATCTATGTCCATACCACCTAGCGTGTCGTCTCCCTCACTGGAGAGCACGGAACAGGAGCCGCCTTGTACCTTAAGAACACTTGCATCGAAGGTGCCGCCACCAAAATCATACACGAGTACGAGCTGTTCCAGCTCATCGCGCACCGACATCCATGCTCTGGCCAGGGCCGCCGCACTAGGCTCATTGATTATGCGTTCGGCTCTCAAGCCGGCCTTGGAGGCTGCCTCTCTAATGGCTCTGCGCTGGGCATCACTGAAACGGGCAGGAACGCTTATGACGGCCCTATCCACCTCGAATCCAAGATAAGCCTCCGCATCACGCCTGACTCTGGATAGAATTGCTGTGGCAGCCGCTTCTGGCGAAATAAAGCCATCTATGAGCCCGGTTTGCATGGGTTTTCCCAGTAAACGCTTGACGCCAAAGAGAGCCGAGTCTGGATAGGCTTGTGCATGATTCCTGGCTGACGTACCTACGAGTAGTTCCCCGGCATCGCTTATGGCAACAACAGAGGCGGTAGCACGCTCACCCCTCTGGTTAGGTACTATGATTGGAGTCTCACCGTCCATCCAGGCACACAGTGTATTGGTCGTTCCAAAGTCAATCCCCAGTACGCCATGCATGTCATGATTCCCCGGGCTGGTTTTTCCGTTCTTGTTCCAGGGCAATGACAAGATCTACCTCTGCCATGGTGACGCCTAGATGGGCAGCGATTATATCGCTTGAGAAGCCTCGACGAAACAACGACACTACCTTGTCGGCGAACGGTTCCTCAATAGACAAGGGTTTCTCGGTGAATCGAATAAATGGCAGCTCAGGCTTAGGCGTCTCAACGTCCTTAGCTGCCGCTACCTTGCCTGTCCTTGATTCGGGAAGCCTACCCAGTCTGTCATAGACGAGCCCTTCGGGCTGTCGTCTGGGATGTTCCTGCGCCAGAATAGCGGCACGCTTATCGGCCTCTGCTATCATATCGCGCAAAGAACCGAGCCTGTCTTCCAGGATGGTTACATTTCTATCAGCACTTGCGTCAAGTTCAACGATTAGAGAGCCAATCTCTCGCCGTATCCTCTCTATCTCGTCACCGGCATTAAGAAACTGTCTAATCTTACGCCTGGTCCAGGCTACAAGTATAAGGGAGACTATTGTCTGCACGGCGAGTGCTATGAGTACGCCCGTCATGTTCATCCCGAAATGTCTATGTGGCCACCAAGGGCCGGGTCGCTTATTGTTTCCATGCCTTTTTCTGGTGCTTGATCATCATCCTGTTTCTTTTCGCTTCCCTGATCTGCCTGTCCCGAACCATCTTCATCCTTGATGGATTCTGTAGCAGTCTGAGCATCCTCTGGCCGTTGCACCGACTTGGCAGCCTCGCTCTCCATCTTCTTAAGCTGTTCGCCATGAAGATGGGCATGAAGAAGGGCGCCATCCTTCTGGGCAGCCTGCTGCTTGCCCACCTGCCCGAGCTGAAGGAACATGGTCTGCAGGTCAATCGGCTTAATGGGCATCCGGTGGACCCTTCTTCAGTATGTCGTCGTCGAATTCCTCGTACCGTGTTGTCTTGACCATCATGTTCTCGAGATAGAATGTAAGGCCCTTGTATTCGTTCTTTATCTTCTCCCTGATGTCCCTGATGACGATTTCTGTCCCTGGATAAATCCTGCCAGAAACGCTCACCTTTCCCTTGACCTTCAGGTTGTTGAGATAGGTCTGTATGGCTTCACTCTCGGCCTTTATGGATGAAACCTCTGCTCCTATCTCGTCGCGCTTATGGATAAGCTCGTCTAAAACAGCCTGACGATCTTCAGGCAGGGTTTTCCTCTGGCGTTTTGTCTCATTTAGGGTGTTTATATTCTTGTCAAGCTCGTCTATCTGTCTCTGGAAAGTCTTGAGCTTTACATCAAGCTCATCGAGCTTGGCCTTGCTCTTAGGATCGCTCCCAACCTCCAGGATTGTCTCTGCACCACCGGTAGGAGAGCCTATGGACTTTGCATTGATCTCCTCACATGCCCTGTATCTACCACCAATGATGGCGGCATGCTTCTGCCCAGAGCATACGATGCGTTTCTCAGCCGTCACATCCGAGTTGATGATACTCGTCGTTACTATCACATTCTCACCGGCCATAATCTGGGCATTCTCTATGAATTTAGCCCAGACATTCTTACCCGCGGTTATTGATCCACCACCCTTGCCGGTAATGCCCTGGTGGACTATGACATCGCCCTCCGCGCTTATCTCGGCCTTCCCTACATGGCCCCTAACCTCAATATTGCCTGTCGCCTTTACGGAGAAACCATCCTCCACATTGCCCATAACAACGATGGTACCGAGGAAGAATTGGTTTCCCGACTTCAAGTCAACATCCCCATTTATTGTATAGACAGTCTCTACGTTAATTTTGTTGTTTATAAATGTAGCTTCACCGTTTACATCGGCTATTATAGTAAGACCGTCTTCACTGACATGCACGTTCTTGCCCAATGGCAAGGGGATATCCTTGCCATTCTTTGACGGAAGCATCTTGCCCGTCACCGTGCGTCCAGGCACGCCTTGCTGAGCCTTTATCTTCTTGGCCAAGGCCTGACCCTCAACCACATTCTGTACAAGATGCAGTTCCTTGTAGTCAACCTTGCCATTCTTTTCTTCCAGATTGAGCTTTGATCGATCTGTCTCAAACAAGAATTGTATACGGGCGTCCTCACCGTTAACAGGCTTCTGGCCTTGGGCTACGACAACCTGTTCCTTGTAACGAGGGGAATCCTCTAGCGCCTGCATGGCGTCTTCTATGACACCAAAAACAACCTTGTTGTTTCTGAGATAGGCTAGTATTACATCCTTAGAAAGGTCGCTGCCGCCGGGTTGGGGCGGCGTGAGAACGACACGGGCTTCCATCTCCTGGGAGCCCAGCTCCACCGTTAGCAGGGCATCTGCAGCCGGGTTGGCAACGAATGAACCGACACAGACCCATTCTGCTCTGGCTGCCTTGACCGTCTCCTTGACGAGAGCCTCGTCGAAATTGTTGACGGCACGGGCATGTAGCTTATCGAGGGCCTGTTTCTCGTTGGCACGCTTGCCCCTACCCTGAGGCGGCATGACCTTGAGCAGGGCACCGTCTGACGCCAACCTGACGAAGACTTGCCCGTCTATATCCTTCTGGATGACCTTAACCTCTAGCTCCAGATCAAAGTCGCCATCCATGCTCGAATCCTGGCTGAGCTCTACCTTTTTCTTGACGGCCGCTTCATAGGCTATGATCTTCCACTTCTTACTACCAACGCCAATGAAACCTTGGACGCCTTTCTCTATGACATCGTACTCTAGCCTGGCTACGGGGCAATCAAGCTGGACCGCGGCGCTCTTCAGGGCTTCTTCAATGGTTGCGCCTTCAGCAGTTATGGAACGTTTCTCGCCGTCTTCATCGAGATAGCGGCGCATCAGCTCTCGTATGGCGTCGAAGCCTATGCGCTCGGCCATTTAAACAATACCCTTCTTATAGTGAGTCAATCGAGCTCTAAGCCTTAGAATAGCCTTAGTATGGAGCTGGCTAATACGGGATTCTGTAACCTCAAGGATCTTTCCTATCTCCTTGAGCGTCATCTCCTCGTAATAGTAAAGAACGAGCACCTTTTGTTCCTTCTCAGGCAACTCCCGTATGGCCTCGACGACGACACGCCGTATCTCGTCCCGTTCTATTATGGAGTCGGGGCTGAGACTCGTAGGGCTCTCTATGCTATCGCCTATTGTCAGGTTCTCGGCCTCCTCGGCCGTATACCAGACATCATTGAGAGACAAAACCGAGGTGCTTGAAATCTTGAGCATTGTCTTGGCGAACTCTTCGTCGTTCAAGCCCAGAGTCTCTGCAATCTCCTGATCACTTGCCGGGCGCCCTAGCTTGGCCTCGGTGGCCACGATGGCTTCCTCTATCTCTTTTGTCTTCTGCCTGACAGAGCGTGGCACCCAGTCAATGCTACGAAGCTCGTCAAAGATTGCTCCACGAATTCTGGTTACGGCGTATGTCTTGAATTTGACGTTCTTGTCTGGGTCGAATTTATCGATGGCATCTATAAGTCCAAAGACACCAAAACCCACGAGATCATCAAATTCTACAGAGGCAGGCATATTAGCCGCTACCTTGCCGGCGACATATTTTACCAAGGGAGCATACTGCTTGATGAAAGACTCTCGGATTAGGGGATCCTTGTGCCGCTTGTAGGCGGCCCAGAGTTCTTCTTCGCTATGATGCTCCAGCAGGGAATGATTCATGTAGTATTACCCTTTCTGGTCTCTACGCAGTAAGGTCTGAACGGCTTTGGCAAGAACCGCTGGATCCTTTCCGGCGTCGGGCGCACCCGCCGTCGGCATAGAATCCGAAGCCCCCATAAACAGTGAAGCGTCACGCTCAGTTCCTTCGGCCGCACCGGATCCACCGGGAAGCGCCTCGCTGAAAGAATCGCTAAAACCATCAAGATCTGGCAGGGTGTCAAGCTCGTCCAAAGCCACTGAAGGCCTGGGAGCCATGCCACCCCCCGAGGAAGACGCATCCGATGGATCATTCGCTATCAAGACGTCTGATCGCAAACCCGCAACCTCTCTCTCCAGATCTCCCGAGTCTGGTGCATGAGAACCGGGAGCCTCGATACGACTCCGTGCCTGATCAGCAGAGGCGAGGCGAGGTCTCAATGAAACATCCCCATCGGTCTCCCCTGGATCGGCTTCGGCTCCTGGCAAGACAATATCAACGACCCTACCAAGATCACCTTCTGAGTCTTGGGAAACAGTACGGATTTCTGCATCGAATATCTCTGGAAGGAACCTCTTTAGCAGCCAGATTGCGGCATAGGTCAGGACGGCAAATCCAGCACCGGAGAGCAGCGCACGCAGAAGCAACACGCCAAAGGGGACGCGAGAAAAAATTGCGACGATTATAGATAGGGCAAATGCGCCAATCCCCGCAAAGGCAGACGCGCGAATACTCGAGTCCACCGTCTCAGTACCCTCCCATTGCATGCAAGATTAAGGCATAAGAGCTTATCTCGTCAAGCTTTGGCTCGATATCGGGTACTCAGGGTCTAGTCCTTGGCGAATAGTTTCTTTATGAGACGACTAATTCCCCTGTCAGCGGCAAATTCTGTCTTCTCTATTCTGTTTACAAGGTGCTGAACCGATATCGCAGCCTTAGACTTAGGATCCTGTACTATGAATGGCTTCTGCTTATA
Source organism: Spirochaetia bacterium (assembly GCA_034003955.1). Lineage (GTDB taxonomy): Bacteria > Spirochaetota > Spirochaetia > Treponematales > UBA12059 > SZUA-370. Next base: position 16,868 of record JAVEXO010000022.1, on the reverse strand, counting down.
GACAGACTGTTGAACTATTGGATCCTCATAGATGCAACCCAGGTATTCGACCTTGAGGTTAAGGAATTGTCCAGAAATATTGATTATACGCTCGGCCACCTTGCGGCCTTCTGTGACATTCTTGACGCGATTTACTACTAACTTGAGCCCAATATTAAGATTCTCCACCTCGGTAGCTATTATCTTTATTATACCGTAGGCATCGGTGATGGCCGTAGGTTCTGGCGTCGTTATAATAATGGCGTCGTCGGCCGCGGCTATAAATGCAAGCACATTATTAGATACACCCGCACTCGTGTCTATTATAATTATATCTACATTGGAGAGGGCATACAGCTCTGATATGAAATTCTGCCTCTCTTCTTCATCGAGATTGGCAATCTTGGAGAACCCTGAGGCACCGGCGAGTATCTGGATACCATATTCGGTATCAAGGATTATCTCCTTCATCGTCTTCTGTTTTCTTATAACATGGTACAGATTGTATTTAGGAATCATATTGAGCATGATGTTGACGTTTGCCAGACCAAGATCGGCATCCATCACCATGACACGCTTACCCAAACGGGCATAGGCAATTGCCATATTAACAGAGAGATTGGTCTTACCTACGCCGCCTTTTCCACTGGCTACAGTTATGACACGCGTCTTCTTGACTGCTTGTGAAGAGAGCGGTTTAGCTTGCGCGTTCATAAGCTCACGTAGCTTCTGTGCCTGGTCTTCCATCTGATACTCCATCAAAGGCATTCTAATAGAGAGAATTGTTTCCGTATCTCTCTTCTAGTTTCGGTCGATTTGGCCTAAAACCTTCGAGATTCATTAGAAAACGTAGTGGATTGGCCGCGGCTATGTCCTGAGGCACCTTCTGACCGTCGGTTATCCATGCGACGGCCTTATCCATCTCGGCAAGAGCCGACAGAACATTGCCCACCCTGCCAGTCTCATCCATCTTGGTGACGACTATACCCCTATACCTGAATGGCTCGAACTGCCTGAATATATCGAGCATGTCCTGTGTCTTGGTAGTCGCGGCTACGGCAAGATACACCTCAGCCGAGGGACCACAGGCGTCTAGAATCTGCTGCATCTCGGCCAGACGAACAGCGTCTCTGGGGCTCTTACCTATGGTGTCGACCAGGATAAGGTCAGTATCCCTATACATCGCTATAGTCTGCCTGAGATCCCCTGCCGTCTCGACGCTCGATACAGGCACGCGCATTATTGAGCCATAGGTCTCTATCTGCTGTTTTGCCCCAATACGATAATTGTCTATCGTTATCATCCTGACGTCTTGGGGTGCCATGCCGCCTATGCCCAGGTTATGGAGAGCTGCTAGTTTGGCTATGGTCGTCGTCTTTCCTACGCCCGTAGGGCCGACCAGTACGAGAACACGGGGTTTTACAGGCCTTGGGCTCACGGGTATGCGAACCGTATCGCCTACCCATTCAAGGATGGCCTCCTCTACGACATCATAGTCTTCGAGGGCATCAAGGCTGAATTCGGCTCTGGCTCGTCCTATGAGTTCTGTCCTATACCAGGTAGAAAAATCATTATCACAGAGCAGGGCGTCGAGGGCAGCCAGGGTAGGATGCTCTCCATCGGAACCTACAGGCCTTGAGGCCGATTCGGCGAGCGTCTCCTTAAGCGAGCGAACCTCCGATAGCACCTCCTGGATGGCTCGTTCCTGGCTGACCCTATCGAGCAGGCGACGTTTTTCTTCCTCTATGTCCGCCTTCTTCTTTTCTCCCTCGCGAAGCGCATCATCCTTTAGATAGAAGGTAATCTCAACACCCTCACGGGCAAAGAGTCCAAAGAAACCACCAGATCTAACGGTTCTGTGACTCAGGACCTGTGCAGACTCTCCATATCGAGCACGTACCTTCTCCAGGACCTCCCTGTGGCTCGATCCTTGCTCTACCAAATATTGCATCTTCTTATCCTTCTAGCCGAATCTCGCCTATGGCCTCTACCTGCACGTCCGCCACGATCTCCGGCACAGAAAGCACGACAAGGTCTGGTATTTCACGTTCAGTACTCGATTTAACGAGGGCTCTGGCGGCCTCTGAGCAGAGCAGAACAGGAAAATGCCCCTGCTTCTGCACGGCCGCTACGGCGAGGGTCAATGCCTTTATCCACTGTCTTTGTACCGTGGGTTCCAGGGCAGACATGGCACCGGAGGGTGTGTCTACCCGTGCGTCTATAATCTTCTGTTCCAGTACAGGCTCTACTGTCAGCACTCTAATAGCCTTGTCTTGATCGGCGTACTGAAGACATATCTGGCGGCCAAGGGATTGCCGCGCCTTCTCTACGAGGAAACCTGGATCCTTGGTGATGCCCGAATAGTCTGCCAGCGTCTCCAGGATGGCTACCAGATTGCGTATTGAAACCTGTTCCCGAAGAAGCCCTTGTAGCACCTTCTGAATTTCACCCAGGGAGAGGTTCTTCTGGGCATCCTCTACGACTGCCGGGTAGTCTTTCTTGAGTGCGTCGAGCATGCCCTGTATCTCCTGCCGGCCGAGTATATCGGCGGCATAGCGCTTTATTATCTCTGTCAGGTGGGTGGCTACTATGCTCGGCGCATCGACAACCGTATAGCCCGCCCTCTCGGCCTTGTCCCGCACATCCTCAGAAATCCATACGGCCGGTAGACCAAAGGCAGGATCCTTGGCACGTTCACCCTGGATTTCCTCCGATACGCCACCGGGGTTAATGGCCATATAGTAGCCTAACCTGATGATGCCACGGCCTATCTCCACGCCGCGTATCTTGAAGCAGTACTCGGAAGGCTCCAGCCTCATATTGTCTATGATACGGATGCGTGGGACGACAAGACCCATGTCTATGGCGCTCTCCTTGCGAATACGGGTGACGCGCTCCAGGAGCTCGGCGCCTTTGTCCTTGTCCACAAGGGGAATGAGGCCATAGCCCAGTTCCAGACTTATAGGATCCAGGGGAACAACGGGAGACAGCTCCTGGGGAGATTCAGACTTTCTGGCCGATCCTTCGGCCGCTCTCAGCTTGGCCTTGTCGTTATCGAGCACGGCCTTCTTTGAAAGACCCCATGCAAGGTATGCCATGAGACCAGAAAGCGGCAGGAGCACGTACCATGGAAATCCAGGAAGCAAGGCCATGGCGGCCATCACGCCTGAACCAACCCAGTATATCCTGGCGTTCTGGGTAAACTGAGCCGTTACCTCGGAGCCGAAGGTGCCCTGACTATTGGCTCTGGTTACAATGATGCCAGTAGCTGCCGAAATGAGCAGCGATGGAAGCTGAGACACGAGGCCATCGCCTATTGTTAAAGAGGTATAGGTGCCCAATGCCACCTGGAAGGGCTCGGCGTGAATGACCATGCCGACTATGAAGCCGCCTATCAGGTTGATGACGCTTATGAAGATACCAACCGTCACGTTGCCCGACACGAACTTGCTGGCGCCATCCATCTGGCCATAGAAGTCAACCTCGCGCTGGACATCATCCTTGCGCTTCCTGGCCTCTTCCTCGGTGATGGCCCCCGAGTTGTATTCTGACTCTATGGCCATCTGCTTTACAGGCATGCCATCGAGGGTGAATCTGGCTGCTACCTCTGCAATACGGGTGGCGCCTTTTGTTATGACTATTGCCTGTACGGCTATGATGATTATAAAGATGATAAAGCCGACTACAAGACCCTCGGTGCCTCCGGAGCCTACGACGAAGGTGCTGAAGGCTCTGACTATCCTGCCATTGAAGTCAGCGCCCTTGGTAAGGATGAGCCTCGTTGACGATATGTTGAGGGCAAGGCTGAATATTGTCGCCACAAGCAGCATGGTTGGAAAGACAGAAAAGTCAACGGCACGTCTGACAGATAGAACCAACAGCAGTATCAACAGGCCTAATGCCAGGTTTAACGACATGAGAACGTCCAGAAGAACGGTAGGCAAGGGTATGATTATCATCATGACGACGGCTACGGCCGCCACGGCAACCGTATAATCCGAGAGGTTGGTAGCAAACGTTTCCTTGAGTACTCGCCTGTTATCCGACATGATGTCCTCTCATCGTACCCTATTACTCACGATTCAACAATGCAGGATCGACACTCGAGACATGCTATGAGCCCATGGATGCATACTTGGCTGCTACACGCTTATCGATCTTGGCAACGTGGGCCAGTATCCTTGAAATGGCCTCGTAGTAGGCCTCTGGTATGGCATCCCCTACGTCTGCTTCGGCGTACAGAGCCCTGGCTAAGGGCCGGTTCTCTATGATTGGAACGCCATTATCCTTGGCCAGTGTACGTATCCTGAACGCCATCTCGTCGGCACCCTTGGCCGTAACCGTAGGCACGGCCATGGTCATCGGGTCAAACTCAACGGCTATGGCAAAATGTGTCGGGTTTGTGACGACGACATCGGCCTTTGGCACGTTTACAGCCATATTCTTTGACATGATGTCGCGCATTCTATCCTTGAGTCGACCCTTGATCATGGGGTCTCCCTCGAACATCTTCCGTTCTTCCTTGACCTCCTGCTTTGACATCTTGAGGCGTTTCTTAAACTGACGACGTTGAAAGATATAGTCGGGCACCGCTAGTGCCAACATCAGAATGGCTGCCTCGATTATTATACGAATGACTATTCCAGCCAGGAATATCGAAGAGTTCCAGACAGTCGAACTAAAAAGCCTCATAAGGCGTGGCAACTCTGAACGTATGTTGAGGTAGGCCACTATGCCTATGACGCCTATCTTGAAAATTGACTTAGACAGATTGAACAAGGCTTCTCCCGAGAACATGGTGCGTTTGAAGTATTGACCAAAGCGGGGCACTATCTTCTTGAAGTCTGGCTTTAGAGGCTTCGTCGTAAAAAGAAATCCAGTCTGCAGGATATTGCCAAAGACGCCGGCTATCATGGCGACGACGGCTATGGGCCATACAAGTCGTATGAATTGATTGAAGAATGCCATGGCCAGGGGTCCCGCCTCGCTTACAGGATCCAACTCAATGGAGACCGTCAGGAACCACCGCGTCATCTCTCGTAGAGAGTAGAATATCCAGGGGCCAATGATAGCCAATGTTATGGAAGCCAAGAGAAGACCTATAGCGCTTACGAGGTCTGGGCTCTTTGGAACCCTGCCTTCTTCCCTCTCCTTCTTGAGGCGGTACTCTGTAGGATCCTCTGTCTTGCCTTCGTCTTCCGGGGCAAACCACTGCAGATGAACGCGGAGTATATCATCATCTAACAGATTGTATCCTCGCATGGGTATTACCTGCCTCTCATGGAGGCAGTGCCCTGCAGGATGTTTGCTATGCTCTGAAAGCCGATGTCTACCAGTGAAGAAAAGGCTTCTATCATGAATGGCATCGCACTTGTCATGAGGAGAAAGGCTACGAGTATGGATATAGGAAAACCTTCGGTGAGAAGATTTATCTGAGGAGCCGCCTTGGAAAGAAGCCCAGTCGTCACCGATATGAGAAGCAGGGTGCCAAAGATTGGAAAGGCCAGTAGCAGGGCATTCTGGAAGAGGGACCCAAGCGAACCGGCCACATAGCCCATGAAGTCGGCCCTTCTTGAAAGCAGATCGACGGCTCTCAGGGCCTGGAAGCTGCCTTTGACACCAATGAGGAACAGCCGCTGAAAACCACTCGTCGTCACGAAAACGAACATGGCCACCAGGTTTAGAAACTGGCCAACGACAGGAATTTCGACCTGGGCCAGGGGATCGTACGTTGTAGAAGCGCCAAAACCCATCTGGAGAGAGAAGAATTGCCCCGCCGTTGTAAACGCGTTGAATATCATGGTCAGGAAGAAACCTATGATGATGCCTATCATGGCCTCACCTAAGACTATGGCTACATAGGAGCCGGCATTAGAAGGCATGATGTATCCGGCTTCCTTTACCCAGGGGAAGACCGCCGAGGCGGCGAAGCCTGCAAGGCCTACCTTGGCCACCTGGGGAACACCATCTCCCGATAAAAGAGGAGCCGTCTCTATCATGGCCAGAACCCTAACCGCTATTATGAAGAAGAGGTCGGCGTCGGCGAGCAGTTCGTTCAGCACGAGCCTGACCCGTTCATCCCGCCAGCTCCGGGATAAGGTCGAAGAGACGCTTTGTATACTCGGCAAGGTGGGAGAACATCCAGCCTCCCAGCAAGGCTAGAACGAGCATTATAGAGGCAATTTTTGGCACAAAGGTGAGTGTCTGTTCCTGGATACTCGTCGTAGCCTGCAGGATGCTCACGATGAGACCCACCACCAGAGCCGTAAGCAGGATTGGAGCAGCCAGAATGACGACTTCAAGAACGGCTCCGCTCATCAACGCCGCGGCTTGGGCTATGTTCATACGCTATTCCTTAAGAACGACTCCACGAGTTGCCGCGCCATGAGGTTCCATCCGTCAACAAGAACGAATAGTATCAGTTTAAACGGTGTAGAAATCATGACCGGCGGCAACATGATCATACCCATCGACATGAGCGTGGAGGCCACCACCATGTCTATGATTATAAACGGGATATAGAGCAGTATTCCTATCTTGAAGGCTATGGTGAGTTCGCTCAGGATGAAGGCAGGGATGAGCACGTACGTTGGAACATCGGCCAGGGATTGGGGTTTAGGAAGCCCCCGCAGGTTCATGAAAAGCCGTATATTCTCCGGGTCCTTCTGCATCTGTGAGTACATGAAAAGCCTGAAAGGCTTTTCAGTCGCCCGATATGCCTCTTCTATGCCAATCTGCCCGTCGGCTAGTGGCTTTAGAGCCTGTGTGTACACCTCGTCGAAGGTAGGCCACATTATAAATACGGTCAAGAACAAGGCTATGCCCATAAGCACTTGGCTGGGAGGTACCTGTTGAAGTGACAGGGCACGCTTTACAAAGTCAAGCACTATAGAGATGCGCAGGAAACTGGTTATGAGGATGATCATGCTCGGCGCCAGAGAAAGCACCGTAAGAAGCAGGAGCAGCTGCAGGCTGAAGGCAACTTCCTGTCCCGTCTCAGGCGATCGCACCGAGAGGTCTACAAAGGGTACCACAGGCAGGTTCCGGGGAATGGCCGTGGTGGGATTGGAAACGCCTCCAGGAAAGGGCGTAGTCTGGGTTTGCACATTGGGTACAGGCACGCTCCTGGCCGTATCGGCAGGAGTGGCGGGGAAGGTGCTCGTTTCCTGAGCCCAGGCACCAAGGCCGAGCAAAGACAGGATGACTATACAGATTGCTCTTCGCACGCATTCCTCCACGAATCGAGCAGTGCCAGCCTGGGCCAGCCTAGAATTTCTTGAGCCTATCCTTCTGGCGATTGAAAAAATCATTTGAAACGGAGGCGGTCGATTTGGAACCCTTGCGACCTAGAAGTTCACCTAGTATAGAGCCAAAGTCCCTGCGTGGCGTATGGGGCGCCTCAGAGGCACGGAGCGCCAGCGCGTCTATCAATTCCTTGTCGTCTATTTCTGCTATGAGACCTACAGCCGTGTCGGTAGAGCCGATGAGCCAGGCCTTTTCGCCTAAAGAGACGACATGTAGGCTACGCCCTACACCGAGCTTTGACGTTGCCAAGATTCTAAGATAGCTGTCAAAGGTATCAGAAGGCTTGGCAGAACGCTTGATAAGGGCATACAGACCATAGATGGCCGCTATCACGAGGCCCAGCACCAGCACCATGCGTAGGACGTATGGGAGTATGGATGAACCCTGGCTAGGCGTGCCTGCCTGGGGGGCATCTGGCAAGACAAGCGTGGTTTCATCGACCTCAGGCGCCGCCGTACCCTGGGCAAAGGTAGCGCCTACGATGGACACGAATAGAATGAAGGCGCACGATACCCTGATTTGCTTGGTCATGTTACCCCCGCTCGCCATTGTACAGCTAAGAAGGGGGGAAAGGCAACAAACTCTATGGATTACAAGCTTTATCCTTGAACAGTCAAGGCAATTTTGTATATCTGATCATGCTACGATATGGTTTTATTGGAGGAAACGCTATGAAACGTTTTATTACACAGGCTGGGGGCCTGGCATTGTTGCTTCTAGTAGCCTCTGGCGGTCTTCAGGCAGAAGAAACACAAGACTGGATGAGCGGTATTGCTTCGCCGAGTTATGGTGTATCGATGAACTGGATGACACTTGCTTAGGATAAAAATAATCAAACAATAAAAAATACCGTAGTACTGCCAGGGATAGAACTTCGCCGTTTCAACGGCATCAATGTTAGTGCGGGAGGCGGATTCTATTATGGTTACGAGATTGGGGCAGCGGTGCATACCGTCATCAGTGATGACACGGTGTATGAGCCTGGTGCCGAAGATTACACACTAAAGGCCGGGATTGTCGGGGCCGCTTTTCTGATGCTCAAACATGGCTATCGCTGGGAAATTGGCCAAGGACCGGGTAGCGCGGGAGCAGGACTAGAGCTTGGCCTGGGAGCCATGGCTGGCGGTGGTTCAATTGACTTCGCCGATAAGGACGGCCGCGGTGTTAATTATGGAGCTGAAGTCATATCTCCTGTCTTTGAACTGGGCACCGAGTTTACCTGGCGTACCAAGGATAATCTGCGTCTTGTTTCGCGGCTGGCAGTGGCGGCGAGCTTGCCCCTCGTCGATGGTAGACTGGAAGATATTCCCTTGAAGATGGAAGCGGCACCAGTTTGCATTACACTACGCCTTGGCTTCGTGCGGGACTACGCCCGAGATTACTAGCTTCGTATTCATCATAGCATATGAGAGACAAGCTTTCGTCATACTGTCTCTAATTCGGCTTAGCTTAAGTCCGCCATGCGCTCCATGGGTGAGACTATCTCGGTGACACGCACTCCAAAGTTTTCGTCGATGACCACGACCTCACCCTTGGCTATGAGCTTATGGTTGACGAGTATGTCGACTGGCTCGCCTGCAAGTTTATCGAGCTCTATGATGGTGCCCTCGCCAATACCCAGGATATCCTTAATCAGTTTCTTTGTGCGGCCAAGCTCTACGGTGAGCTCCATGTACACGTCCATGATGAGGCCGATGTTGCCAGATTCCTGGGCCGAGTTTCCGAGTCCCAGGTTGGCAAACTGGACAGGCTGGACGTTAGGCTGGCCCATACCCGGTGACGAGTACATGCCCTGAGGCTGTTGCATCATGGGCTGCTGGAACATAGGCTGCTGATATCCCATAGAAGGCATTCCCATGGCTCCTGCCTGAGGCGTTTGGCCTCCCATAGGCTGCTGGGCAGGGGCCTGCATGCCTGAGGCAACAACGACATCCTTGGCGAAGGACTGAGAGTAAATTTCCCATATCTTGAAGGGGGAGCCGTCTATTGTAAGATCATAGGCTACCCGTATGAAATCACCGGCAGGGAAACGCGCTATGGCCTTGGGGCCAAAGGCACCGTCTGCCACATCCGATTGAATGGAACGATTACCTGATTTCTCGGTGAATGCATTGATGGCAGAGCCTGTCATGCTAGAAATACATTCCGAGACGACAGAAATAGCCATATCGTCGAGCTCTGTAAGCGATTCGTCCTGATTAGCCAAGGATGCTATCTTAAGCGCTGTATCCTTGGCTACAAGGAAGAGATGATCGCCTGGTATGCCTCCGACCATATCGATCTTTACGGCCAGAACCTCGTCGGGCAGAGATGGCAACATGCCGTCTCTGGTCGTGACGTCTGTTCGTGGAGCGGAGAATGTGACATCCTTACCGGTCATCATAGACACGGTCTGGGCGTGGGTGTCACTCAATCCGGCCAGGATGGAGCCAAAGCCTTGCAGCTCGCCTGCGGTCAGACCGTTTGCCGATGCCTTCGGGGACGGAGAGCCGCCCGCGCTAGGATCGAGTCCCGCCAACAGGGAATCTATCTCGTCCTGGGAGAGAGCGCCGTCACTCATACGAATCCTCACCTTCCGCGGCCAGTTCTTCGTATTCTTCCTGGCCGAGCTCCTCGAGCTTCTTGCTTATCTGAACAGCCATCTTCTTTCCGATGACTCCGGGTCGGCACAAGAATTTTTTCTTGTTCCCGACATTCAAGACCATTGGATCATCTACCTTGACGTTATACAGGCGTATGATGTCGCCAAGATTGAGGTTAAGCACATCCCTGACGGTAACCTGTATTCGTCCAATCTCAGCTATAATGGGCACGTCTATGGTAGACAGCTTTTCCTTAAGAATATTGAGATTCTCGGTCGTCGCACCCCTGCGTACCGATGAATACCAGTACTGGGCCGACAACTTTGAGATGATGGGTTCGATCGTCAGGTATGGTATGCACAGATTCATCATACCTTCTACGTCACCTATCTTTGTCTCCAGGGTGACGAGAACGACCATCTCTGTGGGCGGTACAATCTGGGCAAACTGAGGGTTTACCTCTATCTGGGAAAGCCTTGGCCTCAAGTCAATAACCTGTGTCCAAGCCTCGCGAAGGTTGCCCAGAATCTTTACTATGATGCCTTCCATCACGGAATGTTCTATGTCGGTTAGTTCACGCGTCAGCTTGGAGCCCTCACCGGCTCCTCCAAAAAGGCGGTCTATGATGGTAAAGGTAACAGCCGGGTCTATCTCAAGGATTATCTGGCCTTTTAGAGGATCCATGCTGACGACAGCCAAGGTCGTAGTCGTCGGGATAGACCGAATGAACTCCTCGTAGGTAAGCTGATCCACCGATGCCACGTGTACGTTTACCAGTATACGAAGTGAAGCAGAAAGGCTCGTGGTAGTGAGGCGCGCAAAGGTCTCGTGCATGTTCTGCACCGTGCGCATCTGTTCCTTGGAGAATTTGTCTGGTCTGCGGAAGTCGTATATTTTTATCTTGCGTGAGTCGGTGGCAGACTGCACCGTCTCAAGCGATGTGTCGCCTGCGTTTATGGCGGTGAGTAGCTGGTCTATCTCGTCCTGGGACAGGACTTCAGTCATCTGTTTACTCCGCCTTATATAATTGCATAGAAAATTACATTTAGCAACGTCGCGAGTAGTCTCGCTTCGCTAGACTACTCGCCTCGCGGGTAATAATCCATGCCTACATCTGGTTTCTAGAAAAAGTCTGGAAATACACGTCCTTTATGACGGGCTTGGAAAGCATGCGATTGAGCATTTCCAGCAACTCTTCCTTAAGCTCACGTTCCCTATCAGGCAACATCTGCTCTATCTTCTTGCTGCTAAAATAATTGCGCAAGGCGTCCTGTATCTGATACTTCCTCGAGGTAAGCTCGGTCTGTATATTCTTGTCTGCCGCGTCATAGGCTAGGTTTAGCTTGACCATTACCGACCATGGTTCCTTGTCTATGGTACTCGTCGTTATCTGGTCTATAGACGTAAAGGTGGCCCATATTGGAGTAGCACGTTGATACTCTTCAGAAGTGGGCACGGTCGTCATGGGCTTGGCCTGACGATTGAGCAGGCTTACGGTGACGACGACTATGACTATGATGAATATAACAGCACCAAGGCCCACGGCTATCCACTTAAGGAGGCCAAGCAAGGCCTTGCCGCCTCCCTTGCCCTTGGGCTTATCGACAACATCCGGGGTTTCACTAAAATCCGGTCCGCCCTTGTCGAAATCGTCGCTCATAGATTACTACCTCCGGTCATCATAGATGGCCCTCATCCAATATAATAATATCGACGCGTCTATTATACGCTCGCCCCTCTGCCGTGGAATCATCGGCTATGGGCATGGTCGCCGCAAGTCCAGATACCTGGAAACGGTTCTCAGGAACACCAAAATCGTTCAAATAGTGTAGCACGCCCAAGGCCCTCGCAGTAGACAGTTCCCAGTTTGACTCCCAGGGACCCGCAGGGTCGGTACTCGAAGAATCGGTATGTCCCTCTATCCTGAACTTCCTTCCAGCCAAATCACTCGACTTTAAAAGCTCAGAGAGGCGCACAAGCATAGTCCTTGTCTCTTCTATATCAATATCGGCGCTTGCAGGCCTAAAGAAAGCGTCTGACGCAAGAGATATTACTAGTCCACGCTCATCTGAGTTTATCCTGACCTTATTGGACTTTATCTCGGGCTGGAATAAAGAAATTGCTTTTTTCTTGGCGGTAGCCAGCATCTTGCCCTTCTCCATCGAAGGCAGCGTGTTTATTGAGTTGCCAAGTTCGGCCATACGGCCTACAGACAGGCTATTGCCGCCGGTAGACGAGCCCATGCCTATGTTATTGAGGCTCGATATCATCTGATTGAGCTGTACGACATCTACCTCTGTGACATCGAAAAGCGCGACGAAGAAACACAGAAGAAGGGTCACCATGTCTGAATAGGTGACTATCCATTCTCCGGAGCCTCCTATGTCGGGCGCTTTCTTCTTTCGTGCCATTACCATCCCACCTTATGCCTGCGGGTGCAGTTCTTCAAGCTTCTTCTGGCTCTCTGGAGACAGGTACGAAGAGAGCTTCATCTGCAGAATATGAGGATTGTCGCCCTGCTGTATAGACAGGACACCCTCAATTATCATCTCGCGTACCTTTGTTTCTGCCGCGTCCTGATTGGCGATCTTACCCATCAACGGAGTAAAGAGGAAGTTAGCCATCATGGCACCATAATAGGTGGTGATGAGGGCTACGGCCATGTTGGGGCCGATACGGCTCTTGTCCTCAAGGTTCTTCATCATGGCTATGAGGCCCTGGACAGTGCCAAGCATGCCCATGCCAGGAGCCAGCTTGGCCCACTGGTCTATCATCTTGAGCCAACGCCCATGTCGCTCGTTCATCTGCGACAGTTCAGTCTCAAGGATATTCTTTATGACTTCTGGATCGGTTGAGTCTACGACCATGCGCAGGCCACGCCGCATGAACGCGCTGTCTACGCTTTCTATCTCTTCTTCCAGAGACAGGATACCTTCACGCCTGGCGCGTTCGGAGAGAGAAAGTAGCGTTTCGGCAATCTTCATCTCACCAAAGTCAGGAACCTTGAACGCCAGCCCGAATATCTTGGGTAGTGTGAGCATCTCCTTGATGCTATAGTTCATCATGAGGCCGAAGAACGATCCTCCAATGGTCATCAAGACGCTTGCAGCGTCAAGATAGGTAGTAACAACACCACCAGAAGCGTACATGGAGGCTATGATGCAGAAGAAACCGGCGCCGAGGCCAATAATAGTAGCGAGATCCATCCCCTACTCCTCGTTCTTGAACGCGCCTATGAGGCGACGGTATTCGACAATCTTGGTCGTGAGCTCTGATATGCCCTCTCTAACCATGATGCGCTTGCCAGACAACATCGCGACGGACGTGTCTGGAGTCCGCTCAATATACTCTATCTGATGCGGGTTTAACCAGAACACGTCACCAGAAAGTCTGGTAAGCTCTATCATCATCACCTCCGAGGGCTAAGAGCCCTTACCTCTTGAGTGTCAGGAGTTCCTGCAGCATCTGATCAGACGTCTGTATAGTCTTTGAGTTTGCCTGGAACCCTCTCTGGGTCACTATCATGTCTGTAAACTGTTCAGCCAAATCGACGTTTGACATCTCAAGGGTGCCTGCAATTATCTTGCCTTTGCCCGCTATCCCCGATGGGCCTATGTTGGCCATGCCTGAGTTGTTGGATGCCACAAAGTTTGTCTCACCCGTCTTCTCGAGTCCATTGGGGTTGGTAAACGTAGCCAGGGCTATCTGACCCAGGGTCCTTGTTGAACCATTGGAGTAGACGGCAGTTATGATACCAGACTGGTCAATCTTGAAGTTGTCAAGATAACCCATGCCATAACCATCCTGCATGAAGACCTTGGTGCTTGATGACTCCGCAAACTGCGTTATGGTGTTGCGTACACTACCTACCTGGCCCATGTTCAGGGAAAAGTTCTGGCGGGTCTGTACGCCTCCCTCACCGGCTGTGGTGTCGGCTACATCGAATGAGACATTCATGGAGAGCACGCCTTCCTCTGCTGAAGGATTACCCTGCCCGTCCACTATCCTGCGAAGCGTTCCAAGATTGTCAAACTCAACGGTAAATGTATTGCCCTGCTGGCCCTCGGGAGTGATTCCGACCGTAGGATTGGTCGCGGTTTCTGCCTCTGGGTCTATGCTCACCGTGCCTTGCCATTGGTTAGGCTGTCCTATCACCCGGGTAAATTCGACACGCATTATGTGCTGCTTGCCAAATGCGTCGTAGACCTTCTCTTCTACACGCCAGGTTCCTTGCCGTATCGTCTCGGCTGCCGCACCTTCCGGAAGTTCTGGTAGACGCTTGTCAAGATTACACGCCAGGTTTACCTGCTCGGTAGCACGTGCCGGATCCTTTGATCCTATTGGAATGACGAGATCGTCGAGGGCGCCCGATGTATTGAGTATCTCCACACCGTTTATGACCTGGGCATTCCAACCCTGCACCCGCAGACCACTACCAGGGTTTACAAGACGGCCATCTGCGTCGAGGCCAAAGGCTCCGGCACGAGTGAACAGTGTCTGCTCACCTTTGCCTAGAACGAAGAACCCGTTACCCTGTAGGGCCACATCGGTCATGACACCGGTTGTCTGGAGAGAGCCCTGGGTGTGGATGGTGTCTATAGACGCTATCGACATGCCGAGTCCAATTTCCTTGGGGTTAACACCACCAACCTCAGTCGTCGGCCTGGCAGCCCCCGACATCTGTTGATACAGGAGGTCCTGGAAATTAGCGCGGCCCTTTTTAAAACCGGTGGTGTTGACGTTGGCAATATTATTACCAAGCACGTCCATCCTCACTTGGTGGTTCTGGAGTCCCGCTACGCCTGAATACAATGAGCGCATCATATCGGCGCCTCCTTACTCTTCGACTTTACTGACCTGCTCGAGGTCATAGAAGGAACCATTGACCATCACGAGCGGGAATTCACCACGAACGACCTGAGATACCTTACCGTAAATTGCGTTCTCACCATCTATCACCTCTACGGTTCTACCCAAGAGGGACTGAGCCTCGCTGGAATTAAGGACACTCGACAGCTTTCCAAAACTCGTAGCCATGTTTGTCATCTGCTCGAGAGACGAGAACTGGGCCATCTGGGCTATGAATTCCTTGTCCTGCATCGGGTTGGTAGGATCCTGATGTTGCAGCTGGGTGATTAGAATCTTAAGGAAATCGTCCTTATCGAGGTCCGGCTTGTACGCCTTACCGCCACCAAGTTCCTTGTTCAGTGCGTCGACCTGGAGCCTTGTCATGCTCGCATCCGTCTGACTCATCCGTAGGTCTATATCCATGGATCGCTCCTTTGTCTCTTACACAACAACATTGACCAGGCCATCACGACCGGCAGTGGCCACCATAGGAACCGCAGCGTCTAGCTCCTTGAGGGACCGGCTCCAATAGGGCCCGTCTCCGCCGGAACGGTCTTCTGCATTTCCTTCGGCTCCTGAGGCAAGACCATTCCTGACCTCTACCTCCAAGGCTGTCGTCTCGAATCCGCATTCGGCAAAGGCATCCTTGAGCGCGTCCAGTGACGAGCGAAAGGCCTCTCCGGCTATATCCGACTGAACGACTATCTTGCCGCTTATTTGTTTTTCGGTCATTTTCAGTTCTATCTTGACGCCTCCAAGAGATTCTGGTTCAAGGCGCAGCCTAATAATGCCTGAATCTCCGTCCTTAAGCACAATCTGGGCAGAACGAACAATATCTGCAGCCCCATCCCTCAGACGTGTTGCCAGATTCTCTGTCAGACTCTGTGGCTGAGCCTGGGCGCCATCCTTGAGCGGGGCAGAAGAATTTTCCACGGGAGCCTCGAGACTCGATGCCAGGCGAGCTCCGAATGCTGAACCATCGGTATCGTTCCTTGTGGCCGAAAGTTCATGCTTGACTGACTCGCCGGCTGCCGTCTGATCAGAGCTGCGGGCCGCGTTACGGCCGGAAGATTGTCTCAAGGCCTGTTCGGAGCGAGCCTTTAGTCTCATATCGACGACGCTGACTCTCTTACCACCCTCAGCACGCTCGGTATGAGTACCAATCGTCTCTATGCTGGCTTCGTTACCAGCATTGCTGCCAGGGCCATTCTTGCCATCGCGTGCAACAGCGCGCGGGCCTATACCCGAGACTAGTTGACCTTCCAGACCGGCGGCAGTCTTGGCCGGCGACAATGGGCCTTGCGCCTTCAAGGCCATGGCAGTCTGGGCAGCCGTCATTGGATCGTCTTGACCTTTGGAATCCTTGTGTAGTTTCTGAGTCTTGAGAGCAGTAGAGCCATCATCGGCTGGAACAGCCTGAGTCGCCGAACTCTTAGTCTTGTTGCCTAGAGGCGTGCTAACGAGGCGTGCAAGACCTTGTTTTATAGCCTGGCTTGAAGCCTCGGATTCCTTGTTGCTCTTCTGCTTACCCAGCTTGCCACCAGACTTGTTGCTTAGCAAGGATGCGGCACCGACAGGCTGACCTGCGCTTGTCATCCCGGCCTCTGCGGCTGATTTCCCTGATCCAAGGAGAGAGAGCATCTTTAAGAAGGGGCTTTCTCCGACGGTACTGGCCTTATGAGAAGAGGTCGTTTGCCGTGGTGATTCTATTCCGCCAGGAAGGGCGGGAATACCTGGTAGCGCCAGCATCTATGCAGGCTCCTTTCGCGTCCGGACTGTCCGGATCGCTCTGTAAGGAGCTATTCGGCGCTAATCCAGTGACGCAGGTTTCGCGTTCATCTTTCGCTGCAGTGTTGCGGAGCGTTCCGCCGGCATCAGCGACAACCAATACGATACGACGGAGGCTTCTCCCGTCCGAGCCGCGATCTCTTCGACGGCTCGCAGAATGTCGATGACGGTCTGATCGTCAGACGCAACGAGTATCTTTACCGCATCCGCTGGTGGCATGCCGTTCAGGTACATGGCGTTTTGCTCGACGTTCGCCCTTCTATTCTCGTACCGTTCTGCCATTTGTTTGAACGAATTCTCTCGTTCATCGAGAGTCTTGGCCCTATCTTCTATTTCTTGAGCCATTGCCTCTATGGCTGACTGGCG